>JAFWIE010000134.1 GCA_017533825.1 Atopobiaceae bacterium | reverse complement strand
GGCGCAGATAGAGTTCAAGGTCAAAGAAGGCACAAGCGAGAAGACGGGCAAAGACTACTGCTTCCAGCAGATCACCTTGCGCAGTTTCGACCTTGCGAACCGCAATATCTCGACCGAGAGCGCACAAACGGCAGCAGGCGGTGCAACGGAGCAACCCAAAGAAGAAAAGCCCGCAGAAGGCACGCAAGTGCCCGCAGAGCCGGAACCAAAACCAGAAGAAGGAAAAACAAGCGACCTGCCGTTCTAAGTATTAACCCACAAAATCACAGCAACTATGGAAGCAAATGAATTGAAACGCCGCCACCTATCAGGCATCTACATCTTCGACACCTTTCCGGGTGAGGAGAAGCGACAGCCGACATGTGTGGAGGACTGCCAGCCAGAGACACGCAAGGAATGGCTGCAAAGTTTGGAGAAGGAGGCACTCATCAAATGCGTCGAGCATCTTTGTGAGGTATTGCGCACCATCTCGGATCAGTTCGGAATTGTAGCAAGTCACGAGTTCTAATCATGCAAGATGACAACAAGACATACAACAACCCGATAGCGGAGCAGGAGCATAAGGTCGTGCCGCTGCCGGAAGACGCGCCCGACTTCCTCAAAGGCGACGACTGGTTCAGCGCAGAGGTCGATGCGGACTTCCTCGACTTCACGGAGCCCTACACGCCGCCACGGTACACGCTGCAACGCGGTGATGTGAAGTTCGCCAACGTCGGCGACCTCCACATCATCAGCGGCAAGCCGGGCAACGGCAAGACGGGTCTGATGACCATGCTCATGGCGGCTATCCTGTGCGGCGAGTACGGCAAGACGCAGTACGCGCTCAAGGCCGAGCGTCCCGAACCCATCGTGCTCTATGTGGACACCGAGCAGGGCAAGGACGACACCATCGCGCTGAAGAACCGCGTCTGCGTCATGGCCGGACTCGACTACAAGGTCGCGCACAACAACTTCATCGTGCTCCGGCTGCGCGACACCGAGAGCGAGATTGACCGTTGGCGCAAGATACTCAAAGCCATCTACATGGTCAAACCGACCGACATCTTCCTCGATGGTATGCTGGACCTCGTGAAGGACTACAACGACCAAGTGGAGTGCCAGCCCATCATCCGCAAGAGCATGATGCTGGCGACGCATTACGACACGAGCCTTTGGATGGTCCTGCACGAGAACCCGATGGTCTCGAAGCTCGTCGGCACGCTCGGCTCCATTGCGCAACGCAAGGTGGCGGAAATCTTCTCGGTCGTCAAGATCAAGCAGTGCGACCTGAAGCCGAACGAGGTGAACACGAAGATGCCTGCCATCTACTTCTGCGTGAATCAGGAGAAGGCGCGCGGCAAGGACGTGGACAAGTGGTACTACCAGTTCCGCGCCAAGGACAGCGGCTGGGGCATACCCGAAGAGGTGGAGAAGCCCGACAGCCTCATCGACGAGACGGGCAACATCAAGCCTGCAAAGGTCAATGCCGACCTCGACGACCCGCAACTGGTGAAGAACGCTATCAGTGTGATCAAGACCGACCGCAATGTCAGCTTCTCGGCTCTGCGTGAGCGGATAAGGCAGAAGATGGGCATCGGTTCGGGACCGGCAGGCGACTACATCCACGCAGCGGTGAAGTTCGGCCTGCTGACGCT
>JAFWIE010000133.1 GCA_017533825.1 Atopobiaceae bacterium | reverse complement strand
GCTTGGTGGTCTTCTCAACAGTCGTGACCGTCGCAGTGGCACGCATGCCGTCGATGCTCCACATCTTGCGCTGGATGCTGTCGAGCTTCGCCGATGCGTAGTCATCGAGGTTCGCTGTCGGGAAGGCCTTTGTGGCATCGAGCTTGTTGAGGTCACCCTGAAGCGTCTTGGTATCCTCGGAAGCCTTGTCGTTCAGCTCCACGGTCGGGGTCGGTGCCTCGTCTCCAAGGGCCTCAAGCTGCGCCTTGGTGTCGAGCGCCGCCTGAGCCGCGTCGGAGTCGTCAACGTAGTACTGCGTGATGACCTCGGACGGAATCTCGGCGAGGTCATTCCTGATGTCGTAAATCTTGCCCTCGGTGTCGAAGATTGAGCCGTTGTCGCCGATGTAGAAGGTCTTGTCACCGACCTTCACCTCGTCAAGACCAGCGATGAGCGTCATGGTCGCTTCGAGGTCTTCGCCAGCCTGCTCGTACATCGACTGGAAGGCCGATGCCGTGAGCGTCGACATGCGCTCCGCAGCCTCGGGAACCTGCTCAAGGGCGCTGTTCCACGTCCACATCTGGACGCCGCCGTCCTCAAGCGCGGAGATTACCTGCTCCATGGAGCCGCCAGCGTCGGAGAACGCCGCCGCGAGACGGTTCATGTCGACCTTGTTCAGCTCGTCGGCGTTCGCGTGTACCGCCTTCAGCCCCTCCGCCATCGCGTTGAAGCCGCCGTTCGTGCCGCCAATCTCGTCGACCGCCTTGGAGAGTCGGTTCATGTTTCCGGTAACGTCAGCCGCTACCGTGTCGTTGCGTTTGTCGAACTCTTCCTGCGCCTTCGCTGCCTGCTCAAGAACGTCCTTGTTCTTGTTCAGCTCGCGGTTCGCGTCGGCAATCTTGTAGTCGAGCTTGGTCATGGCATCGCCAGCCCTGCTCATCTCGGAGCGGTAGTTGCTCATGGCCTTCTCGGCGTCACTGACTTCCTTCTCGTACGCCGCAGCTATCTTGCTCTCGTCGAAGTTGCTGCCGTAGACGCTTCGCGCATGCTCGAAGTACTTCTTCCTGCCGTCATCCTGCGTCAGCGTGTTGTACTTCTCCTGAGCCTCGTTCAGCTTGTCCTGCGCAGCGGCCCACTCGCTCACGGCCTGCGCATAGTCATCGCTGTAGTAGTCGATGAGCGCCTGCTGCTTGCGCGCGTCGATGTTGGCGAGGATAACGTCGTTCTGCTCTAGAATCTTCCCAGTGGTGGTGTCGATGATGTTGTTGTACTCGTCAAGCCCGTACGTGGTTCCGCAAGCATCGTTCACGGCCATGAGAGCCGCTTCCAGCTTGTAAGCCTCGTCACCAGTCAGACCAGTCTTGCCGCCAAGTTCCTCGATGACGCTGCCGTAGTAGTCCATCTGACCAGCGAACGCGCCGTATTGACGGTTGCTGTCCTCGATGGTGTTCGCGAGGTCGGCAAGCCTGCTCTCGTAGTCCTCGGAGTCGGACGCAAGCTCACGGAGCGAGCTGCCCACCAGCTCGATGTCGCTCGCCGTGAACTCGGACACGCTGCCGACATTCAGGAGGGCGTCTGACAGACCCTTGGTGGCCCTCTCGTGGTCTCTGTACGTCCTGTACAGATCGACGAGCTTGCTCACGATGAGCGCGATGCCGCCAACGACGAGACCGAGCGCGAGGCCCTTGACGATTGACATGCCGAAGCTGCCAGCTACCAGCTTGACCTTTGACATCATGGTCATGGTTTCATCGCCGAGAGATTCGATTGTCTCATCACCGCTCGCAGCGGCGCGTTTGACAAGCTCCAAACCAGTGACGGTTTTGTTGACCCACTCGCCGAACTCGTCATACGAGGTCATCGCGGTAGCGCCGATGGAGAGCAGCGGGCCAATCGCGGCGGCCATGCCGCCAGCGGCCACGATCCACTTCTTCTGCTCGACGCTGAGTGACGAGAACCATTCGGAAGCGGTCTGGATGGCACCAGAGAGAGACTTAATCCAAGGGGCAGCGCCCTCGCCAAGCTCGGCGAGCGCGTTCTGGCCGATGTTCTTCATAATCTGAAGCTGGCCAGAGAAGCCCTCGGCCTTCTTAGCGGCCTCGTTCGCTGCGTCGCCAGCCTCGCCCCACTGGTCTGAGATGCCCTTCCAAGCGTCTTCGGACATGCGGAGGTTGTCATCGAGGCCGTCGATGGTCTGCATCAGCCCCTCGATGGCCTGCTTCTGGCGCACGGACGTGATCTTGAAGCCCTGGAGCACCGCGTCAGCGGAGCCGCCAGCGGCCTCGATGTCGTTCAGGCCTTGGATGAACGCCTGCATGACCTTGGTCGGGTCGTTCTCCCATGCCTGCACGAAATCGTCGGCTGACATGTGGGCGACATCCGCGATGCCTTGCAAGGAGTTCTTAGCGGCCTCCATGTTCGCGCTGAGTTCGCCGAACACGGCCTCCGAATCGGTCTCCCAAGCCTCGCTGAACTCGTCGGCGCTCATGCCCATCATGTTCGCGAACACGGTCAGCTTGTCACCGCTCTCGTCGACCGCAGCGTTGACGCTCTCGAACGTGGCGTCAATGTTGCCGCCAGCTGATGCCACAGCCGTCTCGAAGAAGGACATGGTCTTGCTGATTGCGGTGCCTGCCGCCTCGGCTCTCTGTCCGGTACTGGCGATGGTGCTCGACCATGCCAAAACGTCCGACGCGGACATGCCGACGATTGCGCCCATCGAGCCGATGCGCTCGGCGATGTTGGCAATCTCGGTCTCGGTCGAAGCGCCGTTGTTGCCCAGTCGGACGAGCGCGTCGGAGAAGCCTTCGTAGTCCTCAGCCGTGAGGTGGAGGATGTTGCTGAGGTGTCCGAGCACCGTAGCCGCAGACTCAGTGTCAAGGTTGGTCGCTACGTCGATGTTTGAGATGGCGGTCGCAAAGGCTTCGAGGTCTTCCGTAGCGACACCAAGCTCGCCGCCGATTGCCTGAATCTCAAGAATCTGGTCGGCGCTCGTGACGTGCGTGCGCGAGAAGTCGATTGCGCTCTTGCGAAGCGCCTCGAACTGTTCCTCGGTACCCTCGACGGTCTTGCGCATGTCGCGGTACGCGGAGTCGATGGTTGAGCTTGCATCGACCATCTTGTAGCCGAGCGCCGTGACGAGCGGCGTAACCGTCGCGGAGAGCGTCATGCCGATGGTCTTGATGGTTGACGGGTTGAGGATGCTGCCCGCGCTGGGCTTCAGCGCCTCGGACGCCTCTTTCAGCTCAATCTTTGCCTTCTCGGTCTCGCCAGCCACCTTCTGCGCCGCGCTCGCGGTCTTGGCAAGCTCGTTCTCGGTCTTGGCGGAGTCGTACGCCGCCTCTAGCTCGTTCTCCTTGGCCTTGGCCTTGTCGAGGTCTACGCCAAGCTCCTTGAGCTTTCCCTGCGCCTTCTCAATCTCGTCATCTGGGCTGCGGAAAATCCTGACCTCACTGGTCTTCTCAAGCTCCTTGATGGAGTCCTTGAGCCTTTCGACCTTGTCGCGCTGGGTGTCATAGGCACCTTGGGCGCGTCGCATCTCCTTCTCAGGGGCCACGATGTCTTTGTTGAAGTCCTTTACGGCACCCTGCGCGGATTCGTAGGTGACCTTGAGCTGGTCAATCTCGTTCTGGACGATGTTGAGCTGCTGAACCAGCTCCATTGCCTCGTCACCAGACGAGACGTTTTCAAGGGCGTTGCTGAGTTCCCCAAGCTCCTTCTCTAGCTCATCGAGCTTCGCCTTGTATCCATCAGCCTTCGCCTTGGCATCGTCGAACTTGGCCTGTGCATCGCCGAGCTTCTTCTGGGCCTCGTTGACCTTATCCTGAGCCTCCTTGAGCTTCGTCATCTCGACGTTGAGCTGTTGGGTCTTCTTCTGCCAATTGGCGACATGGTCGCTGTAGGCGGCGAGGGTCGTGTCGCCCTTCATGTTCGAGATGTACTGCTGAAGGTTCTTAATCTCGTCTTCGAGGTTCATGACCGTCGCGCGCTGCTCGTTGAGGTCTTTCTTAGCGACGCGAGCGGCCTCAGCGGATTCCTCAATCCACTTCGAGAGGTCTTGATGGCCCTTAGCGGCCTCGGTAGCGCCGCTCGCGTTGAGCATGTCCATCTCGCGCTGAAGCAGCTCGGTCTTCTCCTGCGAGAGCGCTACCTTCTGGTTCAGGTCGCTGAAATGGCGCGCCGCGACGGTGACGTTCGTCGGGTCGACCTTCATGGCCTCGCCCGTACGTGCTAGGTCATCGTCGACGTTCTTGATGGCCGCGTCGAGCGTGCGAACCTTGGCCTCAATCTCTTGGAAGTCATCGGACATGACGGTCGGGTTGAGCGAGTCATCGAGCTTGCGCATGGTCTGCGACATGCCCTCAATCTCGGCGTTGAAGCGCTCGATGTCGGTGCCGAGCTGGTCGTACTTCAGCGCGTCATCAAAGGCCTTCTTCTCCTGCTGCGCGTCCTTGAACGACTTCTGTAGCTCACGGACGTTCGAGATTGCGGAGTCCTCGATGACGATGCCGAGGTCTCGCGCGTCCTTTATGACATCGTCCAAGTCCAAACCGCGCTTGAACATGTCATGGAAGTTGAGTTCCTTGAACTTGTACAGCTTCTCAAGCTCTTCGTCGCTGATGACTGGCCTTTCGTCAAGGCCCTGCTTGCGAGCGGTGTTAATCTGCTCCAACTGCGTCTTGAAGGCACTGAGCGAGGTTGTCGTGCTCATGAGCTGGCGAGCGGTGTCAGGCTGGATGCCGCACACCTTCTGCGCGAAGTCCTTGCCCTCGCTGCGCGCCATCTTGTTCCATGCGTCGTAAATCTTCGCGAGCGTGTCGGTCAGCCCAGCGAACCTCTGGTCAGCCTGCTTCGCAGCGAGCGAAAGGTTCTCGGTCTGCTCGACAACTTCCCTTACGGACTTCTCCCTGCCGCCAATCTTGACGATGGAGTCACCGAGCTGATCCATTGCCTTGCGGGCAATCTGTACCTTCGACTGCAAGCTCTGCATGCGGTCGCTCGTGAGCTTCACGCGCGTGTCAACGTTGCGCAGGCTGTTCGGGTCGAACTGCATGGCCTGCGTCGCCTGCCTGATTCGGCTTTGCAGCTCCGCCGCACTCTTGGTGGACGCCTTGAGCGCGTTGGTGAGCTTGGTCGTGTTGCCGCCAATGCGAATCTCAAGGCCTGCATACTCAGCCATGCGAATCACCTACCCAAGCATGCTTCTTATGTCTTCCTGCGTGGCCTTGCGTACGGTCACGTCAGTCTCTTCTTCCTGTTTGGACGGCCTCGCGTCGTTCATCGCGGCGAGGTCGAAGATAATCTCCCCGTATGGCATCACGGAAAGCTCGTGTCGGGAGTAGCCCATCCTGAGCGCTGACAGCCACACCTTCGTGTAGTGCAGGCGGTCTGGCTCGTCGCTACTCTCCTTCTCGTCCTTGCCTTGCTGCTTCCCTAGCTGCCTTAGCGAATCGGGCGGAGAGGGTACGAAAGGTGGCATCAATCTCCTTGGTCACGCACTCGTGAAGGTCGGAGAAGTCGATGATGTCAGCCGCGTGAGACTCGATGAGTTCCGCGTAGTCGGGGATGGGGTCGACGCCCTTGTTGAGCCCCGCAACGTCGGCGGAGCGCAGCATCGCCCACGTGGCTCGCATGTCGGCGTCCCAGTCGATGCCGACGAGCGCGGAGAAGGTTCCCTCGCCGTCCTCGCCAGTGTCCATCACGTCGTTGATGAGCGAGTGGTGCTTGGACGCGGGTTCCTCCATGAACGCCTGCTCGTAGAGCTTGAGCGCGTACATCGAGCAGACGGCGACGTGAACGTCATCGCCCTCGCCCCATCGGAGCGGGTTGTGAATTCCCTTGCCAGAGGCGTTCTTGAACTTGATAAGCATTGGTAAACACTCCTGTCTGTGTTTGGATATGCGAGAGGCCCCGCAGCGCAGTGACAGGATGCGCTACGGGGCCGTCTCATTCAGTTAGTGTTCGTGCCTTACCCATTAAACCTTGGTAGGAACAGGCACGGCGGAGTACCAGCCAGCGAAGGCGGTGTCCGAGGTGCATGCGGAGCCCTTGACGATGTTCTTGGTCCCGCCGCCGAACGTGAAGTCCTTGCCGATGGCCGTGAACTCAAGGTCCTGGGTGTCCGGAGTGGTGGAGTCGGACTTGGTGTTGGCGCTGGGGGTGGAGCGCTGCGCGGTGCAGTTGAAGAAGACGTAGCGCTTCTGGTCTGCGTCGCCCTCGACCTGATACAGCAGGGCGAAGGACTTGGGGTTGGCGTCAGCGATCTCGACCTGCATGCCGTTGTCATCCACGACCTCGCCGAGAACGTCCACGCCGAACTGGGCGGGAACCTTGGCGAGGGTGAGGGTGCCAGTGTAGCCAGAGTTGACTGCGGGAGCCACGAAGTAAGTGATGTTGTCAGCGTAGAACTTCTCAGGCTCGGAACCCTCGCGATTGAGGGTGAGGCTCACGGCACCAGGGAGAGCCACGGGGGTGCCATAGGTGCCGTTGGTGAGGACGGAGTAATACGCCCTAGAGAGTCCAAACTGGACTTTGGAAAGCTCGGCCATGATGGCCTCCTATTCTTCTTTGTAGTGGTAGGTGAAGTCGTACTGCTCGATGTGGCAGACCTCGGACTCAGACCATCCGCCCGTCTCGTCGGGGACGCATCCAAGCGAGAGGATTGCGTCTCTGACAAGCTTCTCGACGTCCTCGTTGGAAGCCTTCTCAAAAAGCTCCACGTGGAACCTCGGCAGGCTCGCGTACACGGTTCCGTCAGCGACGAATCCGCCCATAGACTCGACCTTGTAGACGAAGAAGGGCGGCGTCGGTGCCTTGCCCACTGGGTAGGCGTCCTGCCGACCAGGGATTCCGGTCGCGAGGAGCGCCGCGTAAACGACTGACTTTGCGCTCATCGCAGCCCCCTCGCTATGTACTCGCCCAGATGGTCGCGGGCGAACTTGAAGGCGTAGTTGGCGGCGGGCTTGACGTGCTCAAACGCCCTCGTCCTGCCGCCGCCTATCTTCGCGTGGCCCTTCTCAAGGAGGTGCGGAAGACCAGGCTTCCGCGAGAAGATGTGGCCCTCTACGCCGTGCTTCTGCCGCAGCGTGCGGTAGGTGACGGACTTGCCGTACTTCCAGTCGAAGGCCTTGGCGTTCTTGCGCCACTCGTTGCGACCCTCCACGAGCGCGTCATGGACGAGGTCGAACACGGCATCGTCCGCGCTGTCGACTATGCCGTCGAGGATGTCTGACAGCGCGGAAGCGAACTCGTCTTCCTCGACCCAGATGTTCCTAGCCATTGTCGTTCCTAGCGTGGGTGGCGTAGGTGAGGATGGTGTTGTCACCGCGCGTCGTGGAGTAGCTTAGGTCGTACTCGCGGCCATTGAAGACCGCCTGAGACTGGCCAGCGTAGTCCACCGTGCGAACCTCGACCTGAAGCTCAGGCTTTAGCCCGAGCTGCGCCGCCGTCGCCCACGTCTCGAAGCCGACCGTGCGGACGTTGCAGAAGACCTGCGTGTCGACGGGCTCGCCCTCGACCTCGCAGCCGTCCTCGTCGACGGTCATGTTGGCCTCGATGTCACGGAGCAGGATTACGGAGTTCCAACGCATCAGCCCTCCGTCTCATACACGGCGTTGAAGCGACTGTTGAGAAGCGAGCAGACGATGGAGTCGTAGGACTTCTCGAAGCGCTCCGCCTCGTCGTTGTCGTAGCCGTAGTTCGCCTTCGCGTAGGTGACGATGGCCCGCTTCGCCATGACTGGCAGCGCTTCCTCGTCGATGTCATCGAAGGAGAACGTCGGTTCCATGGGGTCGGTGCCAAGCCACGTGACGGACACGCCCTTGTTCGCCATATCGAACATGGCGGCGGTGATGAGGCCTTCGACCTCGGAGTCGGTGGCGTCATGGCTCACCCTGACAGCTACCTTCACGTCATCGAACAGAGCCATGACTACCACCTTTCTTATTCCGCTGCCTTTTCCTCGGCCTTCGGCTTCTTGGGACGCGGCGCGCGCTTGGCGGGAGCCTTATCGCGCGTCTCGGGAGTGACGGGAGCTACGGCCTCGACGAGCACGGCACCCTCGGGCGCGTGTCCGTCCTCGAAGCTCCAAAAGACGCCGCGCCACTTGTACGTGCGCAGCATTACGAAGCCGCCACGGTGATGTTGACGAAGCCAGCGGGACGGCGCACGGCCAGCTTCTCGCGAACCTCGGCACGGATGGTCATGAGGTTCTTGATGAAGTCATCCTGATCCGTGTTCACGGCCTCGACGGTGACGCCCTCGGCCTTGGTGACGAGGGTCGCGCAGGTGTCGAACGCGCCGACAACGACGTGGTTTGCGGTGAGCTGGTTGGACAGCACGATGGGCAGGTTCCAGATGTTCTCCGAGTGCAGGGCCTCGAAGTAGCCGCCGCCGTAGTAGTCGTTGGTCTGGTTCTTGCCGATGCGCAGAATCTTCCAGATGTCGGGGGTCATGACGATGGCGTTGGCGGGACGGCCAGACTGGGTCATGACATCGGCGATTGCGTTGGCGATCTCGTCGGCAATCTTGACAGCCGTGCGGGTCACGGCGGTGGTGGCACCGATGGTCTGGATGCCGGAGGTGGCGAGCAGGTTGGCGATGACCTTGCCCTGGCGCTTCAGGTTCAGCTCGTACACGAGTCGACCGTCGATTGCGGAGGCGAGGAAGCCGTAGTCATCAATCAGCTCGTCAGATTCCTTGATGTAGGCGGCGACCTTCTCAAGGGTGACGGTGGTCGGGGTCGGGTCGGCGAAGTGAACCTTGGACTTGGCGGTACCCTCGGAGATGGAGTTGGCGATGGTGCCCTCCATAGCGCCCTCGGTGAAGAAGGTGAGGGTGTTGCCCTCGATGACCTCGCGGCCAAGCAGGTTCAGGACACCCATGGACTCGCGGACGCCCTCGACGATGTTGGTGTCGTAGGTGGTGATAGCGGCCTGAAGCGCGGCACCGGACGGGCTGACGTTGATGTCGGCTGCGGCGCGTGCATAGGCGGGCGCGACGATGTGGAAGGACTTTGCG
>JAFWIE010000132.1 GCA_017533825.1 Atopobiaceae bacterium | reverse complement strand
TCCCATATCCAGCCGTCGCGCTCCCGCTCGGTGCGCAGCAGTTCGGACTTCGTGCCGCTCTCCACCTGCGTGTTGATCCACGTATAAAAGCCGTAGATGCTGGCGAGGATGAACACCTGGAAAGGCTCCCAGCGATAGACCTGACCGCCACCCATGCCGGGGCAACGCAGCCCACCGCTCAGATGCTTCCATGCCTTGCCGACGGGCACCCACTCGCCCTCGCGCAGTCGGATGACGGTCTGCACCTTCCGCGTGTTGAAATTATAGGTGTCGAGCATCCTGAGGAACTTGGCGGCACCCAGCAGTTCGTAGATGCCGTGCCAGTCGTTGTCGTCGTCCTCCTTGGCCGACGAGTGCTCCAGCAGGTCTTCAAAATAGAGCCGCAGTCGCAGGTCGATGTCCTCCGTGCGCAGCTCCAGTCCGCGGTAGCGTCGCGTCAGCAGGTCGATGGCCTCTTGCTTCTTTTGTAGGGATTCTTGTGTTATGTCTGTCATAATGTTAAGTTGAAAATGAAGGATTGGCTACCGCTCTATCTTTGTAGTCCATTGGTTGTCGTTCTCATAATAGAAGCGAACACGGCATACCTTGAAATCGGATTTGCCGTGATGCTGGTCACGGTTCCACCGGCAGCAGCGGCTGATATTGCTGGCCGTGGAACCTACCCATTCGGCGGCTTTGGTGCATGAGGGGAACACGAGCCAATTGCCTCGGTAGCCCACGGCGACCACCTGCGTCTGACTCTGCTCGCCCAGCCGCCCTGTGTTGCCAGGCCCTCGGTGGTCTGCGATGTTCTGCCAGCCTCGTGCGGCTCGCTTCTGCGCCCGCTTGCCCATGTAGTCGCTCCAGTGCTTGCCCTTGTTATGGGGTGTCGAACCTGGCAGGAATTGCCCCGTCTGTGCGTTGCGCACGGCTCGCTCTTGTGGTATGTATAGTTCCATCCTAATAACCCTCCAACCATTTCAGTGCCTGATTATAATCAGAGAAGCGGGCACGGATGCGCCCGCCTCCATCGGGTCCCAGTATGCGCACGTCGGCGCGGTAGCGATTGTGTACGTATCGTTTGCCGTTGCGGTCATACTTCTTCGAGCGGTCCATGTAGATACTCTTGCGTACTACGGTCTTTGTGGCGATGTGCTCGCCTGCGAGGTTATGTTCCATCCGTATTTCTTTGCTAATTGTTTACCTGCCTCCACAGCCTGCTGACGTTTCTCTTCAGTAGAAAAGTACGGAAGGTTGCGGTATTTCTCTCTCATCTCTTCCAGCCAGCTCACGACGTTGCTGTAGTCGTAGGAGCGGTGGCGGTAGAGTTTGCCGTGAATACTTATCTCGGCCACCCATCGGTAGCCATAGACGAGCTGCGCACCAGCACCGCGCACACGGCGCAGGCTGCTGCGGTTGCCGTCCTGTGAGCCGCCTGAACGTCGTCCGTGGTTGTGCGGCTCGCTGTATATACATCCTTTTCTTTCCATGTGTTACCAGAGTGTTAGTTGTCGTGGTTCCTGCTTTCGCTGATGTTCGGCCGCTGGCAGCGGCTTGCCCAGGTCGTAGCGGTCGTCGCGGTCGTACTTAGCCGTGAATAGCTCTTCATGCATGTCCGCATATTGACGTGTTCGGTCGCGCTCGGTGGCGTATGCCTCGCCAGTCTTGGTGAAGTAGATGAGCATGGTCGGCGTGTGGCCGTAAGCTGAGAAGAACTTGCCCTGCCCAATGCTCATTTCGTCGATGTCAATGCCCGGCTGTAGTTGGTGTTGAAACTCTCTTGCTGTCATTGCCCTGTGATTGTCAGTTCGCGGTTGATGCTTACTATGGCCTTTGCCAATTCGTCGAAAGGCTTGTTCATAAGCTGCTTCACCAGCCATACCACGCCAGCACGGTAAGCCATCCGTGCAGCTACCTGCGTCTGTTCGCTTTCATTCTGCCAGAACTCCATGTACTCGTCCTGAGCTTGTGTAAATGTTTTCTCGTTCATAGTTCCTTGATTTTGATAATTCGTTGTCATTCGTTCAATCTTCACCCACCAGCATCGGCATGAGCAGCATGGTGATTTCCTCGCCCTGATAGAGCGGGTCGATGGGGGCGAAGGTGACGGCACGGCTGGGGTCGGTGAAGTGGATCGTCACCTTCGGCTCGATGATGCGCGAGAGTTCGTCGATGATGCTGTCGGCCTTCACGCCCAGCGTCATGTCGCGCCCGGCGGGGTAGTCGATGCTGATGCGGTCGGTGGCCTCGGTCGAGAAGTCGAAGTCCTCGCCCCGCAGTTCCATCGTCTGGTTGCCGAGCATGGTGAGCTTCACCAGTCGGCTGCTGTCGTTGGTGAAGTGCGCCACGTTGCGCAGGGCTTTCAGCAGTGCCGGGCGGTCGGCGGTCAGCGAGTAGGGCGCATCCTGCGGAATCACGCTCATATAGTTGGGGTACTTGCCCTCGACCATGAGGAACGTGAACGACATCAGCCCCTGCTCCACCCGCACGGCACGGTCGTCGAAGGCCATCACCACCTCGTCGTCGCCGTCCATCAGCGTGGGCAGCAGGTTGGCGGCTTTCTTCGTCATGATGAACGAGTCGGGCAGGTTGTCGGTGTCAGTGTCCTCGGCATTGCGGATGAGCACATGACCGTTGGAGGCTACGACGTTCAGCACACCGTCCTCGCACATGTCGAAATATACGCCGTTCATCACCGGGCGCAGGTCGTCGTTGGCGGTTGCGAACATCGAGCGTTTCAGCACGCGCTTCAGCATACCGCTCTCCAGCGTCCACTCGTTGACGGTGCTGTCGATGTGTCGGGGTGTGGGGTACTCGTCGCTGAGTTCCAGGGGCAGCACCGTCGTGCCGCTCTCGTGCTGGAGCGTAAAGCGGTTGTCGCTCTCGGTGGTGGCAAGGATGGTGAGGGGCTGTTCGGAGAGTTCGGCCAGCGCGTCGCGCAACAGGTCGGCACCGATGCAGAACGGCCCGCCACCCTCGCACTCCTCGAGTTGCACCTGATACGTCAGCCACGCCTCGGAGTCGGAGCCCGTCATGGTGATGGTCTTGCGCTCCTCGTCCACCATGCAGAGGATGTCCGCGAGTATGGGCAGCGCGTTCTTTGTGTTGATCACT
>JAFWIE010000131.1 GCA_017533825.1 Atopobiaceae bacterium | reverse complement strand
TGCCGCCCGAGACGGGCTTGCCGGCCAGCTTGATCCTGATGCCCTCGAGGCGCTTGGACTCGCCGGTCGTGCCGGATACGGCGCCGTTCTTCCTCCACGACTTCTCCCAGCCGTAGGTCTGGCGGTGCACGAGGTAGGCGATGGAGGCCTTCTTCCTCGAGGCCTGCGCCTCGAGGCCCTCGGATTGTGCGGAGAGGCCCGTGCCGCCCGTGGTCGCCCCCGCGCCGGTGGCCGCAGCCCCGCCGTCAGTCGGCTCGACCGGTGCCTCCTCGATTGCGGCGGACACCTCGTTGGAGATGACCTCCGCCTCTATGGGATCAGTCTCCTCGGGGGCGCCTTCGGCAGCCTGCTCCTCGATCAGCGCCTCGTCAGCGTTCTCGAGTTCCTGCCCCTCGTCTGGCGACACCATGTCGTCAACCGTAATCGAGTCGTCAAGCTCCGCTTCGTCCCCGAGCCCGACGGGCCCCGCTTCGTCACCGAGCCCGACGGGCCCCGCTTCATTCCCGTCGACCTCGAGCATAGCCCCCTCATTCGTCGCCTCCATCGCCATTGCTGGCACGCCTCCGAGCGCGAGCATCACCGCGAGCATGCTGGACAAAAGGGTCAGTGCCACGGACGGCCGTCTCCTACCTGCAACCATCGTCTGCTCCTTTCACGAGCTTTACGCTTGCCTTCAGATTGTGACACACTTTCCTGAGCGTGTGCGCCATGCTTTTGAGAGGTTGCGGTTCTCCTTCGCGCGCGACAAGATGTTTGCCTGTGTCGCGTGGCTCAAATGTCTCGGTGTGCGAGGTGGATGTTCTGGCCAGGGACCCCTGCTCGACGTCAAGTATGTCTTCGCAGACCGTGCCCCGAGGGTGCGCGGGGCACTGCCACTGGTTGCCGTGGGAGGTGTGCCACGCCACCTGCCGAATGCGTGTCATGCCGCTACCGATTACGTGCTACGCCGCCCACCGAGTGAGTGCCATGCCGCCGACGTTTGCGGTATACTGAAAGCGAAGCTGAAACTTGGCGGAAAGCTCACGAAGGGAGACAGACATGGCCACGTGGAAGAGAAGGACGGCTCCATGGCGCGCGGTGCTCTCGGCCCTGCTCGCGGTCATGCTCGCGCTCGGCGGCGTTCCCGCTGCGGCGTTGGCGGACGAGGCCCGGGATGTGGCGACGGTTGAGGGGGGCGAACCGGCCACTGCCCTGACGGACGGCGGTCAGGACGAGGCGATTGCCCTCGGCGGTGATGACGGCCTCGACGATGGTGCAACCGACGCCGCGCTCGATGACTCCGACGGCTTTGTTGACGGCCTTTCCGACGAAGACCTCATCGAAGTCGAGCCGGCCGATGCGGGTGCCCCGGTGCAGGACTTCGAGGGCGACGCAGAAGACGGCGTGGTGATTGAGGACGAGGCAGGCGACGCGGAGGTCGGATCCGTCGAGGAGGTCCCCAACCTAGCAGGCGAGGGGGCTGCCAACGAGGCCGCCGTCGAGGCGGCCCCGGTCGAGCCCGCCGACGCCACGGAGGGGGAGGACGGTCGTGTCGACGCCGGGCTCACTGCCCAGGCGAACAATTCGCGCTCCACCGCGAAGGCCGCCAAGCTCGGCAAGACCTATTCCGGAAAGATCAGCTCGTCGGAGCACGAGGACTTCTACCGCATCAGGCTCACCAAGAAGACCAAGGTGAAGGTGACGGGCTCGTTCGGCTTCCGGTTCGGCTGGGTGAACTTCCGCGACGCGAACGGCTCCCTGAAGTGGTACGAGTCCGTCGGGACGAGCGAGGGACGCTCCTTCTCGTCGTCGGTGACCCTCGCGAAGGGCACCCACTACTTCACGGTCGAGTGCTGGAACTACACGGGCCCCTATCGCTTCAAGCTCTCGGGCCCCTCCTCCAAGTCGAGGAAGGCCTCCGTCGCCTACCTCGTGCACCGCCAGACCTACGGCTGGGAGAAGTCGTGGAGGAAGAACGGCGCCGTATCCGGCACGACCGGCGAGTCCAAGCGCCTCGAGGGCATCAGGATCAAGCTGGCCGGCAAGCCCGTCTCGGGCGGCA
>JAFWIE010000083.1 GCA_017533825.1 Atopobiaceae bacterium | reverse complement strand
TGCCTGCGGACTTCTTCAAGGAGTACAGTCCGGGCGAGCTCAAGAGCAGGTTCTTGTCCGTGAACAGCCTCTGCACCCTGCTCCTGTCGCTCATAACGTCGGCAGGCATCTCTTCGCTCGCATCGCTTCTGTACGTGACCCAGATATTCGCCTTCGCACCGGCACTGGTAGTCCCCGCCTTGCTTGCCATACTGATCACGGTGACCTTCTCTGTGATTACAGCGCTGGTAGGAATCAACATCAGCAGGCGGCGCATGGAGGCGGACGCAAAGGAATCGGGCATCTCATATGCCGTCATCTCGGGCATCCGCAAGATTCGATTGGCCGGCGCAGAACGACGGATGTTCGCGCGGTGGCTCGACACCTATACCCAGAAGGCTGACCTCACCTACAACCCGCCCTTGCTCATCAAGGTGAGCAGCGTGATAAGCCTGGGAATAACGCTGGTCTCCAACATCGTGCTGTATTATCTGGCCGTCAGAAGCGGCGTCGACCAGTCTTCGTACTTCGCCTTTATCACCGCCTACGGCATGATCATGGGGACGTTTACGTCGCTCTCTGCCAAGCTGACACAGGCGGCGAGCATACGGCCCATGCTGCAAATGGCTGAGCCCTTCCTCCAAGCGGTTCCAGAGACATCCGGCGACAAGGAAGTGGTCACCGACATACACGGCGATGTGGGCTTCGAGCATGTGTCGTTCCGATATGGGCCGGACACGCCGTTCGTACTCAAGGACCTCACACTCAACATACGCGCGGGAGAATACACGGCCATCGTCGGGAGGTCCGGCTGTGGCAAGTCCACGATCATCCGACTGCTGCTCGGCTTCGAGAGACCGGACCAAGGGGCCGTGTACATCGACGGAAAGGACATCGCCAGACTGGACCTCCCCTCACTGAGGAGACGAATCGGCACGGTCATGCAGCACGACGGGCTGTTCCAAGGCAGCATCTATTACAACATCGCAATCACGGCACCCGAACTCACCGTTGCAGAAGCGTGGGAAGCCGCCGAGACTGCCGGCATTGCCGACGACATCCGGGTGCTCCCCATGGGCATGCACACCTTTATCTCCGAGGGACAGGGCGGAATATCTGGCGGTCAGAAACAGCGACTGATGATCGCGCGCGCCATAGCCCCCAGGCCTAGGCTGCTCATCTTCGACGAGGCGACCAGCGCCTTGGACAACCAGACCCAGCGACAGGTAACCGATGCGCTCGACGCCATGGGTTGCACGCGCATCGTGGTGGCGCATCGGCTATCGACCATCCGACATTGCGACAGGATACTGGTCCTCGATGACGGAAGAATCGCAGAGAGTGGCACGTACGACGAGCTCATAGCCAAGGACGGCCTGTTCGCAGAGCTCGTTAGGCGGCAGCGAGTGGACGCGTGACGGCCACTTCTTGCGCCTACTGCGGCGGAACGTGTACGGGGGACGACCGCCCGTCACGCCATCCACTTCATCCTTCGCCAGCTTGCAACGCTCCTCCTGCTTGGGCTCGCTTGCCTCTCCTTGCAGAGCCTCCTGGATCTCCAGCTGCTTCTTATCATCCATCGTGCGACTCCTTTCGCTTAAACGCCGTGGCACCATTCTACGATGTTGGCACGCCACCCACAGAAACAACTGTCGTGGTGCCGTCCTCGGCCACCTCGTAGGCAACCTCCTGCGACGGATACTCGTTGCCCATAAGGTCGATGGCCACGAAGCGAAACTCGTACGAGCCGGGCGCGAGCGGGGTCTCCGACACCTTGGGTTGCTTGCCAACAACGATGTCCTCACGCAATTCTTCGCTTTCCAGCGAGATTGCAGACACGGTGCTCCCCGGCGCGAGGTCGGCCATGGAGCGGTCCGCGAGGCCGTTGAGGTCGTCGATGCCGCCCCACGTGCCCAGCAGCTCGTAGTGGCCGCCATCTTCCTCTTCTTCGTTCTCCACCCACGTCGTGCGCAGGTTCGTCCTCTTCCCGTCTACGTCGATGGGAGACGAGAACGTCTCGTATCCCAATCCGTATCCCACCACGTTGGCGTCGAGCACCATCCCGTCGAGCGTGATGGCCACCGCGAGTGCAGGGGTGTAGGTGAACGAGAGGTTGTCCCAGTCAGTCGTCTGCAATGTCCACGTTGGTATCGGCGTAGGTACCATCGGTACGACGGTTCTCCACATAGAGGTCACAGAACGCATCGGCGCAGGCGGGGTCCACCGTTATGGTAACGCCACCGTCCTTGCCCACCTTCACCTCGTCCAAGAACTTCAGTGGCACGGGGTCTTCGGCAAAGAATGCCGCAAGAAGCTGCGCATACTTCTCGAGCGGGGACACTTTGGCATATTCGGCGACCTCCTTGGCCGACGACGATATGGGGTACCACATCGAGAGGCCGTTCGCACCAGTCGTCGCATCCCCGCACACGGAGAAGACCACGGCCTCCTCGGTCGCCGCCGCAAGCCCCTCCTGCTGCTTCTGGTAGGAAGGCTGCGGCAGCATGCCCCTCGTGATCCCGATGAGGTCCGTGAGGTTGGTGTGGCCCTCCTTGCGAGAAGCTCCACCGAACGACTCGGCGTTCCGCACGCCATAGGCGACCCTACGCACCACCCGGGTCCCTTGGTACTCGGTATGCATGGCGTCGATGAGCTCGTCGAGGGCGTCTTCCACCGCCCCGACCTTGGAGCGTGCCCTGGAAGCTCGCGGCGTCGTCGCGCGCGACGAAGCGCGCGGCCACCACTGAGGCCTGTCAAGATAGTGGACAAAGAAATATCAGATTCTCAGGCGGCCAAATTGACCTCCGTCTCGTATGACATGGCGTCCTCGAAGCGCATGAAGAACTCGTCCATCACCTCGGCCGGCA
>JAFWIE010000007.1 GCA_017533825.1 Atopobiaceae bacterium | reverse complement strand
TTCATCTTGGAGAGGATCATGGCGCTGATCTGCTCGGGGGTGAAGTCCTCGCCGCTGATCTCCACGACGGCGCGGCTACCGGTGCCAGACTTGACCTTGTAAGGCACGGTCTTGAGCTCGGAGCTGACCTCGTCATAACGACGGCCCATGAAGCGCTTGATGGAGAAGACGGTGTTGGTGGGGTTGGTCACCGCCTGGTTCTTTGCGGCCTTGCCCACGATGCGGTCGCCGTCAGAGCGGAAACCGACGACGGACGGAGTGGTGCGGTCGCCTTCGGCGTTGACGATGATCGTGGGCTCGCCGCCCTCGAGCACTGCCATAGCCGAGTTGGTGGTTCCAAGGTCGATACCAAGAATCTTTGCCATAATGCGAATTCCTTTCGTCTCTTACGTAGTGCACGTAGGTTCTTTACGATTAGTAGTATTCCCCTGCCGTGTGATTGTATACATAATCTAAGTCAGATTGTGTTAGATTTCTTGCGTCGCAGGTAAATAACCCACATTTGGCACACAAACGGGCAAAAACGCCACGAAAGGGACCGTCCCCTCCGTGGCGTTTTGTCACGGAGGGGACGGTCGTACGCTCCTCTTTGCGTCGCGTCACTACGCGACTGCGGCACGACCGCGGGCGAACGCCTCGAGGTTCGCCTCAACGGTATGAGCGGGAACGCGCTTGGCGATGGCGTCCTCCCACACCTCACGCGCGAAAGGCAGAGCCGTAGACATCGCCCCCACGAGCACCACGTTGGTGGAGCGAGGACTCCCCGCGTCGCGGGCAATCTGACCGGCAGGAATGAGTCGCGCGCCGATGCCCTCGAGCTTCTCGCGTGCGTCCGTCGGCATCGATGCGTTGCCGATGCTCACCGAGACGGGCACGATCTGCTCGTCGTTGACGAACATCGCGCCGCCCTCACGCAGGAAGTGCTGCGCACGCAACGCCTCGACCGCCTCAAAGGCAACCACGACGTCAGCGCAGCCCGGATCGCACACCATGGACTCTACCTTGTTGCCTACCCGGATGACGGTGGATACGGATCCGCCGCGCTGGCTCATGCCATGAATCTCGGAGACCTTCACGTCGAGGCCCGCCTCGGCGGCACACATGGCGCAGATGTTCCCCGCAAGGATCGTTCCCTGGCCACCCACGCCCACAAGCAGGATGGTGAGGGTGCGGTCGAGTTGGATGCGCTCGCCGGCAACGGTGACGTCGGCGACTGCAGAAGTGTCGTGCGGCATGGCTAGCCCTCCTCAATGATGCAACCGAACGGACAGGACTGTGCACACTGGCCGCAGCCAATGCACTGCGTGGGATCGATGACGGGATGGCTCGTCTCGTCCTTGCCCAGGGCTGGGCAGCCGATGCGAATGCAGGTTCCACAGCGCCGGCAGTCACGAATGGTGGGCATGGGCTTGCGCGTGCGATCAACGAGGCGACACGGCGACTTGAACACGATGACCGAGAGGCGGTCCGTCGCCTTGGTCGCCTCCTTGAGCGCCGCGCGCACGGCCTTCAGGTCCTGCGCGTCCACGAGACGCACGTCTTCGACGCCCATGGCACGGCACAGCGCGACGAGGTCGAGCTGCTTGCCGGCAGGCACGTCAAGCGGACTGACCCGCGCCGCCTGCTCCGTCAACGTGACACCGTTGACAGGATTGCCTTGTGTGCCCGTCATGGCCGTGGTGCGATTGTCGAGGATGCAGAGCGTACCAGTGCCACCGTTGTAGACGGTGCCCAGCAGGCTCGTGATACCCGAATGTGCGAACGTCGAATCACCGATAACCCCTACCACGGGTCGCTTCGAACGCTCGGAAGCGCCCGCCAATTCCATGCCATGTGCCATGGAGAGTGACGCGCCCATGTCGATGACGGCGTCGGTGGCGCTGTAGGGGGCCACTGCGCCGAGGGTGTAGCAACCGATGTCGCCCATGACGATGGCCTTGAGGTGACGCAGCTCGCAGAACACCAGACGGTGTGGGCAGCCCGCGCAGAACGCAGGCGGACGCGGGGGCAGGCCCTCGGCAGGCTCGAGGTGCGCGGGAGCCGCGACACCGAACGCCGCACGGATATGCGCGCTCGTCACCTCGCCCGAACGCGAAAGCCGTCCGGCAGGGGGTTCGCTGACTTCGATGCCCAGAGCACGCACGCGCGTCTCGAAGTAGGTGCAGGCCTCCTCCACCACGTAGAGTTTCTCGACTTGCGCGGCAAACTCGGCCAGCTTTGCGGGGGGCAGTGGCCACGAGACCCCCAGCTTGAGGATAGACGCCTCGGGCAGGGCCTCGCGCACGTGGGCGTACAGCGCACCCGCGACCACGATGCCGACGGAACGGTCGCGCAGCTCGATGCGGTTGAGGTCGCACTCCTCGGCCCATGCTACCAGCGCATCCTCGCGCTCGTTGGTGACGAGCGTGCGACGAACGGCATTGGCAGGCATCATCACGAACTTCTGGGGACGCGACTCATAGGGCAGCCGGTTCCGCGGCGCGCGCTCGCCCGCCACCTCGACCATGGTGCGCGTATGCGCGATGCGCATAGTCTCGTGCAGCATGCACACCGTGTCGAACTCCTCCGAGACCTCGAAGGCGCGCTGCGCGAACTCGTAGGCCTCCTGCGAGTCCGACGGGTCGAGGCACGGGATGCGTGCGAAGGCTGCGTAATGGCGGCTGTCCTGCTCGTTCTGCGAGCTGTAGCACGATGGGTCGTCGGCTGCCAGCAGCACCAGACCCGCGCCTACGCCTGTGTTTGACGAACTCAGCAGTGGGTCCGCCGCCACGTTGACCCCTACGTGCTTCATGGTGACGAGCGTGCGCACGCCACCGATCGACGCGCCGAGACCGACCTCGAGCGCGACCTTCTCGTTGGGCGCCCATTCGCAATAGACGTCCGGCTTCTTTACCAGGTTCTCGAGCGTCTCGGTCGAAGGCGTGCCCGGATATGCGGTGCCCACCTCGACTCCGGCCTCCCACGCTCCCTGCGCGATGGCCTCATTGCCCGACAAGAGCTGTTTGCCCATGCTATCTCCTCTCCAAATGGTTGCCCTATGATACGCGACTGGCGTGAAAATGGAAGGAGGTTACCCCCAATAGAAACCATTTAACGAAAAGCGCGGGTTGTGGCGCTACGCACCTTACCATTGTCTGGCACACTGAATATGCTATCCATTTGATGTGTAGGAGGTTGGCATGTTCTTCGATCCGTTCCTCGTGGTGTTCGCATTTGGCGTAGGAATCCTAGGCGCGATGTTCGGCGGCATTCAGACGTTCATCTGCACCGGGTTCGCCGGCATCGTCGTCTACACGCTCAAGGCCGCAGGAGTGGAGCCAACGCTCCTCGGTGATTCGGTGCTCAACATGCTGCTTCTGCCCGCCATCATCTTCAATGGTTCGGCCGTTGCCACCGCCGTCGCCGCCCGCAAATACCCCGACCAGATCAAGGGGTGGGACATCACGCGCTCACTCATCTTCCTGCACGATACGGCTATCATGCTCGTGGGAGGCGCTGCTGCGGCTTTGGGCTACCTCATGTTCTCGTTCTTTACCTTCATCGGCCTTCCCACGGATGCCGGCGCGTCGGCCATCATCATCTTGGGCGTCATTGTGCGCCTCACCCTAAGCAACGGCCGCAAGTGGGCCCCCGAGGCGACAGACTACTATCGCGAGCAGGGTTGGCAATACTGGGTGTTCCAGACCGTGAACTGCCTGGCCGTCGCCGCCGTCTTTGGCTTCATCCTGCGCGAGGCAGGCCCCGAATTCTATGGTGTGGGCTTCTCCATCTCTGCCGCGCTGCTGCTCTTCGGCTATGCGGGCGACGGGCAAAAGGTGCCCACCACGCACCAGATAACAGCCGTCGTGGGCACAGCCCTCACCCTCACCGGCGGGAACATCCTCATCGCCAGCATCTTCGCCCTGATCTCCAACCACATCTACCTGGTGTTTGCGAAGTACTTCAACGAGGACTGCTCGACCCACATCGATCCGCCCGCCGTAGGCATCGTCGTGGCAACGTTGCTGCTCAACTTAATCTTCTAGGAGTTCGTGGAAGACTTAGGTGCTCGTGGCAGGCTGCCGAAACCCGAGCTGCCGCTCAGTCTGACGAATAAGGCAACCCTAATGGGTCACTCTCGAGCGCTTTGGCAAAGGGGTCACACGACCTCGAGCACCACATAGCGGTTGAGCCTGCCCGTACGACCATCGGCGGAGAACCGGCAAAGCTCTCGCAGGTGGCCTGAAGACGCGGTGACCAGTCGATCCACTTCCTCCTCCGTCGCGTGGTGACAAAAGCGCCACACGTCGGGCTCGTCCTGCCATCCGAGGAGATAGTCATGCGCACCTCCACTAGGGGCGGGCCGTGCCTTCGCCCGTAAGCGCTCGTCGTCTGCGAACTGCCAGAACGCCACTGCCACCTTACCGCCCTTGCGAGTATGGAGCGCGAGCAGACGCAGCAAACCGAGCCGCTGCTCCTCAAGCGGGAGGTGGTGCATGAAGCCGAAGGAGACGGCAAGGTCGCAAAGCGGAGTGCCCTGGAGCGGATCCGAGTCTACGAGCAGCGCCTCCGCAACGTCCGCACACGCATAGTGAACGTGCCTTGGACGCTCCCCCACCAGCTCCTCGCAATTGTCATACGCCCACGTCTCCATGTGAGGAACACGCCCACGCAGGAAACGCTCGAAGCGCAGGTTTCCACATGCGACGTCGAGCACGCGCAGTTGCGCATCCCCGCCGAGATCCAAGACGTTGCACAGCTCGTCCCAGCCCCTCCACGCAGACCGCCGCGAGGCCGAGAACGAGGCGCTGACGCGTCGGTAGAAATCCGTCGTGAGCGCGCTCATCGAGCGCGCGAAGACCTTATCCACGTCACAGCACCTCCGCATACCGTCATGACACCAAGTAAGTATAATGTGGAGCCATGGAAGACGCACTCATTGAACTCATCGAAGCTTTGCGCAGCGGCACGCCCGTCGACGAGGCGTGGCTCTCGAAGCTGCTCCGTCGGCACAACCGTGCCGCACATGACGCACGTCGGCGCATCGCCAAGCGCCGCCTGCTCCCATACTATCTGAGCATCAAGGCACGTGATCCAGAGCATTGGGCCTCATGGAACGTCGACGAGAAGACCGAGGCAGCCCTGCTGCGCATTCTGCGCATGAAGCCGCGCCGCACCGCATCGGGCGTGGCAACCGTCACGGTAATCACCAAACCCTGGCCCTGCTCAAGCGACTGCCTCTACTGCCCCAACGACATCCGCATGCCCAAGAGCTACCTGCACGACGAACCCGCCTGCCAACGCGCCGAGCGCAACTTCTTCGACCCTTACCTGCAGGTACGCTCCCGCATCACGGCACTCGCAGAAATGGGCCACGTCACCGACAAGGTCGAGCTCATCGTCCTCGGCGGAACGTGGAGCGACTATCCCGAGGCATACCAAGTGTGGTTTGTGCACGAGCTCTTCCGGGCACTCAATGAGTATGACGGTCCGGCGGTGGCCGGAGATGCGCCAGAGGAGCGCGACCGCCGATATCGCGCGGCAGGCCTTACGTACGACGTCGACGAGCTGGAACGTCGCGCCGCAGAACTGCAGCAGCGTATCTGCGCGGGTATCTGCTCGTACAACGAGGCGATCCGCACGAAGCTCGACGGGCCCTCTTGGTCGCAGGTCGCACAATGGCAGCAGGCAACGTTCGAACAGCTCGAATGTCAGCAACGCCTCAACGAGGCAGCAGCCCATCGCGTCGTGGGCCTCACCATCGAGACCCGCCCCGACCTTATCGACAGCGAGAGCGCTCGCACGATGCGACGGCTGGGCTGCACGAAGATACAAATGGGGATACAGAGCTTGGACGAGCACATCCTGCGAGCAAACGAACGCCACGTACGTGTAGCACAGATTGCCGAGGCGTTCTCTACACTGAGGAGATTCGGTTACAAGATTCAAGTGCACATGATGGCAAACCTCCTCGGCTCGACGCCTCAACGTGATCGGGAAGACTACCTGCGCCTCGTCTCGGACGAGCGCTTCCTGCCCGACGAGGTCAAGCTGTATCCCTGCTGCCTCGTGGAGAGCTCCAGGCTCGGCAGGGCATATCGTACCGGCAAGTGGGCCCCCTACCCCGAGGACGAGCTCGTCTCGCTCCTCGCGGATGACGTACTTGCCACACCTGCATACACGCGCATCTCGCGCATGATCCGCGACATTTCCTCGACCGACATCGTCGCAGGCAACAAGAAGACCAACCTCCGGCAGATGGTCGAGCGAAGCCTCGACGAGCGGCGCAGCGAAGTGCGCGAGATTCGCATGCGTGAGGTCGCCACCGGCGATGTCTCGGTAGCCGACTTGCAGCTCGACTGCGTCCCCTACCACACGACGGTGAGCGACGAGCGATTCCTGCAGTGGGTCACGCCCGACCGACGCATTGCCGGCTTCCTGCGCCTGTCGCTTCCCGCGGACGGCGATGTCGCCATGATTCGCGAGGTGCATGTATACGGACGCGTGGCCGGCATCGGAAGCACGGAAGCTGGCGGGGCGCAGCACGCCGGACTGGGGCGTCAACTCATCGAGCGCGCCTGCGACGACGCACGGGCACGCGGCTACCGTGCCATTCGCGTCATCAGCGCAGTGGGAACGCGGGCCTACTATCGTGGCCTTGGGTTCCACGACGACGGGCTTTACCAACGCCGCGAGTTGTTGTAGGAGTCACCACGACCTCCACAACCAAACGCCAGAATGGCTTGACTTCTCCCAAATGCATTGTGTACAATTGTTTTGTACACAATGCATTTGGGAGAAAGGACCCACCATGAGCTACTTCGACTACACAGTCACCGCAAAGGACGGCAGCCAGGTCTCGCTGAGCCAGTACGCCGGCAAGGTCTTGCTCATCGTGAATACCGCCACGGGTTGTGGCTTCACCCCGCAGTACGAAGACCTGGAGCGCATCTATGCCGCCTATCGCGAGCAGGGCTTCGAGGTGCTCGACTTCCCGTGCAACCAGTTCGCCAATCAGGCGCCGGAGTCTGACGAAGAAATCACGCAGTTCTGCGCGCTCAAGTTCGGCACCGAGTTCCCGCAGTTCAAGAAGATCGACGTCAACGGCGAGACCGCCGACCCGCTGTTTGCAGCCCTCGCAACCGAGAAGCCCTTCACCGGCTTTGGCAAGGGAATCAAGAACAAGGCGCTCGAGACGTTCTCCAACGCGAACAACAAGAAGTATGGCGACAAGGCATACATCCGCTGGAACTTCACCAAGTTCCTCGTGGACCGCGAGGGCAATCTCGTCGCTCGCTTCGAGCCGACGGCAAGCATGGATGAGGTCGAGGCTGCCATCAAAGAGCTGCTGTAGTTCCTTACGCATTGACGTATGAGGCGCTCCTTACCGGAGCGCCTTTTTTTCTTAGCCCAAGTGGAGCGATCCTTCTTGAGCCACCACGTATCGTTCTTGGACGACCGGCCGTAGGCTAACGAGACGTCTTCTTCCACGAGAGGAAGCGCGCAATCAACGTGTTGAGGCGGTCGAGCTTGTCGGAAAAGTTCGTCTCGTTACCAATGGTGAAGAGGTGCGGATGCCCGGCCCACGCATCAATGAACCGATCGTCGAGCGCAGCCGCCTCCTCAAGCGTCTCGTAACGAATGCCATTGCTCTCTGTCGAGAAAAACTCCTCGGCACCCTTCGCGGCCGAAACCAAGTGGAACACCGCATCGTAGCTTGCCAGCAACTGCTGCTCGGTACGCCCCAGCTCCGCGATGACACGCGCGAACTCATCCGCCGTCATGTAGCACTTGTTGTCGAGCATGCCCCGATCGCACACGAGCAGTATCTTCTCCTCGTTCATGCCACGCGCCGCGCGGAGATACATCGCCTCGCGCGTCAGCTGAATCTCCATCTGGCAACGCTGATACTCTTCCGCAGACGAGCACTCCCAAGGCGTCACCCCATTGGAAATGAGCTCGGTTGCCGGCTCCGGTATCGTGATGACCTTATAGCCCCTCCCCGAGAACTCCTTCCGTATGCTGCCGAGCGCCGATGTCTTGCCGGCGCAGGGACCGCCAGTAACCGCAATCTTTGTAATGTGGGGCATGGGCATCTTTGCTCCTTCCGCGCGGCGATGCGGGACCTCGGCCATCATCATACCATGCACCATTAGGGGGCACTTCTGATGGTGCCTGACCCGGAGGATGGTGCCACCGCAGACACTCCCCAATGGCGTACCAACTCCTGTGCGCGAAGGAGCGACGACTCGACCTCACCCGCCGAGAAAGTCTCCCCCTCTTCGGCCGGGAGATCAGTCTCGTACAACATACGCTCCAGAGGAATGAGCTTGAGCTGCTCCTTTGCCCGTCGCGTACGAGCCTGACGTTCGTTCACCGAGAACCAGCAGCCTGCGCGAATCGCGCGCCATAGCTCCTCCGTCGATCCGCTGAACCAATGCATGATGCAGGTGCAGCGCTCGGCGCATCCGGTCTCGCAAAGCACGTCAAGCACTGCCGAGGCAGAGCGCACCGCATGGATACTCAGCACACGTCCTCCCACGTCCGAACAGGCACGCACAACACTCTCGAACGCTTCTAACTGACGCGTGCGCGCATCGCCCACCGTGTAGCGCGCCGAGAAGTCCAGACCGACCTCGCCGACCCATTGCGTTGTGGGTACAAGCCCTACACAGCCGGCAATCTCGTCCTCGCCACAGATGCCATCTGCCACCCAACGTGGATGCAATCCCACGCCAACGCGAACGTTGGGAAGGTCGCCTACGAGCCCGATGGTCCGCTTGTACCCATCCGGCGTTACGGTGTTTGCAAAGAGACAAAGCCCGCGCGAGGCCGCATCGACGGCGACCTCGCGCGCATTGGCCATGAAGTCAAGGTGTACGTGCGCATCCACCAGATGCGGCCCCTCAAAGCCGAAGAGCCCAACGGCGGCGTCACCCAAGCTCGCGCTCCAGCCAGGCGATGATGTCGAGCGATTCGTACATGGGATCGCCATCGACGAACAGGCAGGGAACCTGGTGCTTGCCACCAACGCGCACAAGCGTTGCGTCCGCCACCGGGTCGGCATGGATATTCTTGAGCTCGATACCCTGCCAGTGATTCTTCCGCATGGCCGTAAGCACACGCTGGCAGTATGGGCACTCAGGATAATAGTAGAGTTCCAGCTTCTTGCTCATGCAAGCCCCTCTCATCGTGTTCTCGTACCGGTTATGAAGCACACCCGCGCCCGCAACTACCACGCAAGAACCCTAAAGGCCGCGGTAAGAGCAGCGAAGGCGTCGGAGGTGTCCAGCTCTGCGAGCAAGCCGTCACGCGTCTCGGGCGCGCGACGCTCCTCGAGCGCGAACTTCTCGATGGCATCCTTCACCTGCTCCTTGCTTGGATGCAGTGGGTCGATGCCCGAGGCCTTTATGAAGTAGCCCACCTCGACCAATGCGAAGAGTGCGGCGAGCTGCTTGTCGTCGAGCTGATCGATGCGATTCCGGAACACCGACTTGCCCACCTCTCCACCAGGTACGAAGTCCTCACCGCGCATCTGCAGGATGTCTGTCATCACGCGACGCATCGCACGATTGAGCACGCGCTTCCTGCGCCTGCGCACCGCCCGGACAACCGCCGAAACTCCGACGCCGACGGCGATGCCTACAGCGGCAGCACCAATTGCAACGTAACGAGTACGTATCCTCATTTCCCCTGCCTCCCATCAATCCATGTGCCACACGATCATTGTACCTGTACAGAGCCTCACGGGAAGCGCCCTACGGCTTGACGGCAAGAGCGCCTTTCGCTGTTACTTGGAATCCGATACCCGTGACAGTCTCTCCCTTCCCAAGGGTCCCGTTGTAATCCATGCTCCGAACCGTGAGCTTGGAACCCTTCGCCTTGAAGGTCCCGTTCCAACCATTGGCGTACGCGATACTCTTGCTAAAGGGCACCGTCACATTCCAGGAGCTACGCGCAACACCTTTGTTCGTGATGCTCAGCTCGTACTGATAGCAGGTTTTGCCGTTGCCAGCGTCCCATGAGCCAATCTGCCGCACCTTGCAGGCAAGCTTGCCCGAGGAGAAGCTCACCGGCTTGCTCGTGGAAGCAGGCGCGGTTCCCCCACCATTGCCAGATGTGGCACCCGCCGCGCCCGTCGCACCAACCGAAGCATCTGACCCTGCAGGGAGCGAGCCGTTGAGCGCCTTGAGCAGCCACTTCCCCGAGGTCGAAAGGTCGCCGATCCTGAAGCCGGAAGTTGCGGTGCAGGAGCTCTGCAGCACCGAAGCCGACTCCGCTTTGTTGCATAGACTCCACATGCACCAACTGATGCCCAAGCTCTTCATCGTGGTAACCCACGAGTTCGCAGATGCCTTGTCGATGGCCCCATTACCGCTCGCGTCGCAGATGCCGAACTCGCTCACAAAGACGGGCAGTCCCGCCTTCGCGCAGCTGGCAAGCCGATTGCGCAGATCATCCTTGTGCGTGGCTGCGTAGAAGTGCATGGTGTACATGACGTTCTTCTGCTTGAGCGGACTTGCAGCCGCCTTGTCGATCTCCTGCGACCACGTGGGCGTTCCCACGAGGATGACCGCGTCGGGATCGTTCTTGCGAATCACGGGGATGACCTTGTTTGCGTACTTCTTGATCTGTGCCCAGCTGGTGCCGCCGTTCGGCTCGTTGCAAATCTCGTAGAGCACGTTGTTGTTGCCCTTGAAGGTGGCCGAGACGTTCGCGAAGAACTTCTTGGCCTCGGCAACGTGCGCGTTGGGATTCCCATCCGAGAGAATGTGCCAGTCCACGATGACGTAGAGGTCGTTCTTGGTGGCGAGGCGCACGCCCTTCTTCACCAGTTTGAGAAGATCGGCCTTGCTGCCTCCCGCGCAGTACCCGCCGTATTCCTCCGAGTAAAGCGCAAGACGTACCACGTTGGCTCCCCAGTCGGTACGCAACTGCTTAAAGCAGGCGTCGTTGACGTAGTCCGGGAACCACGCAAGACCGTGGGTGCTCACACCCTTGAGCTGAATCGCCTTGCCGTTGCGATCCACCAGTTTGCCGCCCTTGACCTTGAGGGCACCCGCGGACTTCGGCCCGCGTACCTTCGCGCCAGTCTTCGCCTTCGCAATCTGGAACGTCACCTTCTTGGTCCCGCCATAACGACCCTTGCCCTTGACGAAAATGGTGGCCGTACCGACCTTGGTGTTGTTGCGATACGAGAACGTGTAGTCGGTGCCGCGCTTGAGCGTCTTTCCATCGAGCGTGACCTTCGGCGTCGGCTTGATGGGCTTGCCTGTGTAGGTCTTGCGTGCGACCTTGGCGACCTTTGCCTTCGCGATGCTGATGCTGCGTGCCGACTTCTGTGCCTGCGCAACGAGTCCTTCCCCGGACGTGGTAGAGTCCTCGACGACTTCCTCGACCGCAACAACGGAGGATACGGGCTCCCCAGGCGTGGAGACTTCCTCAACGACCTCGGACCCATCCCCCGGAGCGACAACGTCTGCGTCCACTTCCGGCTCAACCACTTCGATGGCCTCAGAATCAGCCACGGTCTCCGTCATGCCATCCTCTGACGACGCGACCTCGTCGATCGCGCCATCTTCGCTTTCCTTGACATCGACGAGCAAGTCGTCCTCAACGACGACCGCGCTGCCGCCGTCCTCGATGGCCCAAGTGGGCAGACAAGGCGCACATACGAGACAGATGGTGCAAATGGCCAGAAGGAGGCAGCTCATCACATGCCGCTTGCTCATGATACACACCTCCTCTTCCTTGGCACGATTCTACCTCATGCACGCTCGCAGGCCTTCTCGATGGCGTCCACCACGATGCGCATGGCCTTGATGCGCGCGTATCGCTTGTCGACGGACTCAAGCACATGCCATGGCGCAAAGGTGGTGCTCGTACGCTGCAGCATCTCGTTGACGGCCGTCTCGTACAGATCCCACTTCTCTCGATTGCGCCAGTCCTCGTCCGTGATCTTCCACTGCTTCTCCGGAGTGTTCTGGCGGTCGGTGAAGCGTGCAAGCTGCGTGTCTGAGTCAATCTGCACCCAGAACTTCAGCAGGACAGTGCCGGCCTCGACCAGCTCGTTCTCGAATTCGTTTATCTCGTTGTAGGCACGCATCCAATCGTTCACGGAGCAGAAGCCCTCGATGCGCTCGACCATCACGCGCCCGTACCACGTGCGGTCAAAGATGACGATGTGGCCTGCCTTGGGCACGTGCTGCCAGAAGCGCCACAGATAATGCCGTGCCTTCTCGTGCGGTTCCGGACTTGCGATGGGAATCACCCGGTACCCACGCGGGTCGAGGGCGGAGGTGATGCGCTTGATGTTCCCGCCCTTGCCCGCGGCGTCCCATCCCTCGTAGGCGATGATTACGGGGATGCGCTTGCGATACACCACGTTGTGGAGCTCCTGCAGACGCGCGCGCAGAACCTTGAGCTCGGCACGGTACTCATCATCTTCCATGGTCTTGTCGAGGGGAATGCTGGACAGCGGCGGCATCTTCGTGAGCGGGAAGACATTCTGACGCAAGGGTGCCGCAACGCCACGATTGTGTATGGCGACCTCAATGCCCATGTTGAGGAACTCAAGCACCTGCAGCGTGGCCCACTTGCGGCTCTTTGAGTCGATGATGTACCACGGAGCGCTCGAGCGGTTGGTATCGCGCAGGTAGCGATCATACACTTGGAGGCATTCGTCATACTCATCGTTCTCGCGGTAGTCGTCCTCGTCAACACGCCATCTGGTGTTCTCATCGGCGCTGAGCGCATCGAGGCGCTCGCGCTGCTCCGCCTTGCTGAGGTGGAAGAAGAACTTCATGACCAGATACCCATTGTCCACAAGCTGTCGCTCAATCATGTTGATGGAATCGATCCGCAGGTTATAGGCATGCTTGTCGAGCAGCCCCGACGCCAGGTCGTGCGTGACCTCCTCCATCCAGCAGGTATCAAAGAACTTGAATTGGCCTTCCTGGGGAATCTCAACCATATAGCGCCACAGGAACGGGTGCATCCGCTCCTCTTCCGTTGGCTTGTCATCCAACGTGGCGACCGAGAAGAAGCGCGGGTCCATGTCCTTGATCACCTTGCTCAGCACGCCGCCCTTGCCCGCAGCGCCCCAACCCTCAAATATGACCATGACGGGAACCTTGGCCTCGCGTATGCGCATCTGATTTGCCGCAAGCTTTGCCTGCTCTCTCTCCAGACGCTCCTCAATGTCCTCCTTGGTAGGCTTGGCAGCCTTGGCAAAGCTCTTAAGCATGATGCCCCCTTCCCTCACGCACGGTAGTACTACTATGTTAGCCCTCGGCCCGTCGTGCTAGGCCACCCGTTCCACAGATGGTACGAGCGACCTAGCTAAAGAGAGACTCCCCTACGGCACGCATGATTGCCATACGGGTTGCCTCTCAGACCGTGCCCCGAGACCCCTTAAGACACGCCCACCATACCCTCAGAGCCGGCCGAAGGCGAGCCAGAACGGGATGAGGGCAATGCCCAAGACGATGGCGAGTGAGTAGCTCAGGATGGTGTGGATAGTGCGCATGTGTGTCTCCTTTCTCGCGTGACGTTGAGACAAACGTACGACGAGGAGGGGACAGGTTTGCTAAGCTGTAGCCGTCCGCCATCCAAGGGAGGAGAGACCATGTTCAGAGAGATGCACCGCCACGCACAACAGCTCGACCAGAAGACCTGCACGTCCATACTCGAGACCGAGCCGCGCGGCGTGCTCTCGGTTCTCGGAGACGATGGGTATCCGTATGGTGTGCCGCTTGACTTCGTCTATGCTGACGGCGCGTTGTGGTTCCACTGCGCGCAGTCAGGGCATAAGCTCGATGCCATCACGGCATGCGACAAGGCGAGCTTCTGCGTAATGGATCAGGGCGTGCGCCACGAAGGAGAGTGGTGGCTGTGCTTCAATTCCGTCATCGCCTTTGGCAGGGTTCACCGCATCAACGATGAGGAGGCCATCCGCAAGGCGCTCTTGCAGCTTGCCGAAAAGTACTTCCCCTCCGATTACGATACGGAGGCAGACATCGCGCGCAGCATCAGCCACGTGGCAATTCTTCGCTTCGACATCGAACACCTCACGGGAAAGGCGGTACGCGAGAAGTAGGAGGGACTTACAGCGTCTTGACCACCGTGATGACGTTACAACCGTCGCGATACTCATAGCGCAGGTCGTTCATCGTCTTCTTCACCAAGAAGATGCCCAAACCGCCGATGGAACGCTCGTGGATACCCAAGGACACGTCGGGATCATCATGCGCGAGCGGATCGAAGGGAATGCCATAATCCTTGATGGTGATCTGTACGGCATTCTCTTCGGGAAGCTCCTCAACGCTCACTGTGGCATGGCCAGTTTTGCCACCGTAGGCATAGTGACAGATGTTGCTGAAGAGCTCATCGAGCGCTATGTCGATTTGACTCTGCGCACGTAGCGAGCAGCCCATCGCCTCAAGTTGCGAATTCACGAAGTCGGTAAGCGGCTCGATATTCTCGACCTTTGCCTCGATCGTCAGGTCCATGACTAACCCTCTCAGCTATTCGATCGTGAGAAAATCGACGAACCCCGTCATCTCGAACACCTCATAGACCTCGGGCTTGAGATTGCGCAAGACCATATTGCCCTGTCGAGCCATGACCTTCTGTGCAGTGAGAATTACGCGCAGACCAGCACTTGAGATATACAACAGATCGGTCATGTCGAGGATGAGCTCCTCAACGCCATCGAGCGCTGGAATGAGCTCCTTCTCGAATTGCGGTGCCGTTGCGGTGTTAATGCGTCCCGATATCGAGGCGACGAGCGTGCCGCCATCCTTGTTGAGCAATACTTCCATGTGCCCTCCCTTGGTAATCACAGTGCCCTAATATGGTACTACGAAAACGCACGCTTTGTGGGCCATTGTTCCGCTCCGGTCGGCACATATCCGCGGGCGAGGAGGCGTCATGCCCGAAGCTCATATCAGAACTCGTTTGCGCTAACATGAACCTATGAGAAAAGCGAGGCAAGGAGGCGTGGAGAACCACATGGCAATCATCTTCTTCGACATCGACGGCACCCTTGCTACGGGTACCGTGGTCCCCCCGAGTGCCGCGGATGCCATAGCCCGCACGCGCGCGGCAGGAAACCTCGTCTTCATCTGCACGGGCAGGCCGCGCGCCTACGCGGAGTCTACCTTCGGCACCTATGCCGATGGCTTCGTCTGCTGCAACGGGCGTCTTGCCGTACGCGGCGGAGAACGCATCATCGACCAGGCAGTCACCCACGACCAGGTCGCCACAATTCGCGCGGTGCTCGACAGGCTGAACGTCGGCTATGCGTTCTTCTCGGAGGAAAACCTGTACTATGGCGGCAACCCCGCGTATCGTCAGGTCTGCGAAGAGGTACACGGTGCCGTGGAGACGCTGGCGGGCGCAACCAGCGCAAATGTGGGCTTCTACAGCTTCGACGTCTTCTTTGCCGAGGTCTCCGAACGCACTGCCATCGCCACGGCACTTGAGGGCCTCTGTCTCGTGAATCCGCATGGCCCACATCCATCGGCTGACGTAACGGTGCTGGGATACGGCAAGGGAGATGCTGTACGTGACGTCACGCGTACCCTAGGCATCAAACCGGACGAAAGCTACGCGTTTGGCGACGGTATCAACGACATCTCCATGGTACAAGCGGCGGGACATGGCATCGCAATGGGCAATGCCGTTCCGGAGCTCAAGGCGGTAGCCGACTACCTCACGACAAGCATTGACGAGGACGGCGTGGCCAACGGCCTCGCTCACTTCGGTCTGGCATAAGGAGCGGCGGCGTCATGGCATCACATCACAAGCTGTCTACCGCCGCCATCGTGGCGCTCGTCGTGCTTATCTGCGTCACCGCGATATGCCTCTTTGCCTCTGTCCTCCAAGGAGACGTCACATACACACAATCCTCTACCGCGAGCGAGCCATCCGCGAATGCCTCGGGGACGGAGCAAGACAGTTCGCAGGACGCACCCTTGGACGCAACGGCATCACCGTCTTCCGCGCAGGACCACACCGCCAGCGATGACGCACGCGCCAAGGAATTTGCCGTCGACCCCACCCGCACCGATTCGGAGTCCGTGACTCCCGAACAACCCACGGTGTATCTCACCTTTGACGACGGCCCCTCGGAGAATACCGAGTCGGTACTCGCAATCCTCGATCGCTATGGGATACAGGCCACATTCTTTGTAACGGGCATCAATCCGGACTACCTCCCCATGATCGCAACGTGCCACGAGCGCGGCCACACGATTGGCCTGCACACGTACTCCCATGACTATGCGACGGTATATGCGTCTCGGGATGCGTACTGGTCCGACCTCAACGCCATTGGCGAGGCAGTACGTACGCAGATAGGCTACGTGCCTTGCTTCATCCGCTTCCCCGGCGGTTCGTCAAACACCATATCCGCAGACTATACGCAGGGCATCATGAGCGAGCTCTCAACAGAAGTGCGCGATGCAGGCTATCAATACTTCGATTGGGATGCAAGCTGCGGAGACGGCGCTGTCCACACGGCCGACGAACTCCTCGCCGCCACGCAAGCCGACACCTCCTATGGCTACCAGAGCATCGTCTTTCTCATGCACGACGGTGCGGGCAAGGAGACCACCGTGGAGGCCCTGCCCAGCATCATCGAGTATTTCCAATCGCAGGGATACTCGTTTGCCGCAATCGATCGCCACACGCCTCCAGCCCACCACGGCATCGGCAACTGATTCTCCGGGTCGCCCTGCGCATGGGGATACCATGGCTTAACGGGCTGGTAACATCACTACTTCGCCCAGTCGCGTACCATGTGCCAAGCACAATCGCGAGAGGAGCAGACAATGGCACAGGACAAGGTAACGGCTGAGTTCGGTAGCCTCGTGTTTACCGATGCCGATATGCGCCAGAGACTTCCCAAGCCAACATACCGGGAACTGAACCGCGTCATAAAGGAAGGCAAGTCCATCGACCTCGACATCGCCAACGAGGTCGCGCACGCCATGAAGGAGTGGGCACTCGAGAAGGGTGCCACGCACTTCACGCACTGGTTCCAGCCCCTCAACGGCATCACGAGCGAAAAGCACGACAGCTTCATAACGCCGCTCGGTGACGGAACCGTACTCATGGCCTTCAGCGGCAAGGAGCTCGTGCAGGGCGAGCCGGATGCCTCGAGCTTCCCCAACGGCGGCTTGCGCGCGACCTTCGAAGCACGTGGCTACACCGTGTGGGATCCCATAACGCCGCCCTTCATCAAGGACGAGGTGCTGTGCATCCCCACCGCGTTCATCTCCTACACGGGCGAGGCGCTCGACAAGAAGACACCCCTGCTGCGTTCGGAGGTTGCGCTCGAGCGACAGGCCAAGCGCGTGTTGGCGCTCTTTGGACGCGAACCCAAGCGCGTCACCACTACCGTCGGACCGGAGCAGGAGTACTTCCTCATCAAGGAGTCGGACTTCGAGGCGCGTGCCGACCTGCGTCTGACCGGTCGCACGCTCTTTGGCGCCGCGCCGAGCAAGGGCCAAGAGCTCGAGGAGCACTACTTCGGAGCCATCCGCCCCTCCGTCAACGCCTTCATGAAGGAGCTCGATGACGAGCTGTGGAAGCTCGCCATCCCCGCAAAGACCAAGCATAACGAGGTGGCGCCGTGCCAGCACGAGCTCGCGCCCATCTTCGAGCAGGGATCGCTCGCCGTGGACGAGAACCTCCTCACCATGGAGAAGCTCAAGCTGCTTGCCACGAACTACGGCCTCGCCTGCCTCGAACACGAACGACCCTTCGAGTATGTCAATGGGTCGGGCAAGCACGACAACTGGTCGATGGCCGCGGACGGTCGAAACCTGCTCGAGCCTGGCCCTCACCCCGAGGACAACCTGCAGTTCCTCGTGTTCCTCGCCTGCCTCGTCGCTGCCGTGGACGAACACGCCGACCTGCTGCGCGCAAGCGTCGCATCGGCCGGCAACGACCATCGCCTCGGCGCGAACGAGGCGCCACCGGCCATCGTCTCCGTCTTCCTGGGCGACGCGCTCTCGCCTGTGGTGGAGGCCCTGATCAAGAAGGAGCACGCGGAGGCTCAGGAGGGCGAGCGCATGGACCTCGGGGTCCCCGCTCTGCCCGCCATCTTACGCGACAACACGGACCGCAACCGTACGAGCCCCTTCGCCTTCACGGGCAACAAGTTCGAATTCCGCATGTGCGGCAGCCAGCAGAATCTCTCCGACCCCAACGTGGTGCTCAACACCGCCGTCGCTGAGCAATGCGAGCGCTTCTGCGACTACGTGGCCGATCGGTCGGACGAGGAGTTCTCCGTAGTTGCGCTGCGCTTCGTACGTCACACGTTCCGGGATCACCAGCGCGTCATCTTTGACGGCAACGGTTACTCTGACGCATGGGAGGACGAGGCTGCGAGGCGTGGGCTTCTCAACCTCAAGACCACACCCGATGCGCTGCCCGCGCTCATCGACCCGGCAAACGTCGCGCTCTTCGAGCGCTACCACGTCCTCAACGAGACGGAGCTGCACGCGCGCTACGTCGCAAAGGCGGAGCAGTACGCCAAGCTCCTCAACATTGAGGCGAATGTGATGGTCCACATGGCTCGTCATGAATACCTTCCCGCCATCATCGCGTATTCCGGCGACATCGCAACGGCAGTAGCGACCAAGGCGGAGCTTGGCATCGAGGCTCTCGCAGAGAAGACCCTGGTCAAGGCCCTTACGGAGGGAACGAACGCGATCTACACGCTCACCGCTGAACTTGACGCCAAGAACTCCCAAGCACGCGAGATTGACGACATCGCCGCGCGGGACGACTTCTATCGCGATGAAGTGCTTCCCGGGATGGACGCGCTCCGCACTGCCGTCGACGAGATGGAGACCATCTGTGCGAAGAGCTACTGGCCTGTACCAAGCTACAACGACATGCTCTTCTACGTATAGTCACTGCAAACGACGTATAGTCACTGCAAACGCCCTGACACACGGTAGAAAGGAGTACCCCGGTGGCACGCTTTGTGGTCCACCGGGGTACTCCTTTCCATCTATCGCACTCCCAGCGCTACATTCCGAGCGCAAAGATAATCTCGGTCACTCCGTCAATCAGGAGCGCTACGGCAGCGACCAGCATGCCCAACGTTGGCGATGCGAGCGGCACAAAGATCACGAGCAGGCCAAGTAGGACGCAGATGGCACCCGACGTGGTTGCGGGCAATCCAAGCGGACTTCCGACTCGACGGAACCTGCCTGCCTCCAAGATGTCGAGCACGCCCGTTGCCAAGATGCCGATGCCGATCAGGGTCCATATGAACGAGACCACGAAGGAGGGTGCGATGCCCATCACAAGTCCGCAGAGTGCTGCCACCACACCCAGCACGAAGTCGGTGCTGACATTCTGCAGGGAATTCCCGCGCATCACCGACGGCACTATCAAGATGACACCATATGCCACCAGCAGCCAGCCCGTGATGCGCACGATAACCTCAAGCGCTCCAATTGGATTAATGAGCACCGCAATCCCAATTGCGACCATCACGATGCCCGTGAGCAGGATAACTGCTTTTGATCGCGTAAACCTATTAGCCATAAAGCATACCTCCTCGAATACCAGACTGACTTATGCACATTTTCTAACCGTATGCCACAAAATGAGTTACTCTGTTCACACCCATCGCGTTGCACAACAGAATCAACACACTTCCAAAGGAATACCATGCCTGCCATTCTAGCCCATCATCTGTTCGGAGAGGACGCCTCTTCCTTGCTCCCTCCCGATGTCCTCTCCAACCAGGAGGAAGTCGTGGCATTCCTCTTGGGGAGTCAAGGACCAGATCCCCTATCTGCCCGGTTTACGGGCGCTCCACGTGCCGTACGTACCTGCCGCACACTCTCCGACAGCTTTCATAGTGGCAGGATGGTCGACGCGTTTTGCGTCATGCACAGCACGATTGCCCGCCTCTCGACCGAGGACCAGGCACTCGGCACCGCCATCATGCTCGGCTTTGCCGCCCATTATCTCCTCGACAGCATGACGAACCCCTTGATACTGGCGCAAGTCGAGGAGCTCCGTGACGCGCGCAACGACCTTACGGATGCAAAGACCGAGCTCAAAATGCTCATCGAGTCCGATGTGGATACTTGGCTTCTGTGGCAGAAGCGTCAAAAGACCATCGTCGAGGCACCCGCCACCGCCATGCTTGCCAGCACCCCGCGCATCCGCCACATAGCGGGCACGATCACGGCATGCGTCGCGCGCGATGTCTACGGATTCGACCTTGACGCGCACGAGTATGGCAGAGCTGTGTACGACTATCGCCTCACATACCGCCTGATTGATCCACCCGCAAAGCTCCTGCCGAGCGCCCTTGCACACATGGAATCCTTCTGGCACGCCTATCCGCACGTCAACGCACGTCGGCACCTCGTCACGCAAAGCGACGAATGCGCATCGGCGAACCTTCATCGCCATACGTGGAACAACCCCTATACCGGGGAAGCATCCACCGCGAGTTTCGCGGACCTCTTCCACTACGCCTTGCTGGCATGGCCGGTATTCGCATCTCGCATCGCAGCAGGTGACCAGCGCAGAATCGCCGCCATGGTGGGAGACATCAACTATTACGGGAAGCCCTGTTAAGAAACCGTTTGTCAGACGATGGCCCGTCAGAATGCGTCACTCGTAGCGGGAATACCTGCTTCGGCTAGAGCGTGACGAGGGACGTACCGTGCGCACGGTCCCCAACGTCGAGATGGTGGGCGTGTAGTAGTTGTCTTCTCGCTCGTTCCTCGACGAATGCTCGCGTCGCGCCCTACGTTGTACGGCAGCCCTGCGCTGAGCCTCCCGATTGTCCTCTTCTCTCTCGCGAACGCTCCGGCGCGACCGCGCACCCCGCGTCGTCACCACATCATCCGATGAGGACCGCCTTCGCGTACGCCTCGTAGCCCTCCTACGTTCTTGCGTGGGCTCTTCAGCCTCACGGTTGTTTCGACCAGATCGCAATGGCTCCCTGCGCGCTGGCTCCTCAACGTTGTCGCCGTAGTCATCGTAGTCATCGTAGCCATCGTAGCCGTAGCGACCACGACGCTGGGACACTCGCTCCGAAGGCTCGTCCCAAGCGTAATCGTCTTCCTCAAAGGTCTCTTCCACCTCAGGCACCGATGCCATCGCCCTGCCACGTGGGGTAAGCTCTCTGCTTCTTGGAGCAACTTCCCTTCGCCGCGATGAGGACTCGCGGACCTGGTCCTCCTCCAATCCCACAGGAGGATGCGTGGCAGGCACGAACTTGAGACGCCGAGCGGGCCAGAAGAGCATGATGAACAGTAGCACCACCGCGATGACGATGGTATACATGTCGAAGTCGCCATAGAGGTAGTACCCCGCACCAACCACTCCCGCCGAAATGAGAATCGAGAGAATCTTGCCATAAGGCCCGCGGTCTCGCTTTGCCGTCCACAGTGCATAGGTGAGCAGCGGTGAGATGAGTGCCATCGCGGCAAGCGGTATGATCAGTGACTTTCCATAGCCCTCAAATGACGCCGCCGTACAGACGTAGTAAAACTCGATGAAGCCAAGGCTAAACGGAATCGACCACAAGATGGCCCGGAGTCTGCTATCGACGTGTATGGCAACCAAGGCATTCAGCAGCACCCAGAGGGCAAAGTGCGCAACGAACGCATCGGTTCCGAGTATGGCAACATCTATGAGCGTAGAGATGATTCCGGCCACGAACCCAGCAACGAGCAGGGCGAATGCCTCGGCAATTCCGACCACGTGACCTCCCCTCTATGCGCCGACAACGATGCTTTGGCGTATAGTAACTAACGGTATCACATAGACGGGCTCTCTGCGAAAAAAGCGAAACATCGATGCATGCCCAATCGCCCCACGTAACTAGAGCTCGCCAGCATTGGCCTCCTGATGCGAGATGGATATCTCCAGGTTGCCGTTGCGACAACGCAGCTCATCGATGAGGGCCTTCTGCTGAGACAAATCACGCATGCCGATGCGATACACTAACCGATAGAGACTGCCCATGTTGGTAGTCTTCACGCTCTCCAACTCATGATAACTCGCATAGGAGTCCAGCACATCGTCAAAGAGATCGGCAAAGTCCAAGTCCTCCGGAACCGTGACGCGCAGCGTCCGGTCACCCGAGTCGCCGAGAGGCCCGGCGTCAATCGCCTGATAGGCTACCAGAAGCGCACACATGATCGCCGTGACCAGCGTCGCCCAGACCACGTAGCCCATCCCAGCCACCAAGCCCACGCACATAGCGAGAAAGATGAAGGCGATGTCGCGCGCGGAGCCAGGGGCACTGCGAAATCTCACGAGGCTGAAGGCACCCGCCACCGCAACACCAGCACCCACATTACCGTTGACCATGGCAATGACCACGCACACGATGGCCGGCAACACAGCCAGGGCGACTACGAAGCTCTTTGTGTGTCGACTTCGGTAGCAGTACACGAGTGCAAGGACGAAACCGAGCGCAATGGCGCAGGCGATGCTCGCGAGGAAGGGAGCAAGCTCAAGAGAGGTATTTGTCGTACTGGTGGCAAATAGCGAATCAAACATGTCGGCTCCTTTCGGGAACTCACGCCACAGTCGCTGGAGGTACTTGTGGCACTACGCAAACGACAGGGTTGGGACGGGCGTCATACCCCAGCCGAGCTTCGAATCCCGTGCACAACGCGCGGCACGTTGCTGTGCACAAAGGCGCTCGTAGGCGACGCCGACCTTCGAGAAGTGCACCTTAAAGATGCCCTCGCCCGAGAAGAACTCGACGAGCCACAGAGGTATGGCCCCTCCCACTTTGACTTCAAGCAGGTTGAGACCGTCCTCCAAGTACTGCTCCCCCTCGTCGCCTGCGTCGAGGCGCATCCGAGCAGTACGGCTGCGCAAGTGCGTATCGAAGGTCATACGGAACTCGTGATCGTCCTTGGCATAGAAGGCCTCGCGGTCGTAGGCAATGAACACCGAGGGAACGAGACCCCCATAGCGGCGACAGGTGAAGTCAATCTCGTGCTCGATCTGGGTCTTTGGCGTGCCCCTACCCGCTAGCAGCTGGTTTGCCCGCACAACGTCCAGAGTGCAGCGACGCTTGTAGACGACGCCGTCGTACTTCTTCTTGAGCTCCACGAACACCGGGTCATCCGCTCCATTGACGCCATAGCTGCGCACGCGGACCTTCTCCTTGTATAGCGGGTGCTCCGCGGAACGACGCACCAGCAGGTGGGAGGGCGTGTCGTAGTACACATTGCACACTGTGGAGGGTCCCCATTCGTCGGGCGCCATGTAACGGTCCATGAGAATGCCCAGCCGACTGCGCTGCTCGTCGGTGAGCAAGTACTTGATCTCGTAGCGCTTGAACGTAAGCTGCAACATTCCGCTCATCTCCAACAGGTCTTGAGGCCTTTCGATGGGAAGAATGTAGTACCCGAACCTAAAGTGGCACTTAAAGGGCGGGTCGCTCCACAATGAAGCGGCATCACTTTTTGGAAACTGAAATCCTGTCGCCATCCCTCTTGACGCTTCCGCGTATGCGCAAGAGCAGTTCTAAACGGGCAACTCGCCCGTTTGGAGAATGCGTCCGAGCGCATCCTCGTCGAGCACCGGAACCCCAAGCTGTTGTGCCTTGGTGAGCTTACTGCCCGCAGCGGCACCAGCTACCACATAACTCGTGCGTCGCGACACCGACCCCGTCACCTTCGCGCCGAGCGCCTTGAGCGCATCACCCGCTGCCTTGCGCGTAAACTGTTCCAAGGAACCGGTGAGCACGAAGGTAAGACCCTCGAGGGGCCGAGGAGCATCCTGTGCAACCGCGCGCTCCTCTTCGAGAACTACCCCCGCCTTACGCAGCCGTTCGATGACTTCGGCATTCTGTGTGGTGCGCAGGAACTCGGCAACGCTGGCCGCAATCTTTGGCCCGATCCCATCCACCGCAGCGATGTCGTCCTCGCTTGCGGCAGCAAGCGCCTCGATCGAACCGAAGTGCTGCGCAAGCAACTGTCCCACATTGGCTCCCACATGGCGGATTCCCAAACCGAACAGCACGCGTCCGAGGCCACGGCCCTTCGATTCCCCGACCTGAGCCATGACCTTCTTTGCTATGACCTTCCCTACGACGATATCGTCGCCCGCCTTGTTCTGCCTGCCCGTGCTCACGGAAGCAAGCGTCTCTTGATCGAGGCGGTCGTAGAAGTCGGCGACGTCGGAAAGGACGCCCTGAGCGACCATACGACGCACGAGCTCCTCCCCTAGGCCGTCAATGTCCATGGCACCGCGACTGCCCCAATGGATGAGACGTTCCACCGCCTGCGCCGGGCAATCGATGGAGATGCAACGATACGCCACCTCACCCTCCTCGCGCACCACGGGGCTCCCGCACTCCGGGCACACCTCTGGCATGTGGAATTCCTGCGCGTCTGCCGGACGCAACTCGGGGACGTGACCAACGACCTCGGGAATTACGTCGCCCGCCTTGTGCACGATGATCGTATCGCCCTCGCGCACGTCCTTGCGACGAATCTCGTCGATATTGTGCAGGGTGGCGCGCGCGATGGTGGAGCCGGCAACACTCACCGGATCGAACTCCGCAACGGGTGTGAGCACACCGGTGCGCCCGACCTGGATGCGAATCTCGCGCAACACCGTGCGCTTCTCCTCTGGCGGGAATTTGAAGGCGATGGCCCAGCGCGGTGCGCGGGCCGTGAAGCCCAGCGCGGCCTGCTGCACGAACGAGTCTACCTTTACCACGACACCGTCGATGTCGTAGTCAAGCTCATCACGCAATGCCAGCGCCTTCTCACAGAAGGCGTGGACCTCGGAAGCGCTCGTGCAACGCGTCGCATGGTCGTTCACCGCAAAGCCGCAATCGGTAAGCCAGCCGAGAAACTCGTGCTGACTCTCCACGGCAAGCGGCCCCTCGTCAGCCACCGCATAGATGAAGGTCGCGAGGTCGCGTGCGGCGGTGACGTTCGAGTCCTTCTGGCGCAAGGAACCGGCGGCAGCGTTACGAGGATTGGCGAACGGGGCGCGGCCGGCCGCGTCGTTGTCCTCGTTCAGGCGCACGAAGCTATGGCGCGGCATGTACACCTCGCCACGCACCTCAACGCTCTGACCGAACCCGCCACCCGCGATGCGCTCCATCCCTCGTGGAGCCAAGGTGCGTGGCACGTCGCCAATGGTGAGGACGTTGGCCGTCACCAACTCGCCGGTGGTACCGTCACCACGCGTCGCCGCACGCACAAGCTGCCCGTCCACATAGGTGAGTGCCACACCCAAGCCGTCGATCTTGAGCTCGCAAGTATACGAAGCTGGCTCAGCGGCCGCCGGACCACCCAACTGCGCGAGTGCCTCCTCCGTGCGTTCCAACCAAGCGTCGAGCTCCACAAGGTCCATGGCATCGTCCATGGAATACATACGCCGCGCGTGCCGGACTGCCTCGAACTGCTCGCCCACGTAACCGCCTATGCGCTGCGTATAGCTCTGGGGCGTGCGCACCTCAGGATGCTCCTCTTCCAGATGGATGAGCTCCTGCAACAGTCGGTCGAACTCAGCGTCCGTCATCTCTGGCGCGTCGAGCGCATAGTACTGGTAGGCGGCACGCGAGAGCGTGGCATTGAGTTCGGCTGCACGCTCGGCAGGCGTCGGCTCTCGCGGCGTAATGGCAGCGCCCAACGGCATGTCGTCACCAAAGAGCGAGGTTTGCAGGGGATTGTCATTCGCGTTCGATGCCATGGTCACGCCTTTCCGTCGAGGTTGCGGCTCTAGATTGTACACCGACCCGCAACGAGCGCCATGGACGAGGCACTTCAGCCCAGACAAACAAACGATGCCACCAACGATGCTTCTCTATGTTTCCAACGTGTTAACGTCGCATAATCACTCTGTTTGGCATATTCTACGGTTTGCTAGAAGGCACGTAGCTGGCACTATGTATACATGTGATTCTCCCATACGCCCATTATGCGTTGTTTTGAGAACGGAGCACTGCCGTTGGCGGACGCGTCGAAGTGCCTGCCTCGCCTTTGGACTCCGCCGACGTAGACTGTATACATCCCATTCGGTATCGTCGAGGGAGGACACATGAGAATCGCAATGGCAAACGACCACGCTGGCACTCGCCTTAAGAACGAGATCAAGGCCTGGCTAGAGTCTGAGGGACATGAGGTGGTTGACTTCGGGACGTACGACGAGGAAGGGTGCGACCTTTCCGACTTCATCTATCCCGCTTCCAAGGCAGTGGCCACAGGCGACTGCGAGCGCGGCATCTTCGTAGATGGCGTGGGGTATGGCTCCGCCATGATCGCGAACAAGTTCCGCGGCATCTTTGCCTGCGTGTGCCAAGACCCGGTATGCGCTGAGCTCGCTCGGCAGCACAACGACGCCAACGTCTTGTGCATTGGCGGCAAGATCATCGGCCCGGTCCTCGCCATGGCCATTGCTAAGACCTGGATGGCAACTGAGCCACTCACGGCAGAGCGCTACGCGAGCCGCCGGCGCAAGGTAGCCGCCATCGACGAGGAGCGGACGGTGGCGTTGTAGCCCACCAAGCGCCAACGCGTATCAGGACGGAGGGTACGTGGCAACACCTGAGGAACGCGCAGCGGCGCGGACGAGACTAGTTCGCGCTGCAGAACAAATCGGACTGCCCGCAGAGTTTGGCGCACTCATGTGCGACCAGCTGCGTTCGGCCGTCGCGATGAATCGCATGAGTACGTATCTGCTGGGCGTGCGCCCCACGCGCATGGAGGACATTGCCGACGAGATGCTCGCCCTCATGCAGCTTCGCGACAGCTGGGTGGAGCAAAAGCGCAGCGAGGAGGCGAATGCCGCCATCACTGCTTTCTACAATCGCCCGCGCGAGTGATTGCTTGCCCAAACGTCTGCCCACAGTGAAGCCGTGGCCAGTCTGCAGACTGGCCACGGCTTCACTGTGGGCAGACGAGCAAGTCGGGTACACCTCTCCTTACACCAGACCGGTCGCCTCGTCGATGTCGAGGGCGATATTCATATTCTGCACAGCAGCGCCAGATGCACCCTTGCCCAGATTGTCGAAGAGCGCCGTCACGGTAGTATGCTCGTCATTGCCACACACCACGATGTGTAGCTCATTCGTCCCGGCAAGCTCATTGGCATAGAGCGTCGCTTGTGCGGAATCAAACGGCATCACGCTCACGAAGCGTTGGCCGGCATAGTGCTGGGCAAGTGCCTCACGGACTTCGCTTGCGCTCGGCGAGCCTGCGAGCAGCCGGTTGTGTAGCATGACGGAGGTCGCCATGCCCTTGTAGTAGTCATCTACCACAGGCATGAAGACGGGCGCGTGCTCGAGGCCACAGACCTTCTGCATCTCGGGCAGGTGCTTGTGCCGCAACGTGAGGCCATACAGTCCTGGCGCACTGAGCGACTCGGGGCGCTCCGCCGCCTCGTAACTCGCAATCATGCGCTTCCCTCCCCCGGAGTATCCCGTAAGGGAGTGGCAGGTGAGCGGATAGTCCACGGGAATGATGCCCGCCTGCACGAGCGGTGCCACCGTGCTGATGAAGCCCGTGGCATGACAGCCTGGATTGGCAATGCGCTTGCTCGAGGTGATGGCCGCCCGCTGCTCGGCGTTCAGTTCGGGAAAGCCGTACGTCCAGCCCTCGGCCGTACGGTGCGCAGTCGACGCGTCGATGATGCAAGTTTCGGGATTCTCAACGAGCGATACTGCCTCACGCGCACCCTCATCCGGCAGGCATAGGAACACGATGTCGGCCGCGTTGATGAACTTGCGCCGCTCGTCAAGGTCGTGGCGCTTGTCCTCGTCGATGCGCAGCAGTTCCAGATCTTCCCGCGAGCCGATGCGGTCGAATATCTGCAACCCAGTCGTGCCTGCCTGGCCGTCGATGTACACCTTGGTCTTGCCCATGTCTTGTCCTCTCTGCATGTCGCCGCTATGAGAGCGGCGCGGTCAAACGTTGCAACACGAGAGCCATCTCGCCAGCAAAGATCTTCTCGTGGTAGTCGGTGATGTGGATAAGGTCGGGAATGAAGTCTTCGGGCAGCGTCTTTGCCAACTCCGCGCGCAACGCGTCCATGTCGTCGATGAGGTCGTAGGCAACGTAGATGGCATCGGGCGCGACCACCGTGATGTTTGCCAGCAGCATGGTGGCCAAGATGGGAAGCATGCGGTCGGCCCGCCATGGGATGTCGGAATGCACGTGCGCCTCGGGACTTGGATCGTCGGTATCGAAGACCTCGGGCAGGTGCAGGCCTCCGTTCAACATCACGCGCTTGTTGAACGCACCCAGTTCGCCAGCCATGCCGCGGCGCCCACGAACCAGACGCCCATTTACCACCGTACCCTGACCGCCCACGAGATAACCCACCTGCTGCGTGTGAAGCGCCACGCTGTCGTAGGTGTCGTTGAGCATGTAGCAGCCCACTGTCGCCGCATTCGCGTTGTTGTCGACAAAGACCTTGACGCCAAACCTTCTGACCAGAGCCTGCTCGATGTTGCGCTCCTCGATTACGTAGCCGCCAAGCTCCCTTGACAGCTCACCGACCTCGCCATAGTCGACCGGTCCCGGCACCGCAATGCCCACCGCGTCGAGCTCTTTGATGTCGACGCCGTGAACGTGCAGGGTCGCCAACACGTCGGCTATGTCACGCCGATCCATGTAGCACTTGTGCACGACGTCCGAAGCGATTAACTTCCAGCGACGATACACCCTGAACGAAATCGTTGAGAACTTAGGCTTGTTCACAACCGATACGAGCATGATGGTCTTGTCGTTGTGGATGTCGCGCATGAGCCGAAGGTCGCTGCGGTCGCCCGTAGAGAGGGACTCGTCGCCGAGCAGCTCGAGCAGCATGCGCAGCGCACCAGCCGCATCATACGCACCAAAGACCTTTGGCGGAATCTCGGTGACGACGGCATCGGGAAACGCGGCGGCAACCTCGTTACGTCGAAAGCCCACCTGCGGCGCGAGCATAACGGCGGCGTAGTGGCCACCTTCGCGCTGCGCGTCCTCAAGGGCCTTGGCCTCGAACTCGTAGTCGAGCGAGAGCGTCTTGGCTGCCTCGTTGAGCTTGGCGGCAAACATGGTGGTGGTCATGCCCACCGTACAGCAGAGAAGCACGTGCGTAGTCCCGCCACCCTGAGCAATGTCGAGCGTATCGACCATCTCTCCAAAGAGCTCCTTGGCACGGTCCAAGTCCTCAAGCTCGAAGTGCAAGAAGAAGCGCGACTCGTTGGATTCGTTCGTCACAACGGACAGCTCCACGACCTCGGGCATGTCGTCAAAGCAATAGAAGCTCACCTGAGCAGTCGCGGCATCGGCATGAATCGAGATGTGGTCCCCATCAACGACCTGCGTCGTCGCGCCATCAATCGCGCGCGTCGCAATCCATTCCCGGTATTCTTTGCCCAGCGTGCCCATGTGCTACCTCTCGCCGCCCAAAACAGGCCCCAAACAGTATAGCGGAGAACGAGCAGACCCATAGGGAGTAACCCCTCACGGCTCAAGAGCACACTGAGGGGTCCACTGAGAGGTTTCCCCCAATGGACCCCAAGTCACAGACTCTCTCGTAAGCGCGTTAGATCTTGCCGCCTTCCACGACGAGCGTATCGGCATCAACATCGGTGCCGTACACCGGGGCAAGCGTCTTCTCGTAGTCCTTGTGGAAGAACTCCTCGTCCGCGAGCGCCTCGATCTCGTTATCGATGAAGTTGAGCAGCGAATCATTGCCCTTCGCCACAGCGGCAGCGATGGTATCTTCGTTGCCGAGCGCATCGATGCCCACCGTAAAGCCCGGGTTCTCCTTCGCCCATGCGAGCACCTCGGTGTTGTCGGTCGAGAAGGCATCGCCACGCCCATCGAGCAGCGCGTTATACGCATCGGCATACTGGTCGTACTTCTGCAGCTCAATGTCGGGATACTCGGCCTCAAAGAAAGTCTCGGCCGTGGTGCCCTTGACAACGATGAGCTTCTTGTCCTTGAGGTCGTCCACACTCTTGACGAGTGCGGAGTCCGGGGAGACGACGCCAAGCTGGACCTTCATGTAGGGCAGGCTGAAGTCGACCTTCTCCGCGCGCTCCTCGGTAACCGTGAAGTTGGCGAGGATGATGTCCACCTTGTTTGACTCGAGGAAGGGCACGCGATTCGCGGGGTCGGTAGCGACCCATTCGACCTCCGTACCAAGGTCTTGCACCAATCGGTTGGCAAACTCCACGTCATAGCCCTGATAGGTTCCCGCATCGTCCACGTAGCCAAATGGAGCCTTGTCGGAGAAGACGCCGATAATGACCTTGCCATCGGCTTGGATGTCCTCAAGGGTACGATAACCGGCACCCGACGATGCCGAAGAGTCGTCATTTGTCGCATTGTCCGAGCCGCCGCACGCAACGAGGCCCATGCCCGCGAACATCGCAAACGATGCTCCAAACGACTTCACAAAAGAACGGCGTGATAGACTGCTCATGTTCCTCTCCTTTTGTCTCGCCGCGTTCCGTGGTGTATATCCTAGCAGGTTACTAGGAATTAGTATTCCCGTTCACCAAATGGAAATGAAGCTGACCGCACGAATGCAGAGACTCCTGCACGCGTCCGGACCGCCAGGCTCGCAAGACGCTTACTCGTGCTCGTGTTCGCTCGCGCGATGGAACTCGAAGGTGGAGAGGAACGCCTTAGCGCGTTCCGTCTGGGGCGCCTCGAAGAAGCTCGCGTCACCCTCCTCCACCACCTGTCCCCCGTCCAGCATGACCACCCGATCGGCAATGGCGCGGGCAAACGACATCTCGTGGGTGACGATGAGCATGGTGAGGCCGTCATCGGCAAGCTCAAGCACCACCTGCAGCACCTCATGCACCATCTCGGGATCAAGGGCTGCCGTCACCTCATCAAGCAACAACACCTCGGGATCCATGGCCAGTGCCCGACAGATGGCGACGCGTTGTTGTTGGCCGCCCGAGAGCGTGGTCGGCCGCGCGTCGGCCTTGTCGGCGAGACCCACACGGGCAAGCAGGACCCGAGCACGCTCCTCGGCCTCGGCTTTGCCGGTGCCGCGCACGAGCGTCGGCGCCAACGTCACGTTGTCGAGCACCGACATGTTGGGGAAGAGGTCGTAGCTCTGGAACACCATCCCCATGCGGGCGCGGACCTCCTGACTGCGCTGGCGCCCGCTGACCACCTCGCCGTCGAGCAGGATTTGGCCCGAGTCAATCTCCTCCAGGCCAATGGCGCAACGAAGCAGCGTCGACTTACCGCATCCGCTCGGACCGACCAGCACCACGACCTCGCCGCTTTGGATGGAGAGGTCGATACCGTTGAGCACCACGTTGCCATCGAAGCTCTTGTGGACGTCGCGCAGTGCGAGCACAGGCTGTACGGATTGCGTCATGATGAGCTCCTCTTCTCGAGCCAACGCGAAAGCAGCGACAAAGGCCAGCAGATAACGAAGTAGAGCAGGGCAAGTACGGCGTAGGTCCACAACGCCGACTGCGGGTAGTCGAACCGATTGAAGTCGATGATCTGCTGCCCGACGCGCACGACCTCGACTACCCCGATGAGCATGCAGAGGCTCGTGGTCTTTATGATGCGCGTGACGAGGTTCACGCTTGGTGGCAGCAGGCGACGGAGCGCCTGGGGCAGCACTACGCGCGTGAACGTCTGCCGACTGGTGAGCCCCAAGGCAAAGGCGCTATCGTACTGCGACCGTGGAATCGACTCGAGCGCGGCGCGGACGAGGTCGCCCAACTCGGCGGCACCCCACGCTGTGAACACGATGACGCTCGCGACCTCACCCGAGAAGTTCCACCCGAATGCCGTTGCCGAACCAAAGAACACGAGGAACAGGAGCACCAGTTGGGGCATGACGCGTATGAAGTCCAAGTATACGCGCAGTACCGCGCGCAGGATGGGATTGCGACGCATGAACAGCACGCCCATGAGGACGCCCAGCGGAACCGAAAGCACCACCGAGATGAGGCTGATGCGCAACGTGACGCCAAGACCCGCGAGCAGCCGTTGGATGGTAGCACCCTGAAACAGGAACTCAGCGCCCATCGGCAAACCTCCTCTCGACCACCGATCCCAATGCGCTTATCGGCACGAGAATCACGGCGTAGAAGACGACCAGCAAGAATAGTGCTTCTGCCGTATCGTAGCTTTGACCGATGATGTCCTTTGCCACATACATCAGGTCTGCGAGTGCAATGCCCGAGACCACGGACGACTCCTTTACAAGAAACACCACGTTCGCAACGAGGGCGGGAGTCGCCTGCGCCATTGCTTGGGGAAGTACCACGCGCGTGAACGTCTGGGGTCGCGTGAGGCCGAGCACCTGCGCGCTCTCGTGCTGTATGGGTGGGACCGACTCAAGCGCCGACCTAAACGCCTCGGCCATGTAGCCACCACCAAGGAACGCAAGGCAGACGATGGCGCAGACCTCCGGCGAGAGGAGGATACCCACCTTGGGCAGCCCAAAGTAGAGGAAGAAGAGCTGCACGAGGGACGGGGTATTGCGCGCAATCTCCACGTAGGCAACTCCGACCTGCGAAAGCACGGGAACGTGCCATAGGCGAGCAACCGCCACCACGAGCCCGACCAAGAGGGCGCACACGACGCCGCCGGCAGAGACGAAAAGCGTGACGCGAGCAGCCTCCGCAAAGAGGGGCACATACTCCCCCACCAACTCCCAGTTCACGCTCGCCTCCTCTCGTTAATGGACAAGGGTTAATCCTAGCGCATGGCTAGGGATTTGCAAGCGCTTCTTGAGGGAGGCACATGTGGCGCGTTGGCACCGAGTTCCAACGCGCCACGGCAAAGCCATTACCAATACGCAATTTCCTTCGGAATGAGTGGCGTGGTGCGCACACGGAGCGGTTCCTTTGCCTTGGGTGACGTGGTCACGTTGCATGAGATAACCACCATCTCGTCTGCGTCGACGCGCAAGCCACACTTGAAGGTTTGCAGCCCCTGATAGGTCTTCTCTTTCCACTCGATCTCACCCGTGGCCGCCACAGTGCTGTTCAAACGCGTGCTCGAGATAATCTCTATCGACCCGCCCTCCGGGGCTATGAGGAACGTATCCTCATAGAGGTCGGCCACGCTGCGGCTGTCGTCACGATGAACCTGCAGGTAGCCCGGCAAACCCTGCGCAATCAGGCCGCGGTTCATGTTGTTCTTTATGCTGAACTGGACATGGTACGTCTGCGAACCGTCAGCGTTCGTGGTGGGCTGGCCAATCTGGGCATCGGCACTCAGGTAGTAAGCAGCCTTGGAAGTGCTGCGGTCGTTGAAGTACACACCGGTCACCGGCGCCGTCTCGTCGTGGCTGAGCTCTCCTGCAAAGCCAGCCTTCTGGACGGCCTCCTGGATGTTGGCATCCTGCACCCACAGCATGCAGCGTCCCTCTTGGGCGCTTTGCCCGAGCGTGGTGAGGAACTCCACCGTGTCGACGGAGCCGAGCTCGTCGAGCACCTTGTGGAACGCGGTATTGGAGACCTCCTCGTAGAAGTCGTCGCACGTCGCAGGGCTCCACCAGAAGAGGCATTGGTTGAGCACCACCGAGGCGGCGTTCGTTCCATCCACCTTCACGCCAAAGGTCGTGTCGATAGGTCCCACAAGCTTGAGCATGTACTGCAGGAACACGGGGTCCACGGCCAGAACACCGGCAACGTCCTCCTCATTGGCCCGCACGTTGGCACCGTGATACATCTGGCCGGTACGCACGAAATCAGGCGTCATGTTGTGGTCACCCGGATGGGCGTCGATGGGACCGTCGAAAAGCTCAATCTCCTCCTGCGTCGCGCCGGCCGATTCGTGGTCGGCGCCCAGCACCTTCGTGATTCCCTGAAAGTCGCGCAGCTCGATGTGGCCATCCGTCACCACCAGATACCCGACCCATCCGACGAAGCCGCCTGTCGCATGCACCTCTGCGTTGTTCTGCGCAAGCACCATGTACGTCTTGGTCTGGCCGTCGGCACCAAGCAGCGTGGGAAGGTGCGGATACAGGGGACTCACTTGGTCGAGGGCAGCGTCCAGGTCACCCAGGCTCGTGCGAAGCGGTTCAAGAACGGCAGAGAGCTGCTTTATGCGTGCCTGCGGCAACTTGTCCACAGCGTCCGAGGACCGCGAAATGATGGGACTCACCATTTCCAAGGCGTCAACGAGGTCACGCAGCGCATTGATATTTATCTCGCTGTTGCTCATGAGCGTGGAGAGACTCAGGGCACCTGAGTCCTTCGCTAGGGGGACGAGGCCGTTATCGGCCACGTCCACAAGGACGTCCGACAGCACGCGCACGCTACGCACGTCTGACCCCACCATCGGGATGTACTGCGCACACGCCCAGAGCGGCGAGGCGAGTTCGTCCTGAATCTCGTGAGCTGTCGAGCTCGCGGATGATGCCGTCTTCTTCAGCTTCTCCGCATCGCCGTCCGTGGCAGCAGTCACGTAGGCTGTGAGCTGGCTCGTCGCGTTCTCGGCCTTGTCCTTGAGGCCTCCCACCGACTGATAAAGCGCATACGCATACAGTCCGCCACAAGCCAACAAGACCACGAGCACCAGCGCGACCACCCAAGGCCAACGCCGCTTCTGCTTCTTGGAAGAGCGTTTACGATAGCGTCGGGAAACAAGACGCGGCAAACGTATGCGAAAGCGTCTCCGGTGATGATGCCGATAAGACCCGCCAGAGCTCAAGCGCGACCTCAACATGGCATATGACCTCCCTATAGCCACGAAAGAAGAAACTACGCCATTGTGCCATAGCCGACCCACAATTTCAGGCAAGGCTCCGGAAGCGTGCACAAGTTATGCACGCTTCCGGAGCCTTGCCCGAAATACGCGTTCCGACTGCACGATCGCAATCAACGCCGTCCAAACATGCCCTGCCTTGCCACCTTTGCAAACAAGATGCCACAAGGAACACGTTTGTTAACGTTCGCGTCTTGGCACACAATTGCGCTACCATGTAACGATGCTCGCGATCGCATACCAAAGGAGCGCCATGACCTTCATTGAACTTCTCGAACAGTCCCTCCCCCTACTCATACAAGGACTGAAGCTCACGCTCGAGCTCGCCTTCATCTCGTTGGCAATCGCCATGGTATTGGGCATCCTTGCCTCGCTGATGGGCATGTCCAAGAATCCCATCCTGCGGGGAATCAACAGCGCATTCGTCGCCATCATCCGCGGAACACCGCTCCTGGTGCAAGGATTCTTCATCTACTTCGGCATCTCCGGCCTGCTCAACATTCGCATCTCCGCGTTCTTGGCGGGCGTCATCGCGCTCTCGCTCAATGCGGGCGGTTACCTCTCGGAGATTTTCCGTGGCGGCATACAGGCAGTTGACCCTGGGCAACGTGAGGCAGCGCGATCCCTGGGACTCTCCGCGCGACAGACAACGTGGCGGATCATCATCCCCCAGGCTGTCCGCATCTGCATCCCCTCCGTCGTCAACCAGTGGTGCATCACCATCAAGGACACGTCCATCATCTCGGTCATCGGCCTCGCTGAGCTCACCAAGGTGGGCCAGCAGATCATCGCCCGCACCTATCGTTCCTTCGAGGTGTGGATCATGGTCGGCGTGATGTACTTCGTCGTTATCTATTTGCTTACCGTCCTCGCACGCGTAGTTGAAAAGAAGGTGTCTTTGGATGACTAGCTCTGAGCCCAAGGTCATGATTCGTGGCCTGCACAAGTACTTTGGTAAGAATGAGGTGCTCAAAGGCATCGACTGCGATATCCACACCGGTGAGGTCGTCTGCGTCATCGGACCCTCGGGATCGGGAAAGTCGACCTTCCTGCGTTGCATCAACTGCCTCGAGGAGCCCACGGCCGGCACCATCAAGGTCGATGGCAACGTCATGGATGCCGAGGCAAAGAACATCGACGAGCTGCGCGAGGACGTAGGCATGGTGTTCCAGCAGTTCAACCTGTTTCCCCACCTCTCGGTCATCGAGAACATCACACTCGCTCCCGTCCTTCGCAAGCGCATGAACGAGGACGAGGCAAAGAAGGTGGGCATGGAACTCCTCGCCCGCGTCGGCCTCGCCGACAAGGCAGACGCTCGTCCCAACAGCCTCTCGGGCGGTCAGAAGCAGCGTGTCGCCATAGCTCGCGCCCTCGCAATGCGTCCCGGACTCATGCTCTTTGACGAGCCCACCAGCGCACTCGATCCCGAGATGGTCGGCGAGGTACTCGACGTCATGCGTCAGCTTGCCGAAGAGGGCATGACCATGGTCGTCGTCACCCACGAGATGGGCTTCGCCCGCCAAGTGTCAAGTCGTGTGCTCTTCATCGACCAAGGAATCATCGCCGAGGAGGGCACACCCGACGAGGTGTTTGGCAATCCTCAGAATCCCCGCACCAAGAGCTTCCTCAACAAGGTGCTCGAGGCGTAGAGGCGTACCTGCGAGCATCCCCCAATTACTGTCCGGCAACGACCCATGAGGAGTAGCTCCTCATGGGTCGTTCTTGGCTCCTCGGTGGCGAGGCGGCAACTTCAGAGCAGCTCATCGAAGAAGGGCACCAGACGCAGCAGACGCGCCGCCGCCCATGATACGGCAATCATCCCAGCACCAAGCAGCACCTCATACACCACAGGAACCATCATCGCAGGACTCGTTACCATCATGGCGAGGTGGATGAAGAGAGGGTGGATGAGGTAGATGCCAAAGCTGTCCACCGCAAGGGCGTGCACGATTCCTCCCTCCTCAAGCGATCCCTCGCCCACGACATAACGCATGAGCAGGAGTATGAAGACCGCATACAGGCATGAGAAGCAACTTCCCTGCAAGAAGATGTAGCCATTGTCGCCGACGCCCGCCCCAATGCCCGTTATGCTCACCATCACCATCACAATCACAGAACCAATGCCAATTGCGGTCCACGCGGGATTGAGATGCCAATCCTTCAGGCAGCCTCCTACGCAGAAGCAGGAGCACCCTACTGCAACGTTCCACAAGAATGTTGAGATGGGTCCTTGAAAGGTGAAGCCACCCCTCAGGGTGGGGATGACGAGCACCACCACAAAGAGCACGAGCGTAAGCAGCTGGTGACCTCGCGTCCCAAATCGTCTCCCCACCCACCGGAGGACGGGGACGAAGAGATACACTCCGGCAAGGGCATACACGAACCACATATGGTCCCACGTACGCATCGTGAGCACGTCTACCACAACCACGGGTAGGATGCTCGCGTTGATAGGCAGGCCATCCCCCATCCGCACCCATATCTCCTGCATGAGGGCAAAGACCGTCCCGAACGTCACAATGACGAGCACCATGCGTCTGACGTGTTCCAGCACGCGCTGTCGACTCATCTCGCGTCCCAGATCGAGGAATAACATGCCCGAGATCATGAAGAACGCGGGAACGGCCCAGCGAGAGAGGACGATGCCTGCAATCGCATATGCAATCCTTCGAGCCGCACTCAGTTCGAAAGCAAGATTTGTGCTCACGAGCACGTGCAGAAAGACGATGGCGCAGCTACCGAGAGCCCGTGCCGCATCGATCCAACCCACACGCCTCGTCGATGTCTTTGGTGCGCCATTCATCGCCTTCAGTCCTTCCGTCCCACAAGAAGAAGCGAGCCCGCGCACCAACGCTGCGCAGGCTCCTTCCTCATGCTCTCTCGTTCTCGCAAGGCGTCAATCCTTGGTCCACCACAAAACGGGTAGCGGTTGCACGCCCTCGATATCCTACTCCTCGGCAGCCTCTTCCTGCTCCTTCGGCTGCTCTTCCTCGGTCTCCTCGGGCAGCTCGCCGCGACGACGCTTGCGCTCGGTAATCTCTTCAGGAGTCAGGACGTCCTCGATGCGGAGGTTGACGCCCGCGACCTCGAGGCCCGTCATGCCCGTCACCTGGTTGACTACCGTCTGCTTGACGTCGTCAAACACCTTGGGAGCATACGAACCGTACTCCATGAGGATGGAGATGTTCACGCGCACCGAACTATCGGGAGTGACCTCGACCGTGACGCCCTTGCGCACATCGCGCTGGCCGAAAGCCTCCTGCACGCTGTTCACCCAACCGCCGCGCATGCCCACGATTCCGGGCACCGTACGCACCGCGATGGCGACGATCTTCTCGATGACGCCATTGGAGAAGGTAAGGGAATCCTCGCTGATCACATCCTCCTCAGCCGTGGTGACGATGTCCTGCAGGTCATCGCCAGCTGCCACTACGGTAGAGACGGAATCGACCACGTCTTCGCGAACCTCAGGTGTATCGCTCATGTGAAGCTCCTTTCTTGCACGGCACCCCGTGCATTAGCCCTAATGCCCTAATTCTGTCCACGATCGCTATCGAAGAGACTGCGAATCGCATTGACCATCTTTGGATCGCCGTCAAGCACCTGCCCAATGGCGACGCCGATGATAACAACGATACCAATAAAGAGGACTCGCCACAGCCCTATCATAAATACGAGCAATGCAATCAAAAGTGCCACGACACCACCCCAGAATGCGTGCTCATGCCCGGGGAATGTACGACGCACCCAGCTAACGGCAGATTCCCGCGCCCGTGCGACAGGCTGTTGAGGCAGCTCCTTTGCCCCCGCATCGGCACCAGAAGCCGCAGAGAATTCAGAAGAGGCAGCCGGCTGCTGCACCTCGACCCGCGGCTGAGAAGAGGCTTGCGGTTCAGCTGCGACTGTTGGCCTCGGGGCAACCTGCGGCTCACTGGGCTCACTTTCCTCAGGTATCACGACCATTTTGGGCTTCGAGGCCGACGGTTTGGGTGTCGCCGACTGAGGGGCTGGCGTCGCCTCGGAAGCCTCTACCGTCTCAACTTCCGCCTTCGGGACTTCCACCCTCACGGGTGTCGGCTTCGCCACATCCGTCTTTGGAGGTGCGGCCTCCGGAGAATCCGACGTAGATGCCGCCCCTTCCACAGAAATCGCGGTCTTTGGCAACGAGGAGGCAGTAGACGTGGTTGTCGTCGGCTCCACCGGGGATGTCTCCACCGTCATGCGCACGGCACTACACCTCCTCCGCTTCCTCGGCCTCGTACGTCGGCTCTGCCGCCACCGGACCCTCCTCGGCATCCGACGGGTTCTCCACCGCCACATCAGGTAGCAGTTGCTCGTCTTCCGCAGGCCCTTGGCCGACGCCCAAAGCGGGCTGGACCGAAATCTCTGAGTAGGCATCGCTATCGCTCCGTGACGAGTTCATGGGGACCGTCACGTCATGCCCCTCGGCATTCGCGTGGAAATCGTGATCCTCGTCAATCCGTGCCACGACAGGACCGTCATCGGTCGACTGGGGATCAGTAAAGACGACGTCGATGGACTTGATGCTCTGCCCACAAACCTTGGCAAGTCCTTCGCTGAGCCGAGCATACAGCTCCTCACCACAAGCGACCACATCGACAGGATACCGAGGCGTCACCCGCACGAATACGCGCACGTTTCCGCGCTTGCGCACGCGCACACGAATCGAGTCTGCGACGCACGTTCCATCGGCCTCAACCACATGCCTTGTCTGCGAGACGATCGCATTGCGCGTGACCGTGATGTTGCCACCATCCACCGTCGCCACGATGGTCTCACGCGGGTTGCGTGGCGCGAAGAGCGAGAAGAGCAGGCAGGCCAACAGCCCCACCGCAGAGACGCAGACGAGCACCTCGAGAGCGAGGAAGTACCACTGCGATTCCAAGAGGAGCGTGCGGGCCTGGCTGACCCAAGGTCCAACCCACACAAGGCTCAGCGCCGCAAGAGAGAGCAGGCCCGAGAGCCCAAACACAAAGAGGCACAACCGCTTGAACCAATTCATGAGCAAACCTCCCCGAGGAACTCTGTAAAGCATCAGCAACGGTATTAGAATACCGCTTGTCGCGCCCTACAGAATCGACACGACGGCAAAAGTCGCGTTTCTGGGTAGTCTGCGGCAAATCCAACGACCGTGGCAAAGAAGACCGCGACAGTGTCCACCTGTTAGTTTACGGGCGCCCCCGGGTCTCCGCCTGCGTTGATGACACGCATCATCTCGGCAAGCGCAGGTTCGTCGGCGATGACGTAGCTTACCCCGTCGATGGTCTCGGTCGTAGACGGCACCGAGGTGGAGTAAATGGTGGGCTTTGCCAACTTGAAACGCAGGAAGAGCGGCACGAGGTCATAGCAGCGCAGGTCAGTCCCGATGAGCTCGCCCACGTGCTCGAGCGCTCCCGGCATCTCGCGCGGAGAAAGCGAGAGCATCCGATTGATGATGGCCTCCATGAGGATGCGCTGATCTTCTTGGCGTTGGAAGTCCCCACGCAAGTATCCGTAGCGCGTACGGGCCCAGGCAACTGCCGTCGCACCGTCAAGCGTCTGAGTTCCCGCCGCCAAGTCGGCGCCGGTATGCTCGGGATCGTAGGCTGCCTCAGGCACATTGACCGTGACGCCGCCAAGGTAGTCCACCAATCCGGCAAGCTCGTCGATGTGGACGACGGCCACGTGCTGAATGCCGACGCCACAGAGCTCGCTCACAGCCTTCACAGATCCTCCCGGACCACCGAACGCGTAGGCGGCGTTGATCTTCTGCCTACCGTATCCCTCGAGTTCGATCATCGTGTCGCGCGGAATGGAGAGCATCGTCACCTTGCCGCCGAGGAGGTCTATGCGGATGAGAATCATCGTGTCGCTCCGTGCGCCCGTGGTTCCTTCCTGCGCGTCGGATCCGAGAGCCAAGAGATAATAGGGCATGCCGGGAACGGACCACGAGAGCGTTCCGTTGACGGACTGCTGTTCTTCGCGTGAGAATGCCAAGCGGTCGTCTACGGGATGTGCCACGGCCCAATACGCCACCACGGCAAGCAAGATCGCGATGACGAGCGTCACCAAGCAACCATGACCCCTGCGACGCTGGCGCGGCTGACGCGCCGGGCGCGGCTGGGGCTCATCTCGGGGAACGGCAGGACGCGGAGGAGCGTCTTCGTAGCCAAGATACCTGCTCTCCAGAGGATCATACTGCCCTTGTTGATTCCCACGGTCGTTCCTGCGCTTGCGCCCCCGCCTTCGCGGGGTCGTCTGCCGCACGGGAATTCCACGTGGCCCGGCATCATGGCTCTGGAGAGGCCGCTTGCGCACGATTGTCTTTGGGAGCGGATCAGGAGCCGGGTCTGGCTCAAAGTCGTACGACTCCTCGAATCCCACGTCCTCCATGTCGATGAGGTCATCTGAATCCTCTACGTACTCGAAGTTGCCTTCCTCGGGTTCGTAGTGTCGACGCTGGATGGTCCGACCGAGCTCTTCCTCGTCGTCATAGGGATCGAATGCGTCGTATTCGTCGTATGGATTGCTCATAGCATCCCAGCCATTCGTCATCTGTTCCATTTGCAGTCTCGGGGCGGCCATTGTACGTCACACGCTCCGTCGGACGGTCGCCCTCAAAGCAATTGCACCAGATGTGCGCAGGCATGTAGACATCATGAAAGCACCTGAGGGCGCTTCATTCGTGGCAGGAGGCCTCAAGACGTTACGTGCGGCAACCCTTGGAAAAGAACGGCATCCCCGTAAACTATGCCCCACCGTTCCATTTGCCGCAACGACGCAACAGTTGTGCGCGCAACAGCAGATAGCGAGCTTCCACGCGCTCTGCCAAGGCCGTGGTCCACGTGTTTATGTACCCACCATGGACGCATGCAGCCAAGGTGTCGATGCCCAGAACTACGGCAGCCAGAAGGAAGATGGCCTTCCCCACGGGGTTCGACACCATCTCGCACATGCTCGCCAGCCACAGCACCAACGGTGCCAAGAGCACGGCATACACTTGCTCGCGCAGCAGCTTATAGAGCGCGCACCCATATCGTGCGGTATGGGACCGAAGGTCCACGTAGTTGCGCGTCACCCACGAGACAACGCCGTTTATGACCTCTCGTACCAATCCCGAGAGGTAGCCCGAAAGCAACTCGTAAACCAAGAAGTACGTGGGATACGCCATGCCTGCCACGAGGACAAAGACGTCGTACAGGGTCCATCCCCCTTCGGGGAGATACCGGTTCAGGTTGTGGCCCAGCAGCGGGAACGTGTGCCACCAGTACAGAGCGAGCAGCGCAATGAACACGAGACGTAGTACGACGGGCCCCAAGAGCACCGACCGCACGCTACGGGGAACCTCCTCAGGCGCGGGCTCAGCACCCCAATCCTCTGCAAAGGACCACGGGTCGTCATCTCCTGTACTCGCCGCATGCGCTCCAGCGCGCCAGTTGACACCCGCATAGCCTCCCGCGATGCCCATTCCATCAAACGAGAGACCGACCCGCTCGACCAACCGATCGGGATCATCGACGAACAGTTCCTTAAGGACGGCGTTCGCCTTGTTTGCCTCGACCATGACCCGCTGTGCTTCCTGCGGGTCCAAATGGCTCTGCGTCGCCGCATCCGGATGGTACTTACGCGCAATCTCCGTATGGGCGTGCTTGAGGTCGTCCCTTGTATAGCGGCGAGGCAGCTCGAGAATCTCCTCGGCTGCCTCTCTCGTCATCTCTTGATGCAAGGGCTACTCCGCGTCGAGGGCCTCGGCGATTTCGTCGGTGACGTCCATGGTGTTGTACACGTTCTGCACGTCCTCGAGCTCGTCAAGGCGGTCGGCCAGACGCTGCACCTTCTTGGCGTCAGCAACACTCACCTGCGTGGGCGTGGTGGGCACGCGCGTAAGTTCGGAACCCTTGACCTCGATACCCTGCTCCTCAAGACCCTTTACGACATCCTGGATCTCGTTGTAGGCGCACCACACGATCCACTCGTCGCCCGCATCCTCATAGTCGTCGCCGCCGGCCTCGGCAACAGCCATCATGAACTCGTCCTCGTCGACAGCATTCTCGCGGTCGGGAACCTTCTTGTCGTCGCTCTTGATGACCTTGTCGACGGCAATGGAGCCCTTGCGCTCAAACTGGAACGCAACAGAGCCACTGGTGCCCAAGCTTCCGCCCGAGTGCGTGAAGGCAGAGCGGACATCTGCGGCGGTGCGGTTCTTGTTGTCGGTAAGGCACTCGACGTAGAAAGCAACACCTGCGGGACCATAGCCCTCATAGGTAATCTCGCTGTAGACTGCGGCATCGGAGCCAGAACCGAAGGCCTTGTCGATGGCAGCCTTGATCTTTGCGTTGGGCATGGAAACCATGCGAGCACGAGCGACAGCCGCGGCGAGCGACGCGTTGTTCTCGGGGTTGGGGTCTCCGCCCACCTTTGCGGCGACGGTGATGTTGCGGGAAAGCTTGGAGAAGAGCGACGAGCGCTTGGCGTCAATCGCAGCCTTCTTGTGCTTGGTGGTGGCCCACTTAGAGTGTCCGGACATGCGGTCTCCTCACTTCATTGACTCACAAACATGCATATGCTAGCGGAAATCATTCTCCATGAAAAGATGTCCCACCAAATATTTGTCATCTACCAGCGCTTGCAGAAGGCAACCACATTGGCGTCGCCATCACGCAAATACGAGATGTCATCGACGCTCTTGCGAACCATCATGATGCCGAGGCCACCGTTCTCGACCGCATCCATGGGGTTGTCAACCTCCGCCAGCGTGAGCGGGTCGAACGGCACGCCCCAGTCGGTCAGGCAGACCGTGATTGAGTGAGGATTCATCATGTACAGGTAGTCCACACGGCAATCCCCCACCTTACCATCCGGAGCATCGGCATAGGCATATCGGCATATGTTGATGAAGAGCTCTTCGAGGGCAACGTTCACCTTACGCTGCACACCCAAGGGACAGAAGCGCTGAATCAACTCGGCATCCACCAAATCGGTAACCTCGTCGAGACGGTCGATCTGCGCAGGCACGGTAATCTGGCCGTGGGCCACGGGTGCCTCACCGTACTCGAGCGCGAGAATGGTTATGTCGTCAGACTGCTCGGCACCCATCGCCCACTGGGCGACACTCTCGCGCAGGCCTTCCGCCAACGCACGCGGATGAAGGTCGGCATGCTCCCTGAGGTACGCCTCAAGGCGGTCGTTTCCGTATTCCTCGTCATCCACGTTGAAGGCCTCGTTGACACCATCTGTATACAGGAGCAACTCGTCGCCAGGGGCAAGCCTCAGTTCGAAGCTCTTGTATTTCGCCTTCTCGAAGGTTCCCATGAACAACCCGCTGCGCTTGTTGAGCCAGGTCCACTTGCCCTCGTGTCGCAGGAGCGGCGGATTGTGCCCGGCGTTCACGTAGGTGAGCAGTCCGCTCTCGTAATCCAGCATGGCTGCCCATACAGTCACGAACATCCCCGCGTCGTTGCCCTCGCACAACCGGTAGTTCGCCGTCTGCACTGCATCGGCAAGGTCCATGCCCGCCTGCATGTAGTTGTCGAGCTCCGCCTTTGCTGCCATCATGAACAGCGCGCCTGGTATGCCCTTGCCGCTCACATCCGCGATGAGGAAGCCCAGCGTGTGGTCGTCCATCATAAAGAAGTCGTAGAAGTCGCCTCCGACCTCCTTAGCGGGATCCATACTGGCAAAGATATCGAACTCGTGCACATCGGGGAAGGGCGGAAAGGTCGAGGGCAGAGCTGAGCTCTGGATGGTCTGGGCCGTAACCAAGTCTTGGCGCATGCGACGCTCGGTCTCGGCGTTCAGCTCCTTGAGAGTATCGACGGTGGCATTGATCCCCTCCGAGAGCCTGCACATCTCCGAGCTTCCCCGCGCATCTACCACGGTATCGAGCTCGCCGGCACAGATGTCATCAAGTCCTTTGTCGACCACTCCCACGGGAGTCACCACAATTGTGTGAAGCAAGCGCCTGACGAGGGAGTAGACCAAGGCGAGCACCACCAAGGTCGCAAGCGTCATCCATATCGTAATGCCCCTCCGATTGGAGAACACCATCGAAGCAGGCCGTTCGATTATGATGGCCTGGTCGCCTTCCTCCTGTGCATATAGGTAACCCAGTTCCGCCACAATACGGTCGTAGTTGGGGTCCTCGTCGAGAGTGTCGAATGCACGGTCGTATACCGTTCGCTTGAGCTCGCCTTTATCACTCGACACCTGTATGGCCTTAAGCGTTCCTGCCTCAAACACTTCCTGCAAAGCTTTGCCTTCCGAGAACGCGTCATCGTTGGAGGCCAAGACGGTGTCGTCCTTATCTACCCCCGTGGTGATAAGAACCGAACCGTCGACTTCCTGTGAATAACCTTCGATGATGGAAGCAACCGAGTAGGAATCGACAAACTCATTCAGCTGCTCTTCACTGAGCACCCCCTCCGTCTGCGACGTCACATTCGAAAAGAGCGCGCTTCGTCGGTTTTGTTCCTTGAGCTGGCGGCTGAGATAGTCGACCTCGCCCCGCATCACTTCCTTTTCTCGGACCAGCTCTTGCTCGGTGACCACCACGTTGCACACCGTGGTCACAATCATGAAGCCCAGGAAGACTACGTACAGCAACCACGAGCGAAACGTGGTCTTGAGCGGAGTCTCGTCCGCAGGCTTCCAATTGTTGCGTAGCGTCCGGTCCACGACGATGCATGCCACTGCCATGAGCACGAAGTCTAAGAGGAACTGCAACACGGGATCGCCAATGCGCACCACCCCAATGACTACGCTCGATACGTCGATGTCCTCAGGATGGTCCACGTTAGCAAGGAAGAAGTTGTACACGACCTGTATCATAGCGTTCACAAAGAACACGATGCTGAACCCGATGGACGTAAGCAGGCAGATGATCGAGATACGCACCGGTCTTCGCCATCCGACTGGATCCCTGCGCAGCGCGAGGGCAAACATGATGCCCATAATCAAACCACCGAGAGCAAAGATGCCTAACGTGGGCAAGGGCGTTGCCGCCACGGTCTCGTAGTAACTCAGGGGTTGAATGGTTGCATGCAGGGCCAAGACGCCACCCGCAAACAACCCCATCAGCAGGCCGGAGACCGTGCCGAGTGCCAGACCCGCAATGGCGATCGGTATGAGCAACATCGCAACGTAGGTATCGTCTTCCGCACCTATCACGATTTGCAAAAGTCCCGAAGAAGTAAACGTGAGTGTAATTGCGATAATCGCGAGACAATGGGCAACGGTATAACGTTGCTTGCGGGTCTTGTCGCCCATCAGCCCTCGCCAACGAATGATAGGGAGCTTTTCGCGCCTTCTCTTTGCCCTCACCAGAACTCCTCGCCATGAACTCACGGTTTACTCTGTGCGGCTCCTCGCCGCACACATCCACACTCCTCTAGTCGAGTCCAAGCCGACCTCGTACGCACTCCCAAATGGCCCGGGAACCCTCTGTGTTGGGGTGCAGGCCATCGTTACAGAACATGCTGGGCAGCACCGCATCACGCGTGTCCACAAACACATAGCCTCGTTCCGTACAAATCTGTTCAAGAATGTCACCAAGCTCAGTTGCAGGCTCCACGAGCCACTCCCGCGGACGAAGGTCAGCTACCGGCGCGAGAACGACCACAAGCTTGCTCCTCTGCTGTGCGGCCTCAAGCGCACGTTCGGAGGCATCCCGAAACTCGTCTGGTCCCACATATCCAGCATCGTTAGTCCCCAGTGCCACCACCACGACATCCGCACCCTTGCCGATCCATGCGTCCGGGTTCTCGGCTAGCTGCGTCATGAACCACCCGCTAATGCCAGCGTTCACGAAATCATCTATGCCATGAGAGGCAGCCCAGCGCCTGAATGCATTGGCCCAACAGTCGACGGATTCAGACGACTCGTGATGCACCTCGCCCATACCGTCATCGTAGATGATCGCACCAACGCCAAGCACGTCTGGGTCTTCGAAGCCGTCCGCACCGTATCCAGCCGTAATACTATCCCCCACCAGGCGAATCGAGCGGTAAGTCCCCGACGCGACGTTCTGCATAAACTCAGACTGAGAGACGCTCGGTTGTACAACCTCCGTCTCGGGCGCCTCCGTCGAGAGCGAATCGCCCGAGGACACCCCGGTCGACGAGACCTCAACCGCTTGCGCGTCATCCTTGTCCTGCCCATTGCTCGCCGAGCAGCCCCCCAAGGAGAACATGACGGCAATGCCCGCCCCAAGCATGAGCGCAAGCATGACGCCAAAGGGCGCCCGCCCTGCAACGAGGCAGGAACGAACACCCTTGAGGCCAAGAAACTGGGCCGACTCGCTCATGAGGAGCTTAGTCACGTCGGGTCCAACGACGGAACGTGGAGCCCGCAAGAAGCAACCAGCCGCCAAGGAGCGAGAACGCTGTGGCACCCGTCGTCACATCGGCAGTATTTGGCGTGGCTTTCTTTGTAGTCGTAACCTTAGAAGTCGTCGTCGCAGGCTTCGTTGTCACGACGCGCTTCGTGGTGGTGGCTCTCGTAGAGCTTTGTGCAACGGTCGGAGAAACTTTGAGCACCGCCTGCTCCGAAGCGACCTCCCGCGTCTCTGCCCCCGTGAATCGCGCGTGGGCCTGATAAGGAATCAGGGCATTGCCGTCGCTCACATATGGCGTGAGGTCAGCGTCGCTTCTCACCTTGGCACTCACCTCGAGCTTGATGGACTCACCGCGCAGCTTAGCAAGTGCACTGCTGTCCTCCTCTGCCTGAGCGGTCAGACCGGCAGCCTCTTCGTTCTCGTTGCCGATGCGCACGGTCACATGGTTGCCCTCGAAGCTCACGTCCACACCGCTCAGGTTGTTCTTGAAGTGATCTTGCGTCGTCGTGAACTCCATCGCCGGGTCGAGGTCGAACCACAGCAGCAACGAGGTCGCGTCCGTGGGAACCTTCTGGACGATGTTGAACGTGACGGACTTCGTGCGCGCTATGACCTCATCACCTGCATCCGCGCGAATCTGCGGAGCCTCGTCCTGCTTCTGTGCTTCATCCTTCGCATCTGCCCCAGATGAGGAGGGCGCGACGTCGCCTTGAACGACCTTGAACAGGTGTCCCGAGCCATTGGCGTACAGCACCCCGTCGCCGGCCGCAACCGGTGAGGAGACGCTACCCTGACGCAACGACTCGTCGGGGAGATACAGGACTGCCGCAGCATCCGCACCGTCCTCGTACACATACAGTGCGCCCGGCTCCGATGCGCTCGTAAAGTATGTGCGGAGACCAGCACCCGTCGAGACGAGCGGTGAGGAGGCAACTTCGGCGGGAATGTCTTCCTGGCTCAGCTCAGTCGTCAGAGCGGTTGTAACGGACTTCTCCACCGACATGGAACCCTCGCCAATGATGGCGAGAACGCCGTGGCCATCATCCCTGCTTCCGCCGACGAACACCTTGCCACCGCATACCGTGGGAACGGATGCCGCATGTGCCGCAAACGACACCGTGCCCGCCTCGGCAAGCGCGCCCTCCGCAGACACCGACAGTTTGTGGAGTGTTCCATTGTCATTGGTCACAACGAACGCGCTCGCGCCGTCGCCTCCCGGCACCACGCCCGATCGCACGCTGCCACCCACCGAGACCGTGGAGAGCACCTTGCCCGACGCCGGGTCAAATGCCGTTATCTCACCGGACTCGCTTGCCACGAGCAAGACGCCATTGATGACTGCAGGGCCAGCACCGACGAATCCTGCAGCCTCATCGCCCTCCGCGATCCATGCGCTGGAAAGATCGCCGACCGCGATGCCCTGCACGCGCCCACCATCAAGAGGAACCATCACGACGCCATCGGCACACGCCAGACGCGTGGTTGCGTTCGTTGCTCCCGCAAGCTCGGTGGTTTTCTTGATGGCACCGTTCCCACCATCCAGAACGCACAGCACGTTGCCCATGGTCACGTAGACGTCTCCGTCAACCACCAGCGGCGTGCCCATGCTACCGGAACCAGGCTGCCCGCTGAGGTCGGCATCCCACGCCAAGGTGCCTGAGGGCACGGGAAGCGCGGCATCACTCGTGCTGAACCCTCGGCCGCCGGCCCAAGAAGCCGCACGAGCACGGCTCACGGCTTCTGCGTCGGACGAGTCCGCCGGCTTCGCCTCCGCGTCGGCCTTCGGTTCCTCGGCCTTTCCTCCATCGTCAAGCGTGGCATCTTCGGTCGCGTAGTACCACGCGACGGCATCTCCCTCGGCAAGATTCACCGAGGTTGCCGCGTCTTTGACCATCTTGCCGTTCACGAAGAGGCGCCACGCCTTGCCCGAAGCCTCGTCCGCACCATACGCTGTGCCGTTCAAAGGACTCGAAACCGACTTGAGGGTATTGTCGAAGTCGAAGGTAATCCCGGCTTCCGAAAGTGCGGACGCACTTGCATCCCAGCCGTTCTTGCCCTCCTCAAGCGAGACGGTCTTTGGCTCGAGCCAATTCGCGTCGTTGCCCTCCGCATCGGGCCCGACCACACGCACCGACACCGAGAGCTTCTTCACGGATTGCGCATCCCCCTCATCTGACTTCGCAGAATCGGAGGCATCGCCTGCAGGCTGAGCCTCGGCAGACTTCTGCTCGCCAGATTCCGTGTCTTCAGGCTTTGCCTCCTCAGACTGAGGGGTCAATCCGCCCTGCTCCTGCTGAGAGGTCTCCTGCCCGGTCCCGGCGTCGTTGCTTTGGTCATCCGAAGGCTGCTGCGTTTCCTGTTGCGGGTCTTGCTGCACGGACTCTGAGGCGGTCTCGTTGGCTACCGCATTGCCGTCCTCCTGTGCGATGACTGCAAGCGGTGCGCCTGTCCCCGCCATCGACAACGCAAGAATAAGTGCGATGGTCCTCTGCTGCGCAGTGCCGTGATTGTAGTTCATGCTACGTCCCCTTCCGTCACCTCATGCATGACGCCCTGCGGTCGTATCGTGCCAATAATCGCATTTAGGCCAATAAGTGTAGCGCTCGACTCGATGAGTGTCCATCGACGATGGGTCACTTGCAAGGGTCTTGCCAGAAGGGCCACATAAGGAAACCACCTCTCTACAGAAGAGCTCCCCCTACGGCCCCACACAATGATGCGCCCAGCGGTTTCTTAAGCGCGGCACCGCCTAAGAATCCCTCAGGGACTACGAAGCAGTAAGCTTGACCACAGATCCAAGGCCGCTGAAGTAGTACAAGCTTCCGTCAACACCCCAGGCGGCCCGACCTCCCTGGCCGGTATAGAGCTTGTCATCAAGCAGATGCGAAAGGCTGCCCGACCACGCGTCATTGCCGGCCATTCCCGGCAGAGCACTCTGCAGAGGACGGCTCGCGACTATTGAGCGCACGCCGTCTCCTCCCGAGACCCCAACGCCTGTCGCCGCCGCGAGAACGTCCCCCAGGGACCCGTCCTCCTCCACGTCCTGTTCCCACTCCTGAGCGACCGCGCCTTCGATATGCACCAGCGTCGCCGGACTCTGTGACGCGGCACCGGTCCGCTCCGCAAATGTGGGAAGCTCGCTCGTGCCGTTGCCCGCATAGTACCAACAGATGCTATCGCCCGCGTGCAGCTGCAGCTGCGCGACGTTGTCCTCGCATTCGACGCCGTTCACGTACACGCGCCACGATTCGCCGGTCACGCCGTTCGAGCCAAGCGACGCAAGGGAATCGAGCTCAACCGTCCCGTCTTCCGCAACGCGGTACGAGAGGAGGCGACCGTCGCCAAAGCCGTTCTGCTCAAAGACCACGTGGGACGCGTCCCAGGCGCTCTGCGTCGCGGCGACATTGACGTTCGTGGGCGCTATCCAGTATGCCTCACCCGTTCCGCCGGGCCCCACCACCGAGACGCTCACCGTTATGGTACCCAGCTCATAGTGCCACGCAAGCTCGTCACCGTCTTCCAAGACATAGGTGGATGCCGAACCCTCGTAATGTTCTCCGTTGACGTAGAGATGCCAGCCGCTCCCGAGAGAGGGGTCGGAACCATACACCTCGCCTTCCTCGCTGCGTGCGAGCGAGACCAAGACGTCATCCGCCACTTCGGTACCCGTCTCGTAGGCCATGCCGCTCCGCTCGAGCGCGACCTCGGACGCATCCCAGGCAGTCGCGCCATCCTCAAGCTCAATGCCAGAGACGCGTGCCCACTCGTAGTCCGGGCCCACGAAGACCACAGAGACGACGTCCACCTTCGGTGCCTTGCTCGTCTTGGCCGAAGCGGTGTCCTTCTCCTCGGCCCGGGCGTCCTGTGCATCGCCCTTCTCGTCGGCCTCTTCCTTGCTGGACGTGGCGCCTTTTCCCTCGGACGACCCCTGCCCGGCAGGCACGTCGCTCGATGGCGCGGCCTCTTCCTGCGCTTCTGCCTCGGAAGAATCGCCATCGACCCCAGAGCCGGTCGCCATGTCGTCGCCAGTCGTGCCAGTCGTGCCAGTCGTGCCAGTCGCGTCGGCCTCCTCGGAGGGGATGCCTCCCTCTTCCGTACCCACCAACTCGTTGGCGACGTCTGCCTCCGCGGCGGCATCGGAGGCCACAGAGTCCCCCTCGGCTTCCTCGGCCTGCACGTAATACCGCGTCTGCGCCTCTTCCGTCTGTGACGTTTGTAAGCCCACCGTGACTTGGGCCTCCTGCCCCTGGACGACCACGGGTAGCGTGCAAGCGACGACAAGGGCAAGGCATGTCGCCGTAAACCCGGCGACATGTCCATGGCTCATGCATTTGTGATTCGTGTTTCTCATGTGTCGCCCCCTCTCACCGCGACTAGATACAGGTTACCGTATTGTACCCCCAACGCTCGAAGCGTAGTCGTGTCGTCCGAGCAAAGACGCACAGCGATAGGCGGACCAATACCCCAAAAGCATTCCTAGGGTAACGCTCATTGCCGCAAGACAACATTCGCTGCACATCCGTAACAACATAAAAAAATAGTTCGGAACTTCTTCGATACGAATAATTGTTGCGAGCAGTTCCCCCAACCTGCGGGAACATCGGTTATCGACAGCCAATCAACCGAATTCTCAACAATATCTTGTGCCTTTCAACAGCTTTCTACACTAGAAGTTGTGGCATAGTGGTGTTGCACACAAGGGACGCCCACAAGAAGCGGTGAGGTCTGATGAAGATTATCAAGCGCAATGGTTCGGAAGTTACCTTCGACACCACAAAGATCGTAAACGCCATCACCGGCGCAAACAGCGAGGCACCCGAGGAGGCGCGGCTCACCGAACGCGAGATTCGGTTTGCCGCTCTCAACGTTGAGGACCAGTGTGCCGCTGCTGGGCACACCGTCACCGTCGAAGAAGTGCAGGACCTCGTGGAGGACCAGCTCATGGCCCTCGATCACTTCGACGTCGCCCGTCGCTACATAATCTATCGCTACGTTCAGAATCAAAAGCGCCACAAGAACACCACCGACGACAAGATCCTCACCCTCATCGAGGCAAACAACGAGGAAGTGAAGCAGGAGAACTCGAACAAGAACCCCACGGTCGTCTCGGTCCAGCGCGACTATATGGCAGGCGAGGTGTCCAAGGACCTCACCATGCGCGAGCTGCTGCCCGAGGACGTGGTCGAGGCCCACAACGCAGGCATCATCCACTTCCACGACTCCGACTATTTCGCGCAGCACATGCACAACTGCGACCTCGTCAACCTCGAGGACATGCTGCAGAATGGCACCGTGATCTCTGGCACGCTCATCGAGCGTCCCCACAGCTTCTCCACGGCCTGCAACATCGCCACACAGATCATCGCGCAGGTGGCGAGCTGCCAGTATGGTGGCCAGTCGATCAGCCTCACCCACCTCGCGCCCTTCGTGGACGTGAGCCGCAAGAAGATTCGCCGTTCGGTCTATGCCGAGATGCAGACCATCGGCTTCCATGCGACGCCCGAGCAGATCGACGTGATGGTCGAGAAGCGCCTGCGCGAGGAGGTCGCTCGCGGTGTGCAGACGATTCAGTACCAAGTCGTCACGCTCATGACCACCAACGGTCAAGCACCCTTCATCACCGTCCTCATGTACCTGGGCGAGGCTCGCAACCCGCAGGAGAAGGCCGACCTTGCGCTTATCATCGAGGAGATGCTGCGCCAGCGTCACCAGGGCGTCAAGAACGAGGCTGGCGTGTGGATCACCCCGGCGTTCCCCAAGCTCATCTACGTGCTTGAGGAGGACAACATCCATGAGGACAGCCCCTACTTCTACCTTACGCAGATGGCTGCCAAGTGCACTGCCAAGCGCATGGTGCCCGACTACATCTCCGAGAAGATGATGCGCAAGCTCAAGCTCTCCCTGGGCGAGGTCGAAGGGGAGGGTGATTGCTACACCTGCATGGGATGCCGGTCGTTCCTCACGCCCGACCGCTCCGGAAACGGCTTCGACAACGTGGCACATGCGCTCAACTACGAGCCGGGAAAGCCCAAGTACTATGGCCGCTTCAATCAGGGAGTTGTCACCATCAATCTCCCTGACGTCGCGCTCTCCTCAGGCAGGGACATGGACAAGTTCTGGCAGGTCTTTGATGAGCGTCTCGACCTGTGCCATCGCGCCCTGCGTGCCCGTCACGAGCGTCTGCTGGGCACCCCCTCCGACGCGGCGCCCATCCTCTGGCAGCATGGTGCCCTCGCCCGTCTGAAGAAGGGCGAGCTCATCGATCCCCTGCTTTACGGTGGATACTCCACCATCAGCCTCGGCTACGCCGGCCTGTACGAGTGCGTGAAGTACATGACAGGCTATTCTCACACCGACCCGCATGCAACCGAGTTCGCCCTTTCCGTCATGCAACACATGAACGACCGCTGTGCCGAGTGGAAGGCTGCCGAGGACATCGACTACTCCATCTACGGCACGCCCATCGAGTCCGTGACCTACAAATTCGCCAAGTGTCTGCAGCGTCGCTTCGGCATCGTGCCCGGCATCACCGACAAGGGCTACATTACCAACAGCTACCACGTACACGTCACGGAGAAGATTGACGCCTTCACCAAGCTGCAGTTCGAGAGCACCTTCCAGCACCTCTCTCCCGGTGGCGCCATCAGCTACGTCGAGGTGCCCGACATGCAGAACAACCTCGAGGCAGTCGTGCGCGTGATGCAGTTCATCTACGACCACATCATGTACGCAGAGCTCAACACCAAGAGCGATTACTGCCAGGTGTGCGGCTTCGACGGACAGATTCAAATCGTGGAGGACGACGGCAAGCTCGTGTGGGAGTGCCCGCACTGCGGCAATCGCGACCAGTCAAAGATGAACGTCGCGCGTCGAACCTGCGGCTACATCGGGACCCAGTTCTGGAACCAAGGACGCACCGAGGAGATTCGCGACCGCGTGCTTCACCTGTAGCATCCGTATAGTGCGTGAAGGGGTCGCTTGCCCCCGTGCTCAAACAGTCCTCGCGTTGCTGCGGAACTCGCACGGCCACAAGCGACCCCTTCACTTTACGGTCATCGCCCTTCACCCAAACGTACAGATAACCAAATCCTCCGTGTCACCCTAGGAGACCTAGATTGAACTATGCAGAAATAAAGAAATGCGACATCGCCAATGGCGTTGGCGTACGGACCTCGCTCTTTGTCGCGGGATGTCGTCATCGGTGCCCGGGTTGCTTCAATGCCGAGGCCTGGGACTTTTCGGCCGGCCACACGTTCACACGCGCGGTGGAAGACGAGATTCTCGCATCACTCGGGCCGGAATACGTGGACGGGCTCTCGGTCCTAGGTGGAGAACCGCTCGAACCCGAGAACCAAGTTGCGCTCGCCCCCTTCCTTGAGCGAGTCAAATCCCGCTTTCCCGCCAAGGGCATCTGGCTCTGGACCGGCTTCACATGGGACGAGCTGACGATCGGATCTGCACGCGCTCGCACGGACGACCTTTCGCGCATCTTCGCCTGCCTCGATGTGCTCGTTGACGGCCCCTTCGTCGAGGCGCAGCGCGACCTGCTTCTGCGCTTTCGGGGCTCCTCCAACCAGAGAATCATCGACGTAGCAGCATCGCTCGCCCAAGGTGAGGTCGTTCCATGGCAGGACCAAGAGGTCTTCTCGACGCATAGCTGGTAACGACAGGAGCCTGCCCACGGGACCCGAGCCTCTCGTTCTGTTTCACTCATGAATACTGCCGCCACGTCCCATCCGCGCACGGTGCTGCGGTACCATCGTGTTTCGTCTTAAGATGCACCAGAGGAGCTTACATGCAGCAGAAGCGCACAGCCAAAGGCAAGGGCATACGTCAAAACACCCGAACACTCGACGGTCTCGTCGGCATCCTACTCATCCTCATCGCCGGAGGCGCACTCGGGGTGCCTCGGCTCGACAACGCTTCTCGACTGCTCTCTGCGGTCTTGGTCATTGCGGGATATCTCGGCACCTGTAGTGTGGTACGTGCCTACGACCGGGAGAAGGGCCTTGGGGTAAAGACCGTGCTGCACGAATGGTGGCAGCATCTGCGCTACATTTGGCCGTCGCTCCTATGCATGGTGGCCGTCATCGCCACGCTCTGTGCGGCGCTCGCCACTCCACTGCTCGCAAGCATGAAGCCCGATGTCCTGCCGACCTTAGGGTTCTTCTCCAATTGGGCTACCCTCCTCCACAACGCCATTCCCGCCTCGTCTAGCTCCCCCCTTGCCCATACATGGTTCGTATCCATCGAGGTGCAGCTGTTCCTCATCTGGGTCCTTCTGCTTGCACTGATGCTACGGGCTGGGAAGGTCGTGGCACGTCGCATCACATTTGCGCTCGCGCTACTGGGCGCCGCTTGTCTGGTCTTGCAGTGCGTTCTTGGGGGGAACCTTGCGCGCGTGAGCCTTGCGACGGACACCCATGCATGCGCGTTCCTCTTTGGCGCATGGCTTGGGTTCGCATTCCCCCTTGGCAGGGTGCCCAGCGTGGGCAAAGACCTGCTCATCAAGCCCATGGGCAAGCGCAACCGGCACATGCGCGGTCGCCGCTACCAAGCAACGACTGCGGCTAACGCCTGTGGCATCATCTCCCTTGTGTGCATCCTGGCGCTCGTTGTGTTCATGCCCACGGGGGGAACGCTCACGTACGGAATCATGACCATCCTCGTCTCGCTACTGACGGTCCTTCTTGCGGCGACGCTCATCGCACCGGGCAACTTGCTTGGCCGCGTCTTGGCTGCTCCCCCGCTGCGCTACCTTGGCTCGCGGGCATTGGGACTGTATCTTTGGTTCACCCCCCTCTATCAGCTCATCACACAGAGACTCGGCTCCACAGCGTGGTACGTGATGGCAATCGTCGCCGTCGCCACGGTGGCTACGGCAGAGGTCTCGTATCGCCTTGTCGAGCTGCCCTTCGCTAGTCCCGCAATCGTGGGTGGTGCCCAACGCAACACCGCGCCGTATCGCATGATCACCACGGCGCTGCTCATCGTTGCCGTTGGCGTCTTTGGGGCACAGGCATTGCTCCGGCTCCCTGCGACACAGTCCACCACCGTTGAAGCGAGCGAGTCTGCCGCGACGTCCGACGCCACAGCCACCAACACGGGCTCTGCAACGGGCAGCAGTTCAGAAGACTCCTCGTCATCCTCCTCTGCCAAGCGTGGGACAAGCGAGACGGACGAGACAGGCGAGTCAACAATTGGGAAGGACTCGGCAGAGGATGAGGACGAGTCCTCGAACAAGCTCGAGATTGACGACGACACCATCATCCGCTCCCCTGCTCGCGAAACGCGCAACGGCATCTATGACCCCGTGCTCGTTGGCGATTCGGTGCCAGGCGACGCTGACTGGTCGCGTTTGCCTGACGCGCTCATCGACTCCTATATCGGCCGGCGGCCTGATCAGGCGCTCGAGGTCATACGCGGGTATCTCGACCAAGAGGCCGTTGGCAAGGTGGTCATTCTCGCCTGCTTCTCCAACGTGACGCCGACGCCAGATCAGCTGGATGAGTTCGTGGAGCTGCTGGGAGACGAGCGCCAAATCTATGTAGTAGGCACTGTCAATCCCGACGGCTTCATGGAAGCTGCAAACGCCAACCTACAAGATGCGTGCGAACGGCACGAAAACATGCACTACATCGACTGGCCAGCCGTTGAGGAAGGCCATCAAGACGAATACCTCTGGGCAGACGCCACACACCTACGACCTGAAGGTGGTGTTGCCTACGTCAATATGGTGGTTGACGCAATTGCTCAGGACCTCATCGACGCCGGAGGCACGACGGAATAGCTCGGCACCTCATCGACGCCGGAGGCACGACGGAATAGCTCGGCACTTCGTTCACAAGCCTGCGACTCCTCCTCGGGTCGCAGGCTTGGAATCTCCCTGTGGCACACCCCATCGCCTGGCGCCTCAATAGGACAGACCGACGATGGGGGCGTACAATTGATGACCGAAGCCCGCATCTCCAACGCAAGGAGAGACACATGCCAAGCAACGAGCTACTCTACCAAGTCATCTACGCACTTGCGGCCAAGGACGGCCGCGATCGAGTGCTCTTTGGCGATTATGCACCGCAAGCACTCGAGGCATTCCGGCGCAGCAACGCATGCAGCGCGTTACCCGAGCTCTGGTTCGAGCTCCCGCTCCTGGGAGACCCATGGTTCGACCTGCATGCACTCACCTCTCGCGACGATCTTGACCCCACCATGAGCTTCGATCCGAGCACGACGGGTGGTTATCCCGAGACCTTTGCGTGGTTCGCACGACAGGACAACGTGCGCCAACTGGCACTGAGCTGGGATATCGGCTCTGGCGACGCCACCGCACCAGCCATACAACTCCTCGTAGATAGTGAGAATCCACAGACATCGTACGATTTTCTCGAGGCTGCCGGGGCACCGGAGGCGATCGAAGCGTATCGCGCACTGATGGAGCGGCTACCAGAGGATTGGTACCCGTGCTACACGGGTGTCTTCCCGACGAGGAAGTGGGCAGAGTCGCACCGAACGACGCTCGCGGCAGATGACGTCACCCCACCTATGCACGTCGAGTGCATACCGAGACGTCAGACACAGCGCGCCTACGCGGACGACATCACGCTGCTCGAGGAGCATCTGCGCGCGGTCGGCATCGAGGACATGGGCGAGACGCTTCTCGAGCGATGCCAGTACCTTGCGCGTACGCCCTTCGCGCTGGAGTTCCAGCTTGAGGTCGGGGCAGCGGGACGTTTGGGCAGCACATTTGGTGCAAGCCTACGCTTTACCGCCCCTGGTGACGACATGGAGAGAAGCTACCGTATCGACGGCGCCGCGGGCGACCTGATGCGCCAAGTGGAGGCGTGGGGCCTTGCCGACGGACGCTGGCGCACGCTCGAGGAGACGGCCTTCGCAAAGCGCCTCTCTCAGGGCAATGACAGCCACTTGCTCTACTGCTTCCCTGCATTCATTAAGTTGCGTTGGCGCGACGGCAAACCCCTTGACGCCAAGGCCTACCTCATGGCAGGAATCCAAGCGCGATGACACAAGGAGCACCCCCTTTGTGCAAGGGGTGCTCCCTTAGGAAAAGCCTCACTAAAGGGCCAGCCTCCCTTGTGCAAACTATCTCGCGGAATGCACGGCAGCGGCGAGGTCGCGCACGTAGGTCGCAACCGGCTCGACGCAGCCCTCCCTCAGCTCGCCTATCAGCTTGACGATGGCCGACCCCACAATGGCTCCGTCGCTGGCCGCCGCCATACGCGCCGCCTGCTCAGGCGTGGAAATACCAAAGCCGACGGCACACGGCAAATCGGGGCGCACGTCCTTGACGAGCGAGACCATTGCCCCGATGTCGGTGGTTATCTGGGAGCGCACGCCCGTGACGCCCAGCGAGCTCACGCAGTAGACGAACCCCTTGGCGTCGGCCGCAATAGAACGGATGCGCTCGTGAGACGTGGGCGCGATGAGGCTCACCACGTCGAGGCCCGCCGCCGAGAAGGGCACGTCAAACTCCTCCTTCTCCTCATGCGGCACGTCGGGCAGGATGACGCCCCCCATGCCCAGCTCGGCCTGACGTGCGGCGAATCGCTCGATGCCGTACGAGAACACCACATTGGCATAGGTCATTATCACTAGGGGCACGTCGGAGCACGCACGCACGCGTTCCACCATGGCAAACACGTCATCTGTCGTCACGCGGTTGCGCAACGCCCGCAAGTTCGCATCCTGAATGACTGGCCCCTCAGCCGTCGGGTCGCTGAAGGGAATGCCGAGCTCAATGAGGTCTGCCCCGGCATCTGCCATGGCAAGCACGAGCTTCTCTGTGACTGCAAGCGTGGGGTCACCCGCCGTGATGAACGGTATGAAGGCCTTGCCGTTGGGACTTGCGGCAAAGGCATCGGCGATTCTACTCATGGAGGTCCTCCCCTCGATAGCGGGCGATGGCCGCTACGTCTTTGTCGCCACGGCCGCTCAGCGTCACGATCATCGTCTGGTCCGGCCGCATGGAAGGCGCAAGCTTCATGGCGTACGCCACGGCATGGGCGCTTTCGATGGCAGGAATCACACCCTCGGTACGGCTCAGGTATTCGAAGGCATCCACAGCCTCGTCGTCAGTGATGGCAACGTATTCCGCGCGACCGGAGTCGTGCAGTGCCGCGTGTTCGGGTCCCACACCCGGATAGTCCAGACCCGCGCTGATGGAGTACACTGGCGCAATCTGCCCGTACTCATCCTGACAGAAGTAGCTCTTCATGCCGTGGAAGATGCCCAGTCGGCCTGTGTTGATGGTCGCGGCCGTCTCCCAGGTATCGATGCCACGTCCAGCCGCCTCACACCCGATGAGCCGCACTCCTTCGTCATGTATATAGTGATAGAAGCTCCCGATGGCATTGGAGCCGCCACCCACACAGGCGAGCACCGCATCGGGCAGCTTGCCCTCGACCTCGAGCATCTGCGCGCGACTCTCGCGGCTGATGACTGCCTGGAAGTCGCGCACGATGGTGGGGAACGGATGCGGGCCCATCACCGAGCCAAGGCAGTAGTGGGTGTCGTCGATGCGCTGCGTCCATTCGCGGAACGTCTCGCTCACGGCATCCTTGAGCGTGGCCGTTCCCGCGTCGACGCCGCGCACCTCCGCACCGAGCAGGCGCATGCGATACACGTTGAGGGCTTGGCGCTCCATGTCCTCGCGGCCCATGTACACCACGCACTCCATGCCCATGAGCGCCGCGGCCGTCGCCGTCGCCACGCCGTGTTGGCCCGCGCCTGTCTCGGCGATGAGGCGCGTCTTGCCCATCTTCTGCGCGAGCAGCGCCTGGCCAAGGACGTTATTGATCTTGTGCGCGCCGGTGTGGTTGAGGTCCTCGCGCTTGAGGTACACCTTGGCGCCGCCGAGGTCGGCCGTCATGTTTGTCGCGAAGTACAGGCGACTTGGCCGGCCGGCGTAGTTGTTGAAGAGGTCGGTGAGCTCGGCATTGAACTCAGGGTCGTTCTTGTAGTGGTCATATGCCTCCTCGAGTTCGAGGACGGCATTCATAAGCGTCTCGGGGATGTACTGGCCTCCGTGGATGCCGAACCGCCCGCGCGACGCGCTCGAATTACCCATCTTGCTCCCTTCTGCTTGGACAGCACGGACAGCGGCGAGGATCTTCTGGCGGTCCTTCACCCCGTCCGTCTCGATACCACTGCTCATGTCCACGCCCCAAGGGTGGACCGAAGCCATCGCCTGAGCCACGTTTGCAGCCGTGAGGCCACCCGCCAGCAGGAATGGGCGCCGCACGCCTCGCACAAGCGACCAGTCGAAGGCCTCTCCCGTCCCCTGCCCGTTGTCGAGGAGCACGAGGTCGGCAGAGCTTGCCTCCGCACACGCAACATCACTCGCAGCGCGTACAGAGAACGCCTGAATTATGGGCACGCCACATGCCGAGCGCAACCGCGCAATGTATCCCTCGTCCTCGTGCCCATGTAGTTGCGCCACGTCGATGGCACCCCGCACGAAAAGCCGCGCCACGTTCTCCACCGGCGCGTCGACGAACACGCCGACGCGCTGGATACCGGGGGCCACCAGCGTCGATAGAGCAGGCAGCTCCTCGGACGCGACCGACCTATGCGACCGCGGGAAGTCCACTACAAACCCCACGTAGTCGGGTCGCGCCTCATTGACCGTCTCGATGTCCTCGGGGCGCGACATGCCGCAGAGCTTGACGCGCGTGGGACCGGTTGCCCCAAGGGACGCCGCCAAACCTTCGCCCCTTGCCCCCTTCCCGCTCATAGCCCGCTCCTTAGCCCGTCGAGCGCAGCACGCTTGTCTTGCGCACGCATGAGCGTCTCGCCGATGAGCACGGCATCGACTCCCGCTTCCGCAAGGCGCGCCACGTCCTCTGCCGTCTCCACACCGCTCTCGCTCACGAAGGCCCGGTCCGGACCGACGAGCGGACGCAAATCGATGCTGCGCCCGAAGTCCACCTCGAAGGTCCGCAGGTCGCGGTTGTTGACGCCCACCACGCGCGCGCCAGCGGCCAACGCCCGCGGCACCTCATCCGGCTCGTACGCCTCCACCAGTGCCGAGAGACCCAGCTCATGGCAGAGCGCCACGTACCGCCGCAGCTCCTCATTGTCGAGAATCGCGCATATGAGGAGCACCGCACTCGCACCAAGGACCTTCGCCTCGTAGATCATTAGCTCGTCCACCACAAAGTCCTTGCGCAGGGCGGGGATGTCCACGGCAGAGGAGACGTCGGCAAGGTACTGAGTGTTTCCCTCAAAGGAGAACGGCTCTGTAAGCACGCTCACCGCCGCCGCGCCGGCCTCCTCGTAGGCACGTGCGATGCTGACGGGATCGAAGTCTTCGACGATGACCCCCTTCGACGGCGAGGCCTTCTTGCACTCGCAGATGAAGCTCATGCCCGACGCGCGCAGGGCGCGCTCGAACGGGAAGGCGAACGTTCTCTCCTCCTCTGCCAAGGCACGCGCACGCTCCGCGACCTCTGCCGTCGAGCGTAGGCGACGCGCCTGCGCACAGTTCTCGCGCGTGCGCGCCGCGATTCTATCTAGGATGGTTCCCACGTCATGCACCTCCTCGAGACCCGGGACATGACTCCCTGCCGTCTCGGCCTACCGATTGCTCGCCTCGACGAAGGCGTCGAGCGTCGCGGCGGCCCGCCCGCTCTCTATCTGCTCGCGCGCAAGGTCGATGCCGCTCTGGAAATCTGGCGCCGCACCGGCCGCAACCAGCGCAAAGGCGGCGTTGAGCACAGACGCGTCACGCTTCGGACCCATCTCGCGCCCGTCAAAGATAGCACGAATTGTCGCGGCGTTCTCCTCGGGCGTCCCACCTAGGAGCTCCGCCTTCTCGCAGCGTACGAAGCCGAACTCCTCCGGCGTGACGACGCTCGTGCGGTAGTAGCCATCACGCAGCTCGCAGACGGTAGTCGGTGCAGAGAGCGACACCTCGTCCATGCGGTCTTGGCCGTACACCACGAACGCTCGCCTCACACCAAGCGCACACATGACCTTGGCGATGGGCTCAACGAGGTACTCGTCGTAGACACCAAGCAGATAGAACGCCGGTCGGGCCGGATTGGTGAGTGGCCCTAGGATGTTGAAGACCGTCCTGATGCCCAGCTCGCGCCGGATGGGGCCCACAAAGCGCATCGCCGGGTGATACTTCTGGGCAAAGAGGAAGCAGATGCCCACCTCGTCGAGCAAGCGACGGCACAAATCGGGATCCTGTGCAATCTGCACGCCCAGCGCCTCCTGACAGTCGGCGGTACCGCACTGTGAGCTCGCAGCTCGGTTGCCGTGCTTCGCGACCTTGACGCCCGCCGCAGCGCAGATGAGGGCTGCGGTAGTGGAGATGTTGAAGGTGTTCGAACGGTCTCCGCCCGTTCCCACGATCTCCAGCACATCCATGCCGGGATGCTCGACCGGCGTGGCGAGCTCGCGCATGGCCTCGGCGCAGCCGCTTATCTCATCGATGGTCTCGGCCTTGGCACTCTTCGTCGAGAGCGCTGCCAAGAAGGCCGCGTTCTGTGTGGCCGACGTCTTGCCCTCCATGATCTCGTGCATCACGGTGTAGGCCTCGTCGTACGTGAGGTCTTCCTTCATGACGATCTTCTCGATGGCTTCCTTGATCATTGCTTTCTCCCTTCTTCAGTAAACACACAACAATTTGACCATTCATCCTGTGGGTTGCAGAAGCTCTGTGGGTTGCAGAAGCTGTCCGCGGCAGCCCATGACCTGCCCCGCGAAGTGTACATTCTGCATCATTACTCGCAAGCATGTGCTTGTTTACCTGCGGTTTCTTTCATCAAAGATGTTCTCTGCTTGCAGAATGTACACTTCGGCGAACGTGGCTCATGTTTTTGGGCAGTCCTCGTGAGACAAACCGGCGATGACCCCCATGAACCCGGCAGCCATGGCACGGCCGTCGGGCGTGAGGATGGACTCGGGATGGAACTGCACACCAAAGGTGGGATGAGCCACATGGCTCACCGCCATCACCTCGCCCGCCGAGGTGTGTGCCGTCACCTTGAGGCAGCCTGGTAGCGTCGCCGTATCTGCAGCCAGCGAATGGTAACGCCCCACCTGCACGACAGGCTCCAGCGAAGCAAAGAGCGGACAAGTACGATCGACAATGGCATACGAGGACTTACCATGCATTATCTGTGGCGCATACGTCACGCGCCCGCCGAACGCTTCGCAGATTGCCTGGTGGCCCAAGCACACGCCCAGGATGGGCACCTTCCCCGAAAGCTCACGCACCACGTCTTCGCAGATACCCGCCTCGGCAGGACGGCCTGGTCCCGGAGAGAGCACGACGCCACCCGGCCCCATTGCCGCCAGCTCGGCGACGCTCAACGCATCGTTGCGCACGACTTCGACCTCAGCCCCCACTGAGCCCAAGAGTTGATACAGGTTGTACGAAAAGCTGTCATAGTTGTCCACGAGCACGATCATGCGTCCAAGCCCCCTTCCGCCTCGCGTAGTGCCGAGACCACGGCACGGGCCTTGTTCTGGCACTCCTCGAATTCCTTCTCGGGAATCGAGTCCATCACGATGCCTGCGCCAGACTGCACGCACACCTCACCGTTCTTCTGGTAGGCGAGCCGAATACCGATGCAAGTGTCGAGGTTGCCCGCAAAGTCCAGATAGCCGATTGCTCCACCATAGATTCCGCGCTTCGACCCTTCCAAGCTCTGGATGATTTGGCAAGCCCGCAGCTTGGGAGCGCCCGAAAGCGTGCCGGCAGGCAGGATGGAGTCCACGGCATCCACCGCGTCGTAGCGCTCATCGATGGTCGCGGCTACCGTGGAGCCGATGTGCATCACATGGGAGAACCTCAACACCTCCTGGTAGCGCTCCACCTCAACCGTGCCAAGCTGTGCGATTCGACCGAGGTCGTTGCGACCGAGGTCCACGAGCATGTTGTGCTCTGCCAGCTCCTTCTCGTCCACCAAAAGCTCGGCCTCGAGCGCCTTGTCGGCAGCACGCGTTGTCCCACGGGGACGGGTACCGGCCAGCGGATAGGTATACAGCCGCCCGTCCGTTAGCTTGACGAGCGTCTCGGGGCTTGCGCCAGCAATCTCGACGTCGTCGCTCGTGAAGTAGAACATGTAGGGAGAGGGATTCGTGCATCGCAGCACACGATACGCGTCGAAGAGGCTTCCCTCCGCAGGTGCCGTAAGCGGGTCGGAGAGCACCACTTGGAAGATGTCCCCCTCGCGGATGTGGTGTTGTGCCTTGCGCACCATGCCACAGAACTCATCACGCGAATAGCGCGGCTCGAGGTCGCGTAGAAGGCGAAGCGGCTCGAACTGGCGTCGCTCTCCCGTGCGTAGCAGCCGCTCCATTTCGTCGAGCGTGCCCAACGCCTCGGCATATGCCTCCTCCACGTCATCCGTGCACAGCGGCGCAACGCCACAGATGAGAATGACGTGCTGGCGGTATGAGTCGAACGCCACGACCTTGTCGAAGAGCATCAGGTCCATGTCCAGGAAGTCCTCGTGACCCAAACCATCGCGGCGCAAGCATGGTTCCGCGTACTTGAGGTAGTCGTAGGCGAAGTAGCCCACGAGTCCCCCCGTGAAGGGCGGCAACCCCTCGATTCGCGGCGAGCGATGGGCCGCGATGACTTCACGAAGGTAGGGACCAGGATGCTCCACATGGCGCGTCTCGACGTGACGCTCTCCCGTACCCACGCCCGTGCGCACCGTCAGCTCACCATCCAGGCACGTGATCTCCATGCTGGGGTCGTAGCCGAGGAACGAATACCGCCCCCATCGCTGATCCGACTCCGCACTTTCGAGCAGGAACACGTGATTGCTTGCCTGCCGCAAGGCGCGCAGCACTTCGATGGTCGTGAAGCTGTCGGCATACAACTCGCGCGCAACGGGCACACGGCGATACCCCTCGTCGAGAAGCGCGCGTACCTCTTCCAAGCTGGGAATCATCCACAACCCCCTTCCCAATGGGCAGGCACACAAAAGGCCCGCCCCAGACGCCAATGCATCCAAGGACGGGCCAAAGGCTCGCGGTGCCACCTTGGTTCGCGGGCGTACGCCCACGCACTTTGCAGGGTGCCAACACACCCCCGGCACGTGACGTGTGCCCTACGTCGCAGCCTACTGGGCATCCCTTGCCCGCCGTTCGGTGCGCCCTCGGCGGCCCAATCAACGTCCCGCATCTCGTCCCGGCTCGCACCGTCCCAGGCTCGCTCCTCGCGCGTGTGACGTCTACCTTCCGCCTCATCGGTTTGTATTACTCTTGAGAATATAGCACGAATGACATGTGTCGCTCAGCAAGGAAACCCACCGGTAACGAAACGATGCGTAAGCGAAACAGTCATGCCAAGGCGCATCGTTACGAAAGTGTGGTTGAATTCACTTCCGTAGCGATGCGCCAAGAGAAGTCGCGTTGTCCGTGGCCTCTACTTCGTGATCACGGCCTTCTTTGCGCTCCACGCACTGTAGTAGGTCTTCCCGCCCACCACGTGATAGGTGCGCACGCGCACGTAGTACTTCTTCTTTGCCTTGAGGCCGCTCACCTTCCGCGAGACGATGCTTGCCTTGGTGACCTTGACGGTCTTCTTGCCCTTGGTAAACGAGGCGTTGGTGGCATACTGCACTTGGTAGCCAGTAGTCTGGGCCGAACGCTTAGCCCACTTGACGGAGAAGGACTTCTTCTTCGCCGTCAGACCCTTTATGCTCGTCGCCTTCGGTATGATCTTGAAGGTCTTCTTGGCGACGCCCTCGTAGTTGCCCTTACCGGTGACGATGACAGTTGCCACGCCCACCTTTCGGTTCTTCTTGTAGCTCAGCGTGTAGTCAGTGCCCTTCTTGAGCGTCTTGCCACCCAAGACCACCTTGGGAGCGGGCTTGAGAAGCTTGCCCGTGTATGCTTTGTTCTTTATGCTGGCAATCTTAGCTTCGGCGATGCTCACGGGCTTAATCGTAAAGGTTGCGGACTTGGCACCCTTATGAGCACCCTTGCCCGTAACCGTGACGGTCGCTGTGCCGGCGTTCACGTTGTTTTTGTAGCTCACGACATAGTGAGTACCGGCCTTGAGGATCGTCGAGCCGAGCTTCACCGTGGGCTCGGGCTTGCGTGCAGCACCGTTGTAGGTATAACTGAAGCCCTTCGCGACCGAGATGCTCGCTTTAGAGAGGTTGTACGTCGGCGTGGAGGTGTACGTATCCGCAATACCGGAGCGAGAGGAAGCGATTTGGTCAGGGGTGAACCACTTCTGCGCAGCGAAGGACCACCATTTACCATTAGAAGACGAAGCCACTGGAACTAGAATTTCGTCTCCGCACTTTGTTCTACAACCTGCGCCGACTGTCCACTTCTTCAGATTTGAGCAGGAATAGTACATGATCCCCGCACTACTCACATTTGACATGTCGAATGACGAGACATCGAGTGACTCAATGCTAGCGTTACCATATGACAACCAGAACATATAAGTCATATCTGTGACATTTGAGGTATTGAAGCCACTAAGGTCTAGCGATTTAAGATTACCGCACCCAACGAACATTCTGTTCATAGAGGTCACTTGAGAAGTATCTAGACCGTCCAGGTCCATTGTGATCGCATTGTACAAATCCCCAAACAACCACATAGAATTGGGAGCACATATGACTCTGCCCTCGATTTTGACGCTTTTGACGGATTCGTTATGCGCCCATGGCCAGTAGTTTCCTAAGGCGCTAGAACCACCGTTCACAACGACACCGTCACCACTGCTACTATATTCAGTCGTATAACTTTCGTCTATTTCACTATAATCCGGCAGCTTCCCGGTCTTTCCATTCTCGGGCTTGATGGTAAGGCAGCCATTCGAGTCAATATTCCACATACACGTACCGATTGTGCCGGAAGTCGCCGTCGACTGCGGCGAAAGGAATAGCTGCTCTGCCGACTCTACCTTGGCATCTTGCGATTCATCTTCTGCCTCAATTGCCGCTTCCTCTGCAAGAGGCTCCTCAGTGACTGCATCGGAGTCCGCCGCCAGAGCATTCTCCTCCACCAGCGCCTCTTCCTCTATCCCTTTCCCATCAACGGGAAGACCATCCACCTCGATAGGCTCAGCATCCAAATCCTCTTCGCCCACGACCTCTTCCCGAAGCGTCGGAACGACTTCGTCACCTTCAACAGCCACCTCCTCAACTGCCAAAGCAGGCACACCGCCCACAACCATCGTGGCTGATAGCACCAGTGACAAGAATGCCCGCACGCCCCTCTTACAACTAGTCAATCTTCCGCTCATACGACACCCCGCCCTTCTCCTCAGATTTCAACCAGCTCCTTTTAAGCATTATAGCAGGTTATTTGACCTATTGGTCATACATTGATTTAACATAGAAATACGCTTCCACATATGGAGAAAAACATCGACAAGAAGTCTCGGAAGCTCATCCAACGCAAAGCAGAGCTGCGAAAGCTTGGCTTCACTATCGCGCGCCTGCGCGAGGAACGTAACATCACACAAAGCGAACTCGCTACAATGCTGGGCTACACCAATCCTGCGCATGTCTCGCGCTTCGAAAGCGGCAACAAGGCGCCGAGCATGCTCATCCTCTTCGAGATCGCCGACATCCTCGAGGTCAGCATCAAGGACTTCTTCTCTGAGTTTTGATGTTGCCTGCAACTAAGTCAAGGACAAGCGACGAGGCAAGTTACCCTCTTGAATCTTAATCGAATGCCCGGAGGTGCTCGATTCCAGTAAGCCGTGAATTATCGTGCATATGCATCACATCACATGTTCGCACGACCTCAGGAATTAGCTCTAGTGCCCTGCCCTCAGGAAGCATTCACGTATTCCTTCCTGCCGTCGGGATGAAGCAGATACGCCCGCTTCGCATCGAAGTCAAACATGGGCAGTGGTACTCCCATGGCAATCTTCGCCTCGTTGGCGAGGCGCACCGCCTCGGCAAACCTTCGATCGAGTTCGTCGTCAGCCAATCCGAACATCCTGTCGTCATTCGCGTCCATCATGATGGTCCTCCATTCAGCCTCGGCCTCATTCTATCAGCACATAGTCTCGCGTATCCGCACCCTTCTTCGCCGACTGTGACGAGGGGAGGCTCGTAATCACCCACGGTGGAGGGCCCGCGCCACCGACGACACCGCGTCCATGCGACCAGCGGAAGTGCTACGATTCCCACGAAGGACGCAGCACCTCGAGGAGTCGCCATGCCGTTTACCATCATACGTAACGACATCACCCGCATGAATGTGGACGCCATCGTCAACGCTGCGAACGAGCAGCTTCGACGCGGCGGGGGCGTCTGCGGGGCGATCTTTGCCGTGGCAGGCGTCGCCGACCTCGAAGCCGCCTGCACACGCATCGGCCACTGCGAAACGGGCTCGGCCGTCGCGACACCGGCCTTCGCACTGCCCGCGCGCCACGTAATCCACGCAGTGGGCCCAGTCTGGCGCGGGGGCGACCATGGCGAGGAGCAAGCACTGCGCAGTTGCTACCGCACAGCGCTCTCGTTGGCGCACGAGCTCGGCGATGCGTCCGTTGCGTTCCCGCTCATATCGTCTGGAACCTACGGCTACCCGAAGGAGGCTGCCATCGACGTGGCCATCGATGAGATTCGCGCCTTTCTCGCCGATGATGCCCACGAGATGGACGTCTTCCTGACGCTCTTCGACGTCGATGCGATGCGCGCGGCAAACGGACGCTTCGGCCCCATCACCGCCCTCATCAACGACTGGTATGCTCAGCACAGCCCGTTCCGGCGGCGGAGTCGGTGGGAGGGGTCGTTGCCGAGCGTCGGTCGCACCAGCGCGCCCTATGCCAATGAGGCGCTCGACGATACCGCCGCATATGGCGCGCCCACACAGGCGCCGCAGGCATTGCCAACCGCCGCACCACACGAAGGCGCGCCACGCAGACGCGGACGCACGCGCTTCTCGCTCGACAAGTTGCTGCAGAGGGTGGACGCGGGGTTCTCTCAGACGCTGCTCACCATGATCGACCAGCGTGGCCTCAAGGACAGCGACGTGTACAAACGCGCAAACATGAGCCGCCAGCACTTCTCCAAGATTCGCAACAACCCGAAGTACCAGCCAAAGAAGCACACCGTGCTCGCACTCGCGGTCGCACTGCGCCTCTCGCTCGCCGACACGCGCCTGCTTCTCGAGCGCGCAGGATTCGCCCTCACCACCGCCGACGCGCGCGACGTCATCGTCGAGTACTTCATCGAGCGCGGAATCTACGACATCTACGAGATTAACCTCGCACTGTACGCATACGACCAGCCGCTACTCGGGTAAGACGGCAAGCACTCGCTGGCTCGAGGTGACGGTCCCCAAGGACACTGCCCTGAGGGGACCGCTCCTTGTAGATCAGCGGTCTTCTACCCCGCGATCACGCGAACGTTGCTGCCCTCGTTGCTCGCCTGAACCTCAATGCGCTGCTCGATTCGCTTCTCCAGCTCCTCCACGTGGCTGATGATGGCCACCAAGCAGTCTCCCGACGCAAGGTCGGAGAGCACGCGCATGACCTGCTCCAAGGAGTCTGGGTCAAGCGAGCCGAAGCCCTCGTCGATGAACACCGTGTCCAGATGCATGCCGCCAGCACGTTGCTGCGCGTAGTCCGAGAGACCCAAGGCGAGCGAGAGCGACGCCTCAAAGCTCTCGCCACCCGAGAGCGAGGACACCGGCCTGCGCTTGCCCGTAGCGTAGTCCACCACGTCGAGCGAGAGGCCACCCTTGCCGCGACTCTCCCCGTCGCTGTTGCGCACCAGCTGGTAGTGCCCACTTGACATCACAGTCAAACGCCGATTGGCGCAGATGACGATCTGATCGAAGTAGAACCCAAGCACATAGCGCTCGAACGAGATGCGGTTGCCAACCTTGCCACGAGCGACACGCGAGACACGGTCCGCCGCCTGCACGTCGCGCTCCAATCCGGGAAGCTTGGCCGCAATCGTGCGCATCTCCTCCAGCGTGCGCTCATTGAGGGAGACACGTGCTTCCGTGGAACGAACCACCTTATCGGCCGCCTGCTCGGCCGTCTGGGCAACGAGGAGGGCCTTCTTCTGCGTGCTTGCGCCCTTGATCTCGTCACCCTCCGCAACGCCAAGCTCCTCCAGGCGCGCACGCCGCTCCGCAAGGACCGAAGTTGCCGCCGTCTGCTCGCGCTCAGCATCCTCAAGCTTAGAACGGGCGGAGGCGAGTTCGGCCTCAGCTTCCTTGCGCTGCTTGACGACCTGCTCGAGGGCGCGCCGAGCTTCTGCCCGCGACGAGAGGGGCAAATTGGCGGCGACCTCGTCCGCACGAGCCTGGGCAGAGGCGACATCGGCCATGGCGACCTCGCACGAAGCAGCAAGGTCAACAAGCTCAGAGCGCACCGCGGCGAGTGCGTACTCGTCCTTGTTCAGCTGAGCCTGCAGTGCCTCGAGCTCGGCAAGCTTTGCCTCAAGCGCATGGGCACGCTCGCTCTGCTCGGCCGCTTGGTCGCGTAGGCGCTGCCGGAGCTTGGCCATCTCGCCCATGGCAAGCCGCTCAACCGCTTCGTCGTCGGACCCATCCGCCGATGGCAGTGAATCGACCAGCTCACGCACCACGGAAAGCACCGAGCGTGAGCGTTCCTCGATTGCTGCCCTGGATGTAAGGTACGCATCTTGGGCCTCGTTGAGATACTCCATCGCGGCATCACGCCGTTCGCGTGCCTCCACAAAGGAACTCCGATCGGGCGAAACGTCGGAGGGCAGCGCCGGCGCGGGATGCTCGAGGGATCCGCACACCGGGCACGGCTTCCCTTCCACCAACGAGGATGCTACGAAGGCGGCATCGTCCGCAACGAGCGCATCGAAGAGCGCATCGGCCTCGCGACGCGCTTCGCGCACGTCACGCTGTGCGCGTTCCACTTCACCGGCCTGGCGTGCCAACGCCGCACGGTCCCGCGAGAGTGCAGAAAGCGCGTCAGCCGTCTCCTGTGCCTGCGACACTTTACGGGAGGTCTCCTCGCGCTCCGCCTTCGTTCGCTCAAGCTGCCCTGCCACGCCCTGCACGACCGAGAGCTCCACGCGTGCCTGCGCAACCGCGGACTCCAGACGGGCCCGCTCTTCCTCGCGCCCCGCACGCTGCTCCATGAGTTGCACGCTCTTCTGCTGCGCCTCCTCGAGAGTGGCGCGCTTTGACTCAAGCTCGTCGTAGCGCGGCAACGCCCTGCTCAGCTCGTCTTCGCGCGAGAGCAACGCACGATGGCGCGCGTCGTAGTCTGTGCTCGCCTCATCCAAGGCCTTACGATAAATCGTGACATGTGCGTTGGCGCGCGCAAGCTTGCGCTTTGCCTCTTCCGTTGCCTCCAACGCCGCCGCCGCGTCCTGGGCATGTCGCAGGCGGCCACGCGCTTCGTCAGTCTCCGTTCGCGCCTTTGCGCGTGCATCCTCGGCCTCGCGCACCTCTTCACGCTGACGGTTGATCAGGAGCTCCGCCGCATCAATGCACTCCTCGGCTGCCAGTGCGGGACTCGGCTTGCTCAGCACGCGTTGCACCGGATCGCGCACCTCCATGATGCCGCGATCCAAGCGATTGATGCAATCCGCAAAGCTCCCCTGTGCCAAGTCGAGCGCCTCATTGGCATCGCGCGCATTCTGGGCAAGCTCCGCCGCAAAGCGGTCGAGTTCCTCGGTGCCAAAGATCTTGCGCAGCACCACCTCGCGCTCGCCTGGGTCGGTGCAGAGCAAATCCCTGAAGGCGCCTTGAGCGATCATGGTGACCTGCCTAAACTGGCCATAGCTCAGCCCAAGCAGGTCGATGATGTACTGATTAACCTGGCGTGTGCCGCTTGCGAGCGATGCATCGCCCCTCGTGAGTTCGGCGGTAGCAGGCCGCACCACCACCGAAGATGCCTCGTCCCCACCGCCACGCCTTCGCGCAAGGTCCTGCTGCGGTCGTCGTACGATGGTGTAGGTACGTCCCGCATGCTCAAAGTCGAGCGTTACCTCAGTGGGCGTCTCTGCGTCGGCGAAGTCGGACCGCAACGTGCGCACGTCTCGACCACCAGAGGACTCGCCAAAGAGCGCAAAGGCAATGGCGTCGAAGAGCATCGTCTTGCCCGAACCAGTATCGCCATAAATGAGGTACAGGCCGTGGTCACCAAACTTGGAGAAGTCGATGTCTACCGTTCCCGCATAGGGTCCAAACGCCTGCATCAAGAGTCTGAGCGGCCTCATGCCTCATCACCTCTTCCTAAGAGCACCTTGTCCAAGGCCTTGTCCACCAGCTCAGCCTCATCTTCCGCGAGCGGCTTGTTGGTCTGGGCGAGGAAGAACTCGTGGAACAGGTCCCGCATGTCCTTCTGGAGGTCCACCTCTTCGGAGAGCTGCTCCGCACCCGCCGCCCGCGTGATGGCGTTGTCGAAGACGACCTGCTCGAGGTTGGGCCACACGCGACGCAGGCGCGCGACGACATCCACCGGGTCGTCGTCGGTGACGATGGCATGCACGAAGTCCTCGCGCCGCCCCTCATCCTCCTGATTCGCCCGCGCAACCAGCTCGTCAACGCTTCCCCGTTCTTCTCTGAACTCCCGCAACGGCTCGACGGGAACCAGACGGTACTTGACGCGCACCTCTCCTTCAACCTGCTTGATGCCCACCACAGAGAAGGACTTCTGCTGCCGAATTTCCGACGCGGAGAGCCTGAGCGGACTTCCGGCATAGCGAATCACATCGGTTCCCACATGCTGCGGACCATGGATGTGCCCGAGCGCCACATAGTCGAACCCCACGAACTCGTGGCGGTCGACGTTGTCGAGCGTGCCGAGCGAGAAATGCTCGGAATCGCTGCGCGCGGGCTCAACGCCGGCATTGGTCACGAACTGGTGCGCCACGCACACGTTGGGACGCTTCCCAAAGGCGGGAAGCGAGCGGATGTGGTCGCAGACGAGGCGCAGCGCTGTGCCGTAGTTGATGACGGAGCCCGCATCGAGCTGCTGCTCAATCGCCCAGGAACGCACGTCGGCTGGACGCATGAACGGCAGGAGCCAGAAGTTGACGCCGTCGACCACGATGGGCGCAATCTCGCCCCGCAGCTCGCCAGCAATGTGGATACCTGCGCGGGCGATGAGGTCGGATCCGACGGCGAGACGGGCACCGGAGTCATGGTTGCCGCTCACCGCCAGGACGGGAACGCCCGCATCGGCCATCCCCGTGATGAATCGGTCCCAGAGACGCACAGCAACCTCTGCAGGGTTCGGACTGTCGTAGATGTCGCCCGCCACGACGAGCGCCTGCGCGCCCGACCGCACGACGAGGTCCTTGAGCTGCGACAACACGTGCTCGCAGTCGCGCTCCAATGACATTTGTGCCAACTTGCGCCCCAAGTGCAAATCTGCAGTGTGAACAAAGCGCATGTGCTTCCAATCTGTTGCGTTTGTAGGTGATGAGAGTATACCCCGCGCACGCGACAGAAAAGGTCGAGGTCCGATTGATCCCGGTAGCGCGCCACTCAACGGTCAGACTCCCAAATCTAGCTGATTCGAGACCTGTTCAAAGGGCCATGGAGACATCTGGCAAGCCAAGAAAAAGTGGGACAGGCCGCCCGTCTCATTGAATCATTTGATGCGACACATGTGACAGGCGCAGCAATCAATACCCACCGACAACGATTGTATTGAGTTAGCGGAATTCTGAACCAATGGGACATGCCGTTTGGCTCATCGCATGCGACGAGCCAAACGGCATGTTTTCCTAACTCACGGACCCGCTGGCTATCCTAGGTTGCCGTTGTCCATGTCGTCCCAGAGCTCCCAAGGCATCTGGAAGCTGTCCCACGGCCACTGCTGCCACCGTGAATTGTCATCGCGCTGGTTGAAGTAGTCCTCGTACTGCTGCATCTGGTTCTGGTACTGCTCCTGCTGCTCCTTGAGCTGCTGCTCCTGCAGCGCCTGCAGCTCCTCGTCAGACCCAAGCGTCACCTTCACCGTCTGCTCTTCCCCGCCACGCACGAACTTTACGTCGACCTCGTCGCCCACCGAGCACGAACGAACCGCGAGGATGAACCCATCGGCAGAATCGACCGCGTTGTCGCCAATCTTGGTGATGACGTCGCCCACTTGGATACCGGCCGCCTCTGCAGGACCACCTTCAGCGACTTCGGCAACGTAGGCTCCCTGGGTCACGGAGAGATGGTTAGCCTGCGCGTTCTGTGCGTTGACGGTACTGCACGAGAGACCGATGTAGGCGTGCGTCACCTTCTCGCCGGCAATTACCTTGTGCGCGATGTCCACCGCATAGTTGCCCGGGATGGCAAACCCGATGCCCGAGAACGTGTCGGTACCAGAGCCATTGGCATAGAGCGTGTTGATGCCCACCAACTGTCCCTTGTCGTTGACGAGGGCACCGCCCGAATTGCCGCCGTTGATGGCCGCATCGACTTGAATGAGGTTGGTGTAGAGGGTGTTGCCCGTGGTGCCCGTCATCAACGTGTTGCGATACAGGGCGCTGACGATGCCCGACGAAGCTGATTGGTCGAGGCCGAGCGGGCTACCCAGCGTCATCACCCAGTCGCCCACCACGAGCTTCGAGGAGTCGCCAATCTCCATGGGCGTGACGGTTGCTCCGTTGAGCTCCGCCTTGATGACGGCGATGTCGCTCGAGGGGTCGCCACCAACGAGGGTCGCGTCATAGCTTTGCCCGTCAATCGTGACGGAAATAGCCGTCGCATCACCCGCGACATGCCAGTTGGTGATGATATTGCCGTCGGTATCCAAGACCACGCCCGATCCGATACCCGATTCCTCCCCCGCAGTCACATACACCGAGACAACTGAAGGCAGGCACTTGGCTGCCACCACCTGCGAGACGGTGCCACCCTCGGGTGAAGCCGCAATGCTGACACTCTGCCCCGATGTGGTGTTCTCGGCCGACGCAGGTGTGGCAGGCGTTGTGGCTGTGGTCGTGGCAGCGCCTCCCCCAATTACGCCTGTACCCAAAAGAGCGGCAATAAGCGCCGCCGAAACCACCGCGCCTGCGATGGCACCCCCCAGAACGCCCTTCCACGCTCCGGTGCTCTTCTGTCGCGGTGGCTCGACCGACGGCGTGGGCCGAGCGCTCTGGCCTTGTGGTGTCGGTGATGCCGCATCATCGGAAGCATAGTTGGTCTGCTGCGTAACTCTCCTGCGACGCATCGGGCGACGCGTCGTGGGAGGCTCATCGCCCTGTTCGTAACCCGAACCCGGAATGGGCGGCATACCGTCGTTATAGTCATTTGCCATGAAGCCTCACCTCTCGATGCCCTGCACGTGCAGAGAAAGTCCAACGGAGAGAATGTACCCCCAACTCGACATCCTCACACACATTTCGAGAACGTTCACATCGGAGAAACAAGCCTTTTGGTTGTCTTAAATGGTATTGCCTCGCCAGAGCACACTCTACAGCTTGAAGAGATACCCGACACCACGCACCGTCACGATGTGCGCAGCCACCTGCGGGCCCACCTTCGAGCGCACGCGACGAATGTGAACGTCTACCGTGCGCGTGCCACCACAGTACTCGAAGCCCCACACGCGATGAAGCAGCGTCTCACGCGAATAGGCACGCGAGGGATGCGTGGCAAGGAATGACAGCAGCGAATACTCCATGAGGGTGAGATCCACCGGTTCGTCGTCGATGTAGACCTGATACGTGGCCAGATTGATCGTCATGTTGTCCACGGTGACGATGTCTGCCGGAGCGCTCTCCTCGCCGGGCCACAGCAAGAGCTTGCAACGCATCTCGAACTCCGCGGCCCCAGCGGACGAGAGGATGAAGTCGTTGCGCCCCTGGACGGGCATCCGTAGGTTCGCGAGCTTATCGACATCCTGCACGACGAGCGTGGGAATGAAGCCATTCTCGGCCACATAGGCGTCGACGGCGTTGAGCGTCGACTCGTCGAGCCCGAGCGCGTCGAGAATGACGAGGTCAAATTCATGACCAGAGGAAATGGCCTGCGAGAAGGTGTCGGGGAAGGCAAGTGCGATGGAGACATCCAGCACGTGCGACAGTTCGCGCATGCGGTCGTGATGACGAGTTGATCGCGCAATAAGCAATATGTTCTTATGGTGCATGGGGCAGCTCTCAAGTCTACGGTAACATCTCGGAAACACCTCGTGCATGGTACCACAGAATTGCGTTTTCAGTCCCAATTTGGGATATTTCACGTTGTTAACTTGAGATTGGAGGGTCCAAGGGGTCCATATCGGAGGGCTAACCCCCCCGATATGGACCCCCTGGATACCTTTTGGACCCTTTGGACCCTGACTAGCCGATGCTGCCGAGGAACTGGGCCGTTCGCTCGTTCTGCGGACGGTCGAAGACGTCGTCAGGCTTTCCCTGCTCGACGACGACGCCACCTTCCATGAATACCACGCGGTCGGCAACCTCACGCGCGAAGCCCATCTCGTGCGTAACCACGATCATGGTCATGCCGCCATTCTCCGCAAGGTCACGCATGACGTCAAGAACGCCACGAACGAGCTCGGGGTCAAGTGCCGACGTCGGCTCGTCAAAGAGCAGAATGTCGGGATGCATGGCAACGGCGCGCGCAATGGCCACGCGCTGCTGCTGTCCGCCGGAGAGCTGTGCCGGCTTGAAGTCGGCGCGATCGAGCAGACCGACAGCCTCAAGCTGCTTGAGCGCCTCAGCTTCCGCCTCCTCCTTGCTCTTCTTGAGTACCTTCGTCTGGCCGATCATCACGTTGCCCTTGGCCGTGAGGTGCGGGAAGAGGTTGAAGCTCTGGAACACCATGCCCAGGTTCTGGCGCAACTTGTTGACTTCCTTGGTCGGGAGATGTCCGGTGATCTCGTGGTCCTCGATGAGGATGTGACCGGCCGTTGGCGTCTCGAGCAAGTTGATGCAACGAAGCATCGTGGACTTGCCGGAGCCGGACGGTCCCAACACACACACGACCTCGCCAGGCCACACCGTGAGGTTGACGTCGGTAAGGACCTGCGTCTCGCCGTCGAAGGTCTTCATCAGATGCTCGATGCGCACACAAGGGTGCTCCTCAGGCGCGAAGTGGTGCTTGGTGAGTATCTTATCGCGCTCGTGGGCCTGCAGGGCAGCTTCGGTGGCGTCGAGTGCCGGCGGCACGCGATGCGCCTCGGCACCAGATCCCCGCAAAGCATTAGCCTTATTGAACATCCGCGACACCTCCCATGCCTGCAATGTCGGTGCTTGCCGGACGGAATGGGGCGCTCAGGGCCTCGATGAGCGAGGGCTCCGTACCCATCTCGTCCTGGCCACCCGCAGCAGCATCCGCCGACTTGGCCTTGACCTTGGGGCGCGGGCCACCTCCCCGTTCGGAACGGGCCATGCGCTTCTCGATGATGGTCACGCCCTTGATGAGTGGCAACGTGACGATGAGGTAGAAGATGGCCGCAGCGACGTAGGGAGTCATGTTGCCCGAGACCGACGTGAGGTTCTTCGCGAACATCATGAGCTCCATGACGCCAACGCTCGAGAGCAGGGACGTGTCTTTGTAAGACGTAATGAAGTCGCTCGTCACCGTGGGAATGACGCGACGAATGGTCTGCGGGAGGATGATGTTGACCATCGTCATCATGTGGCTCATGCCAAGACTCGAAGCAGCCTCGTATTGTCCGGGCGGAATCGATTCGATGCCCGCACGGAAGATTTCGGCCAGGTAGGCAGAGGCGTTGATCGCGATGACGATGACACCAAGCACGTTGTTGTCGATGTTGATGTTCATCATGGGTAGGCCAAAGAACATGATGTAAATCTGCAAGAAAAGTGGCGTGCCACGCAAGACGTTGACGTACACGATTGCGATGGCACGGATGAGGCGGCGGCGCGAGATCTTCATGAGGGCGAAGATAAGGCCCAAGATGATGGCGAACGGGTAGGCGATGCATACGATGGCCAGGCAGAGCAGCCAGCCGGGGATGAGCGTCGCGAACGCCGTCACCAGAAGCTGAGGCTTGAAGAACATGCCGAGGAACGGACTTGAGTTCCATGCCTCAACGACGGGATTGGCGTCAAGCGACGCGAGCAGAGCCTGCAGCGGCGTGTTCGCGATGGTCTTGATGGGCTTGGACTCCTCCAGCTCCTGCTCTCCGCTCTGGTTGACATACGAGCCCTTTATGGCGACGTCGCCTCCATCCGGCGGAAAGTGCATGTTCTCGACCTCAAGTCGCAGCAGCAGTCCCTCGGTCGCAGGCTCGGAGAAGGCAACTATGAGGCTCGTGCCTTCGACCTTCACCTCACCATCGAGCTTGGCGCGCGAGAGTCCCTCCAGTACCGTCACTTTAGTCGTCGATCCATCGAACGAGCCACCTTCGGGCAACATGAGCGTTACGGAGGTGACCTTCTCGCCCGTGCCTACCGTGCCTTCCCAAGTGAGACGCGTCGGCAGACCACCAATGACGCTCGAGCCGCCATCCTCGTTGGGTCGCGCGGTCGCTTTGTTGGTGGTGAGGCCAAAGGCGGTCGTCGGCACGAGAATCGCTAGTGCGCACGCGAGCGCACAGAGCGCGATCGCGAATCGCTTCCCGCGATACCTCCAGGTTTGACCCATATCCCTTCCTTCCTAGAACGCAAGGCTGCGAGACCCCAGCGATGCCGGACGTCTCGCAGCCGTTACCAAATGCCCGTGTGGGCAGTACGAGACTTTAGAGCGCGGAGCCGAACCACTCGGCCTCGATGGCATCCATGCTGCCATCCGACTCCATGGCGGCGAGCGCCGAATTGACGGCCTCAAGCAGGCCGGGGTTATCCTTCGAGACAGCGATGCCGTACTGCTCGCCGGTCGGGATCTCCTCGATGATCTCGAGGTCGGTGTAGGACGTCTTAATCTGGTACTTGGAGACCGGCAGGTCGCAGACGACGGCATTGTACAGACCCGTCTGGACGCCACTCATGGCCTCGATGATCGTGGAGAGCGGCTTGATAGTGGCGTTGGGCAGATTCTCCTGCGCCCACTCCTGGCCCGTGGTGCCACTCTGGACGGCGATGACCTTCTCGGCATCGTCGAGGGTCTCGGCGGTCTCGTCCGTGCCCGACTTAATGACGATCGACTGGTTGGAGTCGACGTAGGGGTCGGACATGTCGACCTCTTCCTTGCGCTTGTCGGTGATGGTCATGCCAGCGATGGCCACGTCAGCCTTGCCGCCATTCTTGATGGTGGGAACGAGCGTGTCGAAGTCCTGGCTGGGAAGCCAGTTGACCTCGAGGCCCATGTGCTCCGCAAGCGACTTGGAGACATCAATGTCGAAGCCCTCAGGCTCGCCCGTCGACTCGTTCATCGACTCGAACGGCGGGAAGAAGAGGTTGGAGATGCAGGTAAGCTTGCCCTCCTCGACGGTGGTGTAGTCGGTGGTGGCAACGGCCTCGTCAGCCGTGGCGCCCTCCCCAGCGGCCGCCTCGTCGGCGACCTGCGTCGACGTCGCATCCTCGTTCGCTCCGCCACCACATGCGGTAAGCGCGAGCGTCCCGGCGAAGAGCGTGCCGCCCTGCAGGAACTGACGACGAGAAATCTGGCTCATGATATGCTCCTTTCGATGAGCGGGACCCATGTCCCCTCAATATGGCAAGTGGGCGGGCAAGGCCCGCCCTGACATCCGTTCTATGCTAGCACGTGACGACTAGTTCGTCGTGCCAAACCACTTCTCCTGCAGCTTCGCCATGGTACCGTCGGACTCCAGCTCCGCAAGCGCATCGTTGATGGCAGCGGTCAGGCCGGGGTTGTCCTTGGAGACAACGATGCCGTACTGCTCACCGGTCGGGATCTCGAGGGCAATCTCGCAGTCGGTGAACGACACGGTGCACTGGTGGCCAATCACGGGAAGGTCGGCGCAGAAGGCATCGTACTTGCCAGTGGAGACGCCGGTCATGCACACGGTGACCGACGCAAGTGGCACGATGGATGCCTCGGAGAGGTTCTCCCGCGCCCATGCCTCACCGGTGGTGCCCGCCTGCACGGCGACGGTCTTGTCGGAGTCATTGAGCGCCGCGATGACGGCCGCTTCATCACCTGCAATGCCGCTATCCTTCTTGACGGCAACGCCGAGGTTGGAGTCAAGATATGCGTTGGTGAAGTCGATCTGCTCCTTGCGCTCGTCCGTGATGGAGAAGGCGGAGTTACCGATGTCGGCCTTGCCACCCTGCTGAATCAGCGGGATGATGGCATCGAAGTCCATGGGGGGCAGATACTCGCACTCGAGACCGAGCTTCTCGGCGATGGCCTCGGAGAGCTCCACGTCGAAGCCCTGCGCCTTGCCGCCCTCGAAGGAGTCGAGCGGCGGGAAGTCGAGGTCGGAGGCAACGATGAGCTTGCCCTCCTCGACGGTGGTGTAGTCTGCGGCGGCCTCACTAGTGGGAACGGTCTCCTCAGTCGTTGCACCCTCTTCCGCGGCGGCCTCATCAGCGACCTCAGAGGTGGTCGCATCTTCTGTCGTGCTGCCGGAACCGCCACAACCCACGAGCACCAGACTCAGCGCACACAGGAAGGCAAGACCAGCGAACAGCCACGTGTTCTTCAGTTTCTTCATAATTCCCCCTTTGGAATGCCTCTGCTTGTATGGGCAAGATTGCATCAGTATGGGCGAGAATACACAAAGGTGGGTGTTCTCGTATCCAGATATTTACATAACGTCATCGCCCAAAGCCTTGAGGGATGTTCCCCTGTGGGTACCGTAGTGGCGTGGGAAACAGGCGTATACTTACTACGATTTACAATTCGGCACATGACCATTACACGCAGTCCAAACGCTGATAGGAGATGCGCGTGTTCTTCACATATCAACTCGGCATCGTTGCGCACTTCGCATTTGCGACCATTCTACCCGCCCTAGCGGGCATCGTGCTCACTCGCATTGCCGATCGCGAACCACTCGCTCGCATGACGTATCTCCAAAAGCAGGTCTTGTACGGCATCGTGTTTGGTACCATCGCCATCTTTGGCACCGAGTTTGGCATCAAGACACACGACGCTACCATGAACGTCCGCGATGCGGCGCCGCTGGTTGCCGGCCTCTACTTCGGCAGTCCGGCAGGCATCATTGCCGGAATAATCGGCGGCGTCGAGCGATGGTTTGCCGCGCTCTGGGGGCGCGGCATGTTCACGCGCGTAGCTTGCAGCGTCGCGACCATCTTTGCAGGTTTCTACGCAGCCGCACTCAACCGCCTGCTCTTTGACGACCGTAGGCCGAGTTGGCCGTTCGCGCTTGCCGTGGGCGCCGTGGCGGAGGTACTGCATCTGCTTCTCGTCTTTGTGACGAACTTGGACAACGGCACCCACGCCTTCCTCGTCGCGCAGGCTTGCTCACTGCCCATGATTTCTTGCAACGCAATTGGCGTCGCCTTGGCCGGTGCCGCCATCGCACTTGCAAGCGGGCAGAGCATCAGGCGCAAGAGTAGTATGAGGGACATCTCGCAGGTAATCCAGAGCGGCTTGCTGAGCGTTGTGGTCGTAGGCTTCATCTCGACCGTTGGATTTACATTCACACTCCAGCAGAGTGTCAGCTACACCGAAGCTGCCGATACGCTTACCGTCGAGCTCCGGGACGTGCAGGAAGACATCCGAGACACCGCCGAGGCCAATATACTCGCCCTCGCGCGAAGGGCGGCCCGTGTGGTTCCCAGCGTCGACGACGCCACCGACAAGTTACTCGTTCAATTGGCGAGCGAACTCAATGTAAGCGAGGTTCACGTCGTGGACGAGGACGGCATCATCGTTTCCAGCAGCGACAAAAGGTACGTCGGCTTCGACATGCACTCGGGCGATCAGGCCCGCGCCTTCCTCGACCTTCTTCCCCATGGTCGGTCCAGCTATTACGTTCAGAACTACCGACCCAGCTCCATCGACGAGAACGAATCGCGCAAATACGCGGGCGTACGTATAGAGGATGGCTTCATACAAGTCGGCTACGACGGGGAGCACTTCATCGCTGACGTCTCCGAAAAGATTCGGTTCTCCGTTGCGAATCGCCACGTGGGCCATGCGGGATTCATCGTCGTGCTGACCGAAGACGGTACCTTGGTGGGCACGCGCAGCGACGTCCGCATAAACGAATCGGTCGCAGAGCACCTACTTGCCGATGCAGAGAAGGGCAATGAGGGCAACCTGTATCGCACTGCCCTCAGAAGCACGGACTACTATGCCATCTGTAGGACCGTCGAGGGCTTCCGCGCAATTGCGCTGCTTCCCGTCGAGGAGGCCACACAGAATCGCGACCTCTCGGTCCTCATCGTATCCTTCATGGAGGTCATCGTCTTTGCCGCCCTCTTTGCTGCCGTCTACATCCTCATTCGACGCGTGGTGGTGAGTAGCATATGGCAGGTAAATGGGACGCTAGGCAAGATTACCTCGGGCGACCTCGAGGCGAAGGTCGACGTGCGCAAGAGCACGGAGTTTTCTTCCCTCTCTGACGACATCAACGCGACCGTCGGTGCCCTGCGCGATGCCATCGCCGCCGAGAGCGCACGCATCGAGCGCGACCTCGCTACAGCGAAGGCCATTCAGGAATCGGCGCTCCCACGCACGTTCCCTCCCTTCCCCGACATCGATGCCTTCGACCTCTATGCCTCGATGAAAGCGGCACGCGAGGTCGGCGGGGACTTCTACGACTTCTTCCTCGTTGACGACCACACGCTCGGCTTCCTCATCGCCGACGTGAGCGGCAAGGGCATTCCCGCATCACTCTTCATGATGGCGGCAAAGTCGGAGCTCTCCAACTACATAACATCCGGCATGGACCTTGCCGAGGCGGTCCACAGCGCGAACCGGAACCTCTGCAAGGGCAACGACGCCGGCATGTTCGTGACGGTGTGGGCAGCGAAGCTCGATTACGACACCGGAGAGCTCACCTTCGTCAATGCGGGACACAACCCTCCCCTGCTGCGCCATCAGGGCGCTTGGCAGTGGCTCAAGCAGAAGGGCGGCCTCTTCCTCGGCACCTTCGAGACAGCCAAGTACCGCACGTCAACGATTACGCTCGAACCTGGAGACGAGCTCCTACTCTACACTGACGGCGTCAACGAGGCCTTTAACGCGGATGGCGAGGAATACGGGAACGATCGCCTCGAGGCGTTCCTTGCCGCACACACAAACATGCACCCGCACATCCTCGTCGGCAGCCTTCGCGAAGAAGTGCACAACTGGTCTGCGGGTACCGAGCAGTCTGACGACATCACGATGCTCTGCCTTGAGTTCGGCGCACCTCCTGAGGTCTCGGGCTCCATAACCGTTCCCGCCACCCGGGAAGGGCTCGCGGAACTCTTGCACGGCATGCACTATGAACTTTCGCAGGTTGGGTGCCCCGCGCATGTCCAAAGGCAAATCGATCTTACCGTTGAGGAGCTCTTTGCGAACGCCGTCCAGCATGGCTATGCGGGCAAGGTGAAAGACGCGCGCATTCAATTGGAGTACATATACAACGCCAGACCAGACTCAATCGTCATGTCCATCACTGACTGGAGTCCCGAGTTCAATCCCCTCAAATACGAACACACCAGCGAAGAAGACGACCTTGCTGGCGTCGGCATCGCGCTCGCCATCAAGGATATGGATGACTTCGCCTATGTACGCGATGAGGACCGCAACGTGATTGCGTTTAGGAAGACCTGGTAGCGATGACGAAGGGGCTCATTGACGTCGCGTCGCGCAAGGTCTATCGAGCGGAATCGGATGGAGCGCCGCTCATCTACGTCGTCGACTCACCCGAGCACCCCTTCGATGAGGCAAGTCTTTCCTCCCTCGCGCAACGGCTCGCCTCAAACGTCGTGACCGTGCCGGTTGCCAATTGGAACGATGCCCTCACGCCGTGGCCGGCTGCAGGCCTCTACCGAGGCGAGCGCGAGTTTGGCGGGTGTGCCGCATCCACACTCGAGGAGCTTGTGAGCGAGGTCGCCCCCGCCATTGAATCTGCCGAAGGTCTGTGCCCCAGCTCGCGCTCCGTGTGCGGCTACTCGTTGGGCGGGCTCTTTGCATTGTATGCGTTGACGCACAGCGACTTCTTCGACGCCTGCGCGTGCCTCTCGGGGTCGGTGTGGTATGAGGGGTGGGTCGAGCATCTGCAATCACTGAAGCTGGACCTTGCGGGGCGATTCGCCTTTCTCTCCCTGGGCACCAAGGAGCGCCGGGCCGCACGACCCATTTTGAAGACGGTGCAGGACCGCATGGAGCAATGCGTCGAGGCGCTACAGGAGCACGGTTGCGAGGTGGAGTATCGGCTGGGACCAGGCAATCACATGCAGCACGTCTCCGAGCGACTTGAGGCGGGGCTCATCGCGCTCGACGAGTTCTTGAGATAGACACACCATGCGCCGTCCCGCAGAGACAGCCGACCCACGCCTGCCGCGCCACTTCCCCGCAGCCATCTGCGCCCGCCACGACCTGCCCGCAGCTATCTGCGCCTGCCGTCCGCGCCAAACGGGGTGGGTCGCGTATCGGGGTAGGTCGTTTGGCGCCAAGCGGGACACCTCATTTGGCGAATCTTCTTCATTCTCGCAGCTAAACAGCGGTGTTCTTCCTGACTCTACTAAACGATGTGGGCCGTTCGGCGCCAAATGGGCTAAGTCGATTAATCGGGGCACCCCGTTTGGCGCGTCCAGCTTGGGATTGTATACTCCAGGCCTGCACAAACGCTTTGACAGCACGAGGCATCCTGTCGCACGGTCGAAAAGCATGTTATGATGCGCTTTTCCGTACGTCCTTACATACAGCTTGATAGAGAAATCATGAAGCGTGGCATTCTCAAATCAAGGTGTGCATTTTGAAACATGCCTATTTACCTGCGATTGTGCAGAATCCCGCAAAATTCGTGTGTGCTAGCGGGGAAAAAACTGCAAACTACCCTCTCTAACATCCCTCTTCACTGCAGGCAAACAACGGGCAGGAGGGAATGAGATGAACATGACTTGGGGCTACGTCTGGGGCATCTGGTGGTGGCGCAATACGGGAGAGAACATGAATCCCGCACAACAGCGCACGGGCCTTTGCGACATTCCAACACCCACTCTTTCGGCGGAGCTGTTTCGTTCAAGCGACATGACCGCACTCAGGGACCGTGGGCTTGCATCAGGCATCCCCCAAAGTGTTCCCACCGATGTGGTGGTCATCGGTACGCGCCCCAATGTGCACAATAGTCGATTTCTCGCGCACCAGTGGAACGGCTTCGTCCCCATAGGTTCCATTTGCGCTACCCGCGACAATAACTACGTATGTTCACCTGAATTTTGTCTGTTACAGGTCGGCCGCTACCTGAAGCGCCTGACATCAACCTCACTTGAACCTTGGCAGTATGTAGTCATCCTTACCGAACTCGTGTGCGAGTTCTGTGGTACGTATTCCAAACAGAACACAACGCGCGGATTCAAGAATCGCAGAAATCCTCTCACAACACTTGGCCAAATTATGATGTTCTGTGGCCGGATGGCATTCGAACCTGGAGCTAACACGCTGCGAAAGGCGGCTTCATGGATTGTCGAGGGACTGAATTCCCCCATGGAAACCATCCTTTATTTGCTGTTTTGCTTGCCAAAGAGCTATGGCGGCCTAGAATTCCCTCGGCCGTTCTCGAATTATCCCATCCCCGTTCCGGCCGAATTGAGAACAAAGGCGCGCAAGGGATACATCGTGCCCGACCTCTTCTGGCCGGAGGCGAATTTGATTGTGGAGTTCAATGGCAAGGACACTCACGAGGGTCAAGAGGTCGAGGACCAAGAACGACAAGAAGTTGCCCAAGAAATGGGGTATGCCGAGGTCACTTTCAGAAAAGCAGATCTCTACGACTCAAAGCGCTTCATGTCAAAGGCACAATCCGTGGCAAAGTACTTGGGGCAAGCACTTCCACCGAGCAGCGAGAGATTCGATGAGCTGCAAAACACATTACGCACTATGTTGCTCCGCCACGAACGGTGGATATGACACCGACGCCCGGGATGGCTTCCAAAACCGTTATCCGCACTCGCGTGAAGGAGGCACCCCGTTTATCGACATGGGTGGTTCGGCACCAAACGGGGTGGGTCTTTTGGCATCATATACACAAACCCGCAGGTAAAAGGGTGTGTGTGGTAAGAATGGCAGACTGGCTGTGAGCCGTTTGTGGTTAAACGGGGTGGGTCGTTCGGGGAGCGGCCGTTTGCGGTTAAACGGGGTGGGCCGGACGCACGCAATCCACGGCAACAAGCAAAACGCGCCGCAGGGGAACGGGGACCCTGCGGCGCGTTGCGCATGACGCGTTGTGTCCGGCGCGTTGTGGCCGACGCCTTAGAACCCGGCGTAGTAGTGCCTCTTCTCCCAGTCGGTAACGCTCGTGCAGTAGTCATTCCATTCCAGGCGCTTCTCGGCCAGAAGGAAGTCGCAGATGTGATCGCCGAGGGTCTGGCGCATGAGTTCGCTCTCCTCGAACGCCTCGATGGCCTCGCCGAGCGTGCGCGGCAGGTGCGTCCGGCCCATGCTTACCATGTGTGCGTCCGTCACATCCTTGCCCGTGTACTCCACCGGCAGGGGCAGCTCGTCCTCGATGCCCTTCAGACCTGCAGCGATCGTCGCGGCAAGCGTCAGATAGGGATTCGCCGTGGGATCGGGATTACGCAACTCGATACGTGCCGAGAGATGCTTGCCAGGCTTGTGTGCGGGAATGCGCACCAAGGCCGAGCGATTCTTGCGGCCCCACGTCGTGTAGACGGGCACCTCCCCATTGGGAACGAGTCGTTTGTACGAGTTCACGGTGGGGTTGGTGACGAGGCAGAACTCGGGAGCGTACCGCAGAATACCCGCGATGTAGTGATGCGCGAGTTTGGAAAGGTGATAATCCTCAGTGCCCCAGAAGAGATTCTCTCCGTCGGGGTTGAAGATCGACTCACAGAGGAACATGCCGGAACCCGAGCAATTCGCCAGCGGCTTGGGCATGAACGAAGCAAAGAGACCCTGCTCAGCAGCCTCCTGCTTGATGACAAGGCGCGCCGTCATGATATTGTCCGCGCAGCTCAGCGCCTCACAATACCGCAAATCGATGCCGTTCTGCGATGGCGCATTGGAGTGGTAGGAGTACTGCACGGGGATGGACATCTTCTCGAGCGTGAGCGTCGTTGAGCGGCGGATGTCGCGCGCAGAATCGTAGGGCGTAAGGTCAAAGTAGCCGGCGTTGTCGACGGGAATGGGTTCCTTGTCGTCGCCGAAGTAAAAGTATTCCATCTTTGGGCCAACGTTGGGCACAAACCCTTTGGCGTCTGCCTCCTGCACCACCCGCTCGAGGCACGAACGCGAATCACCGGCGAACGGGGTGCCATCAGGCATGCAGATACGACAGAAGATGCGTGCCACACCACTGCTGCTCGGACGCCAAGGCAGGATTTGGAACGTCTCGGCATCGGGAAATGCAAGCATGTCTGATTCTTCGAGCGAGACGAACCCCGAGACGGCAGAGCCATCGAACCCGATGCCCTCCTCGAACGCTTCCTCGAGCTCGGCGGGTGAAATCGAGAAGGACTTGAGGTTGCCGAGCGCATCGGTAAACCAGAGTCGTACGAAGCGAATGTCGCGCCGCTCTATGGTGCGCAGCACAAAGTCTACGTTGAGGTCATTGCTCATGTCGTCTCCCCATTGACGGTCGCCGGTCAAATGCGAAATCGTTCAATACCATGCCACATCGTTGTTTCGGCCCCGTTACTGAACTTCCCTCAAAGTGGTAAAGCAGGCGATGCATAGGCGTCCACCACCAGCATGCCAACCGCTTTTGGCGTCAATACCATCTATCACACCGCCTACGGAAAAGCTCGTGCGTTTGATGTTGCCAAGGTGCATACTTACAGCATTAGGGCAGATAGCTGCCGTCCTCAAGAGAAAGGACCATTCCTATGGCCGACAACCTGATGCATCTCGTTCTTATCCGCCACGGCGAGTCCGAGTGGAACAAGGCCAACCTCTTCACCGGTTGGACTGACGTGGACCTCTCTGAGGCTGGCGTGCAGGAAGCCCTCGACGGCGGCAAGGCCCTCAAGGACGCTGGCTACGACTTCGACATCTGCTACACCTCCTACCTCAAGCGCGCCATTCACACGCTGAACAACGTCCTCTTCGCGATGGATCGCGAGTGGCTGCCCGTCATCAAGAGCTGGAAGCTCAACGAGCGTCACTATGGCGCACTCCAGGGCATGAACAAGGCCGAGACCGCCGCCAAGTACGGTGACGAGCAGGTCAAGATTTGGCGTCGTTCCTTCGACATCCCCGCGAAGCCCCTCGAGCCCGGTGACAAGCGCTGCGCCCAGATCGCCGAGGAGTATCGCTATGTCGCGATGAAGGACCAGCTCCCCTACACCGAGTGCCTCAAGGACTGCATCGCCCGCGCATGGCCGTACTTCCAGGACGAGATTGCCCCGCAGCTCAAGGACGGCAAGCGCGTCCTCATCGCCGCCCACGGCAACAGCCTGCGCTCCCTCGTCATGATGTTCGACAAGCTCACCCCGGAGGAGATCCTCGAGGTCAACATCCCGACCGCCGTGCCTCTGGCCTACACCTTCGATCAGGACTGGAACGTCGTCGAGAAGAAGTACATTGGCGACCCCGATGTCATCGCCGCCAAGATCGACGCCGTCGCCAACCAGGGCAAGGCCAAGAAGTAGCAACAGGCCACAGCACCTTCTCCGCCAGGAGCCGATCTTGGCGGCGCACTCCCGCACCGTGAGGGGCGGGAGTGTTTGTTTTACAAGATCGACGCCGTCGCCAACCAGGGCAAGGCCAAGAAGTAGTCTGGGCGCCTCCTGATTGATTGCACAGCCCCTGCCGCATTCTGAGCTGCGGCAGGGGCTTTTTTGACACACAGGGGCGTCACCCCTTTATGTCACAATGCCACGAAGGAGACCGTCCACCGCATCAGTCCTCGAAGGGGAAGTGGTACGTAAGGCCAAGCTTGTCTCGCACTTCGCAGAACTCGCGCTGGACCGCTTCGCCAATGGGCACGCCCTTCTCTTTGCGTTCCTGCCACATGAGCCATTCGCGCTCCCCTGCCGTGTAGATACGGTCGTAACCAGGAGCAAGCTTTGAGGCGCGCAGCGCACGGCAAATGTCACCTGCGATACGGCAGAATTCTTCGCGCCCTACGAATGCCTCGGGATCCACCACAAAGAAGAAGTGCCCAAGCCCGTACATCCGCGGGGAACCGTCCTCTGCCACGCCTGTGAGGGACTTCATGAACTTCCCGCCCGCGAGTGCCGCACTCAGAATCTCGACCACGGTGGCATATCCATAGCCCTTGTATCCACACATCTCGTCTCCGGGCCCGCCACCGAGTGGGGCAAGCGCCGCCGTGCCATCCACGAGCATCTGGAGGATTGACTCCGAGTCCGTGAGCTCCCTGCCATCTTGCGCCACAACCATCCCTGCTGGCGTCGGCTTGCCCTCCCGCGCATAGTACTCGATCTTGCCGCGCTGCACGATGGACGTGGCGCAGTCGATGCAGAAGGGGAACTCCTCGTCAGTGGGTATGGCGAAGGTGAGCGGATTGGTCCCCAACATGTTCTCGACGCCGTAGGTAGGTGCAATGGAAGGCCGGGCATTGGTCCCCACGAGTCCAATCATGCCCGCACGACTTGCCATCGTTGCCCAATAGCCCGCGATACCGAAGTGTGTGGAATTGCGAACCGCGCCACCAGCCATTCCATACGCACGCGCCTTGTCTATGAGCCTCGTCATGACCTCATGAGCCGCCACCATGCCTATGCCGTCGTGAGCATCCGCCACGACGGTGGTCGGCGTCTCGCGCACGACCTCGAAGTCGGTGACGGGTAGAAGCGTGCCGTTCTCGAATCGGTCAAGGTAAATGGGTTTGAATCGATTGCAACCATGACTCTCGATGCCACGTCGGTCGCTCTCGAGCAGAACGTCGGCACAGATGATCGCGTCCTCACGCGGTACCCCATAGCCAACGAACGCATCAACGAGAAAGTCGTTCACAAGATCCCACGGAAGGTATGGTCTGGTCTCTTCCTGCATTGAGTTCTCCTCCAACGCATCGAGCGTCCCCGCATCATGAGTGAATCTGGGACGCGCATTGTCCGGCGCACATTCTAACGCTTGAAGATGGCCCTGAGGCGCAAGACGAGGTCCGTTCCGCCCACGAGAGCAATAATTACACCGAGGAATATCACAAATGGGTGCATCACGACGTGGCAACGCATCGTCTGCGCCGCGCACAACTCGATAATCACACCAGGCATACAGGCGACGAGCACACCAAGGCACGCAGCAGCAAAGGAGAGGCCGCGCCGCTCACCTTCGTCACGTTCAAAGACACGTACAAGCGCTATAACGACAAGGACGATGCCGGTGCCGAGTACCGCCCGAGCAGCCCAATAGCAGGAGCCCATGCTGCCATCTCCATGCATGGCACAGGGTCCGGCAAAAGTTAGTACACCCGTGATGAGCAACGCCGAAAGCGCCGTCAGCATGATGCCAACGAGCGGTTGGGCTTTATCGTTGTTCATGTGTGCTCCTCTCGCAACCTGCGAATGCAAGTGTTGGGTAGTAGGGTGCCAGCGTACACCAATGGAGGCCATGGCGGCACGCGAGAATCCCTTCTTGCCAAGAGAGCTACCTGTGCTATACTAAACTTCACGTTGTAGGCAAGAGACTTTACATTGAGGCTTTGTATGTGGCAGAGCACGCTCTGGACCATATACCCGATGCGCCGTGACCTGCGGTTATAAGGGATTCCGTCTTTCTCAGCCACGAGCGTTCCGTGAGGACGGGTTTTCATTCTGCAGGCGGGCGTTCTCGAACGAATGCAGTAGCACACTCGTATTCGTCTGAAGGGAGAACGCCCATGGCTGCCGTACCTATCTAGCTCCCACGTACGCCCTACGTTTAGCACCCATCGACAACAAACGCCCGCCCGGAGAATTGGAGATTTGCATGGCTGACAACACTGTTTTTGATTCCGTCTTCAAGACCATGGTACACAAGGCGCCACAACTCATGGTCCCCTTCATAAACGAAGCTTTCGGCAGAAATTATCCCCCTGAGTCCACGATTACGCCCTTTAGCAATGAGCACGAGACGCCGAGCGGCTCCATCATCGACGACTCCGTCTTTCGACTGGGGGACAAGATTTACCACGTCGAATGCCAAAGCACATCGGACACTAGCATGGTGGTCCGCATGATCGAGTACGACTTCGCCATAGCGCTCGAACAAGCCCTTTCGGGAGGCGCACCCTACGAGATTAACTTTCCTTCATCATGCGTACTCTTCCTTCGGAATACCTCAAAGACACCCGACGCACTGCAAATGAAGGTCAATTTGCCTGATGGAGGCTCTTTCCTATATAGTGCCAAGGTCGTCAAGGCCCAGCGATACAATAGCGATGACATATTTGAAAAGGGCCTCCTGCTTCTGTTGCCCTTCTATCTCATGCGCTACGAGAAGGCTCTCAGCCAGATTGCCAACGACGAAGTGAGAACGGCTCGGCTTGTGGAGGAATGCGTGGCACTCCACTCGCGCCTCGCCACGGCGGTATTGGCCACAGGCGATCGTCTTCTCTACGAAGAACTCGTGGAGCTTATAATCAGGGTATCCGATTACATCATGTCGCAATACGACACGCTGCGCACGAAGGTGAGGGGCGCCATGGGAGGACAAGTACTCGAACTACTAAACGACCGTGCCGAACGCCTTGAGCGCGAAGCCCGCGAGGCGGGCCGCAAGGAGGGCCGCAAGGAAGGCCGGAAGGAGGGCCGTAAGGAGGGCCGTAAGGAGGGCCGGAAGGAGGGGCGTGAAGAAGGTGTGCAGAGTCTCGCCACACAACTGAAGGAGCGCGGTATCGACGAGCAGATAATCGCTGAGGCAATCGCGTCTCTCACGCCGGAGGAAGAGCCGGAAGAGGCAGACGAGAATCAAGGGTCCAAATAGCACCCGAGGAGGCTATCCCCCTATTGGGCGCTATGCCATGAGGAATGCGCCGCAAGGGGCAACACCTGCTTGACCTTCTAACAACCGTTTTCGGACAGCCTGATGAGAAGCAATCCCTGCGCTCCGTCTCGGGCAGTCCGCCACGATCAAACCTCTTCCGCTGACCGCCACGGCGTACGGCGTCGCTCGTCTGGATGGACGTGCGCCCGCTCGGGCACCTCGTTCCATTTGACGGTGTAGCCGGCGCCGTGGCTGCAGAACACCGAATCGGGCGTGTGGGACAGGTCCGTCTCGGGCTCGTAGGCCACCTCTTCGATGACCCGCTCTGCATCATGACACGGCTCATATCCACAAGGCGCCAAGTGCATGATTCCCTCACCACCCGTGTAGGCACTCACCTCTAGCGGATAGTCGCGCACTTCCGAGACCGGCACCGTTCCGTCCAGACGTGCACGTTCTCCCACCGTGCTCGGCACACCGAACTGCGCGCCCATGCGCTGCAGGTCTGCCAGCGCGCGGCCGATCTTCTCGGCCGGCACATCGAGCTCAAACCGATACCATGGTTCGAGCAGCATGCATACCGACCGCTCCCGCGCCTGCATGAGCGCTTGTCGTATGGCACGGTACGTCGCCTGACGGAAGTCACCACCCTCTGTGTGTTTGGCATGTGCACGACCGCCAAGCAGGGTAATCCGAACGTCTGCAAGAGGGAAACCCGCCAACACCCCTACGTGCTCGCGCTCCGCCGCATTCGTCAGAATCAAGCGCTGCCAGTTGCGATCCAAATCGTCCAAGGGACACATGCTGCCAAACGACACACCTGCACCACGTTCTGTGGGTTCCAGCAGCAGGTGTACCTCGGCATAGTGACGCAGCGGCTCGAAGTGCCCGACACCCACCACAGGCTCGCTGAGGGTCTCTTTGTACAGGACCCCACCCAACTCGAAATCTACGTCAAGCCCATCGCGACGCGCCAGCTCCTCACGTACCACGTCCTGCTGCATTGCCCCCATCAGCTGCACACGCAACTCACCGAGCCGCTCGTCCCAGCGCACCCCAAGCAGCGGATCCTCATCCGCAAGCTCGTTCAGTGCCTGATGGACCACCCGCACGTCATGCTCGCCGGGCAGCACGCGGTACGAGAGAACGGGCGCCAGGGTTGGCTCGCCCCCCAGCGGTTCGGCTCCAAGGACGTCGCCTGGGCGCACCGCATCAAGTCCGGCAGCAGCACACACCTGTCCTGCAGGGACACTACCCACCACCTCATAACGGTCACCCACATATAACCGCAGCTGATCGGCCTTCTCCGTCCAGCTCGAGCCTGCACGTCGCGTACACCGTACGCTCTCCTTTGCGCGAAGCTCGCCGCCCGTCACCTTAATCCAAGCAAGGCGCGCGCCCTTCGCATCGCGACCAACCTTGTAGACCCGCGCGCCAAACTCCTCGGGCCACGAACGCTCTGGGGCTAAGGCAGCAAGCAAATCGAGCAGCGCACCCACATCTGCCAGGTTTCTCGCTGAGCCAAACAGGCACGGGAACGTCTTGCAGCCAAGCACGAGCGAACGGAGCGTGTCGGCACCAAGCGCGCCCGTCTCCACGTACTCCTCCAAGGCCCCATCATCCGCCAACGCCAGCGACTCAGCATCCGCAGCATCCTCACAACGCTCATCCAACCGTTCTTGAAGTTCACCAAGCAGCTCAGCGCGTTCCGGCACGTCGAGGTCGCACTTGTTGACAAAGACCACCGTGGGAACGGAATTCTTGCGCAGGAGTCGCCACATCGTGCGAGTATGACCGCGGACCCCCTCATTGGCAGCAACCACCAGCACGGCAAGGTCCATCGCGGCAATCGTACGCTCGGCCTCTGCAGAGAAGTCCACATGACCCGGCGCATCCATCAGCATGAGCAGCGCACCGGAGTGCTCAAGTCGCGCCTGCGTGGAGAATATCGTGATGCCGCGGCGTCGCTCCATCTCGTCGACGTCCATGTGAGAATCACCATGGTCGACGAACCCTAAGGTGCGAACCGCCCCGGAACGATAGAGCATCGCCTCGGCAATTGTCGTCTTCCCCGCATCGACATGCGCCAACAAACCCACGACCAGTTGTCTCATGATGCCCCCTCGCGCTCTGTCGGGTTGCGATCGCTCCCCAGTATCTCAAAGTCAGACGCGGGCGTGGTACATATGGCACCATCCCTCGTCACGAGCAGTGCCTGGAGCTGCGGCTTCTGCTCAAGCCTATGCAACGACTCGCTCACGCCCCACATGAAGAGCGGCTTCGTACAGCCGTCTCCATCAATGGAGCGTTCGGAGTAGATGCTCGCAGAGACAACGTCCGTCTCCACGGGGTACCCCGTGCGCGGATCAAGGATGTGCCAGTATCGGCGTCCATGCCGTTCGAAGCTGCGTTCGTAAAGGCCGCTCGTCACCACCGAGCCGTCCGTCACACCAACCCTCGCGATCACGTTCGCGCCGCTCGGATCGTCCGGATCGCGGACACCGACACCCCATGGGCTCCCATCCAACTTGGTTCCCAGCACGACCACGTTGCCACCAAGGTTGACACTCGCGCTGGTAATGCCGCGCTCACGCAGAAGATCAACCACCGCATCCGCGATATACCCCTTGGCAATACCACCGAGGTCGATACGCGCCAACGGATCGACCAGGCGAACCGTCGCCCCCTCCACGTGCACGTTTTGCCATCCCACGTGCTTGAGCGCGTCCGCCACGGCCTGCTCCCCGGGCACTATCCCCTCGGTGAAGTCCCACAGCTCGCTCACCGACCCAATCGTGATGTCAAACAGCCCGTCCGACTCCTCGCTGTAGGCCAGCGACCTCCGTATGACATCTGCGGTTCGCGGGTCCACCTCCACCGCCTCGCCAGCCGCGGCGTTGATGCGACCCACATCCGAGGTCGCAATCGTTCGAGAGAAGAGCTGCTCGAAGGTCCCGCACAGGGCGCAGGCCTCATCGAGCACCTCCTGGGTCATGCTCCCCCCGATGGTGCAGACCGTATCGAAGTTGAAGACGGTGGCGCTCAGCTGCGATTCGGAAGTCTGTGCACAACCCATCAGGGATGCGAGCATCACACCTGCCGCAAGACGCAGGAGTTGCCTTCGCGTCATCACCGCCCCGAACCTCCTCAGCAAAGCCACCGCATGCGAATGGATGCCCATTATAGGGGGCCGCCCTCATTTCGCAAAGCGGCGAACCCCCGAGGTGGAATCTCACGGAAGGGGTTACCTTCGACGAGACCCAGACGTCAGGTCGCAGCGGAAGGTATGTCCCCGTCCTCCCACCGCCCGGCGTATACTGGTCGAGGGAGGTGCCGGAATGAATTGGCTTCAGAGGAACGTGGCGACCGTCGTCGTGGGCATAGCTGTCTTGGTGGCGATGGGCGTGGCATTTCTGTTCCTAGGTCCATGGCGGTCGCTCGCATCAAATCGCGCATACGTCCTCATACACGATGGTAGCGGTCAGACGCACCGTCTACCGCTCGACGAAAACGCATCGTACGAAGCACGAACGGAGCAGGGCACCAACGTCATCGTCATCGAAGACGGCTCCGCAAGAATCACCGCGGCAGATTGCCCAAAGGGCAGCTGCATGCACCAGAAGCCCATCTCGAAGCCTGGCGAGCAGCTGATCTGCCTACCCCACAAGCTATGGGTCGAGGTGGTGGCCGACGATTCCGCACAAGGCACATTGCGCGCAGACGCATCCCAATCGCAACTCGACGAGAGCGCCGTCACATGGGATGACGATTCCGGCGCAAGTATTGATGTGATCTCGCGATGAACGATGCGATGCGCTGGACACGAGTCGGCACGCTTGCCGCCTTCTCCATGCTTCTCGGCTATGCCGAGACGTTCATCCCCATCCCCATTCCCGGCGTCAAGCTCGGGTTGGCAAACGTCGCCGTCTTGGCAGAGCTTGCGTGCGGAGACGTCGCGGGGGCCGCGAGCATCGCGCTCATCAAAGTCCTCGCCTCGGGGTTTCTCTTTGGCTCGCCACTTACCATGGTGTATTCCGCAGTGGGTACGCTGCTTTCCCTCGGGGGGATGATTCCCTTGTCTCGCCTACGCACCCTACGCCTGTGGATGGTATCGGTTGTCGGCGCCTTGCTTCACGAGGTCGGTCAGCTTTTCGTTGCCCAGATGCTGCTCAAGACTACGGCAATATGGTACACGCTCCCCATCCTCATGGTCGCTGGTTGCGTGACGGGCGTCATCTGCGGACTCCTCGCCGAGTCGCTTCGTGCCTCCCTGCCGCAGGATGACGAGTTGGGCGAGATCCATCCGAATGCAGAGAAGCTCCTACCCCAGCAGCCCAGTGCACAAACGCTCGTGCCTTTCTCCGTACTCGCCGCCTTCGCCATCATCGTGCTCCATACAAGCGACATTGCAACGCTTGCGCTCTGCATGGCACTTAGCCTCGTCGCACTCATGGCATCGGACGCATCCGCGTCCACGCTCGTTCGCATGCTCGTCTCCGCAGCGACAGCCGGCGCACTGACGTTTGTATTGCAACTACTGTCAAATCCTGAACTCGCCGCGTGCGATGCGACACGCTCTTGCCTCTCACTCGGCAGCCTCGTCATGGCGAGCAGCGCATTCGCGACGGCGATCGACCTCGACAACCTGACGGGAACGATCGCGTGGCTCATCGCACCTCTTACGCGCATGGGCATGCACACCGAAGGATTCGTGCTTGCCTTTGATGTCGCCATACGTCTGGCACCCGTACTGGCCGACCTGATAAAGGAAGAGCGGCTCGAGCTGCGAGAGCTGCGAAGCCGCCTTCCGGTACTCGTTCACGAGGTCTGCCTTCGAGCCGCCACCCTGCAGTGACGCCCTTCTAGGCAGTCACAACAACGTCAGTTATCGTATGAGTTATCGTATGAGTCATCGTATGACCCATCATCATAGTCGCTGCCAGTCTCTTCTTCGGCTTCTTCGAGCGTGACGGCATTGGAGCCCGCAGTCGTCTTGCCCGAGCTCGTCACCGAGCTGGAAGTGCTGGCTGAGCTGGAAGTGCTGGTTGAGCTGGAGGTGCCATTCGAGCTGGAGCTGTACTCCTCGCCCTCACTTCCCTCTGCCCTGGCGGTGTCTTCGCCATCGGCCGACGACGACGTCTTTGGAACGTTGGTGAGGTCGAGCGTCAACGTTCCCGTCTGGGCATCGAAGTCACTCCCGAGCACCTCACTGCAGAACTCGTTCGCCCACGACTTCGTAAGGGTCGTGTTGTCTGTATTGGGATTCATCTCGGTATTAAGCCAATTGCTCGCCGCGAGCTCATCTGTCCACTCGGGCAACAGGTAAACCGTCATATCGTCGGAGCTCCCCAGATGCGTAGCGACCACCTTCATCTGCGCAGACTCGACGCTGCAGTTGCCGTCCTTATCCTTGCGCAGGGTCAATTCCGGCACACCGCCGAGCAAGCTCATGTCATCAGGAGAGGTGCTCACAAAGTTGCCGGTAGACCAGTAGCAGGGCACCGGATTGCCATCTGCGTCCGCGAGGACCTCGACCGGCTGCATAACATGGGGATGATTGCCGATAATGACGTCAGCACCATCTTGCACGAGCAGCTCCGCCCACATGCGCTGCTCCGCGTTGGGTGTGGTCTCATATTCCTCGCCCCAGTGCGGGAACACGACGATCATGTCGGCAAGCTCGCGCGCCTTCGCCATGGTGGTGTGGACATGCTCCTCCTCGAGCATCGAGACGATGCCATTGGGGTCCTCGATGCCGTTGAGGTCAAACGTGTAGTTGAGCACCGCGACCTTGAAGCCATCCTTCTCGTAGACGTACACGTCATCAACAGAAGCGGTGGCATCGTCCGGATTCACCTCGCCAATCACCGTGACCTCGGGGAAGTGCTCCTTCCAGTACGAGAGCTCGCTCCGTGCCCCCTCGTATCCAGCGTCGAGCGCATGGTTCGTCGCCCGAAGGATTACGTTGAAGCCCGCCTTTGCCTCAGCGTCTGCCATCTCTTGCGGGCCGTTGAACATGGGGTAGCTGCCATAGCCGTCCGGTGCGTCGCCACCAATCTCCGCACCGCCTAGCGGGGTCTCCTGGTTCAAGACCTTGATGTCCTTGCCTTCAAGCTCGGACTTGAAGTGCGCAAAAATGTGGTCGTAGTTACGCGAACCATCTGACTGAAGGCCGCTTTGACGCACTTGGTAGTGGAAGAGAATGTCGCCCACCATCAGAAGATTGATGTCGGTGTAGTCGGGCTCCTCGACGACCGCCTGTTCCATGCTTGCTGCCTTGGTCGTCTGGTCCGACGCCGATCCCGCATCCCCACCACGACAGGAACGCAGCGCAAAGAACCCCAAGAGTCCCACGAACAAGACACCGACCACCGCAAGGATGATGGGGAGTGCCGAAGGACGTCGCCGAGCAGGACGATGCCCGGGTGCGCGTCCATGAGAAGGAGCTCTACGCGGCTGTGGGGAACGACGTGCCTGCGGCGCAGACTGAGGGCGTGCCGCACGTTGTGGACGCGCCGATGGGCGTGCCCCCGAACTCGCCCTCCTGCCATCACCTTGCTCGGGTTTTCTCCGACGTTGTTGTGGACGTTGCTGACGCGGACGATCATCGCCTGACGTCTGCCTCCGCTGGACCGGTTGTTGTTCGTTTGTGGGCATGATGTCTCCCAGTTCATCTGGCGTTCGGAGTTCCTATGATACTCGCAACGGAGTGCTGTCCGATGAGGAATCCAATATTCCGCATGGGTTCGCTGTCCATTAGCATCATATTGCGCCGATGCCCTACAGAACCCGTCTCTGGCACCTCCCCTACCCCACGATGCGGAGGCAACGAAGCAACAGCTGACGGGTCAGCACCTACCGCCCGTCTCCGAAGCGCACGATGCAGAACTGCGAAGCGAGCATCACGAAGAGCACCACCATAACGGCAAGATACGACCATACCGCACCATCGAAGCCCACCGTGCGAACGAGGATGGCGGAGGCAATCGCCACAACAAAGAACGCAATGAGGTACACGAGCGTCGCGGCCGCCTGCCTGCGCAACACGGTTATTATCTGATACAGGAAGTCAATGGCGGCAGAGAGACCGCCAGCTACGATCATGAGGTACTGTGCCACGCGGAACGGCTCGAAGTCCACGCCGTACATCAGACCGTTAAGCCACACGCCCACCGCACCGAAGATGAGGAGCATAGCGAGCGTCACGATGACGCTCACCACCAGCATGGCGATCACGATGAGGTCGAAGCGCGCCCGTTTGGAACGGTCCGCCCACACGCTGGCAATCCGTACAAGCTGCGGCTTATACACGAACCCCACAATCATGAGTATCGACTGCGCGGGGAAGTAGATGGCATTGAAGTACACCTGGTCCTCGTAAGGCAGCACGCCTTCCATCGCGAACTTCGGCATCGTTTCGATAAGGGCAAAGAGGAACTGCGCGGCAAAGGCCGGGAAGCACTCCACAAAGAGCTCGCGAATCTCAATGGGATCGGCCCCGCGTGACTTGGGGGTCTCGAGCAGGGCAAGCGGCAACGTGAGCAGCAGGAAGCTCGCGACGGCGGCCACTGCCATGCCCATGCACGCAAAGGCGAGGTTGTGTGTCACGAAGAGAAGCACCGTGAACACCACGACGCCCAAGATGGCACGTACCGCCTGCGAAATACCCGAAAGATAGAGCTTGTCCATTTGCTGCAGGCGTGCCTCGTACGTGTCGGCGAGGGCGTCCACTGCACGAAACCCAAACGCGCCCCACGTTATGAGCGTCATCGTATGGTCGTACCCACGCACGATGCACCACAAGAATCCGATGAGCAGCATCAGCGCGCAGGTCATGCCGCGTTGAATCTGGTAGGACGCAAACGACTCCGCCTCGTCGAGGTCGGAGACCTGATACGTGCGCACGCCATAGTTTCCTACGTAGAGCATGAGCGTCGCCGTGGTAAACGCCATGGAAAACATACCGGCTTGCTCCGCACCCGCGAGCTGGGTCGCAACGATGGAGAGAATCGGGAAAAGGGCACCCCACGCGCCAAGACCTATGGTATTGAGCACGTAATCGCGCGTCGTCTGGTTGGGTGCGTACTCCGACGCTCCACCCTCGAATGAACGCTTATCCGCAACATCGAGCAGACGGTCCCACCAGCGATTTGCCGCACGCACGAACGCCGGCGGCTCGGAGGTCTGGTCCTGTGGCATCTTGCTGCGGTGTGACTGCAGGAGCCACTCATCCCGTTCGCGATACGCATCACGGGTGTCGCCTCTTCTTCTTCTGCGCCGTTCACGCTGCATGCCACGCACCCCCTTGCATTGCGTTTGCCCACACGCCCTTACCGGGACGGATGTCGCAAAAGGCAAACTCCGTCCCGGGGGCGCCTGGCTGTCCTAGAGCAGACGCAGCGCCACGTCGCGCAACTGGCGCTCATCCACAGCAGAGGGCGCGTCACTCATCATGTCGTTGCCATTCGTGGTCTTGGGGAATGCCATGACCTCACGGATGGAGTCCGCACCAGCAAGCAGCATGCATACGCGATCGAGACCGAGCGCGAAGCCGCCCATGGGCGGTGCGCCGTACTCAAGCGCCTCAAGCAAGAAGCCAAACTGCGCACGGGATGCCTCCTCCGTAAAGCCCAGCAACTTGAGGATGCGCATCTGCAGCTCTGCATTGTGGACGCGCATGCCGCCGCCACCTGCTTCGTAGCCGTCCATGACGAAGTCGTACGTGTGCGACCCCACGCTGAGCGGATCGGATTCGAGACGCTCGAGGTCCGCCTCCTCAGGCTGGGTAAAGGGCTGGTGTTCGGCCGCAAACGCCTTGCGGTCCTCATCCCAATGCACCAGCGGGAAGTCCACCACCCAAAGGAAATCATGACCCTCGCGTGGCAATTCAAGCGCATCCGCCATGTGGTTGCGCATGCCACCCAGGATTTCGCACGTGAGCTGCCAAGGACCAGCCGCAAAGAGCACGAGGTCACCCGGCTCGACGTCGCAAGCCGCGCGCACGCCCGCCATCTCCTCATCAGAGAAGAACTTCGCAATGGGGCTGGTGATGGAGCCATCCTCGCGGAATGCAATCCACGCCAGGCCCTTCGCGCCAAACGCAGCCGCGACTTTCGCGAGCTTGTCGATGCGCGAGCGCGCCCACGAGCCGGCGCCCTTCGCATTGATGCACTTGATGACCTGGCCCTCGGCATTCGCCGCTGCCGAGAAGACCTTGAACTTCGAGTTGGCGAAGACGTCCGTCACGTCATGGAGTTCCATGCCAAAGCGCGTGTCGGGCTTGTCAATACCATAGGTGTTCATCGCATCGACGAACGAGATGCGACGCAGGGGCGTGGGCATCTCAACCCCAACGGCTGCAAACGCATCGGCGAGCACGTCCTCGAGCGCACCCATCACGTCATCCTGCGTGACGAAGCTCATCTCGATGTCGACCTGCGTGAACTCAGGCTGGCGATCGGCGCGCAAGTCCTCATCACGGAAGCACTTGGCCACTTGGTAGTAACGCTCGATGCCACCCACCATGAGCAACTGCTTAAGCAGCTGCGGCGACTGCGGCAACGCATAGAAGCTGCCCGGTTGCAGACGGCTTGGCACGATGAAGTCGCGCGCGCCCTCGGGCGTCGACTTGAAGAGCGCAGGCGTCTCGACCTCCGTGAAGGCGTACTTGTGCAGAGCCTCGCGAATGGCGAAGGTGAAGTCTGAACGCAGGCGCAGATTCGCTGCCATGGAAGGCCGACGAAGGTCGAGGTAGCGATAGCGCAGCCGTATGTCCTCGCTGAGGTCTGCGTTGTCCTCAATCTGGAAGGGCGGCGTCTTTGAGCTGTTGAGCACCGTCATCTGGGTTGCGAGCACTTCGATTTCGCCCGTTGCAAGGTTGTGGTTTGCCTGGCCCTCAGGGCGCGGACGCACGGTTCCGGTGACCATAATGGGCCACTCGGGACGCACCGTCTCAGCCATGTGGAAGGCAGTGCCACCAGAGATGTCGGGATCGAAGGAGACCTGCGTCAACCCCTCGCGATCGCGTAGGTCTATGAAGATGAGGCCGCCGTGGTCGCGCCGGTGCCACACCCAACCGGTGAGGACAACCTCGTCGCCAACGTTTGCGGCCCGAAGCTCGCCGCAGGTGTGCGTGTGCATGCTGTGTTTGCTCATGGGATTCCCTTCGTCCCTTGCCATCCCGTGACGGTACGGATGACGCCCCAGCAGACGTCCGCGAGGTGTAAACGGCACCCCACGGCACAAGAGTTGTATTTTACTACGAATCACGGCGATGCAAGTGGGGAAGCACTCTCTACAAACAGACGCCCCACTCGCAATCTCCCGCAATCTCCCCCTTGTAATCTCCTAACTCGCTAACTCGCGATGGCGGCCCGCTTTGTGTAGAGGAGCTCCCCTTGATAGAAACCTTTCCTTCTTGCGCTATGCTAAGAAGTTCACGGCGAGTAACGCAAGGAGCATGCCATGTCGCACAGCAACCGCGCACATACGCCCTCGGAGCACGGCATTCCTCTCATCGAGGATGATGGGCTGCACACGCCCACGCTCGTCAGCCACGGGCGGCACGCCAAGCACGTTAATCCTGTTGGCATTCCAGAAGTTCCGTCTGTGGACCTTCCGTCTGTGGAGGCTCCTCCCGTAGAAGTTCCGTCTGTGGACCTTCCGTCTGTGGAGGCTCCTCCCGTAGAAGTTCCGTCTGTGGACCCCCCGTCTGTGGAGGCTCCTCCTGAGGCCGTAGTCGACGAGGCCGTATATGAGGAGCGGGCCGCCATCGCCCGACAAGCACCAGCACACAACCAGGAGGCCATTGCTCTTAGGCAATCGTATCCGGTCGAGCGCCTTGCATACGACGAGGTGGCAGCCGTTCACATGGAACGCCGCTTCTATGTGAACGACGTCCCCTCTCCCTATCTCACGCGACGCCAAGCCCAAGAGGACATCGAGAAGACACGTCGACGTCACAGGGTCGTCTCGACCACGCTCGTGCTCATGCTTTTGGCTCTCATGGTCGGGTGTGCGGCCTGGTACATCTGGGACACGCTCAAGCCGGAGGAACTCCCAGAGGTGCCCACATACAACACGGCCACCATCGAACGCATGGAGTTTGTCAACTCCATCGATGCCACCTCCATCGTACGACCCATAGACGAGCGGGCCGTGATCTCGGAAGTGTCGGGAACGATCGTCGAGGCCTTCGCCGTGGAGGGGGCGTACGTCGAGGAGGGCAACGTGCTTTACACCCTCGACAATCCCAACGTGACCGAGACGTACAACCACGCACAGGAAGCGCTCAATCTCGCCCAGAATGACGTCGATCGAAAGGCTGACGCGCTCGAGGCGGCACAGAAGGCATTGGACGCCAGCCGGGGTAAGAGCCAATCCAGCCAAGGCACCTCCAACTCATCCTCCACAGATACCGACACATCGACGGATACGAGCACGAGAAGTGGCTCAAACACGAGCACGAGTGCGGACGATGGCATGCAATCGGATACAAACGACCAACCGAACTCCATCGCACGAGGCGCGACACAGCCCGTCTTCCACCTGGCTGCCCTGACGGAACGGACCGACTACGGGTATGGATACGGATATGACGACGAGGCCACCACGACGGGAACCCTCAGCGATGGCACGTCGACCGGTACGGAGAGCGACACGCGCTCAAGGACTGGCACAAGCACTGGCACGAGCTCGAACTCATCCGGCAACCAAGCCCTGGAAGCACGTGTCAAGTCTGCGCAGCAGGAGCTCGACACCGCAAAACAGACCCTGGAGAACATTCAGCAGATGTACGACAATGCAAAGACGCAATTCGACCACCTCACGGTGAGGTCGCCCATCTCGGGATGGCTGAGCGATTTGAACACCGCAGCCACACCCTCTGCCACCCTCATCGGAACCGAACGTCTGTGCACCGTCTCGGACCTCACCTCCTATCTCGTACAGGAGGAAATACCTGCAGACAGACTCGGACAGGTACACGAGGGCGAGGAGGCACGGCTGAGCTTCCCCTCAATCAACGACCTCTTCGTCACGTCGTATGTCTCGTCCGTATCCGCGAACGACGACGGGGCGATGCACTACGCCAACGTCATCATCGAGAACCCCGACGAGCGCATCACCAAGAACATCGCGTGCAACGTGTCCATCGTCGTGCAAAGCATACCCAACGTCATCGTCGTTCCGCTCGAGGCCGTCCACACGAACGCGGAGGGTGGAACCGAGCTCAACATGCTGCTCGATCCCACGCGCGGCATCAACGCCTACGTTCACGTCAACGTGCTGGCCACCAACGGGACCCAGGCAGCCGTCGAGTCGGACAGCATACAAGTGGGAACCTCCGTCATACTCCCGGACCTGGAGCCTCCGGCTCCCACCGAGGAGCCTCCGGCTCCTACCGAGTCCGCACCAGAAGGGCAGGGGTAACCCACAAGGATGACGCGGACCCATGAGGGTAACCCCCTCATGGGTCCGCACTCAGCTCAGTAATCAGAAGCCGATATCTTCGGCCGTCGTAATTACTCGTCGTTCAGAGATCAGTAATCCCAGCCGCCATAGTACTCGCCGTAGTCCTCGTACGTGCCCTCGTCGTTCCCCTCGTCCTCGTTCTGCTGCTCTTCTTCAGTGGACTCCGGCTCTTCTTGCTCCGGCTCTTCTTGCTCCGGCTCCTCGGCAGCAGGCGGCAACGTGGCACCTTCGAGGTTGACGCGGAACTCACGTGCGCCGGGGTCGTAACCCTCGCCCAAGATGTCCTGGCAACGGCGGTTCCACTCATCGACGTCTGGCCAACCGTCCCAGCTGTTCCAGACCAGATCATTCGAATAGTCAGCAAAAAGGTACGTGCGGTAGTCCGTCCCGTTGCCTCGATGCGTGATGACGGGCTTCAGTACCGCACTCGTCACTTCGCACACACCCTGATCGTTGCGGTCGAGCTGGACCTCCGCCAAACCGCCCAGCAAGCTGTTGTCGGTGAGCGAAGAGGTGAGGCAGCCAAGCGAGTAGAAGCACACCGTCTTGTGGCCATCCTCACGCTGCAGGACCTCGGTACGCTGCAGCACGCGAGGGTGCGTACCAATGATGACGTCAACCCCTTGGTTGGCGTACGCCCATGCATAGCGCGTCTGCTCCTCCACCACGTTGGGATTGTATTCCTCACCCCAATGCGGGCACGCAACGATCATCTCGGCACCCATCTCGCGCGCCTTTGCCACGTCACTGGCAATCTTCTCCTCGCTGAGGCGCGATACCATGCCCTGGCCCTCATCGGGGACGTTAACTGCATGATTGAGCACCGCGACCTTAAAGCCATCCTTCTCGTAAACGTACACGTTAGAAACGTAGTTCGAGAGCGTAGGGTTGTTCTCTGGCTCAGCATCCGCGATACCCAGAACCGGCATGTCGGAGAAGGTGTCGTGCCACCACACCAATTCGCTGTGAATCCCCTCAGCCCCTGTGTCCATCGAATGATCACTCGCGCGGAGTACAACGTTGAACCCCGCCTCCCGCTCGGCCCTGCCTAAGTCCTGCGGCGCATTGAGTGGATACTCCGCACCAAACCCGAACTTGCTTCCCGCAAGTGCTGCCTCCTGGCTCACCATGCGCAGGTCAAAGCGGCCAATCTCATCCGCGAGCGGACCGAAGAGGTGCCCGAAGTCGTACGCGCCCGACTCCTGCCTTCCGCTCTCTGTCACTGAGCCGTCCATGACTACATCTCCCGCAGCAATCAGGCTGATGCTGGCAGGTTGTACCGTCGTCGGTGCAGCGGGCTCGGCGTCCTCCGAGGCACCCTCCTGAGCATTGCGTTCGACACCGGGGAGGTCGAAGGGAACCTTATCGGGATCGATGAACTGCTTACCGAATGCGTACGAGGCACCACCGATGATTGCAATGAGCACAGTCGCGACGATAATGCGTGTGACGACGGTTCTACGCCGCCTCTTCCGGTATCCTGCGACGCCCAACTCGCGAGAATAGTTGCCACCGTTTTGCGCATCATTCATGTGCGCGTCCCTTTCTGCGATGTTCACCTTGCACTCATCATACTACGATGTGTTGCGATGATAAGTCGAGAGAACAAACATTGGGAGGCAGTGATGCCCGACCGCGCACAGTTCGTCCATGGCAGAGGGACCCCGCAAGATACGGCAGCCTCAAAGACGCGTCGGCCATACGGACGCTACGACACCGCCATCTTTGACCTCGATGGCACGCTCCTCAACACACTCGATGACCTGACCGCTTCGACGAACCATGCGCTCACCACGTTCGGGATGCCCCTGCGCACGCGTGACGAGGTGCGCCAGTTTGTGGGGAACGGCATCCTCAACCTCATTCGTCAGGCAGTGCCCCAAGGAAGCAGTGACGAGCTGATCTCGGCGGTCTACGACACCTTCAACGAGCATTATGCCGAGCATTGCCTCAACCGCACCGCCCCCTACCCCGGCGTCATGCAAGTGCTCGACCACATCCGTGCCGATGGCATGCGTTGCTGCGTCGTCTCAAACAAAGGCGACTACGCCGTGAGACCGCTGGTCGAGCACTTCTTCCCCGGTGCATTCGAGTTTGCTTGTGGGGAGCGTGAGGGAATCAGGCGCAAGCCAGCTCCCGACACCGTATTTGCCTGCATGCGCGAGCTCGACACCCCGTCCGAGCGATGCGTGTACATCGGGGATTCGGAGGTGGACGTCATCTGCGCCGCCAACGCAGGAATCGACTGCATCATCGTGACATGGGGATTCCGTGACGAGGATTACGTGCGTGCCCAGGGCGGCAAGACCTTCGCACACACAGCCGAGGCACTCGAGTGCCTGCTTCTCGCCTGACCACGAGGCCACTTCGGAATCGCGGCCACGACTCATTCCCGTCCCCGGGATGCACATGCACGGTCTCCATTAAACGGTCCTCCCGTTGTCATGGCACGCCGACATGCGCTAAGATGAGCACACCAAGGTATTTGTCTTCGAACGATTGGAGTGGCCATGGGAAAGAAGGCACAAGAGGAACTCAAGATAAGCTACGAGGAGCTTGACGAGTATCTGCACATCAACCATTCGGTGTACATGCGCGTAGGGCCGAAGGTGTACTACATCACCGATGCCAACGAGAACTACTGGCGCGCGCAGGACACCTCGATTCGCAATCACAAGAACCACTTCGTAGACTGCAGCGACCTTGTTCCTACCTTGGGCGAATTCCTCTCATTGAGGTTCGTGAACGGCCACACCATCGAGGAGATTTTCGATCAGGCGCACTTCTACGCCTCCCTCTCGGGCGAGAAGGAATAGCGGACTCACTCACATACCAAGCAGAAGGCCGCCCCGTGTGAGGCGGCCTTTTTCGTTGCCCAGAAGGTTTACCCTCTGGGCAGTTTTGCGGTCGACCAGGTGGGGAGATCCCCCTGCTACCCGACGTGTCTACTCATCTGGCCCGATGCCATCTTCGGCACGCTCAAGTTGATGGATGAGCGAGCGCAGCTCGTTGTCCACGGCGTGCTTGTGCGGTGACTTCTTTGCGTAACGCTTGACCGCCGCAGCCGACTTGTTGATGGCCTGGAGTGTTCCCGGCCCTGCCACGCAACCACCAGGGCACGCCATACCTTCGAGCAGGTACCCGGGATACTTTCCGCGGGTGGCGTCACGCAACATCTTGCGACATTCGACCAGCCCCTCGGCATTGAACACTTTGACCTCGCGCTCGGGGTCACGCTCCTTGATGACGTTGACCACGGCGTTCGCCACGCCGCCCGCCACGGCAAAGTTGCGTCCGTCCTCAGAGGCAGTGTCGAAGTCGGACTTGTTGTCGTCCTCAAGCTTGAGGTAGTCGATGCCTTTGGCCTTCATCATGCCGGCCATCTCCTCGAAGGTGAGGACGAAGTCCACCTCCGAGCGCACGGACTCGCGCATCGCCTCGAGCTTCTTTGCCGAGCAGGGCCCCACGAAGACGATCTTTGCATCGGGATGGTTCTGACGCACCATGCGCGCAGTGAGCACCATGGGCGTGAGCGCCATGGAGATGCAGTCCTTGTGCTTGGGAAACTCCATCTTTGCCATGGCCGACCACGCAGGACAGCACGAGGTTCCCATGAAGGGCATCTTCTCGGGCACCTCTTCGAGGAACATGTCCGCCTCTTCGATGGCACAAAGGTCAGCACCGATGGCGACCTCCTCCACACCGGCGAAGCCGAGCGTCGCAAAGGCGCCACGCAGCTTGCCCACGTTGCCCTTGCCGCCGAATTGGCCAACGAATGCCGGGGCGACGATGGCGATGACCTCGTCACCACCAACGATGGAGAAGATAACCTGTGCAATCTGGCTCTTGTCGGCAATGGCACCGAATGGGCAGTTGATGAGACACTGGCCGCAGCTGACGCATTTCTCGTAGTTGATCTCGGCGCGTCCATGCTCATCGGAGCCAATGGCCTTCATACCACAGGCATCGGCACACGGACGCACGTGATGATGAATCGCGTTGTAGGGGCAGACCTGCGCGCACCTTCCACAGGCAACGCATTTCGAATGGTCGATAAACGCCTTGCCGTGCCTAAACGAGATTGCATCCTTGGGACAGATCTCCGCACATGGATGCGCCAAGCAGCCCTGACAAGCGGAAGACACGCGATAGACGTTGTCTTCGCATGAGTTGCAGGCAAACTTAATCACATTGATGAGCGGCGGGTTGTAGTACGAATCGGCAATGACAGCCTCTTCGAGACCGTCGCTGACACGCTGGGGCTTGTCGACGCCCTGCTGGTTCATGCCCATAGCCAAGCGGATGCGTTCCTCGATGATGGCCCGCTCCAAGAAGACACTCTCGCGATGCGTGGCGATGTCGCCCGGAATGATCTCGTAGGGCAGCTCCTCGAAGCGTTTGTCCAGATGTTCTGCCTTCCAGCCGGGGTTGCTGCCCGCCATGTAGCAAATCTTTGCCACCTCAGCAAACACGCGACGACGAATATCGGTAAGGTTCGTGTACACGCCACGCATGGTATCGGCCATAGGACCCCCTCCATTAGGTCGGCGCCAGCCACCCGAGCCGGCAAGATGTCATCTATGTATTCAGTATGTACCATACGCATGATACGTGCGGGGAAGAGGTAGGCAGATGGCAGAAGTGCTCGGGACCAATGCGTCGAGACAGGCTAGTTGGGCCAGTTGAAGCGGGTCGGCATCTCGCTACGCACAACAATGCACTCACCTGTGATGGGATGGTCGAAGGCGAGCTCATGTGCATGGAGCATGAGCCCTCCCCCATCACACGTGCCTCCGTACAATTCGTCCCCCACGATGGGGCAGCCCACATGCGCAAGGTGTACACGAATCTGGTGCTTGCGCCCGGTGATGAGCTCAGCTTCCACGAGCGTACGTCTACCACGCCGTGCGAGTGGACGGATGCGCGTACATGCCTGCTTACCGGTTCGACCCACGCGCATACGACGCGCGTTGTGTCGGTCACGCGCGATGGAAGCGTCGATGAGCACCCAACCATCGGGACCGGGCTTCGGCAGACGTCCATCGACCACCGCCCAATAGCGCTTGCTCATCGCATGTCCCGCAACGATCGCATCGAATGCGGGCTGCGTCGCCTTGTCCAACGAGAAGAGCACGATGCCCGAAGTCGGCACATCAAGCCGATTGAGCGCTTGGGGGCGAGCCCCCTCGCCCAGATGATTCCGCACGATGTCAGTGAGCGTCACCGTGCCAGAGCCGTCCGCATGCACGAGCAGCCCAGCGGGCTTGTCTGCAGCCAACGCATAGGAATCGCGCCACAGAATGACAGGTTCCTCATATGGGATTGCCGTCTGCACCTGCCGTTCCCCCGATCGACGCCTGCGCACGGATGGCCAGGGCCACCCTTCTTAAAGCAAATCAATCCGCTCGAGCGCCTCGTAGCGCGGTCGCTCGCCCGAGAGATCGGACGCAAAGAGAATGACTGCATCCACCGACCCGCGCGCGACGCACGGCATGGGCAGCGTTCCATGCGTGAGGTCCGCGCGTCGCATGAGCGTCACATGTGGCAGGAAGCCCTTCTCGTCAATCGAGAATCCCCCGTCGCGCAGGGCCGCACGCACGCGCTCCGCCAAGAAGTCCCAATGGTCTCGTCCCGACGAGAATCCCTGCCACAGAATTGCCGAAGAGACCCGACCAAAGCTCCCAAACGGTCCGAGCGACGTGGCGAACGGCTCGACCTCCTCGCAGGCGGAGCGCACGTACATCCCGACCTCGTCTACCTGCGCCGCCGGCACCTCCCCCAGGAAGGCCAGCGTCACGTGGAAGAGGTCGGGTGCCACGAAGCGACCGCGTACGGCGTCGCGTAGGAGCGCGGACGTATCGGCGAGGGCATCAATCAGTTCGTCGGAGAGTTCCGCGGCTACAAAGAGGCGCATGCGAGCTTACGCCATCCTCTCGCATACGCGGGCGGCAAGCTCCGTAAGGGATACCTGCTCCTGTTCATGGGACTGCATGTCGCGCAGGGTCGCCACACCCGCCGCCACCTCATCGGGACCGAGCACCACGCACAGGCGCGCGTTGAGCTTGTTCGCCTGCTTGAACTGGCTCTTGAGCGAACGTCCCTGATAATCTGCCTCTGTGCGCACGCCGGCCTCGCGGAGCGCGAGCACAGCACCGAAGGCGGAAGGACGCACGTCGGGCGTGCACGCGACGTACACGCAGGCAGGCTCGGCACCGGCAAGGTCAACACCCTGCGCCTGCAGTGCCAGCGCGATGCGTTCGAACCCCACCGCGAAGCCGAGGCCGGGCGTGGGCTTGCCACCCTCGAGCTCCATCAGCCCGTCGTAGCGTCCGCCGCCACCGATGGCACCGACCCCCGCACCCACGACCTCCACCTCAAACACGGTACGCGTGTAGTAGTCGAGGCCACGCACCAAGGTCGGATCCTCCTCATAGGTGATGCCCGCCTCATCGAGGTAGCGCTTCACCTGCTCGTAGTGCGCGGCGCACTCCTCGCACAGGTTGTCCGGCGCGAGCGGCGCGTCCTGCATCACCTCGCGACAGTGATCATTCTTGCAATCGAAAGAGCGCAACGGGTTGAGCTCGGCACGCTCCAGACAATCCGCGCACATCTCACTGGCGTGGTCGAGAATGAACGCGCGTACCTTCTCGCGATACGCAGGACGACACGCGGCATCGCCCATGGAGTTGATGGTAAGCCGAAGGCTTGCGGGATTGAAGCCCAGACGCTCGAAGTAGCGCATCAGCATGATGATGCACTCGGCGTCGGCTGCCGGATCAGGTGCACCAAGCCACTCGACACCGACCTGATGGAACTGGCGCAGACGACCCTTCTGCGGACGCTCCCCGCGAAACATCGGTCCGGCATACCACAACTTGACGGGTGCACCGCCCTGAGGCACGAAGTTGTTCTGGACCGCAGCGCGCACGACGCCTGCCGTGCCCTCTGGCCTCAGCGCCAGCCGCTGCTTCGCCTTGAGACCGTCCTCACTTCCCTTGGCCAGGAGTTGCTCGACCAGCGCTCCCGAGTACACGCGGAACATCTCCTTGCGCACCACGTCAGTCGACTCACCGATGCCATGCACGAAGGTGGCCACCTGCTCAAGAGCAGGTGTCTCGATAAGGTCGAACCCATATGCGCCGAAGACCTCACGCGCCACGTCCTGCATGCGCTGCCATGCCCGCATGTAGTCGCCGAACAGATCCTCGGTCCCCTGAACCCTCTGTGCCATGATGCGCCTTTCTGACTCGCTCGAATGCGTAGGCCAGTATAGCAGATAGATGACGAAGGGCGGCTCCCCGGCACCAAGCACCGGAGAACCGCCCCTTCGCCAATCTGACTGTCATGCGCTTATGCGACTTGCATGACCCAGCCGAACTTGTCCTCAATCTCGCCGGACTGGATGCCCGTGAGCGTGGCACGCAGCTTCGCCAGCACCGGACCGACATGCTCCATGCCCGCGCCAAAGATATGCTCGTTGCCCTCGATGTCCACGACCTTGCCTACGGGGCTGATTACGGCCGCCGTGCCGCACATACCGCACTCGACGAACTGGTCGATCTCGTCGAAGCGCACCTGGCGCTGCTCCACCTTCATGCCGAGCATCTCCTCAGCGACCTGCACCAGCGAACGACGCGTGATGGAGGGCAGGATGGAGTCGGTAGCGGACTGCGGAACGACCAACGAGCCGTCCTCCTTGACGAAGAGGAAGTTCGCACCGCCGGACTCCTCCACGAACGTGTGGGTCTGCGGGTCGAGGAACATGTTGTCTGCGAAGCCCTCGGCATGTGCGAGCACGCTCGGATAGAGGCTCATGGCATAGTTTAGGCCTGCCTTTATGTTGCCGGTGCCGTGCGGTGCGGCACGGTCATACTCGGGCACCTTGAGGGCCACAGGCTGCACGCCACCCTTGTAATACGGACCGACGGGCGTCACGAGAATGCGGAACTGATACTCCGTTGCGGGCTTGACGCCGATGACGTCGCCCGTGGCAACCATGAAGGGACGGATGTAGAGTGTGGCGCCGGAACCGAAGGGCGGCACCCAAGCGAGGTTCGCTTTCACGACCTGCTTGACGGCCTCCACGAAGCGATCCTCGGGGAACGGCGGCATGCAAATGCGCTTGGCAGAGTCGGCCATGCGCTGGGCGTTCATGTCCGGACGGAAGCACACGATGGCACCGCTCTCGGTGGTGTATGCCTTCAAGCCCTCGAAGACCTCCTGGCAATAGTGGAAGATGCCTGCGCACTCGCTCAGCTGCAGGGTGTGGTCGGGCGTGAGAATGTCCTCACCCCATGCGCCGTCCTTGTAGTTGCACACGTAGCTGTAGTCGGTGGGGGTATAGCTAAAGGTCAAGCTACCCCAGTCCAAATCCTTCTTCTCTACCATGATCCTCTCCTTAGGATTCGCATCCTGTGAATGGGGCATAGTATAACCCCGCAAATATTACCGTTAGAATAACAATGCAAATTGTGAGGTCATGCCAAACTCAAGACGGGGCAGCGACCGCGTTCGTCGCTGCCCCGTCGCAAGCAAGCATTACGTATGTGAGGTAACCCTACGACTTGAGGGTGTGGATGTCGATGGCAGAATTGCCGAGCAGGCCATTGACGTAGTCGGTCCACTTCTCCGAGATTTCGGTCTGCTTGGTGCTGTACTCCTGGTAGGCAACGTAGTAGGCAGCCTGTGCCGCATTGTAGGAGGCACCATCCTTAGTGACCTCGTAATCGGCGAGTGCCGTCGCGTAGGCGCCGTCATCGCTCTTCCACTTGCCCTTCTTTGCATCCCACTCGTCACCAGCAAGCTTGATGATGTAGTCGGCATACTCCTTCTTGGGCGCGTCGTTGGCGGCATCCTGTGCTGCCTGCTGGGCTTCCTCGGACTGCTCCTCGCCCTCAGCAGGAGCCGCGACCTCGGGGGCGGTCGGTGCCTCAGGGGCGGTGCCACCGTTATCCTTGCCCACGACCTCGTCACGGAGCTTGTTCATCTTTGCGGAGCCGCGCAGGACCTCCTTGACGGTGTCCTCATCCATGCCATACGTGCTCGCGATGGACGAGAAGTCGCTCGAGCCAAGCATCTCCTCTGCGTACGCAGAGAGGTCGTCGTCGGTGACCTCGATACCCTTGCTGTCCGCCTCAGCAGCGATGATGGCGTTACGTGCATACGAGAGTATGGTGTCCGCAGAGGGAACGGTGTAGTTGCCATCCTCATCCTTGGCAGCGTCGAGCGTGCCATTCTGCTCAAGAACCTCACGAGCGGTGATGTTGGAGCCAGCGCCATTGTAGGAATACACAGCGACAACGGTATCGAGCTCGGACTCAGTGAGGGTGGTCTTGTTGAGCGATCCACCTGCCGAGGAGCCGCCCATCGCAAAGTGACCTATGAGTAGACCGACCACGAGTGCCGCCGCGACGATACCTGCCCAGGCACCAGCGCTAAGACTCTTGAAGAAGGAACCCTTGCCTTCGCCTTGATTCTGATTGTTGGTAACATCTTCTGCCATGTTGTCACCTTTCCTCTAACCCTTGCCCTGTCCATCAGGCAGGAAACACAAAACAGCAAGCCAAGATGATAGCCCAACGCGTGACTGTTTGCGCTTGACTCTTTGGCTCACGCACTTCTCACACAATCCTCTCACCCATCTGCAGGCGCAAGGTTCACCTCAGACAGTGAGTTGCACGGTGCAAGGACCCACAACGATAAAAAAGAACAGGCCGACCGGAACGGTCGACCTGAATGATTCTCTGGAGCCAGCCGTGGGAATCGAACCCACAACCCCATCATTACGAGTGATGTGCTCTACCATTGAGCCAGGCTGGCTTGCGACTTATTAATGTACGCGAATCTCTTCTCGATTGCAAGAACTTTTTTGAGCCAAGCCATATGAGCACAGCTCACAAGGCATATGGAGAGCTTCGTTTAACGTGCGGAGATGGTCATCGTGCCTGTTGCCCCATCCTCGGGCAACGTACCGATTTCGTAGGTGCCTGGCTCAGCCTTGACCTCTATGCTCTGCGTCCCCTCGATGGTCTCTTTGTATAGCTCCATTGCGTTGTGAAAGACACTCACCCGAATGCCCGCTTCCTCAAGCTTCGACTCGATCACAATGCTTTGACCCGAGTCAACGATGAGCTTGCCCCAGCGGTACTCTCCCATGCCCTCCATGGCGTCCTCGGCAGTGATTCTAACCTCATTGGTTGCCGGAGGTCACCACGTAGGTGATGTCCTTCTGGTCGTCAGACTTGCGAATGAAGAACTCGATCGAATTTATGCTGAGAATACCGTCGTGGCACGACTTATTCGACGAAGCGACGTCCATCAAACGCGAAAGAAATAGGGCTCACGCGAGCGCCGTGACGCACTAGTGCAAGCCCTGTCCGAGTCCATTTGCGAAGTGCGCAGCCTACGGCACTCCACCACAAGGTTTTATGGCGGCTGACCACAGGCTAGCAAGCCAGATTGCATAAGTTGGCTTCGCCGTAAGCTTTGTTCTACCCCAGCCTCGCGAGAACACCACGTACGATGGCCTCGAGCTCGCGAGTAGCCGAGGTCGCTTCGGCACGTACCGAGCGGTGAGAGACCCATGCCGCACCCGCAGGGTTGGTAGGCAACGTGAGGGCAAGCACGCGCATGCCCAACGCACGCGCCATGATCACCTCAAGCGAAAGCGACATTCCCACATACGTGACACCAAGCATCCGCAGAGCACGAACCTCAGCCGGCGTCTCCAAGCTCGGTCCGCGCACCTCAGCATACACGCCTTCGCACAGGTCGATGCCCCGTTCGCGCGCGACCTCATGTGCCAGCCCGCGAAGGCCCAAATCGTAGGCCTGATCCATGGGCACGAAGGCGTCCGTCGGCCGAGAAGCCTGCTGCGTCAGCGCACCACCATGTTGGACACCCGTCGGGCGCCAGCCAATCAAGGGATTCTCATTAGTAAGGTTGAGGTGATCGCTCACCACCCCGAGCGCCTGATCGTCGGCGCCATCCACCAGTCCGCTTGCCCCAATGCACACGATAACCCGGCAGCCGCTCGCATACGCATGGCGCACGGGTGCCGTCACCTGATACGCAGTGTGTCCATGGTACAAATGCAGCCGCGTGGGATACACGACCACGGGGCTGCCATCGATGGTCCCCACCGTCACTTGGGGAACGCGCTCGGGCGCGATATCCGTCGGGCGCTCGTATCCTTCCATGCTCTCATACGATACGCGCCGTATCGGCTTGACAAGACCGGCGAGCCCCCCAAAGCCAGAGCCAAGCAGCAGGGCGACCGGATGACCGGATGAGGTCGGCAACCGCGGCGCTTCGTCTTGACGCATCCCTGCTGCCATGGTTACCTCCCCGGTTCCCGTCACCCCTCCGGTTACGCCACCAACGTCACAAGCTCTACCGGCACATCCGAGAGCAACTGATTCACATAATCGGTCCACTCCGTCGAAACCTGTTGTTGGACCTGCGAATACTGTGTATACGCGACATAGTACGCTGCCTGCGCAGCTGCATAGGTGGCCGCATCGTTCGAGATGGTGTAGTCCTTGAGCTGCGCGCGGTACGGACCGTCCTCGCGCGCCCATGTATTTGCGTTGGCATCCCACTCGTCTCCCACCAGACCCAGCACGTACGAAGCGTACCGAGCCGAGGGCTCGTTCTCCTTGCCCGCCTCGGGCGCCTCAGGGGCAACGGGTTCTGCAACGGGCTTAGTCGTAACCACCTGATCGCGCAGCTTTGCCAGCAGCGCCGAGCGCGTCATGAGCTCGCGCACCTGCTCCACATCCATGCTATAGCCTGCGGCAATCTGTGCAAAGTCGCTTGTTCCCAGCGTCTCCTGCGCATACGCTACTGCATCTTCCTCGCTCGCAGTAATGCCCTTGGCCTCAGCATCAGCCTCGAGCACATGGTTGCGTGCGATGGAGAGGACGGTATCCACACTCGGAACGTCATACGATCCGTCGCTATTGCGCGCGGCTTCGAGCGTCGTCGACTCGAGTATCGCGTCACGAATCGTCACTGGTATGCGATCGCCGTCGAACGTGTACGTGCCCAAAACGGAATCGAGCTCGGCCTCCTCGACGGAGGTCCGTCCAGCGAGACTTGCGTTGGCCGCGCGCCCCGGAAGTAACGGAGCTACCAGCACACCCGCCACCAGTCCGAGCACCAAGCAGACGACGGCGGCAACCACCACAAGAACCCTGCTCCCCGACGAACGCTTCGCCGCGCCCCCTGACGTGTTTGGGGCTCCTGCTTCCTCAACCATGTGGTCACCAACACCTTTCTGGGCAACTACGCCTTCTGAAGCGTCGAACAAATCTCTTTGGAGTATGCGCGGTAGAAGCCCGTCCCACTCTGTGCGTCGAAGCGCATGCGCTCAATAAGCCCCTCACCCACTTCGGGAGAAATGCTGCCACGAGCAAACTCCAGAAGACAGACCAGCATCTCGCGATACTCGGGGTCGCCATGATAGCACTGTATTGCCTCACGCATAAGTGGCCAAGCCCGACGCGATGCCTCGGGATCGACCGACCCGTACCGAGCCAAGAACCTGAAAGCAGAAAGGTGGGCTGCAGCGGACCCCTCGTCAAATAACGCCTCTTCTGCCCCGTCGAACGCCTCCCTCGTGCACGCAGCATCGATGAGCGCAATCTCCGAGAGGGCGTCTAGGCACTCCCAGCGCGTTTGCGCCTCCGGCAGCTCAAGGGCCATCACGAGGTCATCGGCAACCTCAAGCATGAAGGCAGCATTCGCACGCGCCATGATGGCAATCCCGTGCGATGCTTCCTGACGCTTGCTGCGACTGCGACTCTTCAACTGCTCGACAAGCTCATCGCGTCTTCGTATGCTGGCCTCTTGCTCGTTTGCCATGCACACCCCCCTACGCGCCGCCACTTCCTTGCCCACGCACCTTGCGGGCAAGCTTATCGGTAAGTGAGAGACGCTCGCGACGATCGCTGCCCCAGAAGATGAGGGCCACCATCCCCGGGCCCACATGGCTGCCCAGAATGGGCGACACCTGGCTGCGTATGATGGTGACGTCTGCGCACCCCTCCTGTCGACGTACCTCTCGTTCTATCCAATCGGCATCCTTTTCCGCATCGGTCGAGACGATTGCCAAGGGCAACGAGGTATCGCGTGCGTAGTTCTCCTTGAAGTCCTGGATAATCGCACGCAAGGCCTTCTTGCGGCCGCGACACATGCCACGTAACGTGAGGGCGCCATTGGTGTCGTACGAAAGCTCGGGCTTTATGTTGAGCTTGCTGCCCACCGTCGCCGCTGCCGGCGGGATTCGTCCGCCTGCAGCCAAGGCATCAAAGCCGTCGAGCGTGAAGTACCCATGTATGAAGTAGCGCGCCTCGCGCGCCCACTCATATACCTCGCGCGCAGTCAACCCGTGCGTTGCCTGGCGCATGACCTCGATGGCCAGCAGCTCGCCCGCCGCAGAGTCACAACGGCAGTCGAGCACGTACAACTCAAACCCAGGGTGGTTCGCGCGCACCATCTCGGCCGCCTGGCGCGCGTTATGGATGGACGACGAGAGCCCCGCCGTAATGCCAAGGTAGATGGTGGGAATCCCGTCTCCCGCCGCCCGCTCAAACACCTCGGCATATTGGCCAGGGGTTATCGCATAGGTGGTGTAATGAAGATCGGGATTCCGACGCAACGTCTCGTAGAACTCGTGGGGATCCGTGTGCTGCCACAGGTCATCCTCCACCTCGCCATCCGGGGTGACGTAGGTGAACGGAATGACCTCAATTCCCAAGCGGTGGACGACCGCTGGGGCATAGTCCGCGCTCGAATCCACGATGAGCTTGCACGTGCGCCTCTGCTGAAACGCACGTCCAACCCTCACCACGTCCTCGAGAACTATTGCCTCGTCGGCCGTCTCACCCGCATTGATCGAGACTTCTTCGAGTCCTGTGTTTTCTTCGCCTGAATAGTTGCTACTCATCCGCTTCCTCAATCTTGGGCTTGATGATGCCGTATCCGCCATTCTTGCGACGATATACTACATTGACAAGCCCAGTAACGGAATCCTCAAATACGTAGAAGTCGTGACCGATGAGGTCGGTCTGCACCAGAGCCTCCTCAACCGTCATGGGAGTGAGCTCGATGACCTTCTCGCGTACGAGCTCGTCATCCTCCTCCACCTCAGGCTCGGCGACGATAAGATCGGAGAGATCAACAACCGGCTCCACGGCGGGCATGGGCCTCTTGGAGCGCTGGCGGCGGTCCACCACGCGCGTCTTGTATTTGCGAAGCTTGCGCGTGACCTTGCTCGCCGCCTCGTCAATGGCCGTCTCGAGGTCGGGGCCCGCCGCATCCACGCGCACGACGTTGTCGCGCACGAAGACCGTCACCTCGCAACTGGTGCGGTTCTTGGTTCCGCGGCGCTCGTCTGCACGCAACACCACATCACACTCCATAGGCTTGATGTCGAACACCTTGAGCGCGTTGCCTATCTTGCTATCCACCTGCTCCCTCAGGGCATCGGAGATTGCGACCTTGCGTCCCGAGATCTTGATGTTTACCATCTTTGCCTCCTTGCCTAGTACCTTGTATATCCCAGCGGCCGTAACCGCGTCGTGCCTTCCTTGCGTCAGTTGCAGCCAGCCCCCTACAGCGTAGCAGCGTTTGCACCTGCCACGACTTCCGTCTCGGTGGAAGTACCGTCCGATGGGGCGTCCGGAGACTGCGTTGCCTCCGATGTCGTTTGGGCAGCATTCTCCTTGGACGCCGACGCATCGGTCGCTGCAGACTGCGGCGCCGATGCGAGGCCTTGAACCTGTGCATCTTCGCCAAGCATTCCCGCTGTTCCCAGCCAAATGCGACGCGTTTCGTTCAGCGTACCGTTGTTCTCGACGCTCATGAGCGACTCGGTAAGGGCTGCCGTGAGCTCGGAGTTACCGGAGCTGACGGCAATGCCATAGGCCGTCGGCGGCTCAAGCGTTCCCGCACAGGCAATGCCGCCACGTGTGCCACCCAAATATCCCCCAGCTGCTGAGCTGCAAGCAACAAAATCCGCATCGCCCGACGCCAACGCATCAAAGGCATCCACGAGAGACGGACACACGACTTCGTTCTGCGCGAGACCCACACGTTCAAGCGTCTGTCCGGCGGCAGATCCTGCCTGCACAGCAATTCGCGCAGCGCGCACTTCATCCGCAGTGGCCGGAGTTGCGTCCGTGCCAGAGCGGAAAAGCGCCGTCGCCGTCTGTACGTAGTTGCCCACCACATCGAAGCCGTTTGACTCGAGGGGATTCACGCCCATGACCACGTCACAGGTGCTTCCCAGCGCCGTCGCCACGTCCGCGACGTACGCGAACTCCACGCGCAGACCAAGTTCGTCGGCCACCGCACGGGCAACGTCAACGTCAACGCCCTCGACGCTGCGATCGGCGTCATCCGTCTCGTTCCCCACGATAACAAGGGGAGATGCCTGCGCGTTGCGCAGTCCCACGGTGAGCACACCCTCATGCTTGGTCGCCTCCGCAGAGACCAGGGGAAGCCGGGAAGAACGCACTTCTGCAAAGTAGTCATCAGCCGTGGTCAGCACGATCGTCTGGTCGAGGACGTCTTCGACAGGCCTGCAGCCCATAAGCGTGGCGGAGACGGCCAACGCCCCGCAGAGCAATGCAGCTCTTACCTTCGTTCCACCCATTGACGCCCCCGCCATCCTCGTCGCGTGTCGCATCCCAGCTGACCTGGTATTTGGCCCCACACTCGCGCACGGGAGCGTTCGCTTCGGATGCTGGGGCACCCCCACTACTGGCCCTCTCGCCCGCGGAACCTCTTGTCCCGATGAACGGACGGTGCGACTTACTTCTAGGACGAGCCATGCTCGCCCGGGCGCCCACGCCCGGACTTACGTGGATCCTTTTGGCCTCGTCTGCCATGGACTAGGATGCCGCACAGAGCGAATCCGCAACCACAGACCTGAGATGAGACGCTGCAAAGTATATCACAGGTTTGCGGAGCACTGTGCCACCGGGGTCCACTGAAGGGGGGGTCCGCTGGGGACCCACTCGAGGGCAGCCCCCAGTGGGCAACGCTGGCACAGGTCACCACACGCGCGTGAGGGCACAGCAGGTGACCGAAGCGGCGCCCCGGGCCATCAGCGCCCTCGCGCACTCGCGCAGTGACGCGCCCGTCGTCACCACGTCATCCGCAAGCAGCAGCCTCATACCTGCCACGTCCTCGACCACCCCGACAGCGCCCGAGAGGTTGCGCGCACGCTCGTCCTTGTCGAGTGTACGCTGGTCCTGCCGCGAGGCCCTCTTAAGGACATCGGCGAGCGGCAGACCCAGCAACGCGCTCAGCTCGCGCGCGACCAGCTCCATGTGGTCAAATCCCCGTCGCACGCATGCCTGTGCAGTAGCGGGCACGAAGCAAATCGCGTCCGTATCATCGGGGTCAAACCGTGGTTTGCCATCGCCTGCGGGCCAGTTGCGTGCCTCGTCGAGCGCGCATGCCATGGCCGCAGCGTTGACAGGCGCCAGGCGCAGCTCGTTCTGATCCTTCAGGCATGCGACCATCTGTGATGCTATCTGGCCGAAGCCCAGGGCACATATGACCGCACGTGGCTCCCAATCTCCCTCACAGCCCGTGCAGGTGAGCCAGCCGAAGGGAGCGCCACAGGTCGGACACGCCCATCGCTGAGAAATCCACGGCATCTGCATGCGACAATCCTCACAGAGAAGCTCGCCGGGCATGTCGCACGAGACGCAGCGCGTTGGCCACAACGCCTCTGCCGCAGCGTCGAGCGCCGCGCGAGTGAGTGAGCGAATCCCACGGTACCTCAGTAGGGACGTCACACGACTCGGCGCGACTTCGCGGCGCAGAGCCTCACCGCCCATGGCAAGGTCACCCGAGACCAAAGAACGCCAAGGCGTTGTGCCACAACGTCTCGTAGGTGCGGAGCTTGGGGGTGCCCGCAGCTTCCTCACGCACACAGGCGAGATTCTCGACCGTGAAGGCAACCATGGCAGGCTCGCATTCCCGACCTCGCAGCGGCACGGGTGCCATGTACGGGCTGTCCGTCTCGGAGAGCAACAGGTGCTCGGGACACGCAAGTGCCGCAGCACGGATGTCCGTGCTGCGCCCGAATGTCGATGCGCCACCAAAGGCCACATGGCAGCCGAGCTCAACGAAGGGGGCCATGACCTCGGGGCCACTCGTGAAGCAGTGAAGGTCGCATCCTGCCGTCGGCACCCCCTCCTCGCGTAGAATCTCCAGCGCCCGGTCGTGCGCAGCCGTGGCAAGCAGTCCCTCACCGTCACGCACGTGCAGTTCAACGGGCATGTTCCGCTCGTGCGCCATTCTCAACTGAAGCTGGAAAGCAGGAACCTGCTCCTCGAGGGAGAACTCGCTCCATGGCCCCACGTCGAGACCGAACTCCCCCACCCCCACACAGCGTGGATCGTCAAGCAAGGCCTCCAGGCGACGAAGAACGGCAACGTCCTCCACCAGCTTGCGCGCGCCATAAGGGTGCACGCCAGCGACGATGTGCAACTCATCGAGCAGCTCGCACGCCTCACTCGCCTCTGCCTCCTTGAGCAGCGCCGCAGCGCCATCTCGCACGCGCGAGAACCAAGCTTGGAACTCGGGAACGTCGCTCACGTCATCGGCTGGGTCGACCGGCACGACGAGCAGTCGCACGCCTGCAAGCGCGGCGCGCGCCACGGCCGCCGACGGGTCGAGCTTGCGAAAGGCCGTGAGATGGCCATGTGTGTCTGCAAGGGGTGCCAGTGGCACGGGTGCCTCGACGAATTTGTTCTTCTTCACGTGGAAGAGTGGTTCGCGCAGTGACTCCTTCATCAGGCCCTCCCGTCATCCGTCTTTGGGGAATCGACTATAGGCCAACGATCCGACCTGCTCAAGTGCTTAAGACCGATCACTATCTGATGGAGGCGTTGACCGCTTTCGCAATCGGTAAGTCTCCGGTTTTTTGGCGTCCCGCACGCGTGTTACCATGGTGGCTGGGCGAAGGAGGTCACGTTGAAGAAGTTCAACTCCACGGGATTGTGCGTTCCCCGCAAGCATTACATGGTGGACATATCGGACCGCGTCAAACAGATACGAGCGATGGTAAATGACGGCGACTACCTCTGCATCAACCGCGCCAGGCAGTACGGCAAGACGACCATGCTCGCCGCGCTCAAGCGGGCACTACAGGACGAGTATGTTGTCGTGTCCCTTGACTTTCAGGGGCTTTCGCACGCCGACTTCGAATCAGAGCCCGCCTTCTCGGCTGCGTTCGCACGCGAGCTACTCGTACGCCGCGACTACGGCATGCTCGACCTGCCTGATGCCGTTTCGTCCCGGCTCGAGGAGCTGAGAGACGGCGGTTCCGGAAGCCAGACGCTCGCCACGCTCTTCTCCGCCCTCGCCCTTTGGAATAACCGTAGCTCTCAGCCCGTCGTGCTCTTGGTTGACGAGGTGGATAGTGCCACTAACAACCAGGTGTTCCTCGACTTTCTTGCGCAGCTGCGCATGGCCTACCTCAACCACGAGGAAGACCCGTCCTTTCCCGCCTTCCAGTCCGTGATTCTCGCAGGCGTCACCGACATCAAGCACCTCAAGACAAGAATCCGTCCCGAGAACGAATCAAAGATGAACAGTCCGTGGAACATCGCGGCCGACTTCGACGTAGACATGTCCTTCTCGACGAAGGACGTCGCAGGGATGCTCGCGCAATACGAGGCAGACCACGTCACGGGCATGGACATCTACGCCGTGGCGGAGGAACTCGTGGCCTGGACGAGCGGCTATCCCTTCCTCGTAAGCCGTCTGTGCCAGCTCATCGACGTGCGTGGGCTCGGTTGGGACCACGCGGGCGTGAACACCGCGGTGAGGGAGTTGCTCAAAGATGACGACGTGAGCCTCTTTGAGTCACTCACGGGGAAGCTGGAGACGTACCCCGGATTGAAGGGTACACTGCGGTCGCTCCTGATGAACGGTGAGGATATTGACGCCTCGCCCTATGACGAGACGCAAAAGCAGCTCAGGATGTTTGGCTTCGCCACCGAGCGAAGGAATAAGCTCACGATTGCCAATCGCATCTTTGAGACGCTCCTCTATGACTACTTCCTCGCCGAGGAGCAAGGTGGCACTTTGCGGGAAGCCGCGACGATTGGCCGCAGCCAGTTCGTACGTGGCGGGCGGCTCGACATGTGCGCCGTACTCGAAGGATTCCGCCACACCTACGTGGAGGTCTACGGACCGCCAGAGGAGGGTGGGCGCTTCTTGGAGAAGGACGGGCGCGAGCTCTTCCTCATGTGCCTCAAGCCCATCATCAACGGGACCGGCAATTACTACATAGAGGCTCAGACCCGAGATTTAACGCGCACGGATGTCATTGTCGACTACGCGGGCGAGCGATTCGTGGTGGAGTTGAAGATATGGAGAGGGCCGCGCCATAACGAGGAGGGCGAACGGCAGGTTGCGGGTTACCTGAAGCACTTCGGACTCGACGTCGGCTACATGCTGTCCTTCAACTTCAACAAACACAAAGACCCAGGTTTTCGTCGCGTCGAACTGGGCGGCAAGGTCCTCTGGGAAGAAACCGTTTAGCCCATGCCGCCGGTGGCCCTGATGACAAGCCGCCGACAACGCCCCCGTCTACGAGGTCGAATCCGCTCCCAGAGAAGACGTTCCGTCCTCTCACGTGAGCACCCCGGCGAGGCGCATGAAGTCCTCGGGCGCGAGCTTCTCGGCACGCGTCCGGGGGTCGATGTCTGCCCGGGCAAACGCCTCGTCGAGCACGGCCTTCTCGAAGCCCTTGGCCACCATGGAGTTGCGGATGGTCTTGCGACGCTGAGCGAAGGCCGCGTCGATGATCGTGACGACCCGCGCGGGATCGGCGCAGGCGGCAGCGTTGCGATCGATGCGCACGACGGCGGAGTCGACGTGCGGAGGCGGCATGAAGTTTCCTGGCCCGACCTCGAAGCGCCCCGTCACCTGCCCAAAGAGCGCGAGCTTCGCGGTGTAGGCACCGTACTCCTTTCCACCCGGCCGCGCCGCGATGCGATCCGCCACTTCCGCCTGCACCATGACCACCATGCGCTCGATCGAAGGCATGTGCTCAAGCACGTTGAGGATGAGGGTTGCCGCCACCTGGTACGGCAGGTTCGAGACGAGCTTGTTGGGCGCCGATCCGGCAGCCTCGCTGAGCTGTGCTGCATCCACACGTAGGGCGTCGCCACGCACGAGTGAGAGGCGCTCGCCGTCCTGAGCGCAGGTCTCGGCAAGCACATCCGGCAACGATCGGTCCGCCTCCACGGCGACCACCCGCTTCACGCGCGGAAGTAGCGCAACAGTGAGCGTGCCGATGCCCGGACCGACCTCGTACACCACGTCGTTCTCGTCAAGCTCGGCGAGCGCGACGATGCGCCGGATAACGTCATCGTTGACGAGGAAGTTCTGTCCCAGGCGATGACGCGGGGCAAGGCCATGCCGCTCGAGCACGGCACGCGTCTCGCGCGGGTTGGCGAGGTAGGAATAGGGCATGCGGACCTCCGAATCGCGGGAAACGTGCGACTACAAAGGGGACTGTCCTCTACGGGCAAGATGTCCCGTAGAGGACAGTCCCCTTTGGGACAATTCGCGCTACTTCGTAGCCAAACGCGGGAAGAGGGCGTCGCCCTTGGTGACGGGTACGTCGCCCGCAAGGCCGCCCCATGCGCAGGCCGCCGCAAGGTCGTCGCATTCCGCCTCGTCGCCCAACGACATGCGACGCAACACCTCGGCCGAGGTCTGCGGCATGAACGGCGCAAAGAGGTGCGCGCAGATGCGGATAGACTCAAGCAGGTTAGTGATGATCTGCTCAAGCTCGCCCGCGCGGGCAGGATCCTTGGCCACCGTCCAAGGAGCCGAATCCTCGATGTAGTGGTTGGCCGCACGTACGAGGGCCATGACCTCGTCCTTTGCGCCCACATAGTCAAACACTTCCATGCGCGGGCAATAGCGCTCGGCGATGCCCTCGGCAACCTCGCGCAATGGGTTCGGACGTTCCGCCCATCCTTCGGGCAGGCTGGGCGTCTTGCCACCAAAGTACTTCGCGCTCATGTTGAGCGAGCGGCTTACGAGGTTGCCCCAGCTATTGGCGAGGTCAGCGTTGTACACCTGCTGCATACGGCTGAACGAGATCGCCCCATCCTCACCGGGCACGCAGTCCGTCATGAAGTAGTAGCGGTAGCCCTCGACACCGAGTAGGTCGATGACGTCCGCAGGAGCGATGGCGTTACCGCGCGACTTGCTCATCTTCTCGCCTTGGCCAGTCTCTTCGTTGCGAACCATGAGGAAGCCGTGCGCAAAGACGTGCTCGGGCAGTGCCTCACCGATGGCCATGAGCATGGCGGGCCAGATGACGCAGTGGAAGCGAATGATGTCCTTACCTACCACGTGATACTGGGCCGGCCAGCGCTTCGCGTACTCGTCTGCCATCTCGGGGTCGCCGAACCCCACCGCCGTGGCATAGTTGAGCAGCGCGTCAAACCACACGTAGGTGACGTGGCCGTCATCGAAGGGAACGGGAATGCCCCAGTCGAAACTCGTGCGACTTACCGAGATGTCGCGCAGGCCGCTCTCCACGAAGCTGCGCACCTCGTTCATGCGGAAGCCCGGCATCACGAAGTCGGGATGCTCATCATAGAGCTTGAGCAGACGGTCCTGGAATGCGCTGAGCTTGAAGAACCAGCTCTCCTCCTTGACACGCTGGAGGGCGCGCTGACACTCGGGACAGAGGTGCTGGCCCTCGACGTGATGCTCCTCGTCCGATTTGGTGACCTGGGTCTCGGTGTAGTAGGTCTCCTCGTGGACGCAGTACCAACCGTCGTAGGAATCCTTGTAAATGTAGCCCGCGTCCCTCATGCGGTTCCACAGATGCTGAACGGCGCGCACCTGGCGCGGCTGAGTCGTGCGGATAAAGTCATCGTTGGAGATCTCCAGCGTCTTCCATATGTCATGGAAGGCAGGAGCGAGGCTGTCGCACCACTCCTGAGGCGTCATGTCGTGATCCTCGGCCGCAAGCTGGACCTTCTCGCCGTGCTCGTCGAGACCGGTGAGGAACTTCACGTCCTCGCCCATCGCGCGACGGTAGCGCGCCTGAACGTCGCATAGAATCGTGCAGTAGGCAGTTCCAAGATGCGGCGCGGCATTGACGTAGTAGATGGGCGTTGTGATGTAGAACGGTTTACGGCTCTCGGCCATGGTTCCCCCTAATGACGAAGGCGTGCGAAGAATAACAGCGCACCATTGTAGGCCATTTGTCACCGCAGTGTGAAGAAGGGACGCCCTCGCATCGCATTGCGAGGGCGTCCCTCTTGTCAGGCTATCCGAAGGCGACTGGCACATCCATAAGGGGTGACCTTCGTGGACGCGCCCAACCGCTACTCGAAGGGGTGATCGCGCACGTAGTCGCCGACCGACGTGCCGACGAGCCTCTGCCACACCTCCGAGACGGAGCTGCCCACGTCCTCGCCGCCGTCCGTTCCGTAGTTGGTCACTTTGTTGAACAGGCCAGATGCAATCGCATCGTTGGAGAACCACGAGACAGTGAAGACGCCATCGTCTTCGCTGTGCGCAACCGTCATCAGGTACTCACGCATGGAGGGACCGTACACCACCGCGAATCCCCGGTTGTCGTCGACCATGTCAACGTCTTCCGTGACGCACTTCACGGTGCCCTTTACCACCTCACGTCCTGTCTTGTACTGCGCAGTGCGCAGCATGTAGAGGATGGGTTCCGTACCGCCATCGTTCCCAAGCGCCTCGATTTCGCTCGGAGTGAGGCCTTCGAAGTCCTCGTCTATCACGCCAAAGAAGGTGCCATCGGCGTTCTCGTACCCGGTCTCCTTCTCGTTGTACACGAAGCCCTGCGACTCGAGCAGCCGCACGAGGTCCGCACCAGAGAGCTCGCTGATGGCATAGGCCGTGGGGTTGCCAAACTCGTCAAGGCACTCCTTGGTTGCCGCTGCCGGCGGCTTCACGGTAGCGGTCTTGTCCTTCTCGGCGTCCTTTTTGGCGTCATCCTTGCCCACATCGGTCTTCGCATCCTTGGCGTCGTCCTGCTTCGCGTCATCCTTCTTAGCGTCGTCCTGCTTCGCGTCGTCTGGCTCAGGCGTGGTCAGCTTGTCGAGGTCCTCTGCCAAGCTCTCGTCCCCAGAACTGTCGGCAGACTCAAAGACGTCCTCATACAGCTCGTCGTAGCTCTTGTAGTCCCCAAAGAAGCCATCATTGACTGACGCCTCGTTGAACATAATGACGCTCTTCGTGTTCTCGTTGTACGAGGACTGGCAGAAGAAGCGCGCGCCGGTGGACGACGAAAGCGCCGCGAATGAGTATTCGTCGGAATAGTCGTTGCGCGCATCCGGTTCTACGCCACAGAGCGCATCCATTGCCTCCGCAGGACTATGGTAGGAGTCGTCGTACGCAATGACGTAATACGTCGGCACATCCCCTCCACCAGGCTCGAAGTCAGAGAAGTCAATGCCAGGCGCAGCTGCCTCGTCACCCTGATGCCCCGTTACGGCACCGGTTCCTCCCTCCCTGCGCCATCCCACGTTACCATCCTCGGCAACTACGCGCGTGTAGTCGCCTGCTTCGAGCTGATCGATCACTTCTTGCCCACTCAGCTCCATAAAGGCACGCATCATCAGGTGGCCATCCGAGTTGATGTAGCGGTCGTCAACCTTTACTTCGCTCTGTTTGGGCGCGCTTCGCGTACCGCCGTTTCCGCCCCCAAGGCCCGAGACGATACGTACGACCCCCAACACGATAAGCAGAACGCCCACGACTCCGAGGGCGATACGCACGGCTGGGTTGTACTGCCAGCCTTTGGGAGCCTCCTCCTTTGAAGCATCTGCAGGAGGCGTTGGGCCGCTCGGTCCGGATGCCTTCGGCTCAAGCTTCGTGCCGCATTCGCCACAGAAGGATGCGCCGTCGGGTAGTTCGGTTCCACACTTCGGGCACTTCATGGTGAGCTCCTCTCCTCTTCATGGGCGCTCGGAGCGCTAAGGGATGGTCCTGCTTTGCCCGGAAATCATCCCTCGGCGCCCCTTGAATCCTCTATTCCTTGGAACCCGTGACCTCCTCGACGATGGCCATGGCGTTGAGCGAACGCGGATACCCGATGAAGGGCACGTTGTTGCTCACGACCTTGATGAGGAACGCACGATCGTTGCCACACTGCACATTGCCAGCAGTGTGTGCCCTGAGCTGCGCCTCGCATCCGCCCTGCGCCGCGATGAAGCAGAACGTCACCATCTCGCGCTCAGCGATGGTAAGGCCACCACGGGTGTACCAGTCACCAAAGCAATTCTTTACGAGCCACTGCGCGATGTAGGGATAGTCCGCCGCACCGCGATCCTTGTAACCGTGCATCTGCTCACCGAAGCAGGCCACCTGCGCCTTCTCACCGCCCTCGTAGCGGCTCTCTTCGGTGGGAAGCGTCGTTGCCTGTGACTTGAGCGGCAGCTCGACGCCCGCAGCCACCAACACCTCGTTGGTGACCTTGAGGAACGGATACACACGACCGATGCCCAAATACGCCACCGCCTGGTACACGACCTCCTTGACGGCCTCGGGTTCGAGTCCCACGTTGAGCGCGGCAGGGAGCAGCGCGCGGAACTCATCGATACCCTGGCACCCTAGGAGCGTCGCCAGCCAGCACATGAAGCGCGTGCGATCGGGAAGGTCCACATCGGTGGGCACGTCATCAAATGCGAAGTTCGCGAACCTCTCGACGAACTCGGGATCCGTGAGCAGGAGGTCACTCCCCGACCCCACGCGCATACGCTCCCTCAGAGCGCTTGCAGCCGGAGTGAACTGGGGCTGATAAGGCTCTGTCTCCTCGTTCTCTGCCCCGTCGTTCTCCGTCACGTCTGCGTCCTTGCCGTAGACCGCGCGCGCAATCACATCGAGGTTCTGTGCGAGCTGATCGGCGGCCTTCTCGATTCGCGTCTGCAACGTAGTCGCGAAGTCATCGATTGCGGAGCTTGCCGCGCGGGTCTTCTCGTTGAACTCCGCGGAGTCTGCCTTGGCCTCCCAAGCGGCCATGACCTCCTCTCCCTTGGCAACGAAAGCCGCGATGCGTTCGGCGATCGCCGAGAAGCGCTCGTCATACGCGTCCTGACTGGCGGCCTCCTCCTCGGGCTGCGCATCGGCCTCGGGCTCCGCCTCGGCCTCGGGCTCGGCCTCGGGCTCGGGCTCGGGCTCGGGCTCCGTAACCTCTACCTCGACCTCCACAATCTCGGCCTCTACCTCAATCTCCACGTCCTCTACGACGTTCTCGACATCTTCGAACTTCTCCTCGTCTGCCATGAGCAATCTCCTCTCCTAGAACTCGCCCAACATGACAAAACTATAGCAAATCACAGGTGCTCCCTCGTACGCTCACCCGCCAGCTACCGTTCACCACGGCACGTTCGTCAATGACCGCCCAGAATCGAATGTTTCCATTCTGTTAACGACACATATTGAGTTTCTATTGCTCGCTCTTTTTCAGGTGAAGAGACAAATCCGCAGTTCAGCGCCGTGGCCATCTACGGTCTTTCAGTAAACATTTTCATTATGTGTTGTTTGGCTTGCTTGTTATGCTTTCAGTTGCGGGAATGTGGTTGTTGCGGGTTTGCAGCAGTTGCCGGTTACTGCGGAGGGCGCGCGATAACGAGGGTCAGATAGTCTGCCTCGTCGGGAATCTGATCCGCGCCACGATAGACGCGCTCGTCCTCCATACCGCAGCGCTCCACGGCATAAGCCTCAAGACCAGCTGCGCTCAGGCAGTCCTTCACATCTTGGAGGCACGAACCCGCCTTCATGAGAACGTACGAGTCTGGCCCAGAGAACAGCTCCCGCTGAAGACTGTGACGCACCGGCATCACCTGCAGACACTCGTCCCCTTCCACCAAGGACATGCCGAGTTCCGCCGCGGCCGCACAAAACGATGGCACCCCACTCACCATCGATGCCGCGTATCCATCTGCAACAAGTGCCGCACGCAGGTAGCCAAACGTGCTATAGATGCTTGGGTCACCCAATACTGGACACGCAACGTCGATGCCTTCGTCCAAGAAGGCCTCGATCGTGCGCGCGTTCATCTGGTGCGCTGCCTCGACAACCTCTCGTTTACGCACCATGGGCGAAGGCAGCGCCACTGCCTGTTTGGCCGCAAGCTCGGGCACAGCTGCAACCGCTATTTGGTAGGCAAGGGACTCCTCAGCACGGCAATGCGGACCCACGACTGGTACGGCAACGACAGGGCACGCGCGAAGAACGCGCGTCGCCTTGAGGGTCATGAGCTCAGGGTCACCCGGGCCAACGCCCACCCCGTATGCAACTCCAGTATGCAACCCCACACGCCATCCGAACCGGCTACGTTACTTCTTGACTGCGGCGCCACGGCGGCCGCGACCACGCGCGGGAGCCTTGGCCTTCTTCTCCTTGCCGGGACAATCCATGTTGACGCAGATGCGCCACGGGCCACGCTGCGTGCTGACCTCTACCATGGGCGCACCGCAGTCCGGGCATGTCTCGCCCAGCGCACGAAGCTCGCCACGCGCAGGCAGCGGGTAGCTGGTGCCACACTCATCGTAATTCTCGCAACGGATGAAGCGCTTGCCGGTGCGTTCGCTCTTGTGGGCGATGAGGTCACCATGACGGCCAGCCTCGGCACACGCCTGGCACTCCCCCACCTTGAGGTCGGGTTCGAAGTTGGTCGGACACTTCGGATTGACGCACATCTCGTAGGCACGCTGACGGAACGGCTGCACCTTGATGCGCGGTGCGCCGCACTCGGGACACACGTTCTCCAGCGGAGAAATGCGACCTTGCGGCACGGGATACGTCACGTCGCAGTCCGGCCAGCCCATGCAGCCGATGAAGGAACCGCGCGTCTTTGCGGAGGACTTCATCACGAGGTCCTTTCCGCATTTGGGACACACGCCCACCTTGGCATCGGCGACCACGGCATCGGCAATCTCTGACCCCAAGTCGTCGAGATGCTCGATGAGCTTGTCGATCCACGCGGCCAAGGCCGCACGCGACTGTTCGACGACGTGGCCTTGCGTGTCGTTGCCCTCGCTCACTGCCGTCATGCTCTGCTCAAGCTCGGACGTCATCTCGGGGGTTGTGATGGGTGGCGCGTACTCGTGCAGCGCCTTGATTACTGCCATGCCCAGCTGGCTCGGCTCGACTGGATCGCCCTTGAGATATTTCACGTCGTACAGGCGTTGGATGATGCTCGCGCGCGTAGACTTGGTGCCCAGCCCAAGCCGCTCCATCTCCTGGATCAGACGCCCCTGGCTGTAGCGTGCAGGCGGCTCGGTCTGCTTTGCCTCGAGTTCCATCTTGCGCACGTCACAAACGTCGCCGACTTCGAGCGCGGGCAGCTGGTCATCCTTCTTGAGGCCATAGGGATAGATTGCCCTGAAGCCAGGCTTCACCAGCACGCTGCCCGTTGTCACGAACGGCTCGCCGGCGATGTCGAAGGACATCTTGGTGCCCTCGCTCACCGAGGAGTCCATGAGCGTAGCCAAGAAACGACGTGCCACCAAGTTGTAAAGCTTCCACTCTGCCGGCTGAAGTTTCCCTGGATCGGCGGGCGCCGTCGGATAGATGGGCGGATGGTCGGTCGTCTCCTGCTTGCCACGCGTGGGCGTGAGCTTGGGGAGCGCGAGCAGCTCCTTGCACACGGGCGCATACTGCGGAACCTTCTGCAGATTGCGCACGCATTCTGTCAAATCCAGCGAGCGTGGGTACACGGTATTGTCTACGCGTGGGTACGAGATGAGGCCGCTCATGTACAGCGACTCGGCCAGACGCATCGTACGCGCCGGAGAGAGACCCTCGCTCGCCGCTGCCGCCTGCAGCGACGTAGTGTTGAAGGGGGTGGGTGGCTTCTGCGTGCGCGCCTTCTTCGTCACGTCAGTAACTCTGGCCTCCTTGGCGTCACGCACATGTTGGAACGCGAGATTCGCCGCCTCCTCGTCCTTGAAGCGCGCCGTCGCGTGCGTGGTCTTGAAGGGCTCAGACCCAGCATGAGCGAGCTCGCCCGAGATGACCCAATAATCCTCGGGCACGAAGGCGTTGCGTTCCTCCTCCTTCTCGACGACAAGCGCGAGCGTGGGCGTCTGCACGCGACCGGCAGAGCGCACGTTGCCAAAGCCGCCGCGCCGCGCCAGCGTGAGGTAACGCGTGAGCACCGCTCCCCATACGAGATCGATATATTGCCGGCTTTCGCCTGCGTCGGCAAGGTCCTGATCCAAGTCGACGAGGTTCGAGAACGCATGGTCAATCTCCGCCTTGGTGAAGGCGGAGTAACGCGCGCGCGAAACAGGCACCTGTGGCGCAACCATGCGAATCTGTCGCAGGGCGTCGGACCCGATGAGCTCGCCCTCACGGTCGAAGTCGGTACCGATCACCACCGAGTCCGCCTTCTTCGCAAGATTCTTGAGCGAGCGGATAATCTCCTTCTCGGCGGGGAGCTTCTCGATGGGAGCCCACACCAGATACGGAAGACTGGGAACCTTCCATCCCTTGATGTCGACGCCATCGGCCAAGAAGGGCTTGCGCTTCGTTGTGTAGGGTGGCCGGTCGAGGTTCGCGGGAACGTTTGCCGGCATGATTTCGCCATCGTCGGAGATGCCATACCAACCATGGTTCTTGTCGTACTTCAGTTCCTTAGGGAAGTCGGGCGCCAAGATGTGGCCACGCAGACCGATGGTGACCCACTCCTCACCCTCGTGCTGGAAACGATAGATGGGCGTGTTGTACACCTTGTCGGACTTCGGCTTGCCCACATCACACAGAAGACGTGCGATCTGTGTGGCGGCATCATTCTTCTCGGTAACGACAAGCTTCACAAGAGCCTCCTCATTACGACAAAGACGCACGAAACAGGCGGGGCAATGGAGCAGCCACTCAGAGGACTTCTCTTGGAGGGCATCATCCCCGCCCTGGGTCTACGCAGCTTCCTTATCGAGTTCGTGCTCGGCGTACTCCTCGCGCGACCAATAGAGAGCCTGCTTGCCGTCGCGCAGCACAATCACCCGTCGTGCCACCGCGAGCGACACTTCGTACAGAGCGAGCATGACAGCATACATAAGCAGCATGGTGATGGGCGACGCGTCCGGAGTTACCACAGCGCAGACCACGAGCAGACCAACGTACACATACCGCCATTGACCTCGGAACGTACGATACGGAACCACGTGCAGGATGGACAGGTAGAAGATGATCAGCGGGAGCTGGAATGCGATGCCGAAGCCCACCTCGAGCAAGAGCTCAATCGAGAGGTAGTCCTCGGCATTGAGCAGGACGCGTGCGAACTCGCTACTCTGCTCGATCAGCCACCCAAAGGCGGTCCGCTGAATCACGAAGTAGCAGAAGACCATGCCCAGGTAGAACAGCGCGACCATGGCCGCAACGGTCGGGAGCACCCACTTGCGCTCCTTCTCGTTGAGCGCCGGCAAGAAGAACCCCAATACCTGCCACAGGATTACCGGCGTGCACATGATGGCACCAAAGAAGAGGGCAATCTTGAAACGGATGGTGAAGCCGCCCAGCGCCGAGAGCACCGTAAGGTCTTCCTGCCCGTTCGGCAGCACCTGATAGATGGGTTCCATCATGATCTGGATGAGAGTCGGTGTGGCCATGTACACGACGAGCGCCGCGCAGATGACCGACACCACGACAATGGTCACGCGACGACGAAGTTCGGCCAGATGGTCGAACAGGGGCATGCGGGCTGGTCCGATGGGCATGACAGGTTGGAAGCGGAGACGCTAGTCCTCCACGCTCCCGTCCTCCTCTCCATTGGTCGACTCCGGTGCATCATCGCGCTCATCCGCCTCGTCACGTGCGGAGAAGCGGGAGCTGTGTTGCGTGGTGGCATACAGATCGGCGGCGCTCGTGCGGGCAGGGGCTTCGACGTGCTCTGCGGACGTCGCCTCGCCCCCTTCCAGCTCCTGCACATCATCTGCGGCGGAGGCCTCCTGCTCGCGTGCCGCACGCTCCGCGGCAAGTCGTGCCTTGCGTTCCGCAAAGGTCTCGCGGCGAGCGGGGGCAGCAGTCGCTTGCTCCTCGCCGGCTTCGCTCGCGGCCGAATCGACGTTCGCGTCCTCTCCGGCAAGCTCGGCAGCCTCACGCCGACGCTGCTTGGGTGACTTCTCCAACTCCTCAGAGGCAGGATCCATAATGTTGGTTTGCACGACCTCCGTAAAGCCGTCCGACGCCTCGCGGAACTGCCTGAGAACGCGTCCTAGCGTCCTTCCCATACCTGGCAGCTTGTCCGGCCCAAAGAGCATGAACGCAAAGACCACGATGATGACGAGCTCGGTCTCCCCAATGCCAAACACGCGTCACGACCTCCCTACAGGCTCACGCCCAGCTCGTCACCAACGCCGAGCAGCGAGAGGACGCGCGCCACGTTGCGCTGCGGGTTTGCCACACGCAGGCTGACCGATGCGTCGGCAGCGCGGCGAGAGACGCCCACGAGCACACCAATCCCCGTGGAATCGATGTAGGGCACCTCCCCCAGGTCCACCTCAATCGCAGAGACACCCGAATCGAGCACCTCATTGAGCACCGTGCGCAGCTCGTCGGCATTCGAGACGTCGACTTCGCCCGCAACCGTCACGACGCAGGTATCACCCGTCTTGTTTGCAGATACGACCAACGACATGGCTCCATCCTTTCGTGCGCGCGTCCTAGAAGCCGACATTCGAGTCGCCCTTGAGCTTCTCCAGAAGTTCGGACTGCCCCTCGTCGGAGGAACTCTCAATGCTGGCATCGCCCGCGTCACCAATAGAATCGACCTTGGAGTTGAGCGAGATGAGACGCTGGTTAGCGTAGCTCTTCACGCCATAGCGCTCGTCCTCGTCGAGCTCGGCCGCCTTACGATATGCGGCACTGGCCTTCTCCACATCGGATTGCGACTCATACAGATACCCGAGCTGCGCTTGGCAAAGCGGGTTCTCAGGATACTCCTCGCTGACCTTCTGAAGTGCCTTAATCGCGGCATCGGAATCACCGGCGTAGTATTGGCTCAGGGCTCGGTCGATCTTCACCGTTGCGGAGTCGTTGAGCTTCAGGTAGCGGTCGAAGTATTCGATAGCCGTATTGAGCAGGTTCTTTGCGTACGTAGTCTCCTCGTCGGTCGACGCGCTATTGTGCGCCGAATAGCCCCACTCCATGTAAATCTGGCCCAAGTTCAGCAGAGCGGCAAGGTTGTTCTCGTCCGCGTCGAGACGCTTCTTGAACTTCTTGACCTTCTCGACGTTGGTCTCGGCCAGGGACTTGAACGAGTCGTTCTCCGGGATGTTCTCCTCGCCAACGACCTTCTCGTCCTCGGCCTTCGACTTGTCTTCCTTGTCCTTGGCCTCGGCGTCCTCCTGCGTGTCGGCCGCGGCATCCGCCTGCTCGGTCCCCTCCTCTGCGGAGCCCCCAGCAAAGATGGCTGAGAGCGACGGGAGCATCATGGAGAGCGCCATGATGACGGCGAATACGCCGATGACGATCTTTGTACCACGAGACATCTTACGAGCCCCGCCGAGCTCCTTCTCTTTGGGCTTCTGTGCCATGCTCTTCCTGCCTCCCATTGTTCCGCCACTGGCGATCAATCGTTCGATAGCTGTTCCAGATTCCAGACGTAACTTTTAGAAATATGCCCGCGCTACGGCATTCGTCAAGAAGCTTCTGCTGACGCTTGCGCATTCTACATAATTCTGCCGCAAGACTGCTGGACAAAAGCCCTCGCTCCATGAGACGATGCCATCGAAGGCATGGCCACCACGCGCAAACCATCGAGAGCATTCCCCCAAGGAACCCATAGCCAAGGAGCCCATAAGTGTTCGATACCCGTTGATGGGGGTACTTGCTCCCCAACGGCCACAACGGCACCTTCAGCGCAGCGAGAACCCCCTAACGGAATCCCCTATCGCTCGGCTCGCGCAAGACGGGCCGCAACGAGCTTGGCAGCAACGACGAAGACGTCCAGTGCCGCGCCGAGGTCTGCGAGCGAGGGGAAGGTGGGGGCGATGCGGATGTTGGTGTCGTGCGGGTCTTTGCCGTAAGGCCAAGTCGCACCCGCACCCGTAAGCGTCACGCCGAGCTCCGCCATCATCGCGACCGTGGCCTTCGCCGAACCTTCGGGACCGTCGAACGAGACGAAGTACCCACCATGCGGATGCGTCCACGTCGCAATGCCCAAGTCGCCCAGCCCAGCCTCAAGCCGCTCTTGCACGAGCTCGAAGCGAGGACGCAGCACCTCCGCATGGCGCGCCATATGGGCACGTATCCCCTCAACGTCATGCAGGAATCGCACATGCGCAAGCTGAGAGAGCTTCTCTGGACTCACGCGCTCAATGGAGAAGGCCGCACGAATCTCGGCGATGTCGGCGGGACTCGCTGTCACGAACGCCATGCCCGAGCTCGGGAACGTTACCTTGGCCGTGGAGGCGAACTCGTAGACGAGGTTCTGACGCCCCGACTCGGCAAGCACGTCGAAGATGTTGAGCAGGCTATCGCCCTCGTCGTAGAGGTCGTGGACGATGTAGGCGTTGTCCCAGAACACGCGGAAGTCGGGCGCCGCAGGTTCGAGTGCCGCGATGCGCCGCACCACATCGTCAGAGTACGTGATGCCCGTGGGATTGGCGTACTTGGGTACGCACCACATGCCCTTGACCTGCGGATCCGAATTCACCAGACGCTCGACCTCGTCCATGTCGGGACCATCGGCGGTCATCGCAATGGGGATGTTGACGATGCCGTAGCGCTCGGTGACGGCAAAGTGGCGGTCGTAGCCAGGACTCGGGCAGAGGAACTTCACCTCTCCCTGTGTGCACCATGGGGCGTTTCCTCCGATGCCCTTGGTGTACGCATTGACCACCACGTCATGCATGAGGTTGAGGCTCGACGAGCCACAGACGAGCACGCTCGCCGCATCGACACCCAAGAGGTCGGCAGCGAGACGTCGCGCCGAGGGAAGGCCATCCGGAATGCCGTAGTTGTCGGCAGGAGCGCCCTCGTCCGTGAGGTCCGACTCGCTCGTCAGCAGGTCAAGCATGGGACGCGAGAGGTCCGTCTGCTCCACGCTGGGCTTGCCACGAGCCATGTCGAGCTTGAGGCCCAACGCACGGATTTGGTCGGTCTGGGCCTCGAGCGCCGCGATGGCGGCATCGAGGTCGGCGGTTGACATCTGTTGGTACGCGTTTGGCATCGCAAGCCTCCTTGTGTGCGGTCGAAACTCCCACAGTATAGCGCCTGCGTCCCTCCTTGCGGGGAACGCAACAGGCACGTTACTCGACGGTGCCGTACAGGTACGCCCACCCATGCGCGGTAATAATCGAGTTGAGCTGGTCGCACAGGCGCACCCGCTTGTACCTTCCCGCTGGTAGCAGTTCAACCACCTCCATGAGGTCCTCAGAGAGGTCGTTTACCTCGGCGCGCACGAGCACGTCCACGCGCGCAACGACGCCGGCAGGATCGTCTCGGTACAGGTCGTCAACGAGCCCTTGCAGCTCGCCAAACTCGTCCGCGGGTCTCGAGGGGGAAATCATGTGAGCTCCTTTCGCGTGATCTCAACCTATGCTCCGGACGAGTCGTCTCCCGAGCGGGCATCACGCAGCGCACAGGCGACATTTACGTACACGATGCCAAGCGTGGCGGACGTCACCGAACCCACCAGGATGGCACACTTCGCCGCCATCACCAGACCGGGATCGGGGAAGGCAAGACCGGCGATGAGGATCGACATGGTGAACCCCAAGCCGCCCATAATTCCAACCGCCGTGACCTGCATCCAATCCACGTGGCGTGGCAATCTTGCGAAGCCGATGCGTACGAGCAGGAACGTGACGGAGATAATGCCCAGCGGCTTGCCAATCACGGCACCAAAGAACGCTCCTTGGGTGACGGTGTTGCTCAGAATGGTCCCTATGTCGACGCCCACGAGTCGCACCTGTGCGTTGATGAAGGCAAAGAGCGGCAGGATAACGAAGTTGACCACGACGGAGATGTCGCGCTCGGCACGATGTAGTGGCGGCGTCACATGGTGCATGACGCGTTCGACGAAGTTGGCGTCGTCGGTGAAGTCGTGCTGACCGAGCACGTGTGCCTCGTCATCGTAGGTGTCGTCCAACTCGCTCGCCCACACGTCGAGCCAATCGTGCAACGCCGAGAGACGAACTTCGGTCTGCGCCGGCAGGAAGAACGCGAGGATGACGCCGGCGAGGGTCGCATGGATGCCGCTGTTGTACATGCACACCCAGAGCGCGACCCCCGCGATGGCGTACGGTTTGAGCGAGTACACGTGCGCCCCGTTGATCATGGCCAGCACCACGATCACCGCAAGCGACGCTCCACACCAAGCGATGTTGGGCGTTTGGCCATAGAACAGCGCGAGCACCACAATCGCCAGAATGTCGTCGGCAATGGCAAGCGTCTGAAAGAACACCTTGGTCTCTGGCGCTATGCGATTGCCAAGAAGCGACATGACGCCCAAGGCGAAGGCGATGTCGGTAGCGATGGGTATGGCCCAGCCGCTATCCGTATCGTGCGGGTTGAGCACGATGAAGATGAGTGCCGGCACCACGACGCCACCAACCGCCGCCAACATGGGCAGCGCAGCCTGACGTGGCCGTCTAAGCTGCCCCACCTTCATCTCGTACTTGAGCTCGATGCCCACGAGCAGGAAGAAAATCGCCATGAGGCCGTCATTGACGAAGCCCTCGAACGAGATGGCCCCCCGGATCGAACCGAGGGTGAAGCTAATCTCTGCCTCGAGTATGCGTTCCACCAATTCGTATGCCGGTGAGTTTGCCACGATCACGGCAAGTATCGCCGCGAGCACCATGGTGGCTGCAGCAACCGTACCGTTGGAAGTGATGTCCTCAAAGAGGGAACGCTGCTCCAAGCGGCGGATGACTGCCGGCTCGTCAAAGATGAAGAGCCTCATGCCCGTCATGTCATTTGCCTCGAGCTCGGAAACATCGGGCACCTCGAGCTCTTCCTGAGCGGAGCCGAACAGCGGAGTGTGGCGCTTTGTTTTATTGAGCATGTCTCGCCAATCTACTTGGGAACCACTATCCTACCGCAAGTGCTATATTCTCTCCAAGCATTTGCATTGCCGCAGTAAGTTGGAAACACGCGCGAGCTAGGGGGATTCATGAACGACCAACGCATCGCCGTCCTCACTGATTCGGGTACCAACACCCCGCTGGACTTTGCTCACGAGCACGATGTCCGCATCGTGCCCCTTCTCATCAACTACAAAGATGGCATCACCTACCGCAGCGGTGAGGACATTTCCACCGCAGAGGTCGTTGCCCGACTCGATGAGGAGATTCCTACCACGTCGCTTCCCACACCCCAGATGATCAAGTCTGCCATCGAGCAAGCACGAGATGATGGCTACCAACGCGGGGTCTTCGTCACTATATCGTCGACGCTCTCGGCCACCTACCAGACGGTGAAGATGATGGCGCGCATGGTGGACGACTTCGAACTCGCCGTCTGCGACACCAAGAGCATCGGCGTGGTCGCAGGCATGGTCGTGATGCGCGCCGTAGACATGATCGAGCAGGGTATTCCCTTCGGCGAGCTCAAGACGCGCCTGGATGACCTCGCCGACAAGAGCCACGTGTACTTCGTGACCAAGACGCTCGACTACCTGTACAAGGGCGGCCGCATCAATCAGCTCACGTATCGACTCGGCAGCGTCCTCAACATCAAGCCCATCATCACCTGCGACGAAGAGGGCCGCTACGTGGTCGCGCGCAAGACGAGGGGATGGGAACGCGCCATAGCAACGCAGATCAAGCTCATCAAGGAACACGCTGAGCAATTCGACCGCGTGCGCGTGGGCATCTGTTGCACCGAGGCGTCGAACCTCTTCGACGAACTCGAAGAGGCCGTACGTGCTCAAGTGCACAATATCTGCGAAGTGGTGCGGTCGGGCCTCACGGCCGACCTCATCGTGCACACGGGGCCCGAGATGGTCGGCCTCGGCATCCAGCCCGCCTAGGCACCGACCAACGCCTAGCCTTCGATCTTTACCAGCGGCGCGAACCCACGCATGAGCTGCTTGACGTTGCCCGTGCGGGAGAAGCGCACCTTGATGATGTCTCCCTCGGCCGCGAGGACCACGCCTGGGCCGAAGGTCTTGTGCGACACGTGGTCTCCGGCCGCAAACGCCTCGGGCTTGCTCGGCTTTGCACGAGTGACGGGAGCGGCGCCTCGCTCAGTGGCAGAGCTGCGCCCCGTGGAGCGCGTGCGCTGGCCGAAGACCCGCCCCCCATACACGTCCTGGCCCCGCCCCGACCCAAAGGTGCCATGACGGTCGCCGCGCTTCTCCCAGCCTACGCCCGAGAAGCCTGAGGACCCAACCCCGATGACGTCCACGTGCTCGTCGGGAATCTCGCCCACGAAGCGGCTGCGCGGATATGCCTGAGTCGAGCCGTACATGTGCCGCGTAACGGCATAGGTGAGGTAGAGGCTCTTCCTCGCGCGTGTGATGGCCACGTAGGCAAGACGGCGCTCTTCTTCCATGCGACCCGGCTCGTCATGACCATTGGAGTGTGGGAACAAACCCTCCTCCATGCCCGCCACGAACACCACCGGGAACTCGAGGCCCTTTGCGGAGTGTACCGTCATCATCGTGATGGCCTGCGTCTGCCCCGAGAGCGAGTCGAGGTCGCTGCGCAGGGCAAGCCATTCCATGAACGCGGGCAACTTCTCGGCGGCGACTTGCGGAAGCGCCGGTTCTGCAGGTTCGTCGGCGGGAAGCTCATCTCCCGGAATCCGCCCTGCCTCGCGAAGCTGACGCAGGCTCTCCAACGCACTGGCGGCGTCCTCATGAGAGTCATCGAACTCCGAGGCGACGCCAAAGAACTCGCGGATGTTCTCCACCCGGCTGTCCGCCTCCACGCTGTGCTCCGCCTCGAGCGCCTGGATGAGCCCCGCATCGTCCACGATGCGCTTGACAACCTCGATGAGGTCGCCCGAATAGTGGCGTCCGTGCTCAATGGCCTGCGTCCACTCGGCCAACGCGTTGCGCGCCCGTGCGCCCAAGACGCCCGACTCGGCCACACACGCCTGCGCCGCCGAGAAGAACGAGAGGCCATTGGCCATAGCGTAGGAGTCAATCTTCGCAATGCTTTGGGCTCCTATGCCACGACGCGGCGTGTTGACGATGCGATGGGCGCTCACGTCGTCGTCGGGGTTGAGCACCAGCTTGAGGTAGGCCATGACGTCGCGAATCTCTGCGCGATCAAAGAACCGCGTGCCGCCGACGAGCTTGTAAGGCACGCCCGCGCGCAGGAACATGTCTTCCAGAATGCGCGACTGTGCGTTGGTTCGGTAGAAGACCGCCACGTCGTCGTAGCTGGTGCCCGCGTCGTGGAGCTTCTCGATCTGGCCTCCAATCCAGCGACCTTCGTCGCGCTCGTCGGACGCCTGGAAGACGTGGATGAGCTCGCCGTCGCCCGACTCGGTAAAGAGGTGCTTGTCCTTGCGCTTGGAGTTGTGCGCCACCACGGCATTCGCGGCGGCCAGAATGTGGCCGGTGGAGCGATAGTTCTGCTCCAGCTTGATCACTCGCGCCTGGGGGTAGTCCTGCTCGAAGGCAAGGATGTTGTGGATGTCGGCCCCACGCCATGAGTAGATGGACTGGTCGTCGTCACCCACGACCATGAGGTTCTGGTACTTGCGCGCCAACAAGTTGGTAATGGCGTACTGCACGTGGTTAGTGTCCTGATACTCGTCCACACATATATAAGTGAAGCGGTCCTGATATGCCTCCAGAAGGCGTGGGTTGCGGTCGAGCAGCTCGTAGGCACGCACCAGGAGGTCATCGAAGTCCATGGCATTCGCCCGTTCGAGCCGACGCTGCAGCTCGTGGTAGATTCGCGCGACGGTGCGCTCGAACTGGTCGGATGCCTGGGCGCTCATCTCCTCCGCAGACACCATCGCGTTCTTTGCTGAGGAGATGCGCGAGCGCACTGCGGGCAGCGAGAAGCGACGCTGGTCCACATCAAGGTCCGCCATTATCTGACGCATGAGGCGCTTGGAATCGTCGTCGTCGTAGATTGAGAAGTTCTGCCGGAAGCCGATGAGCTCCGCATCCTCGCGCAGCATACGAACGCACATCGCATGGAACGTGCACACCCACATACCACGCGTGTCGGGCACGACCCGCGCGATACGCTCGCGCATCTCGGCTGCGGCTTTGTTGGTGAAGGTGATGGCCAGCACGTGCCAGGGGCGCACATCTCGATCTCCCACGATGTGGGCAATGCGCTGCGTAAGGACGCGCGTCTTGCCCGAACCTGCGCCCGCAAGCACGAGCAGCGGCCCCTCCGTGCACAGGACTGCTTCACGCTGAGCGGGGTTGAGTGCTTCGAGGTCTATGGTCATGTGTTCCTCCGGGTTTCTCGCGTTTGGGGTTTAGATTGTAGCGCTTGGATGGGACAACAACATGTCATCAGCCGTATAACCGACGTCCACACAATGTGACTCGAGAAAGGAGAGGCCATGAAGACCCAAAAGACCTCCGCAATCGTTCCCCGAGTCCTCCTGTCTGCCACACTTGCCGGCACCATCGCACTTGCCGGCTGCGGACAGGCGGCACCAACAACGGTCGAGGGCGACGGCGAGGCAACCCAGCAAGAGGCGACCACCGACTACGAAGTAGACTACGGCAGCTCTTCGCTTTACAGCAAGGAGGACATCGATGCCGCCATCGACGCAGTGATGGTCGAGTTCAACACCTGGGAGGGATGCACCATGAAGCGCATCGCCTTCACCGACGACAAGAGCTGCACCGACACCCTCACGTACTGCAACGAGATGCGCGACAAAGACGCACCCGAGTACGACGAGGCCATGCTCCTCACAAGCGAGTTCCACTCCCCCAGCGAGGTAGTGTCGAGGGGTACCGCATTTGAGCCCGAGAAGGACTACACCTACTACACCTGGACCCTCGCGCGCACGAACGGCGGCGAGTGGAAGCTCCTCACTTGGGGCTACGAATAAGCGACGGTTCTTCGCCAACCTGTAGGTAACGGCACACGAGGGGCGGACCGCGAGGGGATAATCCCCTCGCGGTCCGCCCCTCGTGTGCCGTCTAAAGGAGCTTACGCCTCGAAGTCGGTCGTCTTGGAGACCTCAGCCCACTTTTCCAGCTCCTCCAGGCGAGCGTTGAGCGCACCACGTACGGCGGCCAACGCGTCGGAACCCAGATACAGGCGCAGCGGGGTGTCGTCCGCCTCAATGGCATTGAGGATGGGATAGCCTGCCTTCAGCGGGTTGCCAGGCTGCTGACGGGCGTTGACGTTCTGCGCGACGGAACGCTTGTGGGCAGTCTCGGCATAGTCGCTAACGGTGTTCTCGGAGCCCTTGAGCGAGGTGTCGTAGAAGTGGGTGCGGAACGCGCCCGGTTCCACGATCATGGCCTTGATGCCGAGCGGCGCAACCTCGGCACGCAAGCCTTCGGTCATGAGTTCGACAGCTGCCTTAGTCGCGGCATAGTAGCCCGACGCCGCGCCCGTGCGCACCGCACCGATGGAGCTCACGTTGACGATGGCGCCGTCATGACGCTCGCGCATTCCAGGCAGAACCTTCTTGATCATGGCAACCATGCCAAAGAAGTTTGCGTCGAACATAGCTTGGACACCTGCCGGGTCGGCCTCCTCCACGGAGCTGCGGTAGCAGTAGCCCGCATTGTTCACAAGCACGTCCACCTGGCCGAAGCGCTCGATGGCCGCGTCGAAGGCGGCGTCGATGGAATCCTGCTGGGTGAGGTCGAGCGCCACGGGAAGCGCGGAGTCGGGATAGTCCGCCGCGATACCCTCCACCTTGGCCGTCGTGCGTGCCGTAATGACTGCGTTGTAGCCAGCCTCAAGCACTGCGCGCGCGATGCCCTCGCCGATGCCGCCCTCGCTGCAGCCCGTGATGAACCAAGTCTTTGCCATGGTGTGACTCCCCTCGCTCCTCTCGCGCCTTATGGCGCGCCGTTTCCTTGATGTAGATTATGCAAGCAACACCGCTGGCTGTACACTGCAAAGAAGGAAACGCAGCTTGCGTCAGACGCAATCTGCCACCTCAGGTGAAGAGGCGCCACGCACCGGGACGCAGAGGAGGATGCCATGGAACTCGAGCAACTTCGACAGCTTGACGCCATCGCACGCAGCGGTACCCTACAGGCCGCAGCAGAACAACTGCACCTCTCGCAATCGGCACTCTCGCGCTCGCTGCGACGCTTGGAGGCAGACCTCGGGCGCCCGCTCTTTGACCGGACGCGCAACTCTCTGCAGATGAATGCCGCAGGACAGCTGGCACTCGAGCACGCGCGCCTGATTCTCGCCGAGGAACAACGCCTACGCGATGACTTCGACGCGCTCGCGCGGCGTGCTCGGACCATCCGTGTGGCGAGCGTGGCTCCTGCGCCGACGTGGCGCCTGAGTTCCCTCATCCTCGAGCAGTACCCCACCACCATCCTTGAACCCGACGTCGTCTCGCCCGATGAGGTCGAGACGCGGTTGCTCAATGGGACCTGCGACCTTGCCATCACCGCAAGCCAGCCGCACCTGCCCATCATCGATTCGCTCTGCTTCATGACTGAGGACCTCTACGCAAACGTTCCCCAAGGACACGCGCTGTACGACCACGAGGCGCTCACCTTCGCAGAGCTCGATGGCTTCACGTTTCTCGTCTATGGTGGGATCGGCTTCTGGCGTGACGTTCACCGACGCAGGCTGCCCCTTGCGAAGTTCGTCATCCAGCCCGACCGCACCATCTTCTTGCAACAAGTGCGCACCTCCACTCTCCTCACCTTCACGACGAATGCGCCCGAGAACACGAGCCGGCACGCCTCGCGCAAGCCCATACCCATCACGGATCCTGAGGCGCACGCGACCTTCTGGCTATGCATGCGCGCCGATGCAAGTGAGCACCTACGGACGTTCTTCGACCTCGTTGGTGGGGCGGTCAGCGATGACGCGGCCGCTATCTGATACCCTTTGGACAACACATTGGGAGAGGAGAACCCCGTGGCACCATACAAGCTCTTGGCCCTCGACATGGACGGCACCCTACTGAACTCACAGAAGGAGGTGAGTCCGCGTACGGCCGAAGCCATCGCTCAGCTCGCTGCGCGCGACATCCCCATCGCCTTTTGCACCGGACGTAACGTCGCCGAACTGGGTCCCTACCTCGACGCCCTAACGTTCGTGCGCTATGGCGTGCTCGTGAGCGGCGCGCTCGTCCGAGACTTCTCGACGGGTGACATCGTGGCTTCGTACCCACACGACACTCAGACGGTCCTCAAGGTGGTCGAGGCCGGGCAAATCGAGGATGCCATGGTCCACATACTCGCCGTCGAGGAATCCCTGATTACCATACGAGACATGGGACGCTTGGACGACGTGCACATGGACGTGTATCGACCACTTTACGAGAGCTGCGCGCGCCACGTGGACGACATACGTGAGGCAGTGCTCGCACATGAGGGAGAGATGCTCAAGGTTAACCTGTACCATCTTTCGCCGGAGTCGCGAGCGAGGAGTCGCGCACGCTTGCAAGACCTTCCGCTTACTCTGGCCGACGCCGAAACGACCTCACTGGAATGCTCACCTTTGGGTGTGAGCAAGGCGCGGGGGCTTGCGGCACTGTGTGCGCACGTGGGATGCACGCTCGACGAAGTCGTGATGGTGGGCGACGCCGAAAATGACCTCGAAGTGCTCCGCGCGGTCGGCATGCCCGTCGCGATGGGCAACGCCGTTCCGGAAGTCAAGCGCGTCGCGCGTCTTCAGGTTGCCGACTGCGACCACGACGGGATTGCCGAAGCCGTCAACCGACTGTTTCCTTAATGAATCATTCAGAAAGAGGACGTTGGGAGACAATTTGTGCCAACGATTCCGATTTCGGTTTGGCATGTGCAGAGTTAAGCCGAAATTGCATGGTTTTTAGGAAGGTGCGTTATATGAGGACGCATTTCCGCAGATAACGAGGGTCAAAATAGCCTCTCTACTTTGGGGTGCGCAAAATAACCGTGCAATTTCGCATTATCTCTGCATGCTCCAGAGCGCTTCGAGCGCGCGGGCACATTTCTCCAATCCGCTTTGGTCCCCAGCAGAGAATCGCGCGAGGGAAGGGCTGTCGATGTCGAGCACGCCCACTACGCGACCGCCCGCATGCAGGGGCACCACAATCTCCGAGCGTGAGTCCGCATCGCAGGCGATGTGCCCGGCAAACTCGTGGACGTCGTCCACACGAAGCGTACGGTCGGAAGAAGCTGCTGTTCCACACACGCCTCGGCCCCAGGGGATACGCACGCAGGCGACCTTTCCCTGGAACGGTCCGAGGAAGAGCTCATCCGCAGGGAGTCCAGCGCCAAGCAACGTACCAGAGAGATAGAACCCGACCCAGTTGACGTCATCGAGTTCCTGCCACAGCAGAGCCGAGGCATTCGCCAGCGCCGGCAGCCAGTGTGGTTCCTCGACCGCAAATGCGGAGAGCTGCTGTTCCGTCAGTCTCCAGTCTACCTGCCTCATGCTTTGCCCTCCCACTTGCTCGCCACCATGCTCCTAAGTAAACCAGTCACACGCATCGGCCCATCCATCATACGCCAGGGCGCACCCGTGACCATGTTCAAGGAGAGCTCCCACCTCCCACACGTCGAATAACCACACGCGAACAAGTCATTGCGGGATAGTATTATTTCGATTGTTGTTCGCCGGGAAAGGAGAAATCTCACGATGCCGATCAGACTAAAGAAATTGCTATCGTTATTCTTAAGCATCGCGCTCGTACTGCCCGCTGCCATGCCAGCGGCGGCCATCGCCGAGGAACGCTCGGTAGAGCTGGACAACCACAGCCTTGCCACTGATCAAACCACAACCATCACCGCCATACGTATCGACGACGTCGACAAACCCCAACCAGGAAAGCAGCTCGACGACACCGCCACGGTCACCTCTGCCGAAGGAGCAACGTGGGACATCGCAACCCTCTGGGTGAGCGACGAACTCTCCGTCACGACCAAGGCGGAAGAGGGACACACGTACCTACCCGTGCTCGCCTTCTTCGTGCCGCAGGGCTATGCACTCGAGGGAAGCGGCTTTACGGTTACCCTCTCGGACTCGCTTACCAAGCTCTTTGGGACCAACGACATCATCTCGGTGTATAACGCACAGCATGGCATTACCTACATACTGCCTGCCACCCTCCGCAATCTCTTTGCGCAGTCCACACCCGCCAACGCATCCTCCTCGGACGCGAATGAGGCCGCCTCCGCAAGCGTGGCCGAGGCCGCAACCGCCGAGGCCGTAGCGAGCCCCGCCTCACCATCTTTGGTAGAGCTCTACTGCGCACAGACCGCACGTGAAAAATTGAGCGACAGCGACTTGGAATGGCTCATCGACCTCGTGCTCAATCACCTGCAACCTCAAGCCGTAGAGCTTCTGCTCAACAAGTTCCCCGCATTCACAGAAGCATCCGCCAACGATGAACTTGGCACGAGCATCGGCATGTACATTTACTTCAAAACGGGCGACGATGACGGTCTGAGCGAGCATCAGGGCGCAGCAGAAGCACTTGCATACGTCCAAGCTATGGTTAAAAAAGTCGAAGACCAGCTCAAATACTGTAACATGATTGGCATCAATGCCTCAGAGCTCGTTGCCTCAGATGAGAAAGGCAATCCGGAAACCGATCTCGCAACTGGCAAGTTCACACTCGCCCGTAGCGGCAAAGACTTCATCACCTTCCAGAACACAATCGTACACGAGATGTTCCACGCATTCATGGACGATTACAATCGCACCGGCATGTGTGGCGCGATTCGCCTCGATACTGCTGCACGTCTTGCCGATGACACCTATACCACTGACGACTTACGAACTTACCAGATGCTGCACTATCCCCTCTGGTTCATTGAGGGCACTGCATCGTGTATGGAGAACAACTACGAGTACCGATATGAAACCTTCGAAAAACTCCGCATGAAGGACGGGAAGCCACTGGACCTCGTAGACGCAAAGACGCTCTTCACAAACTTCATGACCGCAACCGATTCCGATAACAAATTAATGTTCTTCCCCCTCGCATATTGGCAGGGCGGCACAACCAAAGTAGATGGCGAAGAGATTGAGATTCAGCCGTGGAACGCGCGCTATGTCTCGGGATATCTTGCAACTCTCTATCTGAGCGAACTCGCATACCAGAAGGCGAGCAAGGGTGACTCGGCCAAGTCCCTAGACGCAAACAATCAGCCTGTCTTCTCTGCGGACAAAATCCGAATGGGCCTCAACTACATCCTCCGAGAGATGCACGAAGGCAAAGCGCTGGACAATGTCATCAAAGAGATATCTACGGATAAGAATGGCACCTGCAACTACGACAGCACAGACAGCTTTGAGACAAAGTTCGTCATGGGCGAGATGATAAAGAAGAACGGCATGCAGGGATTTGGGGGCGATCCCAAATCCATAGAGTTCGTGGTCGACTTCCTCAACTACATGACCGCCATCGAGAAGAAGCTGCCCAAGGGTGCGAAGCCCAACGGATCCATCTTGTTTGACTTCGAGGAAGACTTCGCCTCACCCCTGGACCCGTCAAAGCGGACAGCCTCATCGTTCTATCGCATCATCGATTCCAATGAGTTGACACCTTCAAGCGTCAAGAACGACGAAACCCGAATCGGCGCGGGCAAGACCTCAATAGACTTGCGCAACATTCTCCAGCAATTGCTGAATGATCTGAACTCTATGGCTGATGACGAAACGCTGCCTCAAGCGGCAAAGGCATCCGCAAAGACACCTTCGACGACGGCGACAACAGCTGCATCCGCAACCAAGAAGTCAGCAACTCCCGTTGCGCCGAAGCCCGCCGCAACTGCACCTGCCACGAAGAAGGAGAAGGCAACCGCCACAGCCAAGAAGCCTTCCGCTACGGACACCACGACTGCCACCGCGCCTCAAGGCCAAGGCCAATCTGGCACCGCGACTGATTCAGCTGCTACGCAGACAATGAAAGCCACCGCCGCTGCGAAGACTCCCGCCGCAAAGGCTACGGAAGAGCAGAAGTCTGCAGCCGCCACAGAGTCTGCAAACGAGGAAAGCACAACGGCGCAGGACCCCGCTGCCACAGAAACCGAGCAGTCCAAGGAGAGCGTCGTCACAGAGCCCGCAACGAATGAGGAGCCTGCAACGACAGCGGAGCCCAGTGCGGCTGATAAGCCGACTGCTGCCGAGGAGCCCGCACCGACCGAGCAGCCCGCAGCAACCGAGCCCGTGAGCAGCGAGGACGCAACGCCGCAGGAGCCTGCGACGACAACGGAGCCGACTACAACCGAGCAGCCCGCAGCAACCGAGCCCTTAAGCAGCGAGGACGCAACGCCGCAGGAGCCTGCAGCCGAGGAGTCCGTCTTCACGGATACCGTTGCCACAGAGCCAGCACCAACGCAGGAGCCCGTCGCACCTGAGCCCGCTGCACCCGAAGCACCGGACGCGAATCCCACGGAATAGCGTTTGTCAAAGAGACGGCCAAGAGGTAACTCCTCTTAGCCGTCATTCGGAAGGCAACTCGTCAACCTGTCACGCGCCCACGCGGATTACTACTCGCTCTTCTCGTCCTCCCGCTCGCTCGTCGCGCACCACGAGCGTAACGTCCTTCGTCCCCATGCGCACCACGGCTTGGGCACGCCCAAAGTAGGTGGTGTGTGCACCCACGTCATAGCGCTCCTCGGTGCGCGGGCGGGCGCTCCCGAAGGCAAGCAGCTCACCGCCCTCAACATGCGCCGTGAGCATCCGATCGTCGAGCATTTCGACCATGCCCGCATCATCGCTCACCAGTACCCTCACGTATACCAGGTCGCCCGGCTCCGCCACGCGCCGCTCCGCCTCCAGCCGCACCCTTGCCGGCCCCGCGGAGCGCAGCACCGTGCGTCCCAGCTCCTCTCCGCGCGCCGTCACCGCCGTGGCCACGAGCTCGCCCGGTTCGTAGGGTACCGTCCATCTGCAGATGCACCCGCGTGACCGCTTGCGACCGAGCGAGCGTCCATTGAGGCGCAAATCGACGACAGGGGCGCTGCAGAACACCTCAACCGTCGCGTGCTCGCCTTCGCAACCCCTCCAACTCCAGCTGGGAAGCCCGTTGGAGAAGCGCCATGCGGCTCGCGCGGGTGCCACCCCCTGCCCAAGGGGTCGCACGGCAATGAGCGGCCGCTCATACGCCATGCCCCATGCAGCTTGCGCCAGAAGCATCTCGGCATTCGGGTCGCCCAGGATGTCCAATGCCCCTTGATTCGCCAAAAGCCACGGGTACGACTTCTGGAAGGCGCGATCCGAATCACCATAGGTCCATGCGCCGCATCCCGCCTCGCCCAGGTAGTCCCACGCAGCCCAGACGAAGTCGCCCACCAAGTAGGGAAGCCGCTGCATGGCACGGTAGTTGCGCACCACGTCACCACACAGCGTCTCGGTGCCCACGATCACGCGCTGCGGATGCAGGCGCCCGTCCATCACGTAGCGACCGCGGGCATAGTTGTAGCCTGCTATGTCCAGTCGATCGAGCGCCGGAGAGCAGGCACGATCGAAGGAGAGCAGGTCTGCCATATGGTTCATCCCAAAGCCGATGACCTGCGAAAGCGCATTGAACGTCGTGCTGGTGAGGCCCGTCTGCGACGCCTCCCCGCCCTCTCCCATGCCGCCGTTCTCCGCGTCGTAAACGGCACGTCCCTTGGCAGCGCTGCCCAGAATGGTGAGATTGACACCACACGTGACGGGTCGCGTCGGATCCGCCTCGTGCAGACGCGCGACCATTCGCTCGATGGCGGCGAGTCCTTCTTCGCAACGCGGTTCGCTCACCTCGTTGCCAATGGACCACATAATCACCGAAGGGTGGTTGTAGTCACGTGCCACGAGGGCGTCGAGGTCAGCAAGGTGATTCTCGCGCCACTCGTCAGCGTAGTCGTAGGGATTCTTGTGATCGAACCACTGATCCCATCCCTCATCGAGAAGGTAGACGCCATACTCATCGCAGGCCTCCACCGTCGCGTCGGACGCAGGATTGTGAGCGGAGCGAATGGCATTGAAGCCGGCCTCCTTGAGCATGAGGACACGCCGTCGGTCGGCTTCGGGCCAAGCGGCGGCACCGAGGATGCCATTATCCGCATGGATGCAGCCTCCGCGCAGGAGCGTCCGCTCGCCGTTGACAAAGAAACCGTCGGTACCCCAACGCAACTCTCGGATGCCGAAGGTACCCGTGGCGGCATCGAGCACGACCCCATCCCGCGAGAGCGTCGATCGCCACGTGTAAAGGTGCGGGTCCTCGGCACTCCAGAGTTTGGCATCGGGAATCCGCAGGAGGGAATGACGCCCCTCCACGCTGGCGACGACCTCGTCGCCGTCGAGCAACTCCGTGTGCACGTCACCCGCGTCGCACGCAACCTCCACCCGCACACATGCTGGGTCGATGCCGACGGTGCGCAGGCGCACACCTTCCGGGGCGATGCACGCATGACCGCCCACCCACAGCCATACCGGGCGATGGATACCCGCACCGGTATACCAGCGCGAGTCGGGCTGCACGGCGTTTTCGCAGGTCACCACCAGCAGGTTCTGCTCCCCCGGACGCAACGCCTCAGAAAGATCGCAGAAGAAGGGGCTCCACCCATACGCACATCCACCGACCTCCACGCCGTTCAGCGACACGCGCGCATGCCGATACACCCCACCAAACTGCAGCAACACATGCGTCCCAGCCCATTCCAGGGGAGCCGAAAAGCGCTTCTCATAGCGATACGTGCCTCCTTGGAAGTTGCCCTGCTCACCCGTCGACGGAGCGTCGGCGCTCCGTGGCGCATGAATCATGGCGTCGTGCGGCAGCGAGACGGACGTCCCATTCGGTGACCCGTCACGGTAGAACACCCAATCCTCGTTGAACGGTGTGCGATGCATGTACTGCCCCCTTTGTCCGGTCAGTCGGACTGCTCGTCTCGAATCATCCGAAGAAACAGCTGGGCCGCGCGCGACATCGGCTGGAATCGCTTCCAGACGAGCATCGCGCGCACCTCGGGCAAATCCGTGAGCGGCACGAATGCAAAGGGCGTGCCCTCCCCCGCCGCCACAATGCCCTCAAAGCAGACGGCAACTCCCACGCCCCGCTCCACCAAGAGCGAGGCGTTGTACAGCAACGTATAGGTAGCGACCACGGGTATCCCCAAGCTCGTAACGCGTTCAACAAGGCCCCCGTCGGTCTCATCGATATGTCGTTGCGCGCTCACGATGAGGCGCTCGCCCGCAAGCTCATCAAGCGTAAGCGACGTCCGGTCGCAAAGTCGATGGTCGCGTCGCATGAGGACACCCCAACTATCGCACCACCCAAGGTCGAGCGACTCAAAGCGCCGATCAACCTCATGACCCAGCAGGACGCCGAAGTCAAGAAGGCCCTTGTCCACACGTTCGACCACGTCCTCGGCATTGCCTGAATACAGCCTCAGACGAACGCCCGGCTGCTCGGTCCCAAGGCGTGCCATGGCATGAGCGACCACATCCAGAACGCGCGACTCGCCCGCCCCCACCCAGACGTCGCCCTCAATCTGCGCGCCATCCGTGCGCAGCTCGAGCTCGGCACGGTCGGCCAGGTCAACAATCTCCTCTGCACGCTTGCGCAGGAGCATGCCCTCCTCCGTGAGCGTCACTCCTCGGCTCGCGCGCACAAAGAGCTCGCATCCCAGCTCGCGTTCCAAGTCTCCAAGCTGACGCGAGAGTGCCGGCTGGGAGACATGACACGAGGCTGCAGCACGCGTCATGTTGCCCTCGCGCGCAGCAGCAAGGAAGTACCGAAGGTGACGCAGCTCCATGGAAGCCCCTCTCACTTAGTCTTGACAAAACCATGCGTACAACGTATGGCACATGATTCTATCAAAGCATTGGCTATCGTTCGGCGAGAGGCGCATCATAATAGCCAGCAAATCAATCAGAAAAGAGGAATCATGAGCTGCGACTACACCTGCAACTGCGCCTGCACCACCGAAGCCAACGCCATCACGACGGAACACGCCACCATCTCCCACCAGACCTTCGACGGGGAGCGCGCCCTCTACGGCCTGCGCGACGCCTGGGTGGAAGACGTCATCTTCGCTGGACCCGCCGACGGAGAGTCGGTCCTCAAGGAGTGCCGCAACATCGACGTGGAGCGCTGCGAGTTCGACCTGCGCTACCCCTTCTGGCACACGGAGGGCTTCTCGGTAAGCACGTCTGCCCTCTCCGAGTCGTGCCGCGCCGCCCTGTGGTACGCACGCGACGGGCGCATCGACCACACGAAGCTGCACGGCATCAAGGCCGTACGCGAATGCGACAACATCACCCTCGAGGACTGCGACGTTCGTTCGACCGAGTTCGGGTGGAAGTGCCGCGGGCTGCGCATCCTGAACTCTCACCTCGAAGGCGAGTATCCCTTCCTCGACAGCCGCAATGTCGAGATGCGCGACAGCGAGCTCACGGGCAAGTACTCGTTCCAGTACGTCGAGAACCTCACCATCGAGAACTCCGTCCTCGACACCAAGGACGCCTTCTGGCACGCACGCAACGTCGTGGTGCGCGACTCCGTGATCCGCGGCGAATACCTGGGATGGTACTCCGAGGGCCTCACGCTCGAGCGCTGCCGCATCGAGGGCACCCAGCCCCTTTGCTATGCGAAGAACCTCACGCTCATCGACTGCGAGATGGTCGGTTGCGACCTCGCATTCGAGAACTCCGAAGTCGAGGCCAGCATCCGCGGACACGTGGACTCCATCAAGAACCCGCGCTCGGGACGCATCGTCGTCGACTCCGTGGGCGAGGTCATCCGCGAGGGTGCCGCGCACGCCAGCAACGGCGAGGTCCTCGTGCGCCGGTAGCTGACAAACGATTGGTTCCCCAGGCTGCCTCTCGCAATGGTGAGGCAGCCAAAAGTGGCCGCATTCCCATCGTGGGAACGCGGCCACATGCCCTTACAGGTCGCGGAAGTGGAAGCTCTTGGCACCACTCGCGTAGTCTGCCACCACATGGGCGTTGCCTGCGAGCCAGTACTTGTACGTGACGAGCCCATCCAGACCGACGGGACCGCGGGCGTGTAGCTTGCTGGTGGAGATGCCCACCTCGGCGCCGAAGCCGTAGCGGAAGCCGTCGGCAAAACGCGTCGAGCAGTTCCAGTACACACCCGCCGAGTCGACGAGTTGCTGGAAGCGTGCCGCTGTCTGGGCATTCTCGGTCACGATGGCGTCGGTATGGTGCGACCCATGCTTGTTGATGTGCTCGATGGCCTCGTCCACGCCACCGACGACCTTCACAGAGATGACGAGCGAGAGATACTCGGTGTCCCAGTCCTCGTCCGTCGCGGGCACGCAGTCGGCAAGCGCCTGAACCTCAGCATCACCACGCACCTCGACGCCAGCGGCCTTGAGCGCGTCCACGAGTGCGGGCACCAGCGTCTCGGCGCCGGCACGATCTACCAGCAGGGTCTCGACGGCGTTGCACACGGCGACGTACTGTGTCTTTGCGTCCACCACCACAGCAACGGCCTTCTGCACGTCGGCGTCGCGATCCACGTACACGTGGCAGATGCCGTCGGCATGGCCCATCACGGGGATGCGGGTGTTGTCCATGATGTAGCGCACGAACGCATTCGAGCCACGCGGAATGAGAAGGTCGACGGACTCGTCGCACGCAAGCAGCTCGCCAATCTCCTCGCGTGCCTCGACCTGATGCAGGCACGACTCGGGCAGACCGGCCTCCACGGCAGCAGCGTGGATGACCTCAAAGAGCGCCTTGTTCGTGCGCATCGTCTCGCTACCACCCTTGAGGATGGCGCAGTTGCCGCTCTTGAGGCACAACGTGGAAATCTGCACGAGTGCGTCGGGCCGCGCCTCAAAGATGACGCCGATGACGCCGATGGGCACCGCGCGGCGCTCGAGGACGAGACCCTCGTCCAGCTCCCGACGTAGCTGCAGGCGACCGACGGGATCGGGCAAGCCGATAAGGTCGCCAATGCCATCGCACACGCCCTGCAGCTTCTCCTCGTTGAACTTCAGGCGCTTCACGATCGGGGCGGCGACACCCGACTCCTCCGCAGCGGCGAGGTCCGCCGCGTTGGCGGCAAAAATCTGCTCCTTGTGCGCCAGAAGCGCATCCCGAATACCTGCCAGCGCATCGTTGCGCATCTCGAGTGACGTCGCGGCCATGACGGGGCTCTCGAGCTTCATGGTCGCAGCAACCTGTGCGATGTTACTCATCTGCATTCCTTTCGACGGGTGTGCGCCATTATAGCGCGTCGGCATCCTCGCACAAACGGGTGTTAGGCGCTACCATGGATGTCAGCGACAATTGGACCCCTGAAGGCCAGCTTTCCTTGGGGAACGATCCCTTGGAGAACGGATTCCTCGGGGAACAATCCCCGGGGCACGGTCCCCTAGGGGAGAGTGGCCCAGCGAGGAGGGTAACCATGAAGCTCGACATACACTCCATCGCCAACATCCGCGACCTAGGCGGCTACGACACGCCTCTCGGTCCTACGGTCGCGCATCGGTTCCTGCGTTGTGGGAGCACGTCGGCCGTCAACGCTCGGGATTTGAAGAACCTCCAGCGCTGGGGCGTGCGGCGCGTGCTCGACTTACGCAGTGCTGGGGAATCGCCGCGTGCTACCTGTCGCTTCGCACATCTTCCCTGGGTGACGTGGGAGAACGTCGGCCTCTACGACGTGGACATCTCCTCGCCCACGATGATGCCCGCGCACGACACGCACAACTACCTCGTCACGAGCTATCTGCACATGCTCGCAACCGATGACGCCATTCGGCGCGCCTTTGCATTCTGCGCGGAGGCACAGCGCGACGAGTGCGTGCTCTTCCACTGTGCGGCGGGCATGGACCGCACTGGCATGCTCGCGCTGATGCTGCTCGGACTCGTTGACGTCCCACGCGAACAAATCGTTGCCGACTACTGCTACTCCTTCGGCCAGAAGCGGACCGTCGACAAGGTCGTGCGTGCGTATTGCAGCACCGGTGCGACGCCCGAGGCCAAGCGCCATGGGGACTTCTTCGCCTACCTGCTGCGCTCGCGCATGGAGGCGGTCTCCATCGTCTACGACACGCTCGTCGCGAACCATGGTTCCGTGCGCGCGTTTCTCGAATCGTGCAAGGTCCCCTATGCCCACCTCGAAGCCGTTCGCGCGCACCTCCTGAACTGATGCCCTTAGAGAGACGCGCTCTCCGAGGAACATCGCCTGCACCTCGCGGCAGGACGTCACCTCAAGGACCGTCACAGGCGCTCGCCCATGAGCAGGCCCATCACGCTCGCCATCATGAGGCCGCGCGTCCAGCCGGAGCTGTCGCCGAGGCAGTGCAGGCGCTGCACTGAGGTGTTGAAGTCCGTGTCCATGCGCACGCGGTTGCTATAGAACTTGAGCTCGGGCGCGTAGAGCAGCGTCTCCTCGGCCGCAAAGCCCGGAACCACGAGGTCGACGGCCTTGATGAACTCCACGATGTCGGTCATCGTGCGATAGGGCAACGCGCTCGTGATGTCGCCAGGCTCCGCATCGGGCAGCGTCGGCACCACGTTCGAACGCGTGAGCTCCTCCGCCCACGTCCGCTTGCCGTCGAGAATGTCCCCGAAGCGCTGCACGAGGATGTTCCCCGCACCAAGCATGTTCACCAGATGGCCAACCTGCTGGGAGTACGCGATGGGCCGGTCGAACGGTTCGCGGAAGTGCTGCGTCGCGAGCACCGCAAGGTTGGTGTTGTTGCTCTTCTTGTCTTTGTAGCTGTGTCCGTTGACCACCGCCAGCTTGCCGTCGTAGTTCTCTTGGCTCACGAAGCCGCCGGGGTTTTGGCAGAACGTGCGCACCTTGTCGCGGAAGGGGTTGGGGTAGCCCACCAGCTTGCTCTCGTAGAGCACGTTGTTGACGTCGTCCATCACCTCGTTGCGCACCTCAACGCGCACGCCCATGTCCATGGGACCGGGCTCGTGCCCGATGCCATGCTCCTCGCACATCCGAGCGAGCCAGGCAGCGCCACGCCGACCGACAGCCACGATTGTCTCTCTGGCCAAGATTCGGAACGGTTCCGCACTCGCCGACCCCCGCGCGTCGCGCACCACTGCCCCCACGCACGTCGTCCCTCTGGCACCGCCATCAACGAGCAGGTCGAGACATTCGTGCTCAAAGAGCATCTCCACGCCCGCCTCGGCAAGGTGATGCTGGATGCGTCCATAGAGGATCTGTGCGCGCTCGGTCCCGAGGTGCCGGATGGGACAGTCGACGAGCTTGAGACCCGCCCGTATCGCCCGTCGGCGAATGCGGGCTATCTCGTCGGGATGCTCGACGCCCTCCACGCGTGGGTCCGCGCCGAAGTCGAGGTAGATGCGGTCGCAGCGGTCGATGGTCTCCTGCGCGCGGGCGACGCCGATAAGCTCGGGCAGGTCGCCGCCCACCTCGTACGAAAGCGAGAGTTTGCCGTCCGAGAAGGCCCCCGCCCCACTGAAGCCCGTCGTGATGCGGCACGGGTTGCAGCCGACGCAACACCCCGTGCGCTCCTTCGGGCAGCTCCTACGCTCAATGGGCAGTCCGCGTTCCACGATGGTGATGTGGCGCGCGACACCCCTGCCGAGCAGCCCCAACGCACAGAAGATGCCCGCAGGTCCCGCGCCAACGATGAGCACGTCGCATCGTTTGGTCTCCATGGTTGCTCCCCTCTTGCCGCGGCGGACGTTCGCATCGATTAATGGGGCGCCGCGAGCAGTGCCCGAGACGCCCCGAAAGTGGCTGTCCAACGCATCGGAAACTTAAGGCGCTCTAACCAGTTAAGCTACGGGCTTTCGCCCGGCGGGACTCGAACCCGCACCTCCTGCGTGGAAGGCATAAAAGGAACCGATGCAACGACTGCCGATACGAGCATGCCGCAGGCCGCGCTTCTCGTCAAGCTCGGACCGGCTATGCTAGCATGAGAATCGGTCGGCAGTCGTTAGTGTCCGTTACTTTTATTGCGCTCGTCCAAATGGGTAGGATACCGCCCTCACACGGCGGAGATCCTCGTTCGAGTCGAGGGCGCAAAACCACGTATTAGCCACGGGCACGTTAGACAGCCGACGTGGTCCACTGGGGGATAGCCCCCCAGTGGACCACGTCCATCAGGGGGCTACCCCCCAGTGGACCCCCGGACCGTCAGGGAAGGACGAAGTAGTCCTCGCAGGAGAGCACGCCTGCCTCCATGCCCGCGCGGACGTCATCCTCCGTCCGCCCATGTCAACGCACCGTCCTTCGTGCCGAGCGCTCGTCCACGACTATGTCCACTTCCCGCATTTCGGGAAACGGCTCCCCGAGACAGATAATATGCTCGGAATCAAGAGCACGAATCATTTCCCGATAGCCCGGAAGGTAAAGGCCTCTTTCCCGCTGGACACGCATAGGTAGCGATTGCAACCGTCGAGTGTCGCTCGATTCCAGAGAAGCAAAACTCGTAGGTCCGAGGTGGCCCCTAGCTCACGGTAGGGTACACCGTGAGTCCGCGACTTTGCCAATATGCTCCGCACCAGCGGCTCTCGCCCACGCTACGCAACTGTCGCCAAGGCTTCATGTCCGCGTATATCGAGTTATCGGGCGTGAGCAGGAAGCGATACTGGGAGAGCTTTGCCACAGGTCTCTCGTAGTTGCGATAGACCCCCTCAAAGCGCGGATCGTCAATGAAGAAATGGACACCCTTGGGTGTGTTCGCATAAAGATCGTGGGTACGCGTATCCGCATATGAGACAAGCTCTATGGGTCCCTCCGCCAACGCTTGCTTCTTTACAACCGGAATGCCCCAATGGCCATCGCAGGGAAACGAGGCGCGCCAGACTCCTCCTTACGGAAGTTCACGCCAGTTTTCATATCTGTCCAGTTGCCATGCACACCTTCCAAAACTGTTTCTCTTCGAGGCGTTTTAGGGCTTTGAGCGTGCCGCGCGGACTGAGCGCCACTGCATCTGCGATTTCCGAAGTTCTTGCCAAGCCTCTGTTCAATAGATGGGTGTATTCAATAGATGGGTGTATACACTCTCCTCGGGCTTTGTGAGTGCCGAGAAGAGCCATCTTCGGCACTGGCTTCGGAACTCTTCGGAACCCATGCCGCCGGTTGAGCTACTGTCTGAGGCTAATCTTGGCTCTGCATTGTTCCTAATGGCGGTCGATTCAGTGTATGCCCCGGGACGCATCTGGGCAGGCTGTCCATGCCCTAAGGTTGGAGACCGTCCCAACGACTCCGTGCCCTGACACCCCGTGCCCTGAAATTGTCAACACTCTTACATGATTGCAGCTCATACATCGCCGAACGGCCCACCCCGCTCGGACCGGACCGAGGCGCTAGCGCTCCTCCCAATCTGCGAGCAGGCGCGTCCTAGAATCGAAGGAGCAGCCGATGAGGTGCACCTGCCGCGGGTCCGCCGAGAAGGGCGCGGCGTAGCCGTTGGCCTCTATCTGCGCGAGGGCATCGGCCGCGGTGCCGTCGCGCTTGAGCTCCATCACGTACACGTGCTCGCGGGCCTCGACGACGACGTCCGCGCGGCCGCGCGCCTGGCGCACCTCGCACCGCACGTAGCGCCCCAGAAGGGCGAACACGAGCCAGATCACGGCCTGGAAGTAGTTCTCAAAGGGGTCGTCCTCGCGGGTGTAGGGGATCGACGCGAAGAGGGCCGCCAGCACGTCGCGCATGCCCTCCGCGTCGCCTGCCTCGACGAGGTCGAGCAGCGAGTACACGTCCGTGCCGCGCGCCTCGGAGTAGCCGGGTGCCCATGCGGGCAGCAGGCTCTCCTCTAGGCCGTCGCGCACCTCCCCGTTGGGGACGGCGAGCTGGTAGCGCCGCGTCCTCGCCTGATACGCGCGGATCGTGAGGTAGCCCGCCTGGAACATGAGCGGGATGGGGTCCGGGTCATCGGCGCGGTAGTCGGAGAGGCGCCTCGCCGTAGCGTAGATTGTGCCGTCGGTGAGCCTCTTGGGGTCGAGCTCCGCGTCGCGCAGGCGCCTCACGAGGAACGTCGGCGTGCCCGTCTCGAACCACCAGAAGCCGAGATTGCGCTCCGTCAGAGCGCTGAGCAGGCTGAACGGGTTGTACACCCTGCGCCCGTCGGGCTCGCCGCACGACGCCCTCGGCCCGTCCGGGTGGAAGCAGTACCCGTCGTACTGCGCGCGAAGGGCGGCGAGGCATTCGTCGTGGCCCAATCCGAGCTGCGCCGCCAGGGCGTCGAGCTCCGGCTCGAAGGCCGCCAGCAGCTCGACCTCCGTGATGCCGCACATCCCCGCGTAGTCCCGGCTGAAGGATATGTCCCTCAGCTGGTTGAGGTCGCTGAAGATGGACACCTTGGAGAACGTGGTGACGCCGGTTATGAACGCGAACCTCAGGTGCTCGTCGGCCTTCTTCAGGACCGAGAAGAACCCCTTGAGCACGTCCCTGTTGCGCTCGAGCAGGCCCTCGTCCTCCATCACGTCCAGAAGCGGCTTGTCGTACTCGTCCACGAGCACGGCCGCGCGGTGGCCGGATTGCGCGTGGGCCGCCTCGAGCAGGTCCTGGAACCGGCCGCCGAGCGTGACGGAGCCGCTCGCGCCGTAGGTCCTCTCCCAGCGCGCGAGCTGCTCGCCCAGCACGTCCTCGAGCGCCACCGCACGGTAGTCCTGGCCCGTGAGGTCGAAGTGGAACACCGGCCGCGCCACCCACGGCTCGCGGCCCTCCCGCACGGCGGCCCCCTCCTCCAGACGCTCGATCTCGAGCCCCGAGAAGAGCTCGCGCCTACCCTCGAGGTAGGCGCGCATGGTGGAGACCAGCAGGCTCTTGCCGAAGCGGCGCGGGCGGCTGAGGAAGTAGGGCTTGCCCTCGTGCACGAGCTTGTATACGTAGGCGGTCTTGTCGACGTACACGTAGCCGTCCCACCGCATGCTCTCGAAGCTCTGGATCCCTATGGGCAGCTTGCGGTCCATGGCGCCCCCTCCCGACGGAGTTCTTCGCCCCAATTTTAGCACGCGTGACGGCGACCGGGAGGGGCCCTGCTGAGGACGCAGAGCGACCCTGGAACAGGGGACGGGTTTTTCGTTCCACCGATGGTGGAACGAAAAACCCGTCCCCTGTTCCATCGCAGGTGGCACAGCGTTTCACGCCAATCCGTCCGCCACTGCCCGCGAGCGGCACGGGACGCGCCGGCGGGCGCACCCCTGCGTACGGTGGCCAGCCCCCGGTGGAGTCCCTTGCCACGAGGTATAATGTGCGCGGGCTGAGCGGGCGAGGAGGGAACGCGACATGGGGCGCTACGTAAACCCGGGCAACGAGGGATTCACGAGAATAGTCGGCGAGGAGTACGTGGACAAGACGGGGCTCGTCTCGCTCTTCGACTCCACGCTCAACGGTCCGAGGAACCTCGTGATGGTGAGCCGCCCCAGGCGATTCGGCAAGAGCTACGCGGCACAGTCGCTCGCAGCGTTCTACAGCTGCGGTTGCGACTCGCGGGCGCTCTTTGAGGGCCGCGACGTTGCGCGGCAAGAGGGGTGGGACGCCAACCTCAACGCGTTCAACGTGCTGCGCCTCGACATGGCGGGCATCATGCAGGCCGCGGAGGGCGCAGACGCGGTTGCTGCTATTGCGCACGCGGTGCTGCCCGAGCTGCGGGAACTGGCGCCGGGTGCCGGGTCGGGTGCGTCGAACAAGAAATCCGAGGTGGCCTCTGCCCTCTGGGACACTGTGCAGACAACCGGCCGAAAGTTCGTCTTCGTCATCGACGAGTGGGACGCGCCCTACCGCCTGGCGCAGGGGAACACCGCCGCGCAGGATGCCTACGCCGACTGGCTGCGGAGCATCTTCAAGAACGCGAATCTCACCGCCGAGGTCGTTGCCGGCGCCTACATGACCGGAATCCTGCCCATCAAGAAGTACGCCCACCAGAGCGCCGTCTCGGACTTCGACGAGTACACGATGGTCGACCCCGGCCAGTACGTGCCGTACGTGGGCTTCAACGAGCACGAGGTGGAACGGCTCTGCGCCAAGCGTGGCTTGGATTTGACCGACGTGCATCGCTGGTACGACGGATACGACCTGCCGGCGTTCGATCCCGCGCCTGGTGAGCCCGACCACGTTGCGACATACGCCCCCTACTCGGTAATGCGCGCCTGCGCCAGGCGCAGGACCGGTTCCTACTGGCCCTCCACCGAGACCTTCGAGGAGCTGCGGCGCTACATCGATATGGACTTCGACGGCCTGCAGGCCGACGTGCTGCGCGCTATCGGCGGAGAGGAGCTGCGCGTCGACCCGTACAAGTTCCAGAACGACATGGCCGCCGTGGCCAGCCGCGACGACGCGCTCACCCTGCTTGTGCACCTGGGCTATCTGTGCTTCGACATCGACGCCAAGCGTGCTCACGTGCCCAACGAGGAGGTGCGCGGGGAGCTGAGGCGCGCGGCGGAGGAGAGCCGCCACCCGAGGCTCGCCCGCGTCATGCGCGACTCCACGCGGCTCGTGGAGGACGTGGTGGCCGGGGACGGGGAGGCGGTGGCCGCCGCCATCGGGCGTGCTCACGACGTGGCCTGCTCGCCGCTGCACTACAACGACGAGCAGGCGCTGCGTGCCGTCGTGAAGGCTGCGCTCGTGGCGGCTGTCGACGACTGGGCGTGCGTGGATGAGCTGCCCTCCGGCCGAGGCTTCGCCGACGTGGCCTACCTGCCGAGGGCGGGCACGGACCGGCCGGCACTGCTCGTGGAGCTCAAGTGGGATAAGCCTGTGCGCGCGGCCGTCGACCAGGTGTTCGAACGCGACTGCCCCCAGGTCCTGCGCGACCTGGGCGTGCCGATCCTCGTGGTGGCCGTCACCTACGACGTCAGGACCAAGGAGCACACCTGCCGCATCGTGGAGGCGTGAGTGTCCTGGAACAGGGGACGGGTTTTTCGTTCCACCGATGGAACAGGGGACGGGTTTTTCGTTCCACCGATGGAACAGGGGACGGGTTTTTCGTTCCACCGATGGAACAGGGGACGGGTTTTTCGTTCCACCGATGGAACAGGGGACGGGTTTTTCGTTCCACCGATGG
>JAFWIE010000086.1 GCA_017533825.1 Atopobiaceae bacterium | reverse complement strand
GTCCGGGCCTTTGTGAGTGCCGAGGGGTTATGAGAAGGAGACGAGGGCCGTCGGCGGCGGGCAGCTGCGGCTTCTCAGCCAGCTTCTCATAACCCGCAGCTTCTCATGAGACGAGTTATGGCATGCATGCCATAACTCGTCGATGTCTACGAAGCGCACGCCGAGGTTGAGGATGCTTCCGCCGATTTCCCAAGAGTTCTGGAATTGCTTGCGAATCCTTTGCTGGACGTCCTTCCAGTCGACGTTGCCTATGCCCGTCATCGCAAGGTGACCTGAGCCAAGGTAGAACAACACGTTGCGAGGGAAACTCTGCACAATCCATACGCATATGCTCTCGATGGCGCGGTCAACGCGATTCCCGCCTACAACAACTCGCTCTTGTTGGTAGTTCTTTATTGCGATGCCCATCACACGCAGGCCATCTCTCTCCAAGGCCTCGGAAAGCAGGAGTCGGAGACCGCGCTTGTTGAAGGCGATATGGCTCTGGTCGATGAACAGATGAGGATTCATGAAGCAAAAGAAGATGATGGTAATGGCAATGGTGCAGAAGGTGTCCATGACGAGCACGCGGGGAAAGAGCAAGCGCATGGTGCTGCCTGCGAGCAATACGGCATTGTAGGCTAAGGCACCGCTGAGCTCGTGACGGAGTAGCTCGTCCCTTCGTCGAATGAGCATCGCAATCGACAGCGCGATGTAGAGAAACGAGCATACATAGAGCATCGGGTAGAAGGGGCCGCTGTGGTAGCCGGTCTCGTCTATACGGAATATGGCACCGGTAAAGACGCTCGAGACACAGAGGACCTCAGCAAACCAGAAGGGAGCCGAAAACGCTGCCTCGACCCATTGCTGGATCTCGGAGCCCACGAGCACCACTCGGAGGGTATAGCGATAGAAGTAGTAGGACTGCGCGAAGAAGAACATGAAATAGAGCGTGTTCGCGACATAGAGGATAGCTTGGCTCAGGTCTTGGTAGTACTCGTCTGCCAGCGTGGAGATGATGTCCGTTGCCATGACACACAACTCGATTACGAGCAAGGTCACAAATGTTCTGTTTGCACGCACCGGCAGACGCGGTTCGCTGAAGTAGAAACCAAGTATCGTTAGAAGCATGAGCACGCATGGCGTCATGAAGCTAAAGTCCCACATATCACCCCTATCCCTGCTGATGCTATTTTAGCATGGTTTTTGCATGCTTAGCGTGGGCAAGGCATCAAGGGTACATGAGCAAAGGGGACAGCTCGTGCGGCTTGTCTTCGACGATAGTCACACGACCTGTCCCCTTTGCTCGCTGGTTTGGCCACGCGGTATTATTCGCGCTTATTCTCCTGTTTTACCCAGACGTGCCATGAGGGTGCCTTGGGCATGGGCTCGTGCTTAACGAGCGCCCTGATGACGCGACGATGCGTGTACAGACATCCGCCTACCAGTACGATTGCGACTATGGCGATGATCGTTCCTGTCTTCATGGTGCTCCTTTCACGTTTGGTATAAATGCCACCGTCCGTCACGCCTTCTGGCAGGCCTTTGTGCGGGGTCAGGTTCTTGTATGGGATATCAGGTTCGCGTTATCATGGGAGCTAACTAAGGAGGTACTACCATGAAAAAGCGTCTTGTGCATATCGTCCTTGCCGTGTTTGTGTTCTGCGCGTTTTGTCTCGTCGCCTTTGGTGGGGAGTCGCATGTGTTGGCAGCCCCTGCTTCGCATGACCCGTCCGCCCTGCGGGTCTCCTTCATCGACGTGGGAAAGGGAGACTGCATTCTCGCTCAGGCAGGCGACACGTCTGTCCTCATCGACGCGGGATACGAGAAGACTGCGGCTGACGTACTCGCCTACTTAAAGGACCAAGGCGTCGAGCAGCTTGATGCGATGGTTCTCACGCATTACGACCGAGACCACGTTGGTGGTGTCGCGAAGATGGGGCGGGGTGTGGACGTTGAGACCATCTACCTTCCCGAGTACGTGGGTGCCGACGAGAATTACACTTCCTGCATGACGGCTGTTCGAGAGCTGGGAGTACCCACCAAGCTGGTAAAGAAGGAGCTTTCGATTGACGTGGGCGGTGCGCGCCTCACCATCCTGCCTTCCGGAGTTGATTACGAACCGGGCGATGACGGAGACGAGGGCAACGACAACGACGCATCGCTTGTCGTGACGCTTGTGAACGGTCGTGATTCGTATCTCTTTGCAGGAGATTTGGAGGAAGACGGCATCGATGCGTTCCTCGAGGAAGACCACGACCAGTACGATGTGCTCAAGATGGCGCACCATGGTCGTCGCTCAAAGAACACCGCCAAACTCCTTGAATCGGTACAGCCCCAGATTGCCGTCATCACCGACTCGAAGAAGGATCCTGCCGATAAGAAGACCCTTAAGCTGTTGGAACAATCAGATGTCGAGGTCTATCGCACAAGTGCCGATGGCACCGTCACCATAGATTCCAAGGGTGACGGCACCTACGAAGTGACGATGGCCGAGAACTAGTTGGTGTTGGGCCGTTGGTGTACGGCTGGCTCGTCAGTTGCGCGTGGCGCTACGCAACTGCGGGTCGCGCTGCATGTGGAGAAGCGCGGCAAGCGGAAGGACGAAGAAGGCTGCCATGATGAGCAGAGTCATTCGCATGCCGCATGCGTCCGCTAGGAAGCCGGCAAGTGCCGTGAGGGCGAAGCCACCGATGCCCGTGGCTGTCGTTATCATGCCGGTTGCCGTGGCGGTCTTGTTGCCGGCAAACGACAAAGACAAGGACAGTGAGCAAGGATATATCGCGCCGCTTGCCAAGCCCAGCGGAATGCAGAGAAGCATGACCAGCGCACTGCTGTTTGCGGCGGCGATGAGGGCGGATGCGCAGGGAATAGCGATGATGCAGGCCAAGAGGATGCGATACGTGTGCTTCGCGTGATGTCCGACGAGTGCACGGGCAGGGATCATTGCAGCCCAGTACAGAGAGAGCGCGAACTTGCCGGTCGATGAGTTGAGCTCGGTCGCAAACAAGGTGTCGACGAAGAATGCGAAGCCGTTCTCGTAGCCCACGTACACGCACATGACAACGCAGAACGTCAACACACCTGCGAGTACGAAGGCGCCGGCGGCATACTTCGGTCCCCGATGAGCAGGAATCTGTTCGCGCGGATGGAGGCCGCAGCTGTGAATGCCTACAAGCGACACGATCGTGCCTATTCCAAGCAGGACGAATAGTGCCTTCCAGGAAAGGCCGAGTCCGAGGTAGAGTGAGACGGCGAGGGGGGAGATGACGGCGCCAAAGGCGTACATTGACGTTATGTAGCCTATGCGACGTTCCTTGCTTGCGGGGTAGGCGTCCGCAAGTGCCGCGATGGTGACGAACTGCAGTGTGCTCGTCGTGATTCCCAGTAGGAACATGCCGGCAAGGAAGAACTCGCGCGAAGGCGCGAGCAACAGCTCCACACAGCAGAGCGCTTGGAGAACGAGCGCCACCGCTATGCTCAGGCGCTTTCCCACACGGTCCGCCCACCTGCCCAAGAGCAAGGGTGCGAGCATGTCTGCAAAGAGCTCCAAAGCGGCGTAGAGTCCCATGGATGTCATCGAAAGGCCATAGCTTTCACCGATGCTGAGCAAACTTGCCTGATAACCACCAGACTCAAAGCCATTCAGAAAGATGACCAAGAACAGGAAAACCCAGAGAGTATCCCTACCACGTAAACTTTTGGCTTGTCCGATGCCCATCGGTGATCCCTTCTAGTGACAACCTCCCAAATGAACCGCAAACACATGTGGAAATAATACAGGTCTTATTCACCCTCAAGTCTCTGACGCGCGACAAGGTCGGCGAAGGCACCCTGCCTTGCCACGAGTTCGTCGTAAGTCCCGTCCTCCACGACCTTGCCACCATCAAGCATGATGATGCGGTCCACATGGCGGATGGTGGACAGACGATGGGCGATCACCACACGCGTGCAGGCGAGACCATCGAGCGCGTCGCTCACGTGGCGCTGTGTGACATTGTCAAGTGCGCTCGTTGCCTCATCCAAGATGATGACGGTGGGGTCCTGTGCCAGCACGCGCGCGATCTCCAGACGTTGGAGCTGCCCTCCACTGAAGTTGCGACCGCCCGAAATGAGCTTCTCGCGGTATCCCTCGTCGCGAGCCATGATGTCGGAATGGATTTCGGCATCGCGTGCGGCCATGATGACCTCAAAGTCCTCAATCGAGCGATCCCAGAGGCGGATGTTTGCGCCGATGCTGTCTTCGAACGTGACGATTTCTTGGTCGACCACGGCAAGTGACCCACGCAAACGGTCGCGGGCGATCTCGGAGATGGGCATGCCGTCGAAGTACACATTGCCACCCCACGGTTCGTAGAGGCCGCTCACCAGTTTGGCGATGGTGGACTTGCCCGATCCAGACGCCCCCACCAAGGCAACCCACTGCCCGGGCTGAAGTGACAGCGAGAAGTCATCAATGAGTGGTGGTTCGAGTGGGGAGTACCCGAAGCTAAGGTGTTGGAGCTCCACGGCGCCAGAGAGCTTGGAGTGGTCGGCCTCCGGGTCGTATTTCTCGTCCTCCTCAGGTACGTCGGCGGGGTATTCCAGCACGTCCTGAACGCGCTCCATGCTGGTGCGCATCTCCTGCACCTGCTGTCCCAAGCCAATGAGTGACTGGACGGGACCCATGAAGCTTGAGAGGAATCCCTGGAAGGCAAGCAGGGAGCCTGCGGTAAATTCGTCCTGCATGATGAGGTACGTACCGAGGAGCAGCACCATTATGTTTGCCAGTTGTGTGAGAATCGCTGGGAGCGCGCCAAGATACAGGTTGGTCTTGGCAAAGCGCACGCTCACGTCGTTGGTGAGCGCCTGAAGGCCCGACCAGCGCTCGAAGTAGCCGTCCTCCGCGCCGGAAGCCTTGAGCGTCTCTATGGACTCGATGCCCGCAATCGTGGCCGCATAGAACATGCCCGAGTCGCGCATCTGTTGCCTCGTTACGTTGACGCGCTTTTGGGAGAGGTAGTTCGCAAGGAAGGTGTTGATCAGAATCGCGATGATTACGATGAGCGTGAGCTTCCAGCTGTAGCTGAGCATGACGCCCAGATACAGGAAGAGCAACACGGCATTGAGCAGCGAGGGCGCCAGCCCTTCAATGAGTGAGGACGCGAGCGCAACGAAGGCAATAGGGGCGTAGAGTCCTGCCAGACGGCTGTGCACGAACGCTATGGTGCTCTTTGGTGCGCCGCCCGTCTCGAATGCCTCGGTGGGTTGGATGGTGAGCGCAACGCCCGTGAAGGAGCGGTCGAACTCCTCCATGGAGACCCGCACTTGCCCGCGAGTGGGGTCGTTGAGGTAGGCCCATTTGCCACGGAATCCGTCGAGCACGACGAAGTGGTTGAAGTTCCAGAAGAGGATGCAGGGAAATGCTACCTTCTCGCGGATACCTTCGAGGGAGAAGGTGTAGCCGTGGGCATCCATGCCATAGGCACGCGCTGCCTTGAGGATGTTGGAGGCCTTCGATCCGTCACGCGACACGCCGCACTCTGTGCGAACCTTCTCCAGTGGTTCCCATCGACCGTAGTAGGCAAGTATCATGCAGAAACAGGCAGCACCACATTCGGTGGCCTCCATCTGCATGACTACGGGAACCTTCTTGGCAAGCGCTCTGACGGGTGTGCTCTTTGCTGTCATGAGCATCGATTTGCATTCGACCAGATGCAAGCGAGCACCTGGTCCGGGACGGTCACCAAACATGATGGCACGCAGATGGACGTCGAGGTGCCGGTCTTCATCGATCCGGAGTCGGGAGACGTAGTCTTGGGAGATGCCAAGCGAAAGATTCTCTGTGCAGACTATGCCGACTTCGCGTTTAACGACACGCTCTCGCCTCGCGTCGAAGGCAAGGACGGCTTCGACAGTGGGGAGGTCTTGATCTACAAGACGTTCATCCAAGTGTGGGACTACTATAACGACATTGGATGGAACGGTCCCGATGATAACGGCACGCCAACGCTGCTCATGATGGACATGGTCGATGAGCAGGGCGAAGTAGTGCAGAACGCGTTCTATAGTGATCGTCAGTGGGGCTTTCAGACGTTCTCCTTCAATCGTCTCGATCCCGACGGCGAATGCTACGATATTATTGCGCATGAGTTCACGCACTGTGTGACCGGTGCCTCCATGATGTCGTCCGTATACTTGAATGATTCCGGTGCCATAAACGAGGGCATGAGCGACATCATGGGCAACTTGATCGAGATGGCTGTCGCCTACGACGAGGACGGCGCTTGGGTGTTTGGCGAGAACGGCTTGGAAATCATGCGCTCCATGAAGGATCCCCATGCGTTTCACCAGCCTGAGTATACCTGGGATATGTATTATGGACCGGCCGCGAAGGAGGCCACTTGGGCCAACGATTGTGGCGGCGCACACATCAACGCATCGCTCCTCGGCTCGATATCGTACAGACTCGGTCAGGCTGGCATGTCAAACGAGGAGCAATTCTACTATTGGATGAACGTGATTCTCGCCATGACCCCCTCCACCGACTACCCGCAGATGGCGAAGCTCCTTCCGTGGTGCATGGAAGAGGCGGGCTTTACGAAGTACGTCGATGCCGTGAAGCAGGCGGTGGAAGAAGCGCGTCTCGCGCAGACCGAAGCGCCTGAGAATCCTTCCGGAGAAGGATCGTACCTGAAGCTTGCGGTGCCCAAGGACGCTGACGTGAGCCCGAGCAACATGCGCCTCACGATCGATTCGGTCGGGGACGAGGCGGGTGGAAGGTCGTTCTTAACGTGGGTCGGAGCCGATGCCGACTCTTTCGTGGCCAATGTGCCGGCGGGCAACTACACGTTAGCAATGTCGTACTGGGACGGCGAAAACGTCACCGCCGACTACGTACTCACGGATGATGGTTGGGAGCAGCGCGTCAACGAAGAGTCGGGGGAGAATGCTCGAACGGTATCGGTTGAGGCCGGGTCCGTCGTGGAGCTTCCCGTGGAGGGACTGGCAGCATGACGGCTTTGGCACGTCACGCGGTTTTGCCGTATGCGGTGTGCTCCGTAGGTAACGGCTCGGGGGCGAGTGCGGTGTGGCGGGTGATGAGGTAGAACGTTGCGGAACATACCGAGCACACGATGCCGAGCACCACGACGGCGATGCTGCTGTTCAGCGAGAGGAGCGTGCCGAGCACTAACGGTTGCACGATGAGGAGCACACTTCGCATCGCGAACATGACGCCTGTTGTGAGGCCGGTGGTGAGCCCAAGCGCCCGTGCCGACCTCGGCCACAGCGCCTTCCAACCGTCCGTTGCCTTGAAGAGCATGCCGACGAGGGCAATGGTCACGACTGCCCATACCAATGTCGTGTTGAAGGAGAACAGCAGGAACACGACGCCCAGCAATGCCACGGCGACGGTCGCTATGCGCCACTTGTCGTAGCGCTCTTCGAGGCGCTCGAGGGCGGAGATGCTGACGAAGACCACAAGCTGCCCGCACACGAAGAGGTTGTTGATGGATGAGGTGCTCACTCCTAGGTTCGCGGAGAAGAGTGGGAAGAGGAACGAGTTGTATCCTGACGCCAGAATTGCCGGCAGCATGAGGAAGAGGACGATGGAGAGGGTGGTCTTGCTGGTGAGGAGCTTGACCACCGCCTCGTGACGCGACGTTGCGCTTGCCTCGTGCTCCAGGGGGTGATTGGTCTGGGGGAGCACACGATGGGCGAGCGCCAGTACGATCATGCCGACGAGTGCGACGAGCACGTACACGAATGCATTGCCCAACGATTGGGCTGCGTAGCCGCCGAGCACCGTGCCGAGCGCCGCGGCTGACGTGTCGGTGCGCTTGATGTCGCTTGCGGCGATTGCGCGCACGTCATCGGTGTCGGCGCGGCGAGGGAGGGAGTAGCTCAAGGTATAGAGCAGCCCGAAGGGAATGGCCATGAGCAGCTTGGCGGTGCAGTACAGCCAGTAGTTCTGTTGCCACACCACGGCGAAAGCGATCATGGCGCCGCACACCATCGCAAAGGCGCCACGCACCATGAGCTTCTGTATGACAACGCGCGAACCAAGAAGCGCGTAGATGGCCTGTCCGAGCGCGAGCCCCACGCCCAGCATGACTGAGGGGAGTGCAAGCAGCATGCTCGAGCTGCCGAGGTTCGCGGCCGATAAGAGCGAGCGGGCGATGAGGGTGGTCATGACGGCATCAATGCTGGAGAGCAAGGTGATTAAGAATGAGAACGGGCGTGTGAGAATCGCAATCGCGTCGTGGTGATGTCGCAGCTGTCCGTACGAGACGAAGCAGCGCGCACATTCCCTCAGCTCGACGTAGGTCAGGTAGATCACGAGCATCATTACCAGAAGCGCGATGGTACGCTCGACCTGGGTACTTGCCACAGATGCCTCAAAGCTATTCAGATGGCTGCCAATCTCTATGACGGCACAAATGCGTTCCTCATCTGTGCTTGGCACACACACGAAGCGTCGCATGGTTGACTTGCGCGTGGTGCCTCCGTACGACATCTGGTCACTCGCGCTGCCTGTGGAGAAGATCTCCTCCACCTCTTTCGTGTTTGCGGACTGTTCGATGCTGCTGCCAAGTATGTGGTTCGACGAGCTTTCGTAGAGGTAGAAGATTCCTGTGTCGTCTTTGCCGTACACCGTCGTATAGATACCGACGGAGTTGCCGGTAGCGACTGCCGCAAGACCTCCAACGTGTGTGGCGGTGGAGTCAAAGCTTTCGACGATCTCGTCCGTCAGCTTGTCTCCTTCGCGGAATACCTGGCGGTCGTTGCATGCCTCGATGTCGTTGGCAAGGTCAGAGGATATAACATACAGATAGTCAGCAAAGAGATCGATCTCGTTCTCTCGAACGGTCTTCATGGCCGTGTAGGAACCGTAAGAAAGGTAGCCGATGGCTAGAGCGACAACCCCCACGATGACGGCGGAGGCAAACATGGCACCAAAGCCCTCGGTGGACCCGGCGGTGATGAGTGCCCGAATCTTGAGGATGAGTGTCACTATAAGGAACGCCGCCAGGTAGACGCGGCAGGCGAGGATCGCACCCCAAGCGTAGGAGAGGGCTTTGGTCGGTGGTACGGCATCGAGCTCCTGGAGGTGTGAGCCGTCCAGCTTCGAGATGCTCACCGTGCCTCGTCCCAGATTGCACAACGTGAGGATGTCGCCGTTGACGTGCAGGTTCTGGTATCCACTTCCAGAGACGATTGTTGTGAGTGGACCAATGGCTTCCGGATCCATGCGGCATACTGCTTCTGCGGTGTCGTCCACGAGGAATATGGATCCATCATCCGCGAGGTCAAGTGAAGTGAAGACGTGACCATGAAGAGGGCTTGATTCCTTAGAGTCGGTGGTCATGTCGTTGAGCGTACCGAGCGTGTTGAGAGACTTGATGGCGTTGGCCTTGGAGCTGTATCCGATATCATAGATGTATTCCATAGGCATGGGCGTTGCGTCTACGCCTTCTGCCCCCTTACGGCTTACGTGTACGATTTTGAGTGCTGACAGCCGCATGTTTGCGTAGTCTTGATGGAAGAGCACTACGAAGACACCATCTCCTGCATTGTCCATGGACTTCATCTCGGGTAGCCAGTTGCCGTCTACCTCGAGGTCGTACAACACCTCTTCCTTGGACCCGTGCTTGTTGTAGGCAATGACGCGCTCGCGTACGATAATGTCGCTGTCCTGCTGGTACTGGACGCCTGCAACATAGATAGTGTCGCCCACAACGCAAACATCCGTGATGGCATCGATGGGCGAGTTGAGTTTTCCGCAATCGACGAGACCCGTCAGCTCGTTGTGTTCGTTCAGAATGAGCATGCGACGCGACTCTGAGTCGATGATGGCCGTCATGGTGCCATCTGAGTCGGCAGCCGTAGGCCCGACGATGTTCACGAGGCCCCAAGGTGATGTGACGAGCTTCATGCCGAACGTTGCAATGACCACCAACGCGCTGGCGACCGCCACAAGGACGGCCACAAAGCGCAGTCGACGAATGATGGTGTGCTGTGCTTGCATGATCTGATCTCCCAAATGTCGATGCTTAGCATCATACCTTGTGGGAAGTCGCCGGATATCGTGTTTCTGTGCCTCTGAGCCAGGGGCATGTGGTTCTGTAGATGGTAGAGTATTTCCTACCGTTATACTCGTAATAACGCTTGTGCGCGTAAGGCACAGACCCGTTCGAAAGGATATACCTATGAGGATCGTCAGCAAAAACCCCGTTATCGTAGCCGGACTTGCTGGGGTGCTTGCCCTCGGTGTGGCGGGCTGCTCCTTTAGCTCGGAATCCAGCTCCACCACTACGGTCGAGAGCTCGGTCACTGACGAGGACGGCAACACGACCACGACGACGGAGACTACTACGGTTACCTCGGGTGGCAACACAGAAGACACCGCGAGCACCGAGGAGGGGTCTGGGAAGTATTACGCGAACCAGTACTATGGCGTCGCCTTCATCCTGCCCGAGGGCTTCGATAGCTCCGAGATGAAGTCCGAAGTGGAGGGGGAGGATATCGACTACTACGCGTCCAACGCTGACGGTAGCGAGGCGAAGTTCGTTCTCACCAAGGGCGTGGGCCAAATTGAGGGCATCACAGACGAGGAGTCGTGGGCACAGGCTTGGGGCGATTCGTTCGGAAAGGCACTTGAAGAGGCCGGCGATACGGACATCGACGTGCAAAACACCACGGTAACCATCGGCGACCTGAGCGCTGCTGCGCTGCACGTGGAGAGCACCTCGAAAGAGGGGCAGCCCATCTACCGTGACGTGTACTTCATTCTCGACGAGGACGGCGACGGCCTGCGCATCATACTGACGGCATTGGATGAGGCCACCCTGCAGAGCATGCGTGACGGCTTTAGGAGCACCACGGCATAGTCGAGGGTCACTTCACTGCTGTTCGGTCATGAATCATGGCAACGGGGCATTTGGGATTCCAAATGCCCCGTTGTTCAGTGATGATGGTTACCTTCCCAAGAACTGCTCGAGGAACTGCTGATACTCTTCCATCTGTTGCTGCCCGAGCTCCTGCTGCTGCATGTGCTCCTGCTGGACCTGTGCTTGCTGCGCTTGGAGCCGCTCGTCTGAGCCAAGGGTTACCTCGGCGGTGTGTTGCTCGCCGTTGCGCAGGAAGTTGACCTCAACGGTATCGCCCACGGAATAAGAGCGCACGCCAAGCAGGAGGCTATCGGCAGAGGTGACCTCAAGGTCGCCGATCCTCGTTATGATGTCGCCCTCCTGGATGCCTGCTGCTTGTGCCGGGCCTCCGTCCGCAAGCTCGGCAACATAAGCTCCTTGGTCGGTGGGCAAGTTGTTGCCCTGTGCGTTCTGCTCGTTGACGGTGGCGCAGGAAAGGCCGATGTAGGCGTGCGTTACCGGCTCGCCGGCGATGACCTTGTTGGCAATCTCGACGGCGTAGTTGCCCGGTATCGCAAAGCCGATGCCAGAGAAGGACCCAGTGCCCGATGCGTCCGCAAGAAGTGAGTTGATGCCGACCAGTTGACCTTGGTCATTGACCAGCGCTCCTCCTGAGTTACCACCATTAATGGCCGCGTCTACTTGGATGAGGTTGGTGTAGAGGGTGTTGCCACTTGCGCTCGGCATGAGCTGGTTGCGGTACAAGGCGCTCACGATGCCGGTGGAGACCGACTGGTCGAGGCCCAAGGGGCTACCAAGCGTCATGACCCAGTCGCCGACGACGAGCGCGGAGGAATCTCCGATCTCCATGGGTGTGACGAGTGCGCCGTTGAGGTCGGCGCGAATCACGGCGATGTCGCTCGACGGGTCTCCGCCCACGAGCGTGGCATCGTACGTAACGCCATCGATGACGACCGAGATGCTGGTTGCGTCACCTGCCACATGCCAGTTGGTGATGATGTTGCCATCGGTATCCAAGACGACGCCCGAGCCGATGCCGGCACCTTCAGGCGTCTCGACGTTGACCGAGACGACGGAGGGCAAGCACTTCTCTGCCACGGCTTCCGAGATGGTTGTATTCTCGCTGGCGGTTGTGACGTTGAGCGCGGCACTGTTGAAATTCTTCGGCTCGGTTTGCTGTTGAGTGCTTGTGGTGCCGGTGACGCCACCCATGAGTGCAGTTACGAGTGCTGCGGAGACGGCGGCCCCTGCCACGGCTCCTCCCACGACTCCGGCCAAAGCGGTGTGGGGGCGAGTGCGCTGCGTCTGCCGTGTGATCTGACGAGTGTTCTTGCGGGTGTTGTTGCGATTCTTGTAGACGGAGTTCCTCATGCTCTTACCTTTCTCTCGTTGCCGTACACCCTAGATGTACCCGCTCCATGTGACGCCATCACCGCTTTTGGGACGGCTGCACAGGAGCGAAACAACGCTCTTGGTAAGCTTAAAGAGTCGAGAGTGGCCCCTTGGTACTTGGGAGTGGCACACTGGTACCCGGAACCATTTTGCCGTGGCACATCGGTGCCTGATCCTTTTTTGCTATCAGCCTGCTAGATTTCGTTAATTTCGCGCATGCGCCACTCGCGCGGCGTATACCCCGTCGCTCGCTTGAACATCGTTTGGAGGTGGCTCTGGGAAGAGAAGCCGGTTTGGTAGGCGATCTGCGATATCTCGAGGTCGGTGGTGTCGAGTAGGCGGCGAGCGCGCTCAATGCGCACGCGGCGTACATACGAGGCGAACGTCTCGCCCGTCTCCTGCTTGAAGCGAGTGCAGAGGGTCTTGCGACTCACGCCGCATGCTTCGGCAACGGAGTCGCCATCGAGCGGCTCGTTGAGGTGGCTGCGTACATAGGTGATGGCATGGTGCGAGATGGGATGTACATACGATTGCGCCTCGGTGCCCACCGCCTTGGTGAGCTCGAGCATCATAGGCAGCATGAGGAAGTGTACCAGCTCCTCGTTGGTGGATTCGTTCGCGAGCTTTATGTAGTCCTGCGTTATGGCATAGCAGCGAGCGACCGGGAGGCCGCCCTGGCGCGCTGACTGTGCGCATATGCTTGCGAGGAAGGCTACGGCGGTGCGCCCTTGCAACAAGGGGTCTTCCGACGTGCGAAGCTCCATCAGGGGCATGTTCGTGCGAATGAACTTGAGCAGGGCATCTGAGTCGCCCATGGAGATGAAGGACCCGAAGCCCTCATACTGCTCGGCGATCTCCCGCGAAGAGACGTGAGTGTTTACCGCGATGAAGACCATGCGCTTCGAATACGTGACGATTTGTGCCAAGTCCTCTTCGGCCCCGCCTTCATTGACAAAGCGGATGGCGTCCACGATTTCCTGCGTAGTGAGCAGGGAAGTCATCTGATCGTCGAGCTCTTCCATGAATATTCCAATCGAAGTCGTTGCAAGTTCGCCCAAATCTGCAAAAAAAGGTTACAGCCTTGGTATTTTGGACTTGATACTCTTCGCATAATAACCATAGGTTCCACAAAGGTATGACAAATTTGAAACGCGCTTGGGAATGCGTTGCTCGTTTGTCGTGCCACAATGTAATCAATTTTGGAAGGAAAGGAAGGAGTTTTGCCTATGAAGTATCTGCTTTTGGTAAGCCACGGAACCATGGCCCCAGGCGTCCACAGCGTCATAAAGATGCTTTTGGGCGATCGGGACAACGTACTGAGCTACTCCATGGAGGACGGTGTTTCCGCCGATGACTTCGTGGTGGGGCTCAGTAATGTTCTCGAGCCAGTCGGTGCGGATGATTCCCTCGTCGTCTTGGGGGACATCGTGGGCGGTTCCCCGCTTACGAACGCGCTGAACACGATCACGCAGAAGGGCCTCTTGGCCCGGACGATCGCGTTCGGCGGTCTCTCACTGCCGATGGCAATTGCCGCGCTCATGGCCATCGAGGACGGCCTTAGCGACGATGCTCTCATCGACAGCGTGATCACTGAGGCGAAGGAAGGCGCTCGCAAGGTCGAACTTGCCCTCGATGATGATGAAGACGAGGAAGACCTCTAGGAAGCAACAAGGAAGGAAGGAATTATGATTTCGTTCGTGCGTATTGATGATCGCATGATTCACGGGCAGACCGTGACGCGCTGGAGTCTGGAGTACCCCTGCGATGGCATCATCGCCGTCAACGACGTTGCGGCTAGCAATCCGGTTCTGAAGGCCGCCTACAAGGGTGCTGCCCCCGACAAGAAGATCTTTGTATGGACCATGGACCACTTCAAGGAGAGCGCCGACAAGGTTCTGGCGAGCAAGACGCGCTATTTCCTGATCACCAAGAACCCGCTCGACATGAAGCACATCCTTGTGGACTTCGGCTTCAAGCCCTCCGACGTGAAGCGAGTGATCGTTGGTCCGTGCAATGATCGACCCAACACCGTGAAGCTCGGCAACAACCAGTCCATCACCGCCGAGGAGGCTCAGGCCTTCGAGGACATGACCAAGGCTGGCTACACCGTCGAGTTCGCACTCATCAAGGAAGCATCCATTGGCGAATGGCCCAAGTTCCGCGGTCAGTTTGACGTTAAGTAAGGAGGAACCATGGGAATCAGCATGATACAGGCGATCCTTCTGGGTCTCTTCGCCTGCCTGGCATCACTGCCTGGCATGGGCGGCACCACCATTGGTAACTATACGCTCGGTCGTCCTCTAGTCGGCGGTCTTGTCGTCGGTCTCATCCTTGGCGACATCCAGACTGGTATCATCGTTGGCGCCTCCATTCAGCTCGTTTACATCGCGCTCGTGACCCCCGGCGGCACCGTCTCTGCAGACGTGCGCGCCGTCACCTACATTGGCATTCCTCTTGCCATGCTGGCCATTCGTGCTCAGGGCCTCGATCCCAACTCCGAGGCTGCTGCTGGTCTCGCCGCCTCCCTTGGCGCAGCTGTCGGCACGCTGGGCACCGTTCTCTTCTATGGCACCGCTACCCTCAACCTCGTGTGGCAGGGCATTGGCTGGAAGGCCATGGACTCCGGCAAGTGGGATAGCATCAAGAAAACCATCCCGATGGTCGACTTCGTGTTCCCCTGGATCAGCCACATCGCATTCTCGTTCATCCCCACCGTTGTCATCTGCATGGCTGGTGAGTCCATGGTCGGTCTGATGAAGGACTACCTGCCCATGGACGGCATTGCCATGAAGACCCTCTTTACCGTAGGCTCGCTGCTTCCCGCCGTCGGTGTTGCCATCCTGTGCAAGCAGGTCGTGCAGAAGCCGCTCGACTGGGTGACCTTCGGCCTTGGCTTCACCCTTGCGGCCGTCATGGGCTGCAACCTTATCGCCTCCGCCCTCATCGCGGTCTTCTTCGCGCTCCTTAACTTCAAGGTCGAGCAGCTCAAGACCGCCCGTCCCGCAATCGCGGCAGAGGGTGCGGCATCGTTCGACGACGAGGAAGAGGAGGACATATAATGGCTGACCTCAAGAAGGTTTCGCAGAAGGCGCGGCAGAGCGCGTTCCTTCGCTGGATTTACGGCAACCTCACCTGCTTCTCTCAGGAGCACATGCAGACATTCGGCTATCTGGCCGCCATGCTGCCCGTAGTTGACGAGCTCTACGATACGGACCAGGAGAAGGTTCAGGCACTCTCCACGTACCGCACGTTCTTCAACACAGAGCCGCAGATCGGTACGATGGTCGTTGGCCTGACGGTCGGCCTCGAGGAGGCGCGCGCAAACGGCGAGCCTCTGGACGACGACACCATCAACGGCATCCGCGCCGGCCTCATGGGCCCGCTCGCTGGCTTGGGCGACTCCATCATCGTCGGCACCTTCATCCCCATCCTGCTCGGCATCGCACTCGGCCTCTCCAATGGTGGCAACGTGCTCGGCCCGCTGTTCTACATCGTGGTGTGGAACGTGGCCATGTACTTTGGCATGAAGTTTGCCTTCGACCAGGGCTACGAGCTCGGTGGCTCAGCGGTCGAGGCGCTGGTCGGTCCGCAGTCGGCGGCTCTGCGCTCCTCCATCGTCATGGTCGGCACCATGGTCATCGGCGCCGTTGCGGCGACGTGGATCAACATCACCACGGCTCTCGTCGTGCCTTTCTCTGAGGACAGCAGCCTGGTGCTCCAGGACACCCTCGATTCCATCTATCCCAAGCTCCTGAACTTCGTCTTCGTATGGTTCTGCTGGTGGCTCATGACCAAGCGCAAGATGTCGCCGACCGTCGTGATGGGCCTGCTCGTGGTAGTGGCTCTGGTGGGCGTTCTCGTGGGCTTCTTCAACCCTGGCCTCTCCTACTAAGAAGGAGCGACTGCGATGGCGGCAAGCACAAAGACCTCAGGCAAGGCGCAACGGCTATATCGTCGTGAGTGGACGCAGACAAACGATCCGCTCGTGGATGAGGCCCGCGCACAGACCTTGGCGATTCAACGCCTGCAAGTCTGGCTGAGGCTCGGGTATGCGTTGCTTGCCGCCTCGTTCCTGCTTGGCTACTGGGGCTTCTCCGAAGGCGGCGGTATCGTCGCAGGAGTCTTGGGAGTTGTGTTCGGTATCATCTCGTTCGCGGTGGTCATGGTGTTGCGCATCGGCATCAACAATGGCCGGAAGAACGTGAACGCCATGCTTGACGCACTCGAAGGCAACCAGTAGCACCTAACAAGCCCTTCCTTTCCGATATGTCCCGTGTGTGCCCGCGCACGGGACATCTTTTATGTTATTCTCGTTTTCCACCAAGAAGACGAGGAGATATGCCGTGAGCTATGATCGCTTTCCCCAAACGGCCATTCCCGGATATGATGACAAGGCATGGGAAGGTCAAGATGCGCTGCGCGTGTGGTTTGCAGAAGTGGGCAAGGCGAAGGATTTCACCCTCGTGGTGGAGTGCTATCCCGGGGTGGGTGACGAGGTCTTCGATTTGATTCGGGAGGCATTTCGTCCGGATGTGACCATCCGTTCCGATGAGGTGTTTTACGAGGGTGACGAGATGGACACTCGCATGCGGCACTTCCTCACCGACGACCGCGTGCGTGGCGTGATGTGCTATGGGCGCATGGAGGATTTCGCCAACCCCGAGATGTTGCAAGCGACGCGAGCCTCGGTTCCAAGTCGGGGAAGGACGCTTGTCTACGGCGTGGGAGCGGGTCTCGTCGCGGATCCCGACATGCTGGTGTATTGTGACCTGGCGCGCTGGGAGATTCAGCTGCGGTATCGTGCGGGCATGCCGAACTTCCGTGTCCATAATGAGGACGAGGACGTGCTGCGCAAGGTGAAGCGTGGCTACTTCGTTGAGTGGCGCATCGCCGATAAGCGCAAGATGGAGGTCTTCGCGCAGATTGACTACCTGCTTGACTCAAACGATGCGAAGAATCCGAAGTTGGTGAGTGGCGATGCACTCCGTAAAGGGCTGCGGCGAGTCGCGCACACCCCGTTCCGACTTGTTCCCTACTTCGACCCGGGAGTCTGGGGTGGACAATGGATGAAGCGAGTCTGCGGGCTTGATGCAGGGGCAGAGAACTACGCCTGGTCATTCGACGGCGTTCCCGAGGAGAACAGTCTGTATCTGCGGTTCGGCAACGTACGCGTTGAGGTGCCCGCACAGGATTTGGTGCTGTTTTGCCCGGTGGACTTGCTCGGCATGGGGAACTACTGTCGCTTCGGGGCCGAGTTTCCGATTCGCTTCGACTTTCTCGATACCATTGAAGGGCAGAACCTAAGCCTGCAGGTTCATCCGATGACAGAGTACATTCGTAGTCACCATGGCATGACCTATACCCAGGATGAGAGCTACTACATCTTGGATGCCAGCGAGGATGGCGTGGTGTTCCTGGGCCTCAAGGAGGGGATTGACCGAGACGAGTTTGCGCGTGACCTGCACGTGGCGCAAAGTGGCGGTCCCGCATTCCCGGCAGACCGCTATGTGAACCAGTTCCCGGCACGCAAGCACGACCACTTTCTGATTCCGGCGGGCACCGTCCATTGCTCGGGTGCCGGTGTGATGGTGCTCGAGATTTCGGCAACGCCGTATAACTTCACCTACAAGCTGTGGGACTGGGGTCGGCTCGGCCTTGACGGATTGCCACGGCCCATCCACATCGACGATGGCTTGCAGAACATACAGTGGGACCGCACGACGGATTGGGTGGAGCACAACCTCGTGAATGCCTGTGAAGTGCTCCATGAGGGCGACGACTACCGTGAGGAGCATACCGGACTGCACGAACTCGAGTTCATAGAGACGCGGCGCTTCAGTGGTAGGGGAGTCACGTCACACGATGCTTCGGGAGGCGTGCACATGCTCAATTTGGTCGAGGGTGACTCGGCCGTGATCGAGAGTCCCGATGCGCTGTTTGAGCCATTTGTGGTTCACTATGCGGAGACCTTCATCGTACCGGCCGCATGCGGTCGGTACACCGTGCGGCCCGAGCGCGCGGGCGAGTCCATCACATTTGTGAAGGCCTACGTCCGTCAGCGATAGGGGTGGCACACTGGAACTAGTAGAACGTTCATCTAATAACTAGACCAATGATTCCACCTCCGCCAGAATGGTAGCGGAGGCGGTCGAAATGGCGAAGGCTACGAGGCTGGACATCGGCGAGGCGGACAGGAGACGGCTGGAGTCGCTTGCGAGAAGCAGGTCGACGAGCGCCGGGATGTCGAGGCGGGCGAGGATCCTCCTCGGAAGGGCCGACGGGAACAG
>JAFWIE010000130.1 GCA_017533825.1 Atopobiaceae bacterium | reverse complement strand
GGCGTCCGCGATGGGCACGGCGACGCGCTCGAGGTTGCTCCGGCTCTCGTGCGTGACGTTGGTCACGAAGCTGATGAGCTCGGTCGTGCGCACCAGCTGCTCGAAGACCGAGCGGTCCGCCTGCTCCACGATGTTGGCGTGCGGCATGTTGCGGTGTAGGACGTCCATCCAGAAGCCCACCTCGGAGAGCACGAGGAAGCTCTCGCCGTCGAGGTCGGCGAAGGAGACCGTGTCGCGCGTCGCGAGGCGGTGGGCCTGGGGCAGGAAGGCGTAGAGGTCCTCGCGCATGACCTGCGCCGAGCGCATGGTGGGCAGGATTTGCGGGCGCAGCGTGACGGCGAGGTCCACCGACCGGTTCATGAGGCGCCGCTCCACCTCGTCCTCCGGAAGGGTCACCGGGTTGAGCAGCGTCCCGGGGAAGCGCTCCACCGTGAGGGCGGTGAGGTGCCAGACCGGTGCGGGCGCGACGGTTCCCACCAGGAGCGTGCGCTGGCGGCGGGCCAGCTCGGCGAAGGCGTCGAGCATCATCCGCTCGTCGCGCAGGAGGTTGCGCGCGTGGTCGACGGCCAGGCGCCCGGCGTCGTTGAGCGTGGCGGAGTTGTGCGTGCGGTCGAAGAGCTCCTGGCCCAGCTCGCGCTCCAGGCGCCTGATCGAGCGCGAGAGCGCAGGCTGCGAGAGGTGCAGCTCCTCCGCCGCCGCCGAGATGGTCCCGCAGCGCGCTATGGCATCCAGCTGTCGCATCTGTTCTAGCTCCATGTGTTCTCCCTTCGACATCGCACCATCATAGCTCAGGAAAAAACAGACGGCTCGAGCACCATGGGCGAGTGGCATGCGCATTGTGCATGGTGGGGGCGTGCGTATGAGCCATGGCTTTGGTCCTAGGCACCGTCAGGGACAGTGCTGTGATGCTATAGCTATGAGATGCTCGCTGGCACCTTGCGTGGCATGCATACTGGCTTGTTGATTGAGACGGCTGGGACCTACGCTGCCGGGCCCATACTTATCCCAGGCAACATCCTCGATGAAAAGGAGCCAACCATGGTACGGAAGCAGACCGCCGGCCGCGACCGCCTGGGGCACCTCGCCCCGAAGTTCGCCGAGCTCAACGACGACGTCCTCTTCGGCGAGGTGTGGAGCCGCGAGGAGGAGCTCTCCGCGCGCGACCGCTCCATGGTCACCATAGCCGCGCTCTTCAGCGCCGGCCTCTACCCGCAGCTGGAGAGCCACCTCAGGCTGGGAAAGGCCCACGGCATCACCAAGCAGGAGGCCGTGGAGGTCGTCACCCAGCTCGCCTTCTATTGCGGCTGGCCCAAGGCGTGGAGCACCTTCCCCATGATCGACCAGATCTGGGGCGAGGAGGAGTAGGGCCTGGACACGCTGGAAAAGAGCAGGTCAGGTGTATCCGACAACACAACCAAGAGAAAGAAACAACAATCGAAATGAAAACGGGAAGCACACGCGTGGCTGACGTGGTCAAAGACCCGGTGTTGGGCGATGCGGCGAGGCTGCTCTTTCCGGCGGAGGACTGGTACTGGAGCGGCGACACGCTGGGCAACCTTAGCTACACCTGGTATATACGGCTCGACACGCAGACCACGGTGGACGTGGTCAACCGCCTGCGCACGGACGCTGCGGCTGGAAAGCAGGTCTTCTACGACATCTACACCGATGCCGAAAAGCGTGCAGACCCCGCCAAGCGCGACACGGGACTCTACTTCTTCCGTGGGGAGCCCGGCGGACATGTGGCCATTGTCAACGCCGGCGGCGGCTTTGCCTACGTGGGGGCCATGCAGGACTCCTTCCCGCACTGTCTGGCACTTTCCCAAAAGGGCTACAACGCCTTCGCGCTCATCTATCGCCCTGGCGCCCGCACCGCCTGCGAGGACCTCGCCCGTGCCATCGCCTTCATCTACCAGCACGAGGACGAGCTAGGCGTGACGATGGACGGCTACTCGCTCTGGGGAGGCTCCGCCGGCGCCCGCATGGCGGCATGGCTGGGCAGCTATGGCACCGAGGGCTTTGGCGAGCGGGCATACCCGAGGCCTGCGGCCGTCGTTATGCAGTACACCGGTCTCTCTGAGGCGTATGGCAACGAACCGCCCACCTATAACTGCGTGGGCACGAACGACGGTATCGCCAGTTGGCGTACGATGGACCGTCGCGTTCGCGCCATCCAGACACAGGGGACCGATACCATGATCGAGGTCTTCGAAGGCTTGCCGCATGGCTTCGGGCTAGGTATCGGCACCGTTGCCGAGGGCTGGATCGACAACGCCGCGGACTTCTGGAAGCGCCAGCTGGAGTAGCCGGTCGTGCATTCTTGCGGGCTTGATGTCGTTTTGACGGATACTATAGGGCTATGTCTGCGGGAAAGGGGAGACCATGCCACACGAAAGACTTGGTGCGTTCAACGACGCGGTACTTGCCATCGTCATGACCATCATTGTGCTGGAGTTCGAGGTGCCGGACCCCCTTACGGCCGAGACGCTCCTTGGCATGTGGCGCGACGTGTTGGCCTACGCCATATCGTTCTTCTGGCTGGGGGCGATGTGGACCAACCAGCACAACTTCTGGCACAAGATCAACCGCGTGACCACGCCCACCATCCTCTGCGACATGGTGATGCTCTTCTTCTCGTCCTTCTTCCCGCTGACCACCCACATGGTGGCGGGCAACTTCTGGAACCCGCTCGCGCAGGTCACCTACGGTGTGGTGATCCTTCTGGTGACGGCCGCGAACGTCGTGCTGTACGCGCGCCTGCGGGCGGACAACGGCGAGGTGGAGGGCCTGCCTCAGGCAATCCTGGGCAGCACGCGGAACATGGCCGTGGACATCGCCCTCAAACTGGTGGGCATCACGCTCTCCGCTACAGTCTTCCCGCCGGCCATGTTGTGCTCGGTGCTCCTGACGCTCTGCTGCATCGTGATTCCCCAACAGCTGCGCGAGTAGCGCTTGCAGTATCCACTCTGTGCATAGCAACTTGCCCGAGATGACTGGTGCACCGACGCCCTTCGCCCATATACTCATAGGTGTAAGACACCAGCCAGCGAGGAGGACACTATGCAGTACATCACGCTCAACAACGACGTCAGGATGCCGGCCGAGGGCCTGGGGACCTTCCTGATGAGCCCCGCCGACGCGGAGATGGCCACGCTCAACGCCCTGCGCGCCGGCTTCCGCCACATCGACACCGCCAACGGCTACTACAACGAGGCCGGCGTCGCCCGCGGCATCCGCCGCTCGGGCGTGCCGCGCGAGCAGGTCTTCGTCTCCACCAAGCTCTGGCCCTCCGGATACGCCCGTGCCGCAGAGCACATCGACAAGACGCTCGCCCGCATGGGCCTCGACTACATCGACATGCTCATCCTGCACCAGCCCTGCGGCGACTACCTGGCGGCGTGGAAGGCCATGGAGGAGGCCTACGAGGCTGGCAAGATCCGCGCGCTCGGCCTCTCCAACTTCCCCGAGGAGAAGATCGCCGAGGTCATCGAGGCCGCCAAGATCAAGCCGCAGCTCGTGACCGTGGAGAACCATCCCTACCACCCCAACGACGCCCTGCGTGAGTACCTCTCGCAGTACGGCATCGTCATCGAGGCTTGGTACCCGCTGGGCCACGGCGACGCGAGCCTGCGCGAGGAGCCCGTCTTTGCCCGGCTCGCCGCCAAGTACGGCAAGAGCCCCGTGCAGGTCATCCTGCGCTGGCACGTCCAGAAGGGCAACTCCATCATCCCCGGCTCCAAGAGCCCGGCGCACCTGGCCGACAACCTCGACATCTTCGACTTCGCCCTCACCGACGACGAGATGGCCGAGATTGCCAAACTCGCCACCCCCGGCAAGACCTACTACACCGCCGACGAGTCGGTCTACGAGCGCTACCTCTCCATCCCCGACGACTTCGACGTACAGGAGGTCAAGTACCAGGAGGAGCTGAAGGCCGAGATCCTCGCCGCCTCCGACGAGTACTGGAGGGCGCAGTTCGACCTCGATGTCGAGCAGCTCCGCCGCGTGTGCGACCCCAAGGCTCCCTTTGTGCACATGGGCATCACCATGGACCGCGAGGCCGAGGCCGCAGCCATCGCCGAGAGGCACATCGTCACCGTCAGGCGCGACGACAAGTTCGTGGACGTGCGCGTGATCGACGACGAGATCGCCATCGTGCTGCGCCAGCTCGAGCTCGTGGCGCTCGTGGGCGGCAACGAAGCCATCAACCCCTTCGTGGCCACCGAGACCTACCATCGTCAGGCTGACGGCAGCTGGAAGCTCATCAGCTTCGTGTACACGCATATCATGCCGGAGAACTATCAGTTCCGCTTCCTGAGCGAGTAGGCCAGCACGACAACCACCAGCATGAGCGCCGTGGTGGCGCCGCATGTGTTGAACTCTAAGTTGCGTCCCGAGGAGTAGCTCACGTCGATGTCGTTCGGCGTACGGAAGAACCCGCCCAAGCTGCAGCATGTGGCTCTGCGAGTTCATATTGAGCGGTACTAAAAGGTTAGTGGCCGGGCAGCAATAGCCCGGCAGGGAAGGATAGACAAACAAGAAGGCACAACAATGCGCATGAAGGAGGGATTCCTGTGGGGCGGTGCCACGGCCGCCAACCAGTACGAGGGCGCCTGGGACGTGGATGGCAAGGGAGCGTCCGTGCCCGACCACATGAGGGGCGGCGACATCAACACTCCGCGCCAGATCGACGCCGAGTTCGACCCCGGCGCGCTGTACCCCAGCTGGGAGGCGACGGACTTCTATCACCACTACGAGGAGGACATCGCCCTCTTCGCCGAGATGGGCTGGAACGTGTTCCGCATGTCCGTCAACTGG
>JAFWIE010000082.1 GCA_017533825.1 Atopobiaceae bacterium | reverse complement strand
CCCAAAGGCCCTGTCTGCACAGCCTTTGCGCTGTACCAAAAGCCCTTCTTGCTGCCCTTCTTGGGCTGCGCTATGGTCGCATGACCGCCTAGCAAAAGCTGACGCTCTAGAAAGAGCGGGTCAACGGTCTTAGGTAGACCGACCCACTCAAAGCGGGTCATTGCGAGCATGTAGAAGATATTCTTGTACACGCTCAAGAGCTGACCGTTGTACGAGAGGGATCCCCAATACACCTCATCAGCCCTGTTGCATGCCTGCCTAGGCTTCTTGTTCCGTCCCATGTCTCACCTCCAAAGGGTTATCGCTTCGTATCATCCGCAGGATGGTGTATGCGCTTCTCTTCGCTTCCTCCACCTGCCTTTGCCGCTTATCGTCTAGCAGCTCTTTCACCTCAGCGCTCGTGAAGGTCGCTTCTGGGTCTTGCAAGCGCTCCATCAGCTTATCAATCACGCTTCAAACCTCCCAACTTCCTCGGGCACCTTCCATACCGTAACACCTGCTGCAAGTATAGACTCAAATAGCCGCTCGGCCTGCACGTTGGCTACCTCGTCAATCCTCTGCCAGAGGTCGGTTGATTGCCAATAGCAATATCGCGCCCCATTTGGCACCCAGCTCGTAACCTCCCACGCAGCCCCCAACTGGTAGCCATAGCGCAAGAAGGTGTCACCTGCCTGTTTGATGGCACCTTGCGCCTGCGTAACGGCACGCAAGTGTATGCCTTTGTTCTCCCAGATCTCATGGACGCTTGAGCCTGCATAGCTTCCGTGCTCGTTGGGTGCAAGCACTCCCGCTGCGGTGATCTCGCGGCCATAGGCGGTCTGGGCGTTGGTGAGCGCCGCCTTAGCGTTTGCCGTAGTCGCGTTTCTGCTATAGGTCGCGTTTGCGTCTCCTGTTGATTTTGACAGCGCCGAATTGGACTTAGCAGCTGTTTGTGAGCGTGTCGCGTTCGCCTTGGCTGTGGTCTGCGTTGCCGCTGCGTTGTTGTCGCTCGTTGTCGCGTTGTTTCCCGTTATCTCTTCGTTCTCGTCGTTGGCGTTCTCTGCGTTGATGTAGCTCAAGGCAGCAGCCGCACCGGTCTTGCTCGCTGCCGCTGTCATCGCTTCCGTGACGATGATCGCGTCTGTTGCCGCTGCCACGGTGTAGGCCGCACCTGCGTTAAGCGCGCCTGACAGGGCGGTAGCGCCTGAGAGTATCGCGCCGCTTGCGTCCCCTGCCAAAGCGTGACCGGTTACGCTACCTATGCCGCTCGCTATGGTGTTGGATATTCCGGCCATAGCTGCCATCTGCTGATTCTGCTGCGACGCGACGGCCGTGTTAGCCATGTAGTTAATGTCTATCTGCGCGGTGTCTGCCGTGTAGGTTCTCGCGTTCTGTTCCGCTGTTGAGCGGTAGCTGTTCTGTCTAGATGCGTTGGTGCGTGCGTTTGCCGTAGACCTATCGTTGTTGGCCTTGGCGGTGTCCGCGCTTGCGTCCGCATTGGCCTTGGCTGTGTCCGCGCTGTTGTCTGCGTTGAGCTTTGCCGTGTTGTCAGAGTCTAGGGTGTTGGCGCGTGCGGTGTTTGCGCTGCGCATGGTCGATTTGTAGGCCAGAAGCGCGTTATCCCTGCGCTGTTGCGCGTTCACCCATGACGTTATCGCCTGTTCCTTGCGCGCTTCCATGTAGAGCACATAGGTAGGAATACCGAAGTCTATAAAGGTGTTCGCAAAGTCGGCATTGGTGAACGTCTTGGCCTTGGTGGTGCCGTCAAGCTTAGTCCAGTTGTACCGGACATTGCCGCCCGTGTTAGCGACGTTGATTAGTGCTGTCCTCCACTCCAAAGCGGGGAAGGCTATTGATAGCTTCTGCACCACGTCGATAGAGCCGGTCGTGTCCTCGATCGCCACGCTCACGCTGTTGCCTAGATCGTCGCTCACCTCGATATGGGCGTATGGCTCGGTGTACAGCTTTGCGATATCTGCGTAGCGATCTGGGTAGCCAAAGAGGTCCTTCGTGAGCGTGAAGCTGTTTAGGGCCTGCGTACCCTTGTTGGAGATCTCGCGCAAGGGTACGCCGGCAATGGTGTGTGTCCTGCCGATGGTAACCAGATCCGACGGCACGACAAAGACAGCCTTGCATGACAGCGCAAAGACGGGCAATGCCGTGAGCAAGTCGGTAAGCGCTCCGGCACTGACTGAACTGCCTTTGATGCCGTAATAGTACAGTCCCGTGGGAATTGAGCCATCAGCGCGGGTGGGCGTGCTTGGGTTTGTCATGCCCTGATAGCTGTATCCGTCAGATGCCCATGTGTAGCCGTCCACACTGAGCTGATAGCCGTCGCGCGCTCCCGTGTCAGAGTAGATGGGCGGGAACATGTACGACTCGTCAGCCAGGGGGATACCGCTAATCGCCGAATAGGGAATCGTGCTCGCCATCACATATACGGGCTCTGCCGTCGATAGGGGCGCGAACTCTCCACCACGCACCACGGCTGCGCTTCCAAAGCTCACGTCGGGCGCAAGCAGGTTGGCGCAACGCTCTATGGGTCGCTTAAGGTACTCGCTAGCGCTCATCTCCCACATGGGCGCGTGCCCACGCTCCAATATGCAGCCGTGCACGCTCTTGTACGGTAGGTACGTAGTCCACACGTCAACGCTGATAACGAACTCAGTTACGGACGTTGCCATATAGGTGCAAGAGTCGATGAAAGCGCATACCGTCCTGATGCCGTCTGCCTGCTCGTTGTCTATGGGCTTGTCCTTGGTGAGCTGTGGAACTCGCATATAGATGTAGTTGTACGTGAGCGCAACGTCATAGGGCACATCAAGCGTGATGCGGTCAGTCTGCGAGCGCACGAAACCCTGCGACAGCTCAATGACGTCACCCTGCTGTGCGTCAAACCATGCATCTCTTGCCTCTGCGCTCTCCCATTCGACCACATGCCGGTAGTCGCTCGGCCACGGCACGCGCATGAGCTTCGCGCTTGCCGTGTAGTCATAGCGCTTGTAGTCAAATTCGTTTTTGCGCTTGAAGGGGTCTGCCGTCTCTAGGTACGGGAAGTCATCGTTATCCAATCTCGGGAACTTTCGAGCCATGTAATCACCTCCTAAAAGGAAGGGGCACGGGCCCTAAAACCCATGCCCCTTTAGAAGCTGGTAGCCTGCGAGCTCTAGACGGGCTCGATAACGGTCAGCGTGGCCGTAGCCGTCTCGGGGGTGTCCCCTGCGGGCTGGTAGGTGCTCGTGGCCGTGGCGGTGAGCACGGTGCCAACGGGAACGGTGGTGCCCACGTGCAGGATGCCAAAGCGGTCGATATAGGTGTCGATATCGAGCTGCACGGGCGCGTCGTCACCATCGACGGCGTTAAGCTCCCACGTCACGGAGTCCGGCGCGACCTGCACGCTCTTGGGAATGACGTAGGTAGCGGGCGTGGGCGTGAGCGTACCAACAATGGAGGTTACCAGCGCGAGCTGCCCACCCTGCTTCACGTTGGCCGTGCTCGGGGTGACGGTAAGGCCCGTCACCGCCTCCGTGATGAGGTTGTTCACGGTGCCCGTCTCGGTGGTGAAGAGGATAGCCGGAACGAACGGGGAAGCAGAGTACATGCCAATCACGGTAAGGTAGTAATTGGTGGTGAGCGTCTGGGGGTTGCGGAAGTCGGTATTGTAGATCCCGTAATCCGCACACACCCAAAAGTCCTCAGTGGTCAGCAGCGCGAAAGCGCCCGGGATGGGGATCGAATCGATGGACTGGATACGGTACTGAATCTCTGCCTTGTCAAGCTGGAACACAGCAGAGAGGGTATCAACGTCGAGCGATGCCTTAGCGTCAGGCTCGATGTAGAGAACCATCTTCCCGCGCTCTTCGGGGTTGATCCACGTGGGAACGGTAGCGTTCTTGGCGTTGTAGAGCCTGCTGGGGATTGCCAGCCTGTCGGCATAGGCCCTGAGCGCACGCAAGAAAGCCTTGCCGGTGGTATCGTCCACGGGGTAAGCACACTGATGCTTGTAGAAACCCTGATGGTACTCATGCTCTGCCATGATCTGCTTGTAATAGCCGTATTCGTCGTATTCAGCCGAGTTGTACGGCACCTGCATGATCTTGGCCGCAAGCTGGTTAAGGCCATACTCAGCGTAAAAGGCACCCCTAAGCTCTACCTCGTTGATGGAGATGGGGTAGGTGTCCCAGCGGTCGACGGAGTGGTAAGCCACCTGACCGTCAGGCCGGTAGATCTTGAGAAGGTTGGTAACGTCCTCGACGTGGTTACCCCAATCATCCTTGTAGGGGTGAGCCTCGACAAAATCAAGCTCGATCTCTTGGATAGTGGTACCAGTCTCAAGATCCGCGCGCTTGCTCTTGAGCGGGTTACGGAACTCTCGCTGGGTGACGAGTTGGCCGGCAAAGACGTTCACGAACATATCCATGAACTCGTTAAGGTATTTCCTGTTCATGGGTTTGAAAAGGAACTTTGCGACCTGCGCCACGCCCTGCTGCGAGGGATCGGGTACACGCTGCTGAAAGTCCGTGCTCATGTTCAGGAAAGCGTTAGCGAGCACGGTAGTGTTATCCTGCATGTTAAAACCTCCTTACAAAAGGTCTAGGGCCTCTAGCCCTACCAACTCGTCAATCGCGTCTGCGATGTCCTCGGCCACGTCGTTTGCGTCAATAGAATCATCGACATAGCCGTTGCTCTCGGCCGCTAGCCCGATGGCATCAAAGCCGCGCCGCACGTCCTCGCCGATACCTCGCACCATCTCGGTAAGCTCAACCAATCGACGTACCAGCCCGTCGTAATCGTCGGTACGCTGCTCGGTAGCCTGCTCGTCAGTCTCGGGGGTAGTCTCTTCGGCCACGTCCTCGCGCTCTTCCTCCACGTCATCGCGCTCGTCCTCGCGCTCGTCCTCGTCCATACTTGCACCTCCTTATTGGTAAAGAAAAAAGCCCTAGCTATCACTAACTAGGGCAAAGTATAACGGCAAAGTGTGGTCTTTGCATCGTCACGTGCAGTTTACCTCTGCAAATTGGTGCTGGTGCCGTCCTCGGGCCGTATGTCCAGATCTACCAAAGTACGTAAGATGCGCGGGCACCTCGCCTGCAACCATATTAGCGTATTCCGAAGAGGCTCATGGCTTGCAGGAAACGCGCGCGAGTGTCTGCATCGCGGTACTTCACGATGCCAGCATAGTACAGCTCTACAAAGCCCTTTAGCGACTTCTGGGCACGCTTTGCGATGATGTAGTTGGGCCGCACATCATCGACGGTGAGCGCATAGATTGGCCTGCCGTCCATGCTCTTAGGTAGACGCTTGTCTACGTAGTAGTACCCATCTTGCCAGTCAACCCAAACGCCGAACTTCTGCCGCTTGTAGACGATGCCAAAGGCCACCTTTGCGCCCTTGGGCACCTCGGCAAATAGCCCCTCGTCAAGCGTCTGAAACTCGTTGGCGTTGGAGGTCGCTAGCATCTCGCTATCGCGCAAAAGCCCACTTGCCACGCTTGAGTCCTGCCTTAGCTGCCAATCGCTATCAGGTGGGCCGTACCACACCAGACATTGCTTGTTGTAGTGCCATGAAAAGCCATAAGGGGGCACGTCCGTGATATCAAACGTCGTGAGCCACGGGCATGTGAGGTCTACGGCATTGCCGGCAAGTATCAAACGGGGCCTGTCTGCCTCGGACGTGTTTGGTCGCTCACGTCCTACGGATGTGATGATGGACGATACCGCGCTCACCTCGTTAGGCAGGTAGTCGTGATAGCGTGACCCAGGCAGAGACTTGTCTATAAGAGCCTCGTCCATGAAGAAGCGTCTGACGGGCAAGAAGCTGTTAGACCTGCGCTTGATCTCTTCCGCTTCCGTCAGCGCAAGGAAATAGCCCAGCGTGTCCCATTGGGGCTTCTCGTCCTTCTCCTGCGGCCGCTTGGCAATGTAGGCGTGCACACCTCTAGTGGTGAGCAGGTGGTCGGCTATGAGCTTGTTGTCGGGTATCTCTGCGTAATACTTAGAAAAATAGTCTTGCTGCAGCTTTCCGTCACCCTTGAGGAAGTCGGCCACCCTCGTAAGCTCTACGAAACGCTTCTGCCTGCGCACATAGTCCCTGATGAACTGCAGACGCACACCAAAGGTCTTGCCGCGCGTGCGCGCGTCTATGACGATGGTGTAGCGCGCGTCAAAGCTTAGTATCGTGGGCCAGTCGATGAAGCCGTTAGCGTCGTAGGCCGTTTTCATGCTTTCACCTCTTCCATGCCCCATGCCGTTTGCCGGTACAATGCCGGCCGTCTAAAGCGCCGGCAAAAGTCCCGCGTTACTGCCAGCGTGAGCCTATCGCCCATCATGCAGACAGCCAGCGCATACACAAGGTCATAGTCACACGTGACCATGCGCTCTGTGGTGTCCACGTCAACGCCTGCAGCCCTCAGATACGCCACGTTGTCAGCGTTGACGGTCTTAAGCGTGTCGCCCATCTTGCGAGAGGTGGGATATAGGCTTATCGCTTCGTGGGCTTGTACCTCTCTGGTTTCTCCTAAGTAGTCCGTCACCTGTTCATCTATCCTCTCCGCGAAAAGTGGCTTTCTGTGCTCCAATGCATGGCACACGTCGTTTGTGAGCGTCACGTTATATCCCAACACGGAAAGCATCAGCGTAGCGGGCTCGTATCCTCTCGCTACCATGTCCGCAAACCACTTTTCGATGGTGTATGCCCCTTCTGGGCGCGATAGTCCCGCACACGTGATGTGGAACTTGCCGCAATCGTCTAGGCTGATGCGTGCCTTGTTCCATGCCTCAAGATGGAGCGCATAGAAAGCGCTCGTCTTTGTCGCAGGCTCAACCTCGAAACAACCGACGTTCTTCAGCGAGCTTGCAAAGCTTGGGAAGTTCGTGCGCAAGCGCGCCATGCAAATGTCAATGGCTCGCGTGGTCGCGTCATGCAATGGCCTGAGTGCGTCCAGCAGGTCCGCACAAGTCACGTCAGCGTCGCACCTAATCTTTATGGAGTCGGTATCCCCTCCCGTGCACGTGATGCGGTTGCCGAAAGCCTGATACAAGAGCATCATCGCTATCACCAGTTGCAGACGTGAGCCGCCCACGATGCGCATACCGTAGGTATAGAGCACCATCGGGTGCTTGATTTTGTCCTCTCGCTCCTGAAACGTCTCGGGCGTGGCCTTAGTCTCTTGGTTAACCGCTAGCTCTGCATCGTCCAGCACCACATATTCAGGCCGTAGCAGATTCATCGCCTGCACGCCGTATATGCCGTTAAAAGATCCCTTCACGCTCACGGCATACCATGACGAAATGAAGTCGTTGGTAGGCTCACCAATGCGCAACATGTCGGCTATGTTTGCCGGTATTGATGCGGGTATCTCTTCTTGGTAGGGCTCCCCCTCATGATAGGTAGCGTTGATCTTCTTGGCGTCCGTCTTGCGCTCGAAAAGCACGTTTGACTGCAAGGTGACGTAATCAGGGGGCCATATGCTCTTTAGTGTGCCCTCTCCCCTCAACGCCTCGAAACCGCTCCACTCGTAGACTTGGCACATGCACCACCATTCAAGCTCCGTGACGTGCACCGTGGCAACGTCGGCCGCTATGAGCTTGCCAAAGGCAAAGCGTCCATTGATGCAGGTGTCAACGTATCCGCGCGCCCTTAGATCTTCCTCGCCTGCTATCCAGCGCTCGTTATCGTCCGTCTCTTCTGAGCGGGCTATCAAGCGTTGAAACTTTGACCGCGCGAGAAGCGCAATCCCCCAATGCGCGAAAGCGCTCCCCTTCCTCAGTCTCACGTCATGCACGCGCACCTCTGCGTGCACCCACCTCTGAAACGGGTATTGGTAGCGGTTCAACACCTCATCGAGCGTATAGCTTGCGAGATCATCTAGCCACATCCTCAGATACCTAGGCTCTAGGGGCTCGAATTGCACCGGCACGCGCCGACCGTTGATACCGAAATGGTGGGCGCTCGTCTCGTCCAGGCTCACCACATGGGTTAGCACCCTGCTTGCTGCCGCGCCTGCCGTGAAGGTAAGGCCACCACGAAAGCAACTCATCCGTAAGGCATAGCTCTCGAACGTCTTAGGCTGCTCACGCCTGCAAAGGCACTCAAAAGCAAAGTCCAGCCGCATACGTCGGCCGCTGCCCGTGCGCACCTTCAAGGGGCCTATCTCATGTCGTGCCATCTGACGCACGATAGAGCTCTTGGTTATGACCTGACAGCCAAGCATGTCTGGTTTAAGCCACTCGTTAGCCTCGCATAGATACCTGAGATATGCCGGTATCACCTGCACGTCACGTTTCGCATAGCCCAATTCCTCGGCCGTTATGGGCGTGTCGGGCGTACGCACAAGATCATAGTCCCAATCACCGACCAGCTTGGGGATACCGCACGTCGCGCCCATCGCCTTTAGTCCACCCATCTCTAGGTGATAGGTGTCCCAGATGCGTAACACCTTCTTGCCTGCTAGCGTGAGGTCAAGCGTGTAGATGTTGGTGGAACTCTGTGCGTTAACCTCCATGCCATAGAGGGCGTGGAGTGACTCCATGATGGTCTGCAGGTCGAAGATGGCATTGTAGACACAGAGGACGGGAATAACGCCGTCCTCCATGCCTGCGTTCACCATGCGCGCTATGTGGTCTACCGCCTCCGCTTCTGTCCGGTAGTAGCTCACCTGCTCCCTTGGGTCATTAAGTACGTAAGTAGCGATATCCAGATTGCTTACGTCATTGAAGATGTAGAGCATGGGATAAGACGGGCTATCGGCGCGCGTCGCGTCCGTGTGGCTCGTCTCGGTGTCGTACACGCCATAGATCTTGTAGGGGCGCTTTGGCTTCTTAGTGCGCGACATAGACGGCCTTCTTGACGCGCTCATAGTCCAGCTCTGGCAGGTCGGTTAGTCCGGCCTCGTTCTGTTCTAGCTGGTCGGCGATGAACTCATAGACTAGTTGTAAGTTGCCTTGAGACTCGGCTATCAAACGCTCCTTCTCGGGGTCGGTCAGTTGCCGCCCTAGCTCCTTCTCTCGTCTGCTGGTTATCCAGTCCTCCAGCTTCTTAGCGTCGGCCGTGTTGCCGTACCAATGCGCGAGAATCTTTCCATAGCGCTCGTTACGCTTGATGTTCTGTCCGTCAGTCCACAACCCTTTGTTAGCCACCCAAAACGCCTTGGCTGCGTTCTTGTTAAGCGTGCTGCGGGCCTCGTCGGTGCCTGCCGCATTGATCTGTTGCGCAAAGATGAGGTTAGAGCGCACGCGCGCGTCACGGTTGTAAGCTGCCTCCTTTGTGCGCTCACGGACGGTTGCCAAACGCTCTAGGGCCTGTGTCCTCTGCTCTGCCGTCATCTTTCCACGGGCGCTGTTCGCAACGTCTCGTAGGCTCTGGGCATAGCTCAGAGAGGCCTCCTTTAGACGCTCGTTGGTCAGCTTGGCCGCTTCACGCTCCATGCGCGCTGCCTGCCTTTGCAAGCGCCTGCGGGCGTTGTAAACCTCGTCAGACGCGCGTTTAGGTCTTGGCATAGTCCTACCTCCTAATGGGCATCAAAAGGCCGCTGTAGCTTTGCCCTTGGATAGCGTCAGAAACGCCTTGAGCGCTAATGTCGGCACTGTTAGGATGTTCATGGGTTTCTCTCCCCTCTTGACAAAGGAGGGGCCAGAAATGGCCCCTCCTTGCTTCTGGTGACGCCCTGCGTCCCTACTGCTGATAGTATGCGTTCATCTGCTGCTGGTAGGTCTGCTGGGGCATGTTGGGTAGCTGCTGTTGCGGGTAGGGCTGCTGGGGGACCTGCTGCGCTGCCTGCTGTGCGGTGGGCGCGTCCATGACCACATTGGACGGACGGAAGAACTCGACTTCAGTGACAATAACCTCAAGCTTGCTGCGCTTCTGGTTGCTCTGCTTGTCAGTCCATGAGCTGTACGACAGACGGCCCGTGATGGCAACCTTGGTGCCCTTGGTGAGATAGCCGGCGATCT
>JAFWIE010000081.1 GCA_017533825.1 Atopobiaceae bacterium | reverse complement strand
CGAGAGGAAGCAGCGCACGGTGTCGAGGTTGAGGGTCTTGCCGAAGCGCCTCGGCCGGCAGACGAGGGTGACGGAGTCGCCCCCCTGCCACCAGTCCCTCACGAAGCCGGTCTTGTCCACGTAGAAGTACCCGTTCGCGCGCAGGTCCTCGAACCCCTGCGCCCCTATGCTGATGGTGCGTGCCATGCCGTGCCCCCCGTCTCTTCTCGCCACCAGTGTAGCACGCGGCGCCCGGGGGCTCGGATGAAGGGGGATTTGCCGGCCCGATGGGAGAGTTCTTCTCAGTGGACGTGAATGTACCCATCATTGCCACGCTCAGGGGTCACGCGTGACGAATGCCTGTTTCTTTGTCGCAGGTTGCGGTACCTTAGTGTTCAATTCCGCGCAAGCGGTTGGTACGGCACGAGAACGATTCGAGAGGAAGGAAACGACATGGAGGCAACGGAGCTGGTACTGCAGACGATGAGGGAAGCAGGCATGCCGCTGAATGCCGGCAAGATTGCCGAGCTTTCGGGCTTGGACCGCAAGGTCGTCGACAAGGCGATGAAGGAGCTCAAGAAGACGGGCGCAATCGTGTCGCCGGTGCGTTGCAAGTGGGAGCCGGCAGAGTAGCGCAATCGGAGGCTGTAGTCTCATGCGAACAGGGGGCCATCTCGACGACCCCCTGTTTTGCTGTGATGGGAACGCCCCACACCGACTTCGTCCGCAAGCAGACGCTCTGTAAGGGCGACGACAGCTGAACCCGGGTGTCAACGATCTCTCTCACACGCGCCCCTTTGCCGCCCGCGAAGCGAGGGCATCACGCGTTCAGCAGCTCGAGGAAGCGGGCTGTGTTGCTGGGACGAATGAGCTCCTGACCCTCATGCAGCCCAAGCTCCTCGGGCGAAGCATCGGCAAATACGACATCGGCCTCTTCTGGTGTGGCGACCACCTCGCTTGCGAGCATGGCCGCGAAGTCATGTACGCTCAAGATGTCTGTGGTGCAGAGATACCTAAACAAGAACGCGAAATCACTCGTGCCCGCAATGTGCCGCATGCTGCGCTCGCCGAGGTTGAGCCAGATGAGTGCGGGGTTCTTCAAGTCGAGTGCAAAGAGGTAGGCAGCACGACTCTTGCAGTTCACCTCGAACGAGGACTGCACAGTAGCCGGCTCGAACACCTCGCCCGAGTCCTTACGGTCGCGCAGCATGTAGCCTGCACGGCATACGCACTGGTCAAAGGTCTTCGAACTGTACACGTTGTCGCAAAACACCAGGTAGCGCCAACTGCTTCCGTATTCATGCGCGAAGGTAGCAGTATCCACGTCAAAGTACTCCGAGCCACCGTGATAGCCGCTCGTCTGGTCGCCCGAGTAGACGAGCGCGCGAGATTGCATTTTTGCCATGGTCCGCCACGAGAATTCGCGCATATCGCCATGGGTTCCCAGCGCGAAGCACGAGAGGTCGATGTCGTTCACCTTCTCCCAATAGGTGAACGCGCGAATCTTCTTGCCCCCGGGCAGCGGGATGCGCGTGCTGCGCGGCAGGGTTCCAAAAGCCGACCATGGAGGCGCCTTCCTGTAGCGGCACGGCGAAATAGCGCATGCCGTCGGCGACATACACGTTGCCAAGGGAGTCGCGGCAAGCGCGTTCGAGCCGCTCGCGCACCCACCTCTCCACGTGCTCCGCAAGACCGTCGGGCAATTCGGACTTGCGCCGTGAGACCTCCTCGCGGGTCTCGTGGTGCTTGGTCAGCTGGCCCAGGTGGACGAACGCGAAGTCACGTTCCCTTGCGCTCCCAAAGCCAGCGGACTCCGTGCCATACTTGAGCAGCAGCTGCACGAGGATGATCCTATTTCGCGTGTTGCAGGCAGTGAGCACGTAATCAATGTCTGCCTCCACCTGCGTTGTGTCCCGCGTGTCATCGATTCTGCTGAGCAGGTGGTCGAGGTGCCGCAGGACCGCGCCGGGGCCCTTTGCCTGAAGCAGGGCATCTGTCGCTCCCCGTACGTCGCCCGCTGCAAGGCAGCGCTCCATTGCCGAGTACGCCGAGCGCCGGTCCTTGCCGCGCATGGCATCGCAGAACTCCTGCGCCTGGCTGCTCTTTGGCCGATAGTGTAGGTGGTGCAGCAATCCATTCCAAAGCCGCTTCTTCTCGAGACAGGCATCGATGTCCACGTTGCCACGCTCAAAGCACTTGTCAATTACGGCAGCGATGAGCTTCCTGTCACGATTGCGCAGGTTAAGCTTCTTCATCGCCGAGACCGGCTCGTACTCCAGAATGCTCAGCCCTTTGTGATATTCGGCGTGCACAAGCTTCATCTCCGTGTAGCGCAGCTCATGCATCCACTCCACCAGGCGTATGACATCGGCGAGCTCGATGTAGCGCATGAAGCTGAGGTCCCTGGTATTGAGGATGAGTCGGATGGCTGTATCCTTGCACGCACAGTGAACCACGGGAAATGCGGGATTGCTGGTGACGTATGCCTCCACCAGCTCTTGGTCCTTCGCGTTGAGGGGTCGCGTGCTGCTTAGAAACCCTTCCACGGCGCTCTTGAGCAGTTCATCCGCCTCCGCAGGGGTGATGATAGCGAGCTTCTTTGGCTCGACGTCCTCGGCAAAGGCAAGGCGCTCGTAGCGAGCCTCTAGCATCGAGCGGCCCGCGTGCGGGAAATCGCCCAGGCAATACGTGCGGTAGTAGTGCATGAGCTGATCGGCAAGACGCTCGTTGTAACTCAAACCAAGAACCGAGTCGGGAAAGTCCCGGTAAAACGGCAGGGGAACCTTGAAGCCAAGGTTGCGCTGGGCAACCGAGATCATACGACTATTCGCAAGCTCGGGATGAGCGATGATGCGAATCCTCGCGTAGTTCCAGAGGGCGATGAGCGAAGCGACAACCGTCTCTGCCTGATCCTCACCTGTAGCAAATTCATCTGCTGCGAAGTATTCCTGAGCGAAGAGGTAGTCCTCAAAGATTTCCAACATAATGCCTCCCTTCGCAGTAAAGGGGTGGCGGGCGATATCGCAGGACTGACAAAAGGGATTTGCGCCGAATGTTGAAGTAAGCCCGGCTAGCTGCCCGCCATACTCATTGTAGAACGGCAGGGTCTCCACGAGCCGTCCGAGCACTGTAACCCATCTTCTTTTCACTGGGTTTTCGTTATCGGCTCTATCAAGAACCCCGGTCAAACACTACGATGGAATACAGACCGTTGCGAAAGGACATACTCATGGAGCACACCACGGATTCACATGAGCTTGACGTTCTCTACGCGCAGCTCCAGAACGAGGCGGCATCCTTGGATACGATCCACGAGATGCTTGGTTCCGGTAAGTGGACCATGGACTTTGATGAGTCCGGTACTATGACTCACGTCAATTGGAGCGATGATTTCCGTCGGATGCTGGGCTATCACGATGCGGATCACCAAGAGCATCGTCGAGCTGATGAACGGGCAGATTGAGGTTGAGAGCGAGAAGGGTGTCGGGACCACGTTCATCGTCACCGTCACCCTGACGCAGGCCAGCCGCAAGACGGACGGGGCGGACCAATTCGAGCTCGACCCGCATGAGATGAGCGTGCTGGTCATCGACGACGACCGCATTGCATGCGGTCATGCGCAGCTCGTCCTGGGTCATATGGGAGTTGCCTGCGAGACCGTCCTATCCGGCGAGGAGGCGGTGGAGCTGGTGAGGATACGCCACGCGCGGCGGGAGGACTTCAACCTGATCCTCGTGGACTGGAAGATGCCGGGGATGGACGGGGTGGAGACGACCAGACAGATTCGCTCTATCGTGGGAAACAACACGCCCATCATCGTCCTCACGTCCTACAACTGGGAGGACATCGAAAGGCAGGCGCGCGAGGCCGGAGTCGACACCTTTGCCTCCAAGCCGCTCTTCGCCGGCACGGTCATGGACGAGTTCCGCGCGGCGTTCCGCAAGAAGAATCCCGGGCGGGTCCGGCCCACGGTTGATTTGAAGGGCCGCCGCGTACTGCTTGCCGAGGACGTCGAGGTCAACGCGGAGATCATGATGATGGTGCTGTCCATGCGGGAGATGGACGTGGATCATGCGGAGAACGGCAAGATCGCCGTGGAGATGTATCGGAACCATGAGGCGGGTTACTACGACGCCGTCCTGATGGACATGCGCATGCCGGAGATGGACGGTCTAGAAGCGACGCGGACCATACGGGCCACAGATCAAGAAGATGCAAAGACGATCCCAATCATCGCGATCACCGCGAACGCATTTGACGAGGACGTGCAGCGTAGCATGAAGGCGGGGCTGAATGCCCATCTGTCGAAGCCAGTCGAGCCCGACTTGCTGTTCGAAACTCTCGAAGAGTTGCTTGCGGAGTGACCACGCACGCGTGACCGTGACAACGGGGACGGGGTTATCGCCACGCCGAGCGTGGCCGATGCCCGTCTGGGGTGTTCCGCGAGCGTCGATGGCATGGTATGATGCTCACGACGCGCGGGGCGTGGGGCCTCGTGGCAACGGCCATCCAAGGGGATGTCTTTTTGGTCATTGTTCTGTAGGGAACGCTACAACCGAGCTTAGAAGATGGGACACGCGAGGTGCCCTCGGTTTGTTGCGTTCCGAATCCCTTCACACGTATCGGATTCTCATAGAACAGGACAAGACATTGAACTTCCCGAAGACAAGCACCTTCCCCCCATCCATCATGCGCGAGCGCAGCATGGGTCCAAACCCGCTCAAGCTCTGCGAGGAGCTTCTCAGCTATGACGACATCCCCACGGACTCCGTCGTGCTCGACCTCGGAAGCGGTGCCGGACTCACAAGCGCCCTGATGGCGCGCGAGTTTGGCCTCACCGTGTACGCCGCTGACCTTTGGAGCGACCCGTCCGACAACATGCGCTTCTTCGAGGCGTGCGGGCTCACCAACCACCAGGTCGTTCCGCTCAAGGCAGACGCGACTGCGCTGCCCTTCGCGCACGGCTTCTTCGATGCCGTCGTGAGCATCGACTCCTATAACTACTTTGGCCGAGACCCGAGTTTCCTCGGCGAGCACCTACTGCCGCTCGTCAAACGCGGCGGCAAGCTGCTCTTTGCCATACCCGGCATGGTGCGCGACTGTCATGACGATTTGCCCGCATGCTTGCTCACGTCTTGGTCGCCCGAGCAGCTCGACTTCATGCACGACATGGACTGGTGGCGCGCCAACTTCGCGCAGACGGAGGGCGCCGAGGTCGTGGACATGCGCGAGATGACCTGCACGCGTGAAGCATGGGACGATTGGATCGGGTGTGACAACGAGTACGCCGTGGGAGATCGCGCTGCCGTCGAGGCCGGTGCACTTGAGCACCTGAACACCATAGCGGTGAGACTTAGGCGGAAGTAGTGCCTCGTGGCTCCTTCGCCCAAGGTGAGGCGTCACGACAAAACCCCAGCTTGAGGGCAATGACACGAATCGTGTCACCAACGTGACGGCCCGGCTCTTTCTCGGTGGTCTCATGGAAGGTACCTTCGCCTTGCCATGGGGCCACCGACGAAAGGGGAGATTCGCATGAGAGAGACACAAGAGGCTAAGAGGGACCTCGTCACCGGGATGGCGCTGCTTGCCACCTTCGCGCTCTGGACGGAGCTGGTGCAGCTTGTGGACGTGCGGCCGGTGGGTCAGCAGGGCACGGACATCGGATTCGCGACGCTCAACACGCGGTTCCACGACTTGACGGGTGTGCACATGGCGCTTTACACGGCAACCGACTGGCTCGGCCTCGTGCCGGTGGTCGTCTGCTTGGGCTTCGGGGTGCTGGGCGCTGTGCAGCTCGTCAAGCGTAGGAGCTTGCTCAGGGTCGACCCGGACCTGCTCCTCCTGGGAGCCCACTACATCCTGGGCGCATCCGCCTATCTGCTTTTCGAGATGGTGCCCATCAACTACCGGCCGATTCTTATCGATGGGGTACTGGAGGCATCTTACCCATCCTCGACGACCCTGTTGGTCCTAGCTGTCATGCCGACGCTAAGGTATCAGGTCGAACGGAGGTCGAGCAGTCCCCTGCTCAGGAGGTCCGTGACGGTATTCGTGGTGGTGTTCTCGGTCTTCATGGTCGTGGGCAGGCTAGTCTCGGGCGTGCATTGGCTCACCGACATCGTTGGGTCGGTCCTTCTGGCTTTCGGCCTGTTCTCGATGTACCGGTTCGTCACAGCTAGTATCGATAGAAGGTTGTCTTCATAAGGCACGGAGGAATGGCATGGAATTCAGTGAGAAGCTCAAGGAGCTGAGGAAGGCGCGGTCGCTGACGCAGGAGCAGCTCGCCGAGGCGCTCTACGTCTCGAGGACAGCCGTGTCGAAGTGGGAGTCCGGTAGGGGATACCCGAGCATCGACTCGTTGAGGGAGATCTCGCGCTTCTTCTCGGTGACCATCGACGAGCTTATCAGTCCGGATGAGGTGGTTGCGGCGGCAGAGGACGAGAAGAGGTCGTTCGTGCGTGGGTACGCCTCGCTGGTGTGTGGCGCGATGGACGTGCTGCCGGCGTTGCTTTTGTTCGTGCCGGTGTTTGGGAACGGTCCCGACGATCCTGCCGCGGTCAGTTTGCTGGCGCTCGCTGGAACCAGACCGTGGGTCAGGGCGGTGTTTGCCGCATGCATTGGGGCGACGGTGCTCTGCGGCCTCTGTGAGGTTGCTGCCTCCCGTGCTGACGTGCGGTGGTGGAAGCTGGCGCTGCTGGCTGGGATGGCTCTGTCGGCAATCAGCGTGGCCGTCTTCATCTTGGCGAGGCAGCCCTATGCGGGGATTACCTGCTTCGCGCTGCTCGCGACGAAGGCTCTGCTGCTGTGGAGGAGTGACCGTTAGCGTGACCGGCGTGACAACGGATGCGCGTGACGACGGGAGAGGGTGTCGTCACGTCGATTCAGACCAGGCGCTCATTCCGAACTTCTCACCGACGTGAGTTTGTCCGTGTGTGGCAGCAGCAGGTCGTAGAGGTTCACATGGAGGCCACGGTAATCGGGACAAACACGCTCCAGCACGCGAACGCAGCTGTCCACGTCGTATCGTGCAATCCAGCGCGCTTCGGCGAGGAGCTGCTTCAGCCACGCCTCCACGTAGTCGATGCCCATGAGGCTTGAGTCCACCGGCACGCTCAGCTGGTAGTCGATGTCGCAAGGTATCTCGTGTGCCGCGAAGCGTGCGTCGTAGCGCCTGCGCAGATTACCCAAACTTGTTAGAGTGTCGCGCAGCGAGACGTTGCGAATGGGCGGCATGGTCGCCACCACCTCGCGCCAGAGTGCGAGCGCGCCATCCACACGCCTTTCTAGCGCATGGACGCATTCCCGCCACAGCGCGACGGGATCGCTGACGTCCAGCACTTGGGCTGCCTGCTCGGGGGTGGCGTTCACGATGCCCAGCGCGTAGGCCACCGATGTTGCCAGCTCATGTGCCTCGTACGCGGATATGCTCGATGAGCCGCCCAAACAGTACAGCTCGGCAACGTGCGTCATCAGACGGGCGAAGCCCTTCGACGCCCGGCTGATGTTGGGGTTGCGGCTGTGCTCACTAATCGTTCCAGTCATCGGCCCACCTCTCTCCGTCCCATCCGTCTGCCTGCTCGTCGTAGCCCCACTCGGCGGGGGTGGGGTCGAAGGTGTATGTGCGTCCCTCGTCATCCGCTATGCGGTAGGCATCGAAGCCCCTTGCCTCGGCCGCCCTTGCGTACTCGGCGGAGAAGCTCATGACCTCTTCCGTCGGCATCGAGGCGATCATGGATGCGTCACCCCATGCATCCAAGCAGCCACGCAGGGCCTCGGCAATCTCGGCGTCGGGAACGTCAATCGAAAGCTCGTCTCGCAGTGCGTAGAATGCGTCCTGCAGGTCTGCGAGCACACTCGCAATGCCACCATGCGAGAGGTAGGGCGATGTTGCGACTGCCTCGGCGATGCCGACGATGGCTGGTTGGCCGAACTCCGTCCGTTCTGAGTTGGACAACGCCGCCTCCCGGCGGGCAGAAAGCATTCGGGCGTCCTCGACAGTAATTGACACGCTGCCGGCCGAGAGCTGCTTGTTCACCTCGGCCAGCGTTGCGTCGGTCTGCATTCTCGGTAGAGGCGAAAGCCAAGTCTCGATGCTCATGAGCACCACCCCTTCTCGAATTGCGGATAATGCCTAATGCCGCGAAGAGGCGAGAAGGTCAAGTCCTTTGGCGTCAGTCGTCGAGGTGAATCGTCCAGCCGGTATTGATCATCTTCCTGACCTTCTTCTTGTTGAGCTCGTCGAGCTTCGGCCAGTCGCGCACTTTGCGCGCTCTGCCGGTCACGAGATGAGCCTGCTCAGCACAGAGTGCGAGCGGCGTGTCCGAGAGCGAGTCGGAGTAGAAATGCTCGATGACGGGGAAGCCGTGGTCGATGATGTAGCGGGACTTCTCGCGCGCGTACATGAGGTTGTTCAGGAGGACTCCGAGCTCGCGGTCATAGTCGGTCGCCACGAAGTCGACGCCGAGCCTGCGCGCGATGGGCTCTATGATGCAAGTTGGCGAGGCGCTGATGATGAGGTCGTCAGACTGCTTTTGCTCGAGGTACCAGGACGAGATTCTCCGCTCGTTCTTGTCCCAATAGCGCTCGATTTGCACGTCGAAGTCATCGACGTCCCTGAGGAAGCTGTACAGTACGCGCAACATGCGATAGCTGGGCATCTTTCCCAGTTTGTACAGGACTACACTTCTGAAGGCGCGCGGTGCATAGGTGAGCCAGAGCCGCGGGTGGCGGTTCATGCACCAGATTGCGAATTCGATCGTGCAGTTCGATGGGAAGATGGTGCCGTCGAAGTCGTATGCGTTCATCGAAGCCGCTCCTCTCCGGACGCCGTGGGGGACCATGGCACCATGATAACGCAGCGCGCCTGTGCTTTGTGACCCGTCGCAGTCCTTCGCGGCAACCTTGCACATAAAGCCGCGCAGCGTCGGTCCAGAGAAATAGCCTGAGACACATCGCAGAAGTCGACGCAATACTAACGAAGGCAAAAACAGCTTCTGTTCCCGTTGTTACGCTCATCATCCGGCTGTGTGGTAGCATCGGGATAGCAGACGAGGCATTGTCAGACGCAACCGACACAGGTAGGATAAAATCATGGAAGACATGCTGGACGGTAAGGAAATCCCTGGAGAGATTCTCGAGATCATTGCAGGAGGAGCGGTTCCGGGTGACGAGAAAGCAGAAATGAACAACTATGTCAAGACCTTCAAGGGACGTGGCTTCAACCTCAAGGTCACGCAGAGACTCTGGGTCGATCATATGGTCAAGAGCAGAATCTCCTCATACTCCGAGCAAGAAGCGAGGGACTACATCGCCAGCATCTGGGACTCGTGTGACATGTCTGAATAGTGATTTGACGTATGCGCCCACAGGGGGTCACCCCTGTGGGCGCATGTGATGAGTGATTCCTCGGCAGCTTACGCGGGGGTGCAAAACGAGACAACGGGGACGCGTGACAACACCCTCCACGTCCCCGTTGTCATGTGTGACTTGGGGGCGATTGCATGGCGAACATGCATGACTACCTGCGATGGCGTGGTGACCTTACGTTCGGCGAGCGACCGTTCAACGACGTGGACAACCTCATCCTCTCGGCATTCGTCTACCTCGACTTTTCTGGCATCGTTCCCACGGAGGACCAAGGCGGGTCCATAGGGCTTCGCGAGGCATGTCGGAAGCTGCTTGCAAAGGCCGATGGCGACGTTTCCCCGTACGTACGCTCCCTCGCAAGGATAGACACGTCGTTTACGAAGCTTGTCGGCAACTCGCAGCGCTTCGGGGACGCGCGCCTCAGTGCCTATGCGGATGTAGTGGACAAGAAGCACGCGCTCCAGTTTGCCGCCCTGCGGATCGGCCTTCCCCAAGCAGGTACGTACGTCGCGTTTCGCGGGACCGATACGACGCTGGCCGGCTGGCGCGAGAACTTCATGATCAGCTTTCGGGTCACTGCCGCCCAACAAGAGGCCTTAGAGTATCTGAGGCGAACCATCGAATGCATGGGCGAGTCTGATAAGTGCATTCGCGTCGGTGGTCACCTGAAGGGTGGCAACCTTGCCGAATACGCCGCGGCACGTTGTCCAGGGGAACTTCGCGAGCGCATCGTGCAGGTTTACTCCAACGACGGCCCTGGCACGGCACCGGAGGTTCTCAAGCAGAGCCCGCGCGTGACCTTGGGAAGCCGTTTGCGGTTGATAGTGCCCTCATTCAGCGTGATTGGCATGCTCTTTGCGCGCGAGAACGAGCGACGGACCATCGTGGCAAGTCCCGCCTCGGGTATTGAGCAGCATGACATCACCACGTGGCAGGTTCTGCGTGACGGGATTAAGGAGGCGCGTGAACTGCAGCCCGACTGCATCGCGCTCAACGAAGCCATTGCCTCATGGGCAAACGGGATTCCCTTGGCAGAACGCGAGCGTATTACGAACGAAGTATTCGATGCGCTGCAGGCGGGAGGTGCCACGACCCTCGAGCAAATCACGTCCTCTCCGGACAAGCTTCAGCGGGTACTGCGCGCGCTGAGCGAGATGGACGAACGCACGCACAGCAAGGTCCTTGAGTTCGTACAGCGAGCCGCGAGTTCGGAAGTCAATGCGGTGTTCAATGCGGCTGCCAAGTCGGTCTCCAGCGTGCCAATGTAGAACCACGCAAAGATGCCCGCCAAGAAGAGGATGATGCTAGCGAGAAGCACCCAGACTCCTGGGTTGGTCACACGCAAGTAGTCCGTTAGCTGATCCGGAGAAGAGATTCGTTGGGGCGTGTTTACCCGAGGTCCCTTATGCTCTCTAGCCTTCTTTACGTCCTGCTCCAAGACGGGCTCCTACTCTTCGCACCTTTGAGGCAACACAGAAGAACTCTGCTCAACAGCAGCTCAATAAAGTTATAGCTTCGCAAACGGGACGGGTCAATTTGCAACGCATGCCTTAAAGCGCGTACGTTCCAAATCCAGCAACCGCCTCGTCGATCGACGCCTTGCCGTTTGCGACCTGGTAAGCCGCAACGCGGTATTGGATGGTGACGTCATCGGACAGCCCGACCTCGTGGGTTGAGATGATTCGGCTCGGGTCTATCGTGCTGAAGGGGGCATACACACCGTCGTAGGCGAGGTCGGGCGTCACCGTAATGAGGCGCTTCGCGCGCGCGATGTCGTTGAGCTCCTGTGGACTCACCAGGAACCGCATGAACTCGTTCGCCATGTCGAGGTTCTCGCCGTCCTTGTTGACTGCAAGCTGCACCGATGGTTTGTCGAGCAGGTATGGACCCTCGTTGGTGAGTGTGAGCGGATGGAGGGAGTACGTGAACGGGTGGGCGGTAAACGCCTCGGACTGGCTCTCGCGCTTGGCCGTGCCCGATGCCGTGTCGGCCGAGCACAGCGCCATGGGGATGTCGCCCTCGAAGAACCTCAGGATCAGCGCGTTGTAACCGTCCTCCAGCTCGTTGCAGACGTCGAGGTTGAAGCACCCCTGCTTTGTCATGTCGCTCACCTTCTCGAGGACGGGCCTCATGTATTCGCCGGCCGAGGGGTCGAGCGCATTGAGTTTCTCGAGCATCTTGGGATCCTTGGCAGCATCGCTGTACATGAGCTCGCCGACGAGGTTGCCGTATGCGGACGCCTCGTTGTAACACAGGATGGGCGTGGGGTACCCGGCCTTGTTGAATGTGTCGCACGCGGCTAGCAACTCATCGTAAGTCATCGGTATGCTGACCCCCTCCTTCTCGAAGAGGTCCTCGTTCACAAGGATGCCGGATACGCTCGCGAAGATGGGAGCCATGGGGCATGCCCCCGCCTCGTCCTTGCACAGCAGGCTCGGACGCACGCATGACAGATTGATGCCGAGTGCCGGGTCGGAGAGGTCTTCGGCATGTTCGAAAACCGCATTGTATTGGTCGCCGTCCTGCATGAAGTCGAACGCGAAGTAGATGTCGGGTGCGTCATCGGTGCTCAATGTGGTGGAAACGATGTTGTTGTAATCGTCGAGCTTGGTGTAACTCAGCTCGACGTCGGGGTAGTACTCATTGAACTTGTCGAATTCAGCTTCAAGCGCCTCGAAGTTATCGTAGCCGCCGGCCACGGAGAGGGAGCACTTCGTGGCGGTGTCGAGTGAGGGGGTGAAGCTCGCCTGCGAGCTCGCTTGCTCCGATGACGTTCCAGAGGATTCCGGTGACGCGGCGCAAGCCACCAACGCGATCGAGACGAGTGCAATCGACAAAATGAGCAGATGACGCACAACGGACTTTCTCATGACTTGCTCTCCTTTACCTTGCGGATCTCCTTCAAAACGAGCTTTATGTCAATTGGCTTGGCGATATGGCCGTTCATGCCAGCATCCAAACATAGTGCCACATCTTCGGAGAACGCGTCTGCTGTCGTTGCAATGATTGGGATTGCCGATACCCGCTCGTCGGGCAGCGCGCGGATGGCCTTCGTGGCTTCGATGCCGTTCATGACGGGCATCTGTACGTCCATGAGCACAAGGTCATAGGCTCCCGGTTGCGACGATACGAGCAAGTCGACTGCGACCTGACCGTTTTCGGCACGCGTGGCCTCGATGCCGTGCATGTCGAGCAGCATGTCGATGATCTCCCAATTGATGTCGTTGTCCTCAGCGATGAGCACGTGCATGCCCGCGATGTCGGAATGGTCATCCTCGTGCGAAACTGGCGCCTCCGCCTCGTGAAGCCGCTCGCTGATTGCGCGGTACAACGTGGACCTGAACATCGGTTTGGAAATGAAGCCGTCGGCGCCGGCCTCCTTTGCGCTTTCCTCGATGTCGGACCAATCGTACGCCGCGACAAGGATGATCGGTGCTTGGTCCCCGTCCAGTGCACGCATGCGGCGCACGACCTCTATGCAGTCCATGTCGGACATCTTCGCATCGACGATGATGACGCCGTAGGTATCGAGTTGGCCGTGCCGAGCTTCCACCATCTCGAGCGCCCGCGCGCCCGAAGCGGCCGTCTCGGCGTGCACATTGAGCGAGTTGAGTACAAGCTGAGCGGTCGTGAGCGCGGCCTCGTCGTCATCGACAAGCAGCGCGTTGACGGATTCCAGCGCCATCTCCTCGGTCTCGTTTTCTGCGATGGGCACGTCGAGGGTGACGGTGAACGTCGTCCCCTCGCCCTCCTTGCTCTGGCATTCGATCGTGCCTCCCATGAGGTCGACCATCTGCTTGGTGATGGCCAGGCCGAGTCCCGTGCCCTGCACGCTGTTCACGCGGCTATCGGTTTGGCGCGAGAACGACTCATACATGTGCTCCATGAACTCCTCGCTCATGCCCATGCCCGTGTCGGCCACGCGGTAGATCAGACGCACGGTGTTGGGCACGTCGATTGGCAGCTCCTGCAAGTCGACGGCGACGCTTCCGTGAGGCTCGGTGTACTTGAGGGCGTTCGACAAGATGTTGATGAACACCTGATTGATGCGTAGCTGGTCTGCGTAGAGGTGCTCATGCTCCATGTCGTTGATGTGGAAGTCGAAGTCGATGCTCTTATCTTTGACCATAGGCTGTGAGATGTTGACGAGGTTCTCGGTGACTTCCACGATTGAGAAGACGCCCGGCGTGAGGGAGAGCTTGCCGCTTTCCACCTTGGAGATGTCCAGGATGTCGTTGATGAGCGTGAGCAGGTGATTGCCAGCGAGCCCAATCTTATGCAAGCTGTCCTTGACGACGATTGGGTCATCGGCACTGCGTTGCGCGATGGTCGTCAGACCCAGAATCGCATTCATGGGTGTGCGGATGTCGTGGGACATGGTCGAGAGGAAGTCGCTCTTGGCGCGATTTGCTGCTTCGGCGTCCCTTGCAGCCTCGTCGAGACGCTTGTTGAACCAATTCATGAAGGCCATGTCGCAGATGAGCAAGAACAGTAGGGCGCAGGCAACCCCGCCGACCAAGAACCAATCGACGGCGTTTCGATGCAAGCTGCTCGCTTGGATGTAGTTCAGGATGGTCCAGCCTTGGTTTGCGCTGATTGGCGCATGCGCTATCAGGCATTCCTCGCCACGCGAGTTGATCATGAAGAACGATCCGTGCTGCGTTGCCAAACGCGTTCTGAGCTCTTCGACTCCAGCCGCATCGATCGGGTTGTACGACTTGTAGAACTCGACGAAGTTGCTGTTCTTGTATTCGCGACCTTTGATGATGTAGTTGCTGTCGCTGTCGATGAGTGAGATTTCGGCGTCGTTGTACTCGTCGAGAGGAAACACCCATTTTTCTTGGAGCCTCTTTGTGGGGATGACACGTAGGAGGATTCCCTCGCGCTGTTTCGATCCGTCAGGGGAATCGACAAGCGAAACCTTGCTGCAAAACGCCAAGGACTGAATGCCGCTCGAAGGGTCAGTGTGCGATCGCGAGACATTGATGGCGCCAGCTTGCTCGACTAGCTTGTCGAGGCGTATGGGGAGGCCGGTTTTCTTGTACGATACGGCGTAGTCCTCTTTTGTGCCCGTCCTTGGGCGCGTCGAGAGTCCTTCGAGCGATCCATCGTCCGTGAAGACGATGTGCGCAGAGGTGTCCGGTGTTACGTGGGAGGACCTGATGAACGATACCGCCTCGTCAATCGTCATGGGCTTGTTGTTGATGTAGCGGGCCCATACGTCGCAGATGCTCTGCTCGCCTTCGAGGTAGTTGGCCGTCACCTGCTCCATGGTGGCGGTCGCCGTCTCGAATTGGGCCACCTCGGTTGCAATCGACTCGTTGGCCGTTCGCTGTGCATACAGCAAGACGAAACCCATGATTCCAAGCATCACGGCAACGTTCACCAGGAATATCAGATGTCGCTTGTTCGCCCTTTGCATCTCGAGCCTTTTCTGCGTCGCTTGCTTGCATTATCGCATGCTTGGCCCGTTGTTGCAGCGAGATTGACCAAGCGTGTGGTCGTGTCGTCATAAGTTGAGTGGAAGCGGGTGTTCGCTCTGCGCGAAATGCCGCTCGTGGCGATGGCGGTTGCATCGTCCGTGGTGTGGGCCACATAGGAGTCTGCCCCAGCTACTTGCGTGCGCTCTCCGGTCGCTGGCTCTCGGATTCGGCAGTGATATGCTGGTCGCGCGACAATCGAGGGATTCGAACAGCATGGGTTCGAGGTCAGGCAACGATTCATGACTTGTGGAGGCGGAGAATGGCAGGCATCGTCATTTATGGGTCACAATACGGAACGGCCAGGGAGTACGCTGAGGAGCTCGCGAGTAGGACGGCGCTTGAGGCGCACGCATATGACGTCGTCGGCAGCATCAGCGAATACGACACAATCGCGTACATCGGTGCGCTGTATGCAGGTGGTGTCCTGGGGCTAAAGAAGACCTTCTCCAAGTTCTCCCATTGCGAGGGCAAGACGATCGTGATTGCGACGGTGGGACTGGCGGATCCCATGGACATGAAGAACGTTGCGCACATCGAGGATGGCATGAGAAGGCAGCTCTCGGGGGAGGTGCTCGCACACGCTCGCTTGTTTCACCTGAGGGGCGGGATAGACTACACGGAGCTTGGCTTCAAGCACAGGACGATGATGAAGCTCCTATACAACAAGGCGAAGAACCTTCCTGAGGAGCAGAAGAACGCCGAGGTGCGTGCGATGATTGAGACCTACGGTAAGCGCGTGAGCTTCGTTGACTTCGACAGTCTGGATCCTATCGTTGCTGCTCTGGAGGGGTCGAGCGTTCGATAGGCATTCTGCCCTTCCGCGAAGTGTACATTCTGCACCATTGCTTCGATGCATGTGTCCGTTTACCTGCTGATTCACGCATCAATAGTTTTGCGTGGGTGCAGCATGTACACTTCCGTGGTTGGGCTCTGGCTCTGGGACCTTAGCTTAAGGAAGCCTGCCCGTTACTCGGCGACGATCGGGTGCGATCCATGGATGTCGTAGTCCGCCAGTGCGACCGAGCGTATGGCAGGGTCGTCGTAGGTGGAGTAATAGTAAGTGTTCGTGCGGCACGAGACGCCGCCCGTGTAGACGGTCAGCTCGAAGTCGCCGCTGGTCATCCGGGCGGCACCGTCGATCATGGCGACGCCGGTGAGCGTGTGGAAGAGGCGGCTGACGTTTTCCTCCTCTGTGGCCTTTTGCGGGTAGTGCGCGTTCAGGTACGCCACGCGCGCGAAACGCGAAGGCGAATAGTAGTCTCCGGGCAGGCCGCGCATGCCGCCGCCTGAGCCGTATGCGGTTAGCTCGCCCGTGCGCCACGTCACCGGCCCCGGGACGTCTGGCGTCACATTGAGGTAGTTGCGCAGGTTCTCGGCGTGCCACGCGAAGCCTGGCTGGTTGGTGAGCACGTCGAAGTCGTTATGGAAGACTTGCATGCCGGCGTTCGTGTATTCCACGACGATGGAGCGCTTGGCATCACCGACGATCCAGTGCAGGAGCGACGAGGGGAACTTCTCGTTGATGGGCTTGTCCACGATGGCCGCGTTGGCGAGCGCCACTTCCACCTCGTCGACCGACTGGAAACACGCAGCCACCCAAAGCGGGAACTCGTAGGCAGCGATGTTCGTCTTTCCCTCAACGGGGTCCGATTCGTACTGGGCGTAGCCGGGGAAGTTGAGTCCGGCCACTGCCAGTCCGGCGTCGTTGGCGCAGTCGAAGTACAGCGGCACGTTCTCTTCCACGATGCCCATGCCGATTATGGGGCGCTTGATCTCCGCTATGGCGCCAAAGGGCGAGGAGGGTTCGTACCTCGTCGGGGTAATCACGACCCGCTCGCCGTACGAGCAGCTCCAGTCGAGGTTCCTGCCAAAGTACATGTTGCCGCCGTTGTCGACGAACCTGATGCCCGTGCACATGTTGTCCTCCTCGGTAGTCAAAACACGTATTGAAGGGGCTTCAAGTATACAACCTGCAGTCAGAAAGCTTTGAGATTGATGCTCCCGGTATCAGATTTAGATGCGCTTCACTGGACCGGATGCAGCGATACTGCCATACAATGAGCTTGGGGTCAGAGACTCCTTGTCGAGTGTCTGGAAGGTGAAGAGGCAGTTCGGTTTTTCTCTTGTCGGTGTCGTGTTTCTGCTCATGCTGTTCATCCCGAACATGAGGTGGGCGAAGAACCAACCCCTGGGCTACGAGGAGATTGCCGCGCACGAGAGCAAGGTGCTGCTCGTGTTCGAGCGCATCGGTGAGGTTGCCTGCTCGTGTGGCGCCGTCGTGTTCGTGTGTCCGCGGGTTTTGCGCTTCCGCGGCTTCTCTGGTTGGTGGCCGCCATCGTTCTTGGTGTGGGGCACATCGGGATTCACCTCGGCCACCTGCGCGAACTCTCCGATCGCGATTGATCCTGATGTGGCATGTGCAGGATTAAGCCGAAATTGCATGGTTTTTTAGGAGACTGCGTTGTATGAGCCGCATGTAAGCCGCATTTCCGCAGGTAGCGAGGATCAGTACAGCCTCCCTACTTAGCGGTCCTCAGAAAAACCGTGCAAATTCGCATTATCTCTGCAGGCTCCAAGCCCAAGCGCTCATTGACTTGCAATTCTCCCCATACGCCATCGGATTTCGTGCGGTTTTGGACCAAACGAGCGGGCTATTTGCGGCGCTTCCTGGGTGCGGGAAGCTCAGGCAGCATGCCGTCGACGAACGCCGCGACGACGTGTGGGTCCTCCACGTCTACCAGCAGCATGGGCGCGGCCCCCTCGTACGGCACCTCCTCGGTGGCAAGGACTGCCCGCGATGCGTTCGTCACCTTTACGAGGAAGCGATCGTCGTACACTCCGCCGAAGAGCTTGCCCTGCGCATACAAAAGGTATTCGCCCATCATTTTGCGCGTGGTGACCTCGGGCACGCCCGAGAGCAATTCGAGTACGTATGCCAGATATTCGGGTGACGACGCCATGTGCTGCCCCTCTTGTGCGCTTTGGTACCAGGTACCTTTTTGCCTTTTTCCTTCTTGCCGCCAGTTTGCCACGGGTTAGGATTACCGCCAGGGGCGGACACCTTCGGTCCAGCCCTTCTGCTTCCAATGCTCGACGTCGCGGGGGTTGAAGCCGTTGCGCTGCATGAGATGCATGGCAAAGAAGACGGCCCGGGTCTTGAGTCCGGGTTTGACCTTGCCCTCATTGCGCGCAATCTTCGCGGCAAGCGCGGTCGTCTTCTTCTGGATGGCGGCCTTCTTCTTCTCGCTCACGCCCTGCCAGTTGACGGCGGCGACGCCAACTCCATACTTGTACACCCGTGCGGCACCCCAGAAGAAGAGGCTGTCGGCCATGTCCTTGAGCGTGGAGCGCATGCCCGCTCCCGCGGCTGTGCAGACGCAGACGGCCTGCTTCCTGAACATCGACTCCTCGGGACTATGGACCATCCACCTGTAGCCGTAGTGGTCGAGGAACGCCTTCATCGGTCCGGACGCGTGATACACGTAGACAGGGCTCGCGAGGATGATCACGTCGGCCTCGTCCATGGCCTGCGTGAGAGGCGCGAGCTTCTGATAATGGGGGCATTCCTTCTCTGACTTGTTGAAGCAGGTGTTGCAGCCCACGCAGAACTCGCCGAAGTCGCGCGGAAGGAAGAACTCCGTCGTCTCTCCTCCGAGCTTCTCGGCCAGCTCATGTGCGATGTGATAGGTCGATCCCTTATGGTTCTGGCCATGTATGACGACGACGCGCATGTGAATTCCCCCATTCGCTGGGCAGGTCATTCGAAGCTTGTTCTTCCAGCATACGTCACCAATGACTGCTTGCCCACCGAAGAGAAGCGGTTGCGTGTGAGAATCGTGCTTAGAACTCGAGTTCCTCGGTGAGAAGGTACTCCACGAAGCGACTGGACGTGAAGGCAGAGAAGGCTTGGTATTCGTCTCACTTCTCTTCGTTTCCATAGTCGCAGACGCTCTTTGCCACGAGGGCCTTGGGCTTTGGATCCGGGGCCATCGACGCGGCGAAGAAGATGCCGTAGGACTCCATGTCGAGTCCCACGGTTTCGGGATAGAGATTCTTGATGCCCAGGTTTACGGCTCGTTCGTTCGCCATTACTGAGGTTCCACATGCGATTGGGCCGGTCTGCACCTAGAATTCGCACGCCCCCGGTTCGCATAGGCGATCAATCATTGCCTTGAGATCTGGGTCGGGACGCAAGGATTGGGGCGCGGTAGGAACCCGATGGCGCCATAGCGAATCTCGGACTCGTTGGGTCCGACGATCTTGCCCGTGGTGCAATCCCACACCTCGTCGGGCACGAGCACGTCACCGAACAGCTGCTCGGAACCCGTTTGAATGCCCGCAGCGATGTCGCACATGAGGAGGTAGCGCGGGCGAAACAGAATGGTCGCCTTGGTGGCGAGCGCTGCGGCGGCAGTCATGCCCATGACGCTCTGCTGGCACGCTATGGCGCGCTGGCTGCGACCATGCTTGTCGGTAAAGGTCGTCTGGTAGTAGCGCTGCTTGTCTCCCTGCACGCAATGACGCTTCCATGTCCCGCCAAGGGTTTGCCTCAGGCTGCTGTTCTCTGTCACCGCGGCAGCGCAGATGACTGCAGCGCACCCGTACCCGTTGGTGTCTCTGTGCTCCTCAACGGTCGCGCGAAGATCTCCAAAATCGCTCGGCTGTCGCACCTCGACAAAATGGTTGCTTGATGGAACCCATCATACGACAAGTGCGGTTCCGTGGCGGAACCGACCTTTGGGATCCTGCCCTTGTCCCCCTAGGGGACTGTCCTCCGGGGGACAAGCCTTGCGTCAGCGTTCCTCGTACGCCTTCTTTGCCAGCCAGCCGCGGAAGAGGCCCCCCTGGAAGAGGGAGATGATCACAAAGAAGATGTCTGCGAACAGGATGAAGACGAACGAGGGAATCAGGATGCGAGTGTACTTCTTGCCACAAGGGGCGCCCTTGCGAATCGCCGAACCCATGCGCGCGAGGTAGAACAGCACGCCCAAGTTGAAGTACAGCAGCAGCGCCGCGTTCGTCCCGAAGCTGACCCATGCGTCCGGTGAGAAGAGGCTGCCGGTCCTCGCCACGCTGAGTACGGTGTTCACGACCAGCAAGGCGATGTCCACTACAAAGAGGATGCGGGTGACGTTAAGCATTACGCCGCCGCCGATGCCGACGCCTCCTCCCCACGTAAGGCCTGATCGCGTGCAGAAATGCTCAAAGACCTGCATGAGCGGCTCGTTCTGGCGCCCCTCGATGAAGCCGTTGTTTGCGATGCAGTAGACGGCAAGGTGCAGGCCGCGCTGCGTACAGTACGCCTGCATCTCCTCCATGAAGCGCAGCACGTGGGACGGAACCGCGTCCACATACAGGGGCAGACAGAACACCACCGCCTGCGCGTCGTCGAGCTGCGCCAGGATGCGTCCGTGGTCTGCCGGCGTGCGCAGCGTCTCGCTGACCTTCTCGCCACCGACGAACAACCGCTGCAGGAAGAGGAAGTAGCTTGAGGCGCTGAGCCGCTTCTTTGGACTTCCGTTGATAAAGACCGTCTTCATAGCAACTCCTCCAATTCCGTCAGGCTCGAGATAAACACGACCTCCGAGCGCGCGAACCCGTCGTTAATGGCGTTGCGCTCGGCTAGGTAGCGGAAGGTTTCCCGCTCGGCCTCGCTGGTCTCGCCGTAGACGACGACCCTCCACATGTCGTGTTTGCCGTAGCGCAGGGTGTGATGCATCTGCCTGCCCCGATAGGTGCTCAGTGGCGTGGAGGTCCCGATTGAGCGATCAAGCACGTTCTTGACAGCCGTGCTGTATTCGCCGTAGAGGTTCTTCGTGACGATCTCGATCTCGTCTGCCTGCCCGATGATGCGACATACCTGTTGGAGCTTGTCCTTCATGAAGCAGGCGGCGGGATGCTTGGTCCAGCAGCCGAAGCAGCCTTGGCAAGGGGCGTATCTCCCGTCTGCTACGAGCGCGTGGTTGCATTTGGACTCGATCAGCGCGTGATACTCGGGGCCCAAATCGTGCAGTATCACCTTCATGAATGCTCCTCCTGTGGTGTGTCGTTTGTGGCTGCACCATCCGTTCGAACTTCTTGCATGCGCTTGAGGCCCTCGAGCGCCTGGATGCAGTATGCGCACCATTCGCGCTGCATCTGCTCGAATCTGCGCCCGTACTCGATGGTTAGCTTCCAGTAGATTGACTTCTCGGGGTGGTCGATTGCTTGTTGGTACATGTCGGCGTTCGCCGAGGCCTGCCGCCCGCTGTCGGGAAAGACAGAGAGGTCGCCCAGCGCTTCGAAGAACGCGATGCCTTCCTCGACGGGCAGCTCGCCCATAAAGAAGGTCTTCATCATGAGGGGGTTCTTGAAGGTTAGGGGCGTGCTCTCGTCACGGAGCCAGCGTCGCAGTTCGTCGCGGCCGGCGGGGGTGATGGAGAAGACGTTCTTGTCTGGCTTGCCCGTCTGTGGCACGTGAGTCTGGCTGATCCAACCGGCCTTCTCCATCGTTTGCAGCTCACGATATATCTGGCTGGTCTGCGCCTTCCAGAAGTGGTTCAGCGAGTCCCGGAAGACGGTCATGACCTCGTAGCCGGTCTTGTCACCATTGCTTATGAGGCCCAAGATGCCGTGCCGTAGCATGTGCCCTCCTCTCTGCATGTTCCACTTATGGAGTATGATATTCCATAAATGGAACATGTCAAGTGCAAGAATGCACGCGCCATGGGGGTCGTCTGCGAAAGCTATTGTTTGTCGAGTGAATATGAGCGGTGTGGCATTACAATCGAATGCGATGAGGTGCCCAGAAGGGCGAAATGGCTCATCCATGGCCAGAGGGGGAGAGGACCCTCAGAAAGGGTGTGTGTCATGAAGTTTGTTTGTCCCGTATGTGGTTACGTCGAGGAGTTTGACGGCGACGAGCTTCCTGCCGATTACAAGTGCCCTGTGTGCAAGTGCGCTGGCTCCAAGTTCACCAAGCAGGATGGGGAGCTCACGTGGGCTGCCGAGCACGTAGTGGGTATCGGCAAGGCCGAGGGTGTCCCCGAGGACATCATCGAGGACCTGCGCGCGAACTTCGAGGGTGAGTGCTCTGAGGTTGGCATGTACCTGGCTATGTCGCGCGTCGCCTACCGCGAGGGCTATCCCGAGATTGGCGAGTACTGGAAGACGGCAGCCTTCGAGGAGGCCGAGCATGCCGCCAAGTTCGCCGAGCTTCTGGGCGAGGTCGTCACCGACTCCACCAAGAAGAACCTCGAGATGCGCGTCGAGGCCGAGAACGGCGCGACCGCTGGCAAGGCCGATCTGGCCAAGCGCGCGAAGGCGCTGAACCTTGATGCCATTCACGACACCGTGCACGAGATGGCTCGTGACGAGGCCCGTCACGGCAAGGCGTTCGCTGGTCTCCTGAAGCGCTACTTCGGCTAATCTCCGGCGTCGCGATTGAACGACCCGCAAGGGGCGGCCCCCCATGGTGCATGTCACCATGGGGGGCCGCCCCTTGCGGGTCGTTGGTTGTGGAAGCGGTGCCTAACGAATGAAGTTCGTGAAGGTCACCTTGTTGCGCTCGGGAATGCCGTACGCGTTGCGCCCGTCTGCGATTGCGCGCATCATGAACACCATGTTGCGTGCGAGGTTGCGCATGGTTTGCACGCCCTCCTCGTCTGCATAGACGTCATCAGCCGAGAAGCCGTGCACGTCGTTCCAGTAGGTGGAGGGCACGGTGGGCATGCCAGAGATGCCGAAGAACTGGTTGAGTGCCTCGAAGGTTGCGCTGTTGCCGCCGCGCCGGCAGCTTACGACGCTCGCGCCCACCTTCATGCGCAGGTCGGTCGCCGAGCTGTAGAGGAGTCGTTGCATGAACGAGAGCACCGTGCCGTTGGGGTTGCCGTAGTACACGGGGCTGCCGATGATGAGGCCGTCCGCCTCGGCGAGCTTGGGCGCGCACTCGTTGACGATGTCGTTGTCGAAGACGCACTTGCCCAGCTCGCGACACTTCAGGCAGGCGATGCAGCCGCGTATGTCCTTGTTGCCCACCATCACCTGCTCGGACTCGACGCCTGCCGCCTCAAGCTCCTCCGCGATGATGGAGAACGCGGTGGCGATGCAACCCTTTGGGTTGGGGCTGCCATTGATCATCAGTACCTTCATTGCGATTCCTCTCCTCGTAGTCTCTCCTGTGGCAATTATGGTAGCGCAGTAGCGGTGACTGCTGGCCCACAGTGGGATTGCGGTCAAATGCCGGCGTCCGCGAGTTCGGCGAGATAGCCCCGGGCCTGATCGTCGTCCCCGAACTCTGCTGCCGCACGCAGCACCTTCGCGCCCTCGGCATAGGCACCCTTGCTCAGATGGGTGCCGGCGATGGCGAGCAGCCCGTGGTTGGCCTCAAGTCTCTGGTCGGTTGCCTCCGGATACACCCGCGAGACAAACACGGCCATCGCAGCGTACAGGTCTGCTGGGGTCTTGTCGTCCAACCCGTCGTTGATGTAATCAAACATGCATTTGCCGCAGAGCTTTCCAGCCCTCTCGTTCCCCCTAAGCTCCGCTTGGTGAAAGAGTCGCGCCGCCTCGACGAAGTCCTGCCTGATTCCGAGCCCGCGTGCGCGAAGGCTACCGAGGTTGTACAGCGCGGCTTCGTTTTGTTCGAGCTGTAGCACGCTCGCGTAAGCGTCTACCGCTGACTCGTAGTCACCCGCATCGAGTGCCATCTGCCCCAGCAAGAGAAGCGAGCTCACGACCTCCTCGGGGCTCATCGGCCTCTCGTGGTCGTGCCCGTGCTCCCGCTCGTGCTCGTGTGCGGCTGCGTGGTCCCTCTCTGTATCGACGGTTTCCATTCGGCCCTCCGTATTCCATATTTGGTTTCGAGGTCTACCATTATGCAACACGGTGGCCCTAGACGTCTGCCTCCCGGCGCGCGGATGGGTATTAGTCAAGGTGCCCTCGAGCGCTCGCCTTCCCGGCGCGCGGATGGGTATAATACGGCTCATGGTGTATGAGGTCAGACATATCAAGAAGAGCGAGTGGCCGCTGCTCGAAGACTTTCTCTACGAGGCGATTTACGTGCCGGAGGGCTTCGAGGGCGAGGTGCCGCGCTCGGTCATTTATGACGACCCGAAGTGTCGGGCCGCCTTTGTGGGGTTTGGCAGCTTGCCAGACGACCGAGCGGTGGTTACCGAGCTTGATGGTGAGGTCGTGGGCGCTTGTTGGGTGCGTACGACCGACGAGTATGGTCACATCGACGACGAGACACCCTCGTTCTCCATCTCGTTGCGCAAGCCGCATCGCGGGTACGGCATCGGCACCGTGATGATGCGCATCCTGCTCGACGAGCTGTACGAGGCTGGATACAAACGCGCCTCGCTCTCGGTGCAGAAGGAGAATGCGGCGCTGCGCTTGTACGAGCGACTTGGGTTTCGTATCGTGGGTGACGGGTTTGACGAGACGGAATGGTTGATGACGTGCCGCCTGGGGCACGCATGCGGGCTTGCGTTTCGGCGGCTCACGCGCGAAGACGTGCCCGTCTTCGTCGAGATGCGCGTCTCTCAGCTGCTCGAGGAGGGTGCTAACGAGTCCGTTGATCTGCGCCCAGCGCTCCGTGACTACTATGCGCGTCACCTTGCGGACGAGACGTTCGTCTCTTGGTTGGCGCTCGACGGGAGTGAGATTGTGGCCACGAGCGGTATCTCCATCGTGGAGAAGCCGCCGTACTTCGGGTGTCCCACGGGAAAGATCGGTCTGGTATCCAGCATGTACACCGCGCCGCCGTACCGACGTGAGGGCATCGCGCGTGACCTGCTTTGCCGCGTGGTCGACGAGGCGCGGGCTCGCTCATGCGGTGTAGTGCAGATAACTGCGTCGGATGCGGGCGTGCCGCTCTATCGGCCGCTCGGATTCACGCACAACGACAACTTCATGCAGCTTGCATTGTGAAGGAGGCATTATGAGTATGATCTACAGCAGGACGCTTGCAGGGAAGGTGCTGACAGGCTTCCTCGTCCTTTCCTTGGGTGCGCCCATGGTCGGTTGTGGGCAGGCGCAGGGCGACGCGTCTGGTGGAGATGCCGGTGCGACGGCTGTGGCAGAGAGCGCTGCCCAGGCTGCACCCGCGCCCGATGCCGAGATAGACGACGTCACGACGGTAGCCTATCTGGGACCGGCGGGGACGTACACCGAGGAAGCCACCAAGCTCTTCTTTGGGGACAATGACGAGCTGCTGCCGCAGGAGACCGTGCCGGATGCGCTTGCGTTCGTAAAGGACGGAACTGCTGCGTATGCCGTCGTGCCGCAGGAAAACACGCTGGGTGGTCCCGTCACGGATTACATCGACGCGCTGCTTGGCGCCGAGGACGTGAGCGTGGTCGGCGAGGTGGTGCTTCCCATCCGCCAGACGCTCATGGGCCTTCCGGGCACCGATCTCTCGAAGGTGACGCGCGTGTATTCGCACAAGCAGGGACTGGCCCAGAGCGCCGCATGGCTCGACGAGAACCTCGCCTCCGCAAAGCGCGAGGAGAAGGCCAGCACGGCCGCGGCGGCGCAAGAGGTCGCGGATGGTGGCGACGCTACTGCGGTGGCTATCGCAGCGCCGGGAGCTGCCGAGCTCTACGGCCTTGAGGTGCTGCAGGAGAACGTCTCGCAGTCAGAGGCCAACAAGACGCGCTTCTATGTAGTGTCGCGTACTGCGAACGAGCTCCCTGGCTATGACTGCGCCACATTCGTGGCGGACATCTCTGCCGATGAGTTGCCGGAAGTGTTGGAGTCGGCATGCGTTGACGGGACGAATCTGACGTGCGTGCACGATCGGCCCGAGGGGTCGGCGCTGGGCACGTATCGCTACGTCATCGAACTCGAGCATGAGGGAGGCTTTGCGGAGGAAGAGCTCGCGCGCTTGAAGGCGATTGAGCAGCTCGAGTACCTCGGCAGCTACGCGCGCGTCGAGGAATAAAGAATAGGCGACAAGGATGCGGTCACTTGTCGCCAGGCGAATGATGAGGGCGGGTCACCTGTCAACGTACGACAGGTGACCCGCCTTGCTGCCGTTCCAGACGGTTACCACGAGTCGGTTGCGCCGCCTTCCTTGGGCTCTTCGGGATTCGTGGGCCTCTTGATGCGCTTGTTAGGAAGGCCGCAGCGTGGGCCTACTCCGCCGCTCAGCTGCTCCAGCGTCTCCTCGTGGAGCTCGGCCTCGTTGCCGATCTCAACCTCGTCGGTCAGGTTCTGCTTGGTGTTGTCGGTCGTCAGTGCATTTCTCCCTTGCTTTGGTTGCTTTCTTGCTTGCTGTATGGGTATACGCATCCGTCGGCCTGGCGTCTCAAACAAATTTGATACGAAATAATGCCATCGTCGACGAGCGGGCCTGCTGTGTACGCAAAGGTGCCCCCATCGTCGACGAGCGGGCCTGCTGTGTACGCAAAGGTGCCCCCATCGTCGACGAGCGGGCCTGTTGCGTGCACGAAGGTGCTCTCACGCCGCCTCCGACGGCCATCAACGTCAACAAGCGCCCCTCGATGGACCTGGGACGGTGCTTGGGGCGTATGATGTTTGTGCATAAGTGCGGAAAATCGTAGCCCACTTTAGTCCTCAACTGGGAATTTACCGATTTTGATAACGATTTTCCACAGTGGCTATTTTAGCCAGTGTGGAAAATCGATATCAAATGTGGTAAAAGGCCAGTTGGAGTAGAAATCCAGTGACGATTTTCCGCACTAATTCCAACGGAGGCACGCCCGAAACAAACGCGCCGCTTGTGCGAGGCGTTTTTTCGCTGGGTGTGCATCCCTTTGGCCGCCGGAATAGGTGAGAAAGGGGGCGGGCCACCCCTAGAAGTGCGCTAGCCGCTGCTTCCGTAGTTGGACAGGACGTGCGCGAGCCACCCCGTCACTCATACCCCGCTGCTTCCGTAGTTGGACAGGACGCGTGCCGACGGATCGTCCACATCGCAACCTTCCCACTCGCGGTTGGGCATCCAGAACCCGATGACCATGTGCGACTGCCCGGGATAGTGCTTCTCAAAGATCTCTCGATAGAGGAGCGACTCCTTGGTAAAGGGCTGCGCATGGTCGTAGGATCGTCGCCTCCGCTCGAACTCCTCGTCGGTATAGCGGCGCTCTGCGTAGTCCTTGAGATAGTCAACCATCGAGTGTCCTACCGCGTCAGAGAAGGCAGCCTTCTCGCGCCAGAGGATGCTCTCGGGCAGAAGTCCCGTCCCCTCAAAGGCATGGCGTAGCAGGTACTTTCCCTTGCCATAGGTGTTGAGCTTGAGCGCGGGATCAAGCGCCATCACATACCGCACGAAGTCGAGGTCGCCAAAGGGCACGCGCGCCTCGAGCGAGTTCACCGAGATGCAGCGGTCGGCGCGCAGGACGTCGTACATGTGGAGTTCCCGCACGCGCTTCTGGGCCTCTTCTTGGAAGGCTTCAGCGGAGGGCGCGAAGTCGGTGTACTTGTAGCCAAAGAGCTCATCGGATATCTCGCCCGTCAGCAGCACGCGAATGTCCGTCCGCTCGTGTATGTGCTTGCAGACGAGATACATGCCCATGCTCGCGCGGATGGTCGTGATGTCGTAAGTGCCAAGCAGTACGATGACGTCCTCGAGGGACCCGACGACCTCATCGGGTGTCATCGTGACCTCAGTGTGATGACACCCTAGGAACTCGGCCGTCTCGCGCGCGTACTTGAGGTCGATGGGGTCCTCCTCCATGCCGATGGCGAAGGTCTCGATGGGATGTCCGAGCTCCCGCGCGGCGATGGCACACACGAGCGAGGAATCAAGTCCGCCCGAGAGCAGGAATCCCACCTTGGAGTCGGAGACCAGCCGTTTGCGTACGCCCAACACGAGCTTCTCGCGAATCTTTGTACAGGCGGACTCGACGTCGTCCGTGATGACGGTCTCGACTCGTGCGATGTCGCAGTAGCAGACGAAGCGGCCGTCTTGGTAGTAATGACCGGGCGGGAAGGGGAGAATCGTCTCCACGAGCCCCACGAGGTTCTTCGCCTCGCTCGCAAAGACGATGGCACCAGCCGCATCGTGTCCATAGTAGAGTGGACGAATGCCGATGGGGTCGCGCGCGGCAATGAAGCTCCGGTTGTCTCCATCGTAGATGATGCAGGCAAACTCCGCGTCGAGCAGCGAGAAGAGCCCGACCCCATGCTCGCGATAAAGCGGGAGCAAAATCTCGCAGTCGCTGTCGCTCTGGAAGTCGTAGCCCTTCTTTCGCAGGTCATCGCGCATACGCTCGAACCCGTAGAGTTCCCCGTTGCACACGGCGTAGTTGTTGCCGAGCTTGAACGGCTGCATGCCCTCGGGGGTGAGACCCATGATCGAGAGCCGGTGGAAGCCTAGGAGGCCATGTCCCGTGTCGATGATGCGTGTGTCATCCGGTCCGCGCGAAATCGTACGGTCGAAGCCCTCCATGAAGGCGTCGAGGTCTACGTCTTCGCTGCAATAACCCATGATTGAGCACATAGCTAGCTCCTTTCGATAGCCTGCTTGACCGAGGATGGGATCGCCCCGCCGTTGTCACGCGAGAAGGTCCTCGATCCTGCGCGCGGCCTCAACGGTGTCTCGGGGGTCTCCGAAGGTCGAGAGGCGGAAGTAACCTTCGCCACAAGAGCCGAACCCCTCTCCCGGTGTGCCTACCACCTGGATCTGGTGGAGAAGAGAGTCGAAGAACTCCCAGCTGCCCATGCCGTCCGGGCACCTCAGCCAGAGATACGGTGCGTTTCTGCCGCCGCAATACCAGATGCCCGCCTCGTCCAGCGCGCGCATGAGCACCTGGGCGTTGCGCTTGTACACGGCGATTCCCTCGCGCACTTGGCGCTGTCCTTCTGGGGTGAACACCGCGGCGGCACCTCGCTGGATGATGTAGGACACGCCGTTCGTCTTGGTCGTGCGGTTGCGGACCCACATGCCGTTAAGCGACAGGCCGCATCGCACGAGTTCCTTGGGGATGACGGTGTAGCCCAAACGCGTGCCCGTGAATCCCGCGGTCTTCGAGAGCGAGCAGATCTCTATGGCACACGTCCTGGCGCCCGCGACTTCGAATATGCTATGAGGCAGCTCGTCGTCCTCGATGTACGCCTCGTAGGCGGCGTCAAAGAGAATGACGGCACCGCACTGGTTCGCAAAGTCGACCCATTCCTGGAGTTGCGCCTTGTTGAAGACGGCCCCCGTCGGGTTGTTGGGTGAGCAGAGATACAGGACGTCAGCCCGCGCCGCCTCGCTCGGCCTGGGAAGGAAGCCCTCCTCCTCGCATGCGGGAACGTGAACGATGGGCCGTCCCGCCATGATGTTGGCGTCCACGTAGGCGGGGTAGGCCGGCTCGATGACCATGGCGCTGCTCCCCGCGTCGAAGAGGTCAAGAATGTCGCCAAGCTCGTCGCTGGCGCCGCTGGAGACGAAGACCTCGTCGGCGTCGACCGACACGCCTCGAGACGCATAATGCGCGGCGATCGCCTCTCGCAGGAACGACGCGCCACATTCCGGCATGTAACCATGAAAGCGCTTGGCATTCGCTTGGTCGTCCACGGCCTCGTGCAGCGCGCAGATAACCGCATCACACAGTGGGAGCGAGACGTCACCGATGCCCATGCGGTACAGGTGGACGCCTGGATGCGCCTGCTCGTAAGTCGCGGTTCGCTGTGCGATCCGACGGAACAGATAGGATTCCTGCAGGTCGGCGTAGTGCATGTTTGGCCTTGTCATAGCTCAACGTCTCCTTCGTACACGGTCGTGGCGGGACCCGTCATCGTTATGACGTAGTCATCCCTCACTCGAATATGCAGGTCACCGCCATCCAGGTGGACGGTGATGGGCCTGCCTTGGGAACAAAGGCCCTCCCGCACCGAGGCGGCAGCTGTGGCGCATGCGCCGGTCCCGCACGCCATCGTTATGCCGCTGCCCCGCTCCCAGACGCGCATGCGGATCTCGTCGCGCGCAATTACCTGCGCGAACTCGACGTTCACGCCGCCGGGGAACGCGGGATGCCGTTCGAGCCGTGGTCTGAGGGAGTCCACGGGCGCCACCTGCGCATCCTCCACGAACACGACGAAGTGCGGGTTTCCTACCGAGACGGGGACGCCGCGTACGGTCGCACCGTCGACGGCCAGGACGAGGGCATCGCCCACCTCCGCCTTGCCCATGTCTACGGTGGCTCGCTCGACGCATCCATTGACCACCTCAATGCCTACGTCCTTTATCCCCGACAAGGTCTCGATGCGCAGGGCCGTCTTCCTGGTGAGCCCCTTGTCGTAGACGTACTTGCCCACGCAGCGGATGCCATTGCCGCACATGAGCGCCTCGCTCCCGTCGGCATTGAAGATGCGCATCTTAAAGTCGGCGACAGTGGATGGGCAGATGTAGATCATCCCGTCCGATCCTGCTCCGAAGTGGCGGTCGGAAAGCTGCCGGGAGAGTGCCGCGATGTCTTGCGGTACCTCTCCGTACACATAGAGGTAGTCGTTGCCTAATCCGTGCATCTTGGTGAAGTGCATGAGGTTCCTTTCGCTCGTCATATGCCTTGTACGTCCTGCAGTGCGTAGGGTTCGAGCGAGCCGGAGCGTAGCGCGGCAATCGCTTGGATGAGCGCTGTTGCACCGCTCATTGCCGTCACGAGATCGATGCCGTGGCTCACGGCCATGGTGCGAATGCGGAATCCATCTCCCCTCGCGCGGTGTCCACCCGGAGTGTTGATCATGAAGGCGATGCGCCCCTGCTCGATGGCGTCGGCGACGTTGGGGTGTGGCTCGCTCACCGTGTTCACGCGCTCGCAGGGGATGCCCGCCGCGCCGAGCACACGTGCGGTTCCCGTGGTCGCGACGATGTGGTAGCCCATGTTCCAGAGGGTGAGGGCGACGGGGGCGATGCTGCGCTTGTCGCGGTCGTTTACAGAGACGAACACCGTCCCCTCCATCGGGATGCGGTAATCGATGGCTTCGCGTGTCTTGGCATAGGCGAGGGGGAAGGTCCTGCTGAGTCCCATGACCTCGCCGGTGGACTTCATCTCGGGGCCAAGCGTGGTGTCGGTGCCAGGGAAGCGTGCCCATGGCATGACTGCCTCCTTGACCGCAAAGTACCCGAATGCGCGGTCCTCGGGAGGGAGGCCTAACTCGGCTAGCGTGCGTCCTGCCATGATGCGTGCGGCGGCCATTGCGAGGGGGACTCCTGATGCCTTGGAATCAAAGGGGACGGTGCGGCTCGCACGGGGATTGAGCTCAATCACGTACACCTGCTCGTCCTTGATGGCGTACTGCACGTTGAGGAGGCCGCGGATGTCGCAGGCCAGCGCAAGCCTACGCGTGGTCTCGCGCACCTTGGCCACGATGCGCTCCGAGAGCGAGAAGGGCGGGAAGCAGCATGCCGAATCGCCGGAATGGATGCCGCACTCCTCGATGTGCTCGAGTATGGCGTCTACGTACACCTCGTGTCCGTCGCAGAGCGCGTCCACGTCGAGCTCTACAGCGTCTTCCAAGAAGGCATCCAGGTAGACGGGATGGTCGGGCGTCACGTGCGTGGCCTCTTCCATGTAGGAGAGAAGCTCCTCGTCGTTGTACACGATGCCCATGCCACGGCCACCCAACACGTAACTCGGCCTTACGAGGAGGGGGTATCCCACCGCGCGGGATGCGCGGACGGCCTCCTCTGCCGTTTGTGCGACGCTCGAGGCGGGGTAGGGGATTGCCAGCTCGTCAAGCAGCACGCTGAAGCGACCGCGATCCTCCGCGAGGTCTATCGCCTCGGGTTGTGTTCCCATGATGGGCACGCCCGCCTCCTTGAGCCGACACGCGAGGTTGATGGGCGTCTGCCCTCCCAGGGTGACGACGACGCCGAAAGGTTGCTCGACCTCGACGATGGCCATGACGTCCTCGAAGGTGAGAGGCTCGAAGTACAGGCGGTCGGAGGTGTCGTAGTCAGTCGAGACGGTCTCGGGGTTGCAGTTGACCATGACCGTCTCGAATCCCTCGTCATGCAGGGCGTAGGCAGCATGAACGCAGCAGTAGTCGAATTCGATGCCTTGTCCGATGCGGTTGGGGCCGGCAGAGAGAATCAGGACGCGCGGGCGTTCGGCGAGCTCGTGTTCTGACGTGTCGCCTGCCTCGTAGGTGAGGTAGTGGTAGCTCGTGCGTGCGGCGAACTCGCCTGCGCACGTGTCCACCGTCTTCACGACGGGGCGTACTCCCAGTACCTTGCGAATTGCCCGCACCACGTCCTCGCGCTGTCCGCAGAGGTCGGCAATACGTGCGTCACTGAAGCCCATCTGCTTGGCGGCGAGAAGATGCTCCGCGTCCATTCCCTCGAGCCCGGCCGAGCTGATACTCTTCTCGGCAATGACGATGTCGCGCATGCGATGGAGAAACCAGGGGTCGATTCCCGAGAGTGCGTGGATTCGCGCAACGGACCATCCTCGACGCAAGGCCTCGGCAACGTGGAAGACGCGATGCGAGGTCGGACGCGCCGTCAATTCGGCGAGCTGTTCGTCGGAGGCGCGTGAGGCCACCTCGTCGACAAGCCCCACGTGTCCGTCTTCCAGGGAGCGCACGGCCTTCTGCAGCGTCTCCTCGAAGGTGCGCCCTATCGCCATCACCTCGCCCACGCTTTTCATCCGCGTGGTGAGGGTCTCGCTCGTGCCCTTGAACTTCTCGAAGGCGAAGCGGGGAACCTTGACCACTACGTAGTCGATGGACGGCTCGAAGCAGGCGGGGGTTGCGCGGGTTATGTCGTTGGTGATCTCGTCCAGCGTATAGCCGACGGCGAGCAGCGCCGCCTCCTTGGCGATGGGAAATCCCGTCGCCTTGCTCGCGAGGGCGGAGGAGCGGCTCACGCGGGGGTTCATCTCTATGACAACCACGTCTCCGTTGACGGGGTTCACGGCGAACTGGACGTTTGATCCGCCACAGGCCACGCCTACGCGGTCGAGCACGGCAAGGCTGTAGTCGCGCAGGCGCTGCAGCTCCACGTCGCTGAGCGTCTGGCAGGGTGCGACTGTAATGGAATCGCCCGTGTGGACGCCCATGGGGTCGAGGTTCTCTATGGAGCACACCACGATGCCGTTGCCAGACACATCGCGCATGACTTCCATCTCGATTTCCTTCCAACCCTCGAGGCTCTGCTCGATGAGCACCTCGCCTGCGGGGGAGAGCTCGAGGCCTTGGGTCGCAATGCGCTTCAGCTCGTCAGCGGTGTGGGCCATGCCGCCGCCCGCTCCGCCGAGCGTGAACGAAGGCCGAACGACCACGGGCAGCCCGATTGCCGCGCCTGCCGATTGCGCCTCCTCGAGCGTGTGCGCGATGCGGGCATCAGCCACCCTCAGGCCGATGTCGCGCATCGCCTGGGCGAAGAGCTCGCGATTCTCTCCCACTTGGATGGAGGGGATGTCGCAGCCAATCACCTCGATGTCGTAGCGCTTCAAGACGCCGCGGCGGTCCAGCTCCACCGCGCAGTTGAGCGCGGTCTGACCGCCCATGTTGGGGAGCAGCGCGTCCGGGCGTTCCCGTTCTATGATGCGCTCGACGGAGTCGGCCGTGATGGGCTCCACGTACGTGCGCGTTGCGGTTTCCGGATCGGTCATGATGGTTGCGGGGTTGGAGTTGACGAGCACGACGTCGTATCCCTCGGCCATGAGCGCACGGCACGCTTGGGTCCCCGAGTAGTCGAACTCACACGCCTGTCCGATTACGATGGGGCCGGAGCCGAGGACCAAGATCTTGTGCAGGTCATCGCGTCTGGGCATGGGAGCTCCTCCCTTCGTGGCCGAGAATGCCGGGGACGTCGTCGGGGATGCTCAGTGCGTCGCCGCGGACGCCATGAGCGCTGTCGCGGGTGCCAAGAGCGTCGCCGCGGACGCCAAGAATGTCGCTGCGGCCTTCCATAAGACGCATGAAGGAGTCAAAGAAGTACGTGGAGTCACTTGGGCCAGGCTTTGCCTCGGGATGGTATTGGCAGCTGAAGGCGGGGATGTCGAGGAACTGCATGCCCTCGGGGGTGCCGTCGTTGAGGTTCACGTGGGTGAGCTGGATGCGACCCCACAGGGGATTGCGCACGATGGGTGCGATGCCGCGATGGAACCATGCGCGTAGGTCCTGTTCGTGCGCGGCGAAGCCTCCCGACTCCTCCGGGATGATGGGGCCGAGGCTCTCGAAGACCGTGCCGAAGTTATGGTTCTGGGCGGTGATCTCGACTCGTCTGGTGAGCAGGTTTGCTACGGGCTCGTTGCCGCCGTGGTGCCCGAAGGGAAGTTTCTCTATGCGTCCTCCCGCTGCGAGCGTGATGATCTGGTTGCCCAGGCAAATGCCAAAGACGGGCGTCTTTCCCAGGAGCTCACGTGCGGCTTCCACGGTTGCCCAGACCTGTCCGGGGTCACCGGGGCCATTTGAGAAGAAGACGCCGTCAGGACCTGCGGCCAGGACCTCGCGTGCCGGGGTGTCCCAGGGAACTACGCGCACCTCGAAGGCTCGTGCCGTGAGGGCGTCCAGGATGCCCTTCTTCATGCCGCAGTCGTAGGCGACGATTCGCCGCGTGGCCGTAGCTTGGGCATGCTCGGTTCGCGCGGTATCACACGACACGTCTGGCACGTAGTTGTGGCCGGATATGCCCGGTGACTGTCGCACGCGCGCGACAAGGCTTGTGGGATCGAGATCCTCGGTCGAGATGGCTGCACGCATCGCTCCGCCACCGCGGATGCGCAGGGTGAGGGCACGCGTGTCCACGCCTTCGATGGCCACGACTTCGCGCGAGCGCAGCAGCTCGGGCAGGCTTGCGGTTGCCCGCCAGTTGCTCGGCGTGTGGCACATGTCGCGTACCACCAGACCGCGCAGGTGCAGACGCGAAGCTTGGAAGTCGGCCTCGCACACGCCGTAATTGCCCACCTGTGGGTAGGTGAGCGTCACGATTTGCCCCGCGTAGCTGGGGTCGCTCAGAATCTCTTGATAGCCCGTCATGGAGGTGTTAAACACCACCTCGCCAAACGTCTCGCCCGCAGCGCCTGCGCTCCAGCCGGTGAACGTCGTGCCGTCCTCCAAGGCAAGCAGGGCACGAGGCCTTCCTTCGCTTACCAGTAGGTTCATGCGCACCGCCTTTCGTCCATAAGATGGCGGTCGCAGTATAGGTGGGACGGACCGACCTCGGTGGCAAAAGACTCGGCGCAACAGCACGGCATCAAGCAAGAAACGAGGGAGCAACGATTGCGACACCGCTAGGTGACAAGCCTTAAGGGGGCGGACCACCTGCCGGTGTTCGACAGGTGGCCCGTCCCTTCGCAATTGCTGTCGCGTTTACCACGAGCCGGTTGCGACCCCTCATCCTCTGCTACCAGTGGTTGACCCCGAATTGCCTTAACGCGTCCTTCACAGTTGACCAAACGCCTGCCAGCTCGAGGGCATAGTCGCAGACGAGCAGGGCGACGATTGCGGATGTTGCGACCAGGGCTCCGTGGGGATGACGCCTGACCCACGTGTTCACTGCAGGATAGAGCGCGTAGAGCGCCACCAATCCCAGAAGGACGAATCGAAGCGTGTACATGGGGGCAATGCGCCCTTGGAAGTTCAACCACGCGTGCGAGTAGTCCCAGGGCACGTGTCCCATCAGCGCCTCGCACGCGTAGCTGCCGATAAGCTCGACCGCCGAGGTCAGCAGGTATATGCCAACGACGATGGCAGCGACTTGGATGGCGGGCGAAACGCGGTCTACCAACCGTCTGCGCATTGGTTCGAGCACGGCCACGATGACGAGCCCGCCGATGCCGTAGATGGGGCACCATGGGAGCATGAGTGAAGCGCGCAGGTAGAGCCCGCCGAACGAAAACATGTTTTCGACCGTCTCATAGATCCATCCTGCGCACGAAAAGAGGGCAAAGAGGATGGCGACGACGCATGCCCTGGCACGCCAAGCGGGTTTTCCGGGCCGTGCGGCCGCGTGCTCGGGTGCGTGATTATCCCGAACGTTCATGGGGATCCTTCCGGTTCGACAAGGACACGACGATGGTACCCCAAACGCTTCGGGCCTGCCTGCTGGGACGCGAGTGCCTGTCGCGGTGCGATGTCTTCTGATGAACCGGTAGGGGTCCACTGTGGGCTTGCCTCCCGATGGACCCCCTCGCGCGGACGCGACCTTGCTAGATTCCCAAGCCCTCGGCCACGCGGGCGGCGCAGGCGAGGCCGCTGGCTATGGCGCTCACCACCAGCGATGGACCGGTGCTCGCGTCTCCGGCAACAAACACCTTGGGGTTGGACTCTGCGCCAGACGCGTCGAGCACATCCTGCCGAGGACCGACAAAGCCCATGGCGATGAGGACGAGCTGCGCGTCGAGCACGCGTTCCGAACCGGCAATGCGCTCGGGCTTACCCTGTGACCAGTCCAGCGAGACGACGCGTAGGCCACTCACGCGTCCCTCCTCACCCAAGACCTCGAGCGTCTCTGTGCCCCAGAGTCGCGGGTCGTCCCCGAAGACCTCCATGGCCTCCAGCTGCCCGTAGTCATCTTTGCGCACGCGTGGCCATTGGGGCCATGCGTCACCTGTCGCCCTGCACCCCGGAGGTTCGGGCAGGAACTCGAGCTGGGTCACGCTCTTGGCACCTTGGCGGATTGCAGTCGCCACGCAGTCGGTGCCGGTGTCCCCGCCGCCGACCACGACCACATCCAGCCCCTTGGCGTCCACACTCGGTCCGATGCCGTCCAGCACGGACCGCGTGGCACCGGTGAGGTAGTCGACGGCGGGCACGACACCGGAAAGGTCTGCCCCCGGCACGTTGAGGCGGCGCGCGTCGCGTGCGCCCACGGCGATGACCACCGCGTCATTCTCGGCAACCAACGCCGTCGCGACGGCAGAATCGGCGGCGTCGGTATTCAGCCGCAGCTCTATGCCGCTCGCCCGCAAGAGGTCGACGCGCCTCTCCACCACGTCCTTGGGGAGCTTCATGTTGGGGATGCCATACATGAGAAGCCCTCCCGCGCGGTCTTCCTTCTCCACGAGCGTCACGCGCGCGCCACGACGGGTCAGCTCCCATGCGCAGGCCATGCCGGCGGGACCTGCGCCGACGACCGCAACGGACGGGGCGCCCTCGGGCGCTGGTGCGAGTGGGGCCACGGCATCTGCGCCCCAAGCCCAGTCGGAGATTGCGCGCTCGTTGTCGCGAATCGTGGTCGGGTCGTCATGCAGCCCGAGGTTGCATGCCAGCTCGCAAGGAGCAGGGCACACCCGTCCCGTGAATTCGGGAAAGGGGTTGGTGAGCGCGAGCCGCACCGCCGCCTGCTCCCACAAACCGCGGTAGAGAAGGTCGTTCCACTCAGGGATGAGGTTGTGCAATGGACATCCTGTCGGGCGTGTGTTGCCAAAGCTCATGCCCGTCTGGCAGAACGCCACGCCGCAATACATGCAGCGGCTCGCCTGCTCGCGTTGCTTGTCTCGAGCCAACGGCCGTGCGATTTCCTCGTAGTCTGCGACGGCGTCCGCCGCGTTGCGCACGTCATGTCCATGCCGCGCGACGTCCAAGTATGCTCCCGGCCTTCCCATGGCTACACCTCTTTCCTCAGTGCCTCGAATGCGAGCTCGACGGCCTCCTCGCGACTCACGCCGTGCGATTGCTCGACCTTGGCCCGTTCGATAATCTTGCGGTATTCGCGCGGAATGACCTTCACGAAGGAACGCCTCGCCTCCGCGAATTGATAGAGGAGGCGTATGCCACGCGGGCTGTTGGTGCGCTCCACGTGCTCCTCTACGAGCTGACGGACGTGCTCCAGCTCTACGTCCGTCGGTGTGAGCAGGTCCACCATGTCTTGGTTGCAACGATCGGCCAAGGTGTGCAGCTCGTCATACACGTAGGCGACGCCACCGCTCATGCCAGCGGCGAAGTTCGGTCCCACCTCACCGAGAATCACGACCTCTCCGCCCGTCATATACTCGCAGCCGTGGTTCCCCACGCCCTCCACGACGAGCGTCGCGCCGGAATTCCTCACGCCGAAGCGTTGTCCTGCCAGGCCGTTCACGAACCCGCGGCCGCTCGTCGCACCATAGAAGGCGACGTTGCCGACGCTGACGTTCTCGTCGAACTTATACGTTGCGCTCGTGGATGGCCGAACCGCGACGATGCCGCCCGAGAGGCCCTTGCCCACGTAGTCGTTCGCGTCTCCCTCAATGTTGAGCGTCACGCCGCGTGGTAGGAAGGCTCCGAAGCTCTGGCCTCCCGAGCCTGCGCAGTCTATGGTGATCGCCCCCGCAGGCAGGCCCTCGGGATGCGCCTTGGTGACGACGGCTCCCAGCATGGTGCCCACACATCGGTTGACGTTATCTATGTCGGCGTGGAACTTGACGGGCACCATGTGCTCGCGCGCACTGGAGGTGTAGGGAATGAAGAGTGTCGCGTCGAGGGTCTCGTCCAGGTGGAGGTCGGCTGCCATGCTGGGAAGAAACCGCACGCCATCTGCTCCAGGAATGTCTTCCGCGAGTTGGGGTGTCGCGCGATAAAGCAGGCTGGAGAGGTCGCAGGAGTTTGCCTTGTCGTGGCCTTCGACGCGCACCTGTCGCAGACACTCCGGATGACCCACCATCTCGTCAACGGTGCGGAAGCCCAGACGTGCCATGTGCTCACGTAGGTCTTGCGCCACGAAGGTCATGAAGTTGACCACGTGTTCGGGCCGCCCTGTGAAGCGGCAGCGCAGGCGCTCGTCTTGCGTACAAATGCCTACCGGGCAGGTGTCCTGGTGACAGTCACGCTGCATGAGACAGCCCAAGGCGATGAGCGGCATGGTGGCGAAGCCGAACTCCTCTGCGCCAAGTAATGCGGCGACAGCTACGTCGCGCCCGTCCATGAGCTTTCCGTCGGCTTCGAGCACCACGCGTGAGCGGAGGCCGTTCATGAGTAGGGTTTGCTGTGCCTCGGCAAGTCCGAGCTCAAGGGGGAGGCCCGCGTGGTAGATAGAGTCGCGCGGTGCCGCACCCGTGCCGCCGTTCGAACCGGAGACGAGGATTTTGGCTGCTCCTCCCTTTGCGACGCCGGTCGCGATGGTTCCCACGCCGGCCTCGCTCACGAGCTTCACCGAGATGCGCGCGTCAGGGTTTGCACACTTCAGGTCAAAGATGAGCTCGGCGAGGTCTTCGATGGAGTAGATGTCGTGGTGCGGTGGGGGAGAGATGAGCCCGACGCCGGGGGTGGAATGGCGGATGCGCGCCACCCAGGGCCACACCTTGCGGCCGGGCAGGTGTCCACCCTCGCCGGGCTTCGCGCCCTGAGCCATCTTTATTTGTATCTCGATTGCGCTGCCAAGATAGCGGCTGGTGACCCCGAAACGTCCCGAGGCGACCTGCTTTATGGCCGAGTTCAGGCTGTCGCCGTTCGCCAGCGGCGTCTCGCGGGCAGGGTCTTCGCCGCCCTCGCCCGTGTTTGATCGTCCCCCCAGGCGGTTCATGGCGATGGCGAGGCACTCGTGCGCCTCCTTGGAGAGAGACCCAAAGCTCATGGCGCCCGTGTTGAACCTGTGCACGATGGACGAGACAGGCTCCACCTCGTCAAGCGGCACGGGTCCGCTGGGCAGCGGAACGAAGTCGAGCAGGTCTCGCAGCACCACCGTGCGGCCTGCGCGGCGCACCTCTTCCGTATAGGCACGGAAGGTCTCCCAGCTTCCTTCTCGGCATGCGCGCTGCAGCAGATGGATTGCCTGCGGCGTTATGAGGTGCTCCTCGGCGCCTGGCCTCCACTTCGTGATGCCGGAGCTGGGCAGCCCGCTCGTTGTCGATGCGTTCGCAAACGGCGCTGCCAGACGCTGCCGCTCGTCGACCTCGCGTTGGAGTCCTTCGAGGTCGAGACCCCCAATGCGTGAGGCACTGCCCGCAAAGCAGCGGTCGACCAACGACTTGCCAAGCCCTAGGATTTCGAATATCTGGGCGGAGTGATAGCCCTGTATGGTCGAGATGCCCATCTTGCTCATGATGGAGACGATTCCCGCCGTCACTGCCTGGTCATAGTTTGCGTGCGCCGTGCGTGCGGAAAGGTCCAGGGCGCCCTGTGCGAGCAGGTCGTCTATGCACTCGTGTGCGAGGTAGGGATGGATGCCCGTTGCCGAGTAGCCGATGAGTGCGGCGAAGTCGTGCGGACTCATGGCATCGCCCGTCTCAACGACAATGTCGGCTTGCATGCGTAGGCCCAGCCGGACGAGGTGGTTGTGGACGCTTCCCAACGCAAGCAGGGATGGGATGGGAACCTCATTGCGCGTGGCGCGGTCCGAGATGATGACAATGTTCACGCCTTGCTCGACGGCATCGCTCACGCGTACGTCGAGCTCATCGAGCGCATGTTCCAAGGCATGTGGACCTGCGCCCTTGGGGTAGGTGGCACTGAACGTCTGGGAGCGGAATCCCACGCGGTCTATGCCGCGAATCCGCTCGAAGTCGTCCCGCGAGAGGATGGGCCCCTCCAGGCGAATCGCGCGACAGTTGTCGCGACTGTCTTCCAGCAGGTTCCCATGGTTGCCAAGATACAGCACGTTCGAGGTGACCATGCTCTCGCGCAGCGCGTCGATGGGCGGGTTGGTCACCTGGGCAAAGAGCTCGTTGAAGTAGTCGAAGAACGAGCGGGGCAGCTTGGAGAGCACGGCGGGGGGCACGTCGGTTCCCATGGAGGCCAAAGGCACGCCACCCGTCTGTGCCATGTGACGCACGACCTCTTCCACGTCGTCGAAGCGGTAGCCATGACATGCCAGGCGCCAAGCGAGCGACTCGCTTGCGTCACGGGCGGCGGTCACGCGACCTTTTCCCGCTCCCGACTCGGGTAACGGAAGGTCGGCCGCGCTGACGGTCTGGGTGCTCAGCCAGGTGCGGAAGGGCTTTTGCGAGGCGTATCTATTGCGCAGCTCGTCGTTGAAGATGACACGTCCCTGTGAGGGGTCTACCAGCAGCATTTCGCCTGGCCCCAAGCAGCCGGCCTGTAGGATCACGCGGGAGTCCATGTCGATGGCACCCACCTCGCTGGCAAGGATCAGGCGGTCGTCGCGCGTGACGTAGTAGCGGGCGGGTCGCAGGCCGTTGCGGTCGAGGGCGGCGCCCATGACGGTGCCGTCCGAGAACGCGATGGCCGCCGGTCCGTCCCATGGCTCCATGAGCATGGATTGGTACGCGTCATAGCTGCGCCGCTCCTCGGAGAGCTGGGCGTTGTGGTCCCACGGTTCGGGGATGACGAGCGTCACGGCGCGTGCGAGATCGCGTCCGTTCATCACCAGGAACTCGAGCATGTTGTCGAGGATTGCCGAGTCGGATCCCTCGCGGTTTATGATGGGGAGCGTCTTCTCCAACTTGTGTCCAAGTACGGGCGAGTAGAGGTGTGGTTCCCTGGCGCGAAGCCAGTTGACGTTGCCGCGCAGCGTGTTTATCTCGCCGTTGTGGATGATGTATCGGTTGGGGTGGGCCCTCTCCCAGCTGGGCGTGGTGTTGGTCGAGTAGCGGGAGTGGACGAGCGCAATCGAGCTTTCCACCGCGGCGTCGTTGAGGTCCAGATAGAAGCGACGCATCTGCGTGGCCACCAGCATGCCTTTGTACACGATGGTGCGCGCGCTCATGGAGCACACGTAGAAGATCTTGTCTGCAAGCTCGTGCGAGGCGTTCGCCCGCTTCTCTATGACCCGTCTGCATACGTACAGCGCTCGCTCGAAGTCGACTCCGGCGGTCACGTTCAGTGGGCGGGCGACGAACGCCTGGAGGATGGTTGGCATGCACGCCCGGGCGGTTGCTCCGAGGTCGTGATCGTCCACGGGCACCTCGCGCCAGAAGAGCACCGGTATCCCCTCGGCCGCGCACCCCTCCTCAAAAACGCGACGGGCGTCCGCGACGCCGCGCTCGTCCTGGGGGCAGAACAACATAGCGACGCCGTAGTCATCCTCGTCCGGAAGCAAATGGCCGCACTTCTGCGCCTCCTTACGGAAGAACCTGTGCGGTACTTGGAAGAGAATCCCGGCACCATCTCCGGTGTTTGCCTCAAGTCCTTTGCCACCCCGGTGCTCGAGGTTCACGAGCACGCTCAGGGCGTCGTCCACCATGCTGTGGGAGCGTTCTCCCTTGAGGTGAGCCAAGGCTCCGATGCCGCAAGCATCGTGCTCAAACTCTGGGCGATAGAGTCCTCTCTCCATGGGTTCCCCTCTCCTCATCACATCTCGCTCGTCTTCTGCGGCGCAAGTCGGCGCAGGTCGGCGCAAACCGGCGCAAGTCCGCATGCGCGGCAGGAGCGCTGGACACTGTACACAAGGCGCTGGCGGTTCCGGGGAGCCTTTGCCCGCGTCTTCAAGCTGTGACGGATGCGACACGCGTTTGTGAGCCGTGTGAAGTCTTTTGGTAATGCTTGGGCAACGGCTGAGAAGTAAAGCCAGCGCAGAATTGTTCTTGAGGTGGCGTATCCCCTTGGCTCGGCTCCCGTGCCAGTGCCGATAGTGGAAGCGGACGAAGCGAGGACCTCATGAAGCAGACCGTATTCACTGCGATGCTTCCCATAGGAGAAAGCCTCGTGGTGCAGAAGAACCACATCTGTGGAACGAGACGCAACGGGCCACGCATCGCCGTGGTGGCGGGCATGTACGGAGACGAGCTGGAAGGCCAGTTTGTGACCTTTGAGCTTGCGCGCAGGCTCAACGAATGCCCGGGCGATCTGAGGGGTGTCGTGGACATCTACCCGGCCCTCAATCCCCTTGGGCTCTCGTCGCACGAGCACGGAGTTCCTCAATTCGACATAGACCTCGAGAGGACCTTTCCCGGCAATCCGGATGGGAGTCTCACGGAGGTGCTTGCCGATGCCGTGTTCAATGACATCCTGGGTGCCCATGCCTGTGTGGTGCTCCATTCGTCCGACGCGCGCGTGCGAGAGTTGACGCAGGTGCGCATCGACGAGCAGGACGATGCAGGCCTCATAAGCCTGGCCTCTCTGCTCAATCCTCAGATCATCTGGGCACGATCCGCGCAATCGGTTTCGCAACCCACGTTAGCCTATGCGCTCAACGCGCGAGGTTGTCCTACGGTCGTCGTGGAAATGGGTTCGGGAGCGCACATAAACAAGAACTCGGAGGTGTGGCTGGTGGAGGGCATCCTGCGTCTCTTGGAGAAGCTTCATGCATGGACGGGCTCGACTATTGCCCTCCCGTATCCGCGCGTCGTGCGTGGCGGCAACGTTGCCGTTCTTATGGCGTCCGATCCAGGGCTGTTCCTTCCGAGCGTGGAACATGGCGATTGGGTCAGGAGAGGTGACGTGGTTGGTGCGATAGTGGACCCCTTGGAGGGCATAACGCGCTCTGAGTTGCGAGCGCCTTGCAATGGGCTCGTCTTCTCTCTGAGGGATTATCCCTTCGTGCAGCCTGGCTCACTTCTGGCGCGGATACTCGAGGAGGAGCGATGAGGAGTGGCATCGTTTATCAGATGGAGGTGCCCCATCGGGAGCCCGTGCGCATTCGAGGCTTCGAGTTTGGTGACGAGCGCGGGGCGCGTGCGTGTGCGATCGTGGGGTCCATGCGGGGCAACGAGGTGCAGCAGACCTTCATCTGCGCACGACTCGTGGCGCTTCTCGCAAATCTGGAACACGAGGGGATGATCAGTGCGGGCAAGAGCATCCTCGTGATTCCCAGCGTCAACCCGTTCTCCATGAACGTTCAACAGCGGTTCTGGCCCGTGGAGCGAACCGACATCAACAGGAGCTTTCCCGGAGACGAGCGGGGCGGCACCACCGAGCGCATTGCGGCGGCGATGCTGCGCGTGGCGCAGACCTATGCACATGGCATCCAGCTGTGCAGCTTCAACCAGCAGGGTGACTTTCTGCCACATGTGCGCATCTCTCACCAAGGGCCGATCTCGGAACGCTCTGTGGTGCTCGCACGGGACTTCGGCCTGCCCTATGTGGTGACGCGCGTGCCGTCGCTCTTTGACGAGAGTACGCTCAACTACGTTTGGCAGCAGAACGGCACCCATGCCTTCTCGTTGTATAGTCGGGCGACCGATCGCATCGACAGGGGAAGTGCGCAGACAGTGACCGATGCCGTGCTGAGGTTTCTCGTGGCGCGAGACATCCTCTCGGGTATGGCAAATGTGGCCACGGTGCCCGCTGCGACCACGAGCTTGCTTCGTGAGGAAGACCTGGTCGACCTCAGGACGAGGAGGTCGGCGGGCTACCTGATAACGACCGTACGGGTAGGGGACCGCGTGCGCAAGGGGCAGAAGCTTGCGCAGGTCCTCGATGCCTTCGATACCCACCCTTTGGAGACGCTGCAGTCACCCGTGGACGGACGCGTGTTCTTCATGCGCACAGACTCGCTCGTCCAGCAGCACATGGTGGTGCTGCGGATTGCGCCGGACGCCTGAACGACGCCCTTGAATCCGCGTCCGGGTCATGTCGTGGCAAAGAGACGCTTTGCTTCCCGACACCGGCTCGAAATGACTACGAAATGTGGTCTCCCTACTCTGTAGCGCGTTCTTTAGGACCCTACGAAAGAGGTGAGACATGGCAAAGGATAAAGTCACGGCCGAGTTCGGCAGCCTGGTGTTCTCTGACTCCGACATGCGCGAAAGGCTTCCGAAGCCTACATACAAGGAGCTCTCGCGCGTTATCCGGGAGGGCGTACCCATCGACCTCGACATCGCCAACGAGGTCGCGCACGCCATGAAGGAGTGGGCGCTCGAGCAGGGAGCCACGCACTTCACCCACTGGTTCCAGCCCCTCAACGGCATCACGAGCGAGAAGCACGACAGCTTCATCACGCCGCAGGATGATGGCACGGTGATCATGGCGTTCTCTGGCAAGGAGCTCGTGCAGGGCGAGCCCGATGCCTCGAGTCTACCCTCCGGTGGCCTGCGCGCGACCTTCGAGGCGCGTGGCTACACCGTGTGGGACCCCACGAGCCCCGCGTTCATCAAGGACGAGGTCCTGTGCATCCCCACCGCGTTCATCTCCTATACGGGTGAGGCGCTGGACAAGCGCACGCCGCTCTTGCGCTCCGAGGCGGCACTGGAGAAGCAGGCCAAGCGCGTGCTTGCGCTGTTTGGCCGCGACCCCAAGCGCGTGATTACGACCATCGGGCCAGAGCAGGAGTACTTCCTCATCAAGGAGGAGGACTACGAGGCACGTCCCGACTTGATTCTTACCGGCAGAACCCTCTTTGGCGCGGCTCCCGCAAAGGGACAGGAGCTCGAGGAGCACTACTTCGGAGCCATCCGCCCCTCTGTCAACGCCTTCATGAAGGAGCTCGACGACGAGCTATGGAAGCTCGCTGTTCCCGCGAAGACCAAGCACAACGAGGTGGCGCCGTGTCAGCACGAGCTCGCGCCCATCTTTGAGCAGGGTTCGCTCGCCATCGACGACAACCTACTCACCATGGAGAAGCTCAAGCTGCTCGCGACCAACTATGGATTGGCCTGTTTGCAACACGAGAAGCCCTTCGAGTATGTGAACGGTTCGGGCAAGCACAACAACTGGTCCATCTCTGCTGACGAGCGCAACCTGCTCGAGCCTGGCCCGCATCCCGAGGACAACCTGCAGTTCCTCGTGTTCTTGGCGTGCCTGGTGGCTGCCGTGGACGAACATGCCGACCTGCTGCGCATGAGCGTCGCTTCGGCCGGCAACGATCATCGCCTCGGCGCGAACGAGGCGCCGCCGGCCATCGTCTCCATCTTCCTGGGCGATGCGCTCTCGCCTGTGGTGGAAGCACTCATCAAGAAGGAGCATGCCGAGGCGCACGAAGCCGAGCTCATGGACTTGGGTGTCCCCGCGCTGCCCGAGATATTCCGCGACAACACGGACCGCAACCGTACGAGCCCCTTCGCCTTCACGGGCAACAAGTTCGAGTTCCGTATGTGCGGGTCGCAGCAGAACCTCTCCGATCCCAACGTGGTGCTGAACACTGCCGTTGCCGAGCAATGCGAGCGCTTCTGTGACTACGTGGCTGACCGTTCGGATGAGGACTTCTATCCCGTGGCCATGCGCTTCGTGCGCCACACCTTCCGCGACCACCAACGCGTCCTCTTCGATGGCAACGGTTACTCTGCGGAGTGGGAGGCCGAGGCTGCACGGCGCGGTTTGCCCAACCTGACGACCACACCCGACGCGCTGCCTGCGCTTATCGATCCCTCGAACGTCGCCCTGTTTGAGCGATATGGCGTGTTGAGCGAGGCGGAGCTGCACGCGCGCTACATCGCTAAGGCAGAGCAGTATGCAAAGCTCATCAACATCGAGGCGAACACCATGTGCGATATGGCTCGCCATCTGTACGTTCCTGCAATTGTGGCCTATGCGAGTGATGTTGCCACTGCGTTGGTCGCCCAAGGCACGTTTGGCATCTCCTCGAAGGTGCGAGAGGGACTCTGCGCAACTCTCAGCGAAGGTGCCGATGTCATTTGGGAGCTCGCTGCCATGCTGGAGGAGAAGAACGCCGCCGCACGTGCCATAGATGATCCGGCGACTCGTGACGAGGCGTATCGGGACGAGGTGCTACCGGCAATGGATGAGCTGCGTGCGGCCGTCGATGCCATGGAAGTCGTTTGCAGCAAGGAGCGCTGGCCCGTGCCCTCCTACAACGACATGTTGTTCTACGTGTAGAGGCGTGATTCGGGGCGACTCACGTGAGGGGACAGCTCATTTATCATGAATGGCACATGAGCTGTCCCCTGACTCGTCGCTCGCGCGCCCGTATGGGCATCCCGAGGCGTATGATGTTTGTGCATAAGTGCGGAAAATCGTAGTCCGCTTTGGCTCTCAACTGGGAATTTACCGATATTGATATCGATTTTCCACAGTGGCTATTTTATCCACTGTGGAAAATCGATATCAAATGTGGTAAAAGGCCAGTTGGAGTAGAAATCCAGTGACGATTTTCCGCACTAATTCCAACGGAGGCACGCCTGAAACCAGCGTACCGCTTGCCCGAGGCGTTTTTTCGTCGGATGGCACCCAAAGGGGAGCCCAGATGTGGTGAATCGCCGCATGTAAAGGGGCTCCGACTTACAGAAGCTGCCCCTGCAAGTAGAGCGCGCCGGTGCCAGAGATGAGCACGGCGTCTCCTGTGTCCTCGCACCATACCGTGCCGCCCCGCTTTGACGTCTGGCGACAGACGAGTTTGCGTTTGCCTAGGCGCTCGCTCCAGTATGGCACGAGGGCGGACTGCATGGATCCACAGACGGGGTCCTCGGGTATGCCAATCTTTGGCCAGAATGCGCGCGCTACGTAATCCCAGTTCGCTGACGGCGCCGTGACGTAGACAGAGAGCCCGTGCTCGAGTTGCGCGACCTTATCCATGCTCGGATGGATGCCGTTCACGGTCTCCTCGTCGTCGTATACCAGAACGAGGTCGCGCTCCGTGGCCAATACCTCGCTGGGTGTGGCGCCTACGGCCTCGACCATCTGCTGACTGAGTGCGATCGGCTGGGGCGCGATGCGGGGGAACTCCATCTGGATGCGCTCTTCTTGGCGAGTGCACGTCAGGTCATAGCCCTTGTACGGAGCGTGAAAGCGTAGTACGTCGGCCTCAGGCTCATAGAAGCGAAACAGAACGAACGATGTCCCAAACGTAGCGTGCCCGCAAAGGTCGATTTCGCTCGTGGGCGTGAACCAACGCAGGAGATAGGAGCCTGGCGCGGTTTTGACGGCGAACGCCGTCTCGGAAAGCCGGTTCTCTGTGGCGATCAGCTGCATGAGCTTGTCATCGAGCCAGTCGTCCAGCACGCATACGCCAGCGGGATTGCCCTCGAACGGCTTCTCTGCGAAGGCGTCCACGACGTAATAGGGGATCATCTTCTCTCCTCCTTTTGTGGGCCGATTGACGCTGATTGTATCGCAAGGTGCGCGATGTTCGTTTGATAGTGAGTTGTTCGCGGGCGGTGGGACCCGCCTAACAGATACGGGCCCTGTAGCAGAGCGCGGGGTGTCGAGCCCCCGCCTAACGAAAACGGAACTTGGGGCAGGGCGCCGAGCCCCCGCCTAACGAAAACGGAACTTGGGGCAGAAGTTCTAACGAAAAGTGACCTCGTGGCATGCCGCAAGGTCCGATTCCGTTAGAAGTCGTGCCACAAGCTCGATTTCTGTTAGGAGCGTCCTCCCCAATCTGCCACAAGCTCGATTTCTGTTAGGAGCGTCCTCCCCAATCTGCCGCAGGCTCGATTCTTGACAGGAGGCAAATGAGAGCTCCCTTCCATAGTGTTAACCGTACCTAACAAATGGTGTATAATCACTTCAGAAAGCAATTCTGCCGAAGGAGACTGCACGATGGATGACGCACGGTACAAGGAGCTCACAATCCGTGAGTTTACGAAGGCAGCGGAGGTGTACGACGGCGACAAAGCCGGCATCTACGAGATGTGCAGGGACGACTATCCGCCCATCCTCCGGGAGCTTCTTGACTTCGACTTCGAGGACCTTCTTGACGTCGGCTGCGGCACAGGCCCGATGATCGAGCTTCTGGCCTCCGAGCTGCCGGGTAAGAACTACACGGGAATTGACCTGACTCCCCGTATGATCGAGGTCGCGAACCGGAAGGGCATCGACGGGGCGCGCTTCGTCGTGGGCGATGCCGAGGACCTTCCGTTCGACAGCGAAAGCTTCGATATCGTTATCTGTGCGAACAGCTTCCATCACTATCCGCGCCCCCAGTGCTTCTTCGACGAGGTCGCACGGGTGTTGCGTCCGGGCGGCAGGCTCGTGCTGAGGGATTACACGGCCGCCGCGCCCATCGTGTGGCTCATGAACCACATCAAGATGCCCCTTGCCAACCTCATCGGACATGGAGACGTGAGGGCGTATACGCTTGACGAGGTGCGTGCCTTTTGTGTGTCGAGCGGCCTCACGCCAATCACGTTGCAGGCCCGGAAGAAGTTCCGCCTGCACCTGGTGGCGCAGCGGGATCTCGGCGAGCGGGACCTCGGGGAACGGGATCTCGGCGAGCGGGACCTCGGGGAACGGGACGTGGCGCAACGGGACGCTGAGGGACGCACTCCGAGTGTCTCGCGGGAGCGTGACGGCAAGGGTCCAACCCGAAGCGCCAACGGTCTTTGCGCTGCGTTTCTCTTTCTAGCCCTGGCGACAAACCCACTTCCGTCGCCGGCATCTGCGAACAAGTCCGAGACCGTGCACGTCTCCACTGACGCCTCGGGTGTTGTGACCGGCGTCACGGTTGAGGACGTGCTTCTCAATGCGGAGGCGTCGGCCAAGCTTCCCGACCGTACGACGCTCGCGGACATCGTACCCAGTGACGAGGACCTCTCGTTCACGACGGGTTCCGATGGTGCGCTGACGTGGGAGGCCGATGGCGACGACGTCTCCTACGAGGGAACGAGCACTGCAAAGCCGCCGGTGAGCGTGTGCGTTGCCTACACGCTCGATGGCGCCGCGGTAAACCCGCAGGATTTGGCGGGTGCGACCGGCCACTTGACGATTCGCGTCGATTACGAGAACGAATCGGAAGAGGTGCGCTCCATCGACGGCAAGGACGAGCGTATCCACACGCCCTTCGTGTGCTTGACGGCAGCGCTTCTGGACGACGAGGTCTTTCGGAACGTGAGCGTCGAGAACGGCAAGCTCGTGGACGACAAGGGCGGGCTTGCGGTCATCGGGTACGCGGCGCCGGGGTTGCGCCAGAGCCTCGACCTTGATGAGGATGCCGAACTCCACATCCCCGAATACCTGCAGATTGAGGCGGACGTAAGCGAGCTCGTGCTCGATCCCATCTACACCATCGTGACGCCCGAGCTCTTTGGCGAGATGGACTCAAGCGACTTGGATCTGGGCGACTTGGGCGACTTCGGCGACGGCACCGATGAGTTGCGAGACGCCATGAACAAGCTCGTGAGTGGAGCAGGCTCGCTGCGCGACGCACTCCGGCAGGTTGCTGACGGGTCGGATCAACTTGGCGGTGGCGCACGTGCCCTGCGCGAGGCGTTGAGCCCTCTGCCCGATGGGCTGGGTCAGCTCAAGTCCGGCGCACAGACTCTCGCAAATCAGCTGGGGGAGGCCTCGGGTGTTGTGGGGGGACTCAAGGATGGCGCGACGGGAATCGCGGATGCTACCGACGGGGCGCGCCAGCTTGTCGACGCAGCGTCTGGTGGCATGGAAACCGCCTCATCGCTCGTGAGCGACCTTCGGCAGCGCGCGGATGGAACGGGCTTCTCGGACGCGCGCTCCGCGATGGACGACGCGCGTGCGACGACGATTGCGGCGGGCGATGCCGTGACGACGGCCCAAGGCCTCATCGAGGGCATCTCCGGTCAGGTAAAGGAACAGCGCGATACCGCTGCGACCGACCTTGCGGCTGCACAGGAGGCGCTCGACACGTTTCTTGCGAGCGAGGACGTTGACCTTACGGAAGAGCAGCGAGCGGCGCTCGAGGGTGCGCGCGAGCAGGTCTCCATCGCACAAGCGCATGTGACGGCGATAGACGCGACCCCGCCCGCGGGGATTGACGCACAAGTTGTGACCCTCTCTGACGCTTCGTCGACCCTTGCCGCTGATGCCGAGCGGATTGACGCCGCGTCGGTGACGCTGGCTCCCATCGTCGCTGACGCGGACGGTGCCTTGGAGGCTCTTGCTGGTGCTTCGGAGGCAGCCGGCACTGCTTCTGGCGCACTCGACACGACGACGCAAGGTGCGCGAAACCTGGGCGCGGGCGTTGAAGGCGTCGCGACGGGTCTCTCGGCGGCCTCGGGTGGCGCACAGACGCTCGCGGACGGCATTGGTGCCGTGGGCGATGCGGCACCTCAGGCGCTTGCGGGCGTCGATGCGCTCGTACAGGGATCCGAGCAGCTCACATCGGCGCTCGATGTGACGGCAGACGGGTCGGACAGGCTGGCGAGTGGTTTGGCCGCCTTCAACGACGAGGGTATCGCCGAGCTTGCAGACGCCCTCGATGACCTCAAGTCCGACCTCGATGGCACGAGCGCACGACTCGATGCCCTCCGTGAGGCGGCCGCCGACTACGACACGTTTGCCGGCAAGGTGGACGGTCAGGACGGCACGGTGCGCTTCATCTACAAGACCGAGCGCATTGGCTGACGGCGGGGGCGATTTGCTATGGCACGAAACACGGTTGCGCGAACGGAGCCGCGCGCGCAGGAGCAGAACGATTTGCAGCAAGGGTTTCTCTCCGTCAGCGATCTCACGAAGAGCTACGGCGAGGGAGAGGCGCGCACGCAGGTCCTGCGGGGCATCTCTTGCACCATCGACAAGGGCGAGATCTGTGTGCTCTTCGGTCCCTCGGGCAGCGGCAAGTCCACCTTCCTCAACATGGTGGGCGGCCTGGAGCCGGCCGATTCTGGTTCCATCTGTGTGGGTGGCACGGACATTTGCAAGCTCAAGGACCGCGCGCTCGTGGAATACCGCCGCCGCGAGCTTGGGTTCATCTTTCAGTTCTACAATCTCGTGCCCGACCTTACCATACGCGAAAACATCGAGGTCTGTCAGTACCTCTCCCGCGGCCCGCTGCCTGTGGACGACCTGCTTCACTCGCTGGGCTTGTGGGAACACCGGGGCAAGTTTCCCAACCAGGTGTCTGGCGGCCAGCAGCAGCGCTGCGCCATCGGTCGTGCCCTCGCGAAGAATCCCAGCCTCCTGCTTTGCGACGAGCCGACGGGGGCCTTGGACTACCACACGTCCAAGGAGATTCTGGAGCTCATGGAGCGCGTCAACCGCGAGTATGGATGCACCATGGTCATCGTCACGCACAACGATGCGATTCGTCATATGAGTCACCACATTCTGCGGCTGCGTGACGGCCAGATCGGCGAGGATGTGCGCAACGAGCATCTCCTGCCTGCTCGCGAGCTTACCTGGTAGGCCCGGATGTCTCCGCTTGCGAAGCGCCTTCCGCGCGAGTTCCGTCACAACTTGGGCAAGTACCTGGGCATATTCTTGCTGTTCCTCTTTGCCATCATGATGGGTTCGGGCTTTCTCTCGGCGGCATACAGCATCCAAGTCCTGCAGGAGGACATGCACGAGCGGCACCGGGTGGAGGACTGCCACTTCGTCACGCAGTTCGAGGCGGCGCGCGCGTCCCTCGAGGCGGTCGAGGCGATGGGTTGCACCGTGCACGAGGACTTCACGGCCGATGTGCCCCTGCTCGTTGCAGGTGAGAAGCGTGCGACCAACTGCCGCCTGATCAACCAAGAGAACCGCGTCGACGTCAACCGCAGCTACTACTTCGAGGGCGAGGCGCCTGCGGCCGAGGACCAGATTGCGCTCGATCGTGTGTGGTGCGCAAACAATGACGTGCACGTTGGAGACGTCGTGACCGTCAACGGGCACGACGTCACGGTGTGCGGCATCATGTCGGTCTCGGATTACGAGTGCCTCATGGAGAAGAACACCGACATGATCTTCAACTCCACCACGTTCACTGTGGCGCTCGTGACGCCAGAGGGATTCCAGCTCATGGCAGGCGCAAAGCGCGACTACCGTTACGACGTGATTCTCGATGACCGTGCGATGGATTTGGCGGCGCGCACCGACTTCGAGCGCGACATGGCGGACCTGCTGGGCGACCACGACGAGGTGCTCACGGATCTGGTGGACTACGAGTTCGACAACAAGGCCATCTTCTTTGCCACTGACGACGTGGAGAGCGACCAAGGCATGTGGGAGGTCCTGGTCATGCTGCTCGTGGTGATCATGGCGTTCGTCTTTGTGGTGCTTACGAACGCCACCATCGAGCAGGAGTCGGCGGTCATCGGCACGCTGCTTGCATCGGGGTACCGCAAGCGCGAGATCATGGCGCACTACATGGTGCTGCCCACCATCATCGGGGTGCTGGGCTGTGCGGTGGGCAACGTTGTGGGGCTGACGTTCATGAGCACGCCCATGCAAGAGCTCTACTACGGCTCGTACAGCCTGCCGCCCTATGAGTACACCTTCAGCCAGCGTGTATTCGTCCTCACCACGGCGGTGCCGTTCGCGCTGCTTGAGGTGGTCACGCTTATAGGCCTGGCGCGCAAGCTGCGCTTCACTCCGCTCGCGTTCCTGCGGCGCGAGATAGCCAGTCGCAGTCGTCGTGCCACGCTGCCGCTGCCCGTGTGGCTGAGCTTCGTTCGGCGCTTCCAGCTGCGGGTGTTCTTACGCAACCTTTCGCACTTCGTGGTGCTCTTCTTTGGCATTGCGTTCTGCAGCCTGTTCCTGCTCTTTGGCCTGTGCCTGATGCCGCTCGTGGAGCACTACGCCGACCTGCTCAGAAGCGACGTCGTGGCAGAGCACATCTACCTGCTCAAGGCGCCGCTGGAGCTGGAGGGTACGGCGGAGGAACGCGCGGCCTACGCTTCGGTTGAGGAGTTGCTCCAGACCGACGATCCCATGCGGGACCTGGGGATGGTGGGCTATGCACGCGCGATGTTGCGCACCATGGACTTGGACGAGGACGCGCATCCCGTGAACACGACGGACAACGGTGAGGAACGCATCGCGCAGGCCGAGAAGTTCGTGGCGGCGTCGTTCGAGGTGGCGCACGTCGTCACCGACAGCTCCGAGGAAGTCACCGTCTACGGTATCGCCGACGACTCGCGCTACTGGGATGGGGTGGACGTGTCCGATGGCGCCGTGGTGGTGGGGTCGGGTCTCTCTCAGAAGTGCCGAATCGAGCCCGGGGACATGCTGAGGCTCTTTGACAAGTACACGAACAAGACCTATGAGCTCGAGGTGAGCGGCGTTTGGGGCAGTTCGGCAAACATGAACGTCTACCTAGAGATGGGCGCGCTCAATCGGCTACTGGGGGAGGACGAGGACCGCTTCTTGGGCTATGCGTCCGACGAGGCGCTGGACCTCGACCAACGATACCTCGCGACCGACATCACGCCTGACTCTATGGGAAGCTCTGCCGAGCAGATGGAAGAGTCGTTCGGGGACATGATGGACATGGTCGTGGCGTTTGCCGTGCCGGTCTACCTCATTCTGGTGTACCTGCTCACAAAGACGGTCATCGATCGCTCGAGCCGCTACATCAGTTACATGAAGGTCTTTGGCTACCGCAACGGGGAGATTCAGCGGCTCTATGTGCGCGCCATCACGGTGACGGTGCTTGCGAGCCTCGTGGCGAGCCTACCGTTCGTCATCTGGCTGTGTGACGTCTTTGTGCGTATCGTGATGGATCGCTACTCCGGCAACCTCGAGCTTTACGTGGCGCCCGCTCTCATGGCGGAGGTCGTGGCTATCGGTGCAGTGGCCTACGTCGCGGTTGCGGTCATCCACATACGGCACATCCGTCGCGTCGGTCTGGCCGAGGCCATGAAGGTGCAGGAGTGAGGGTCGAAGAATTACGGTCCGAGAGTAACAAAGAGCGGGGCGGCACCGTGCCACCCCGCTCACGTCTTCCTGTTGCGATGCTCTTACCACCCGCCGGTGGCACCGCCGTCCTTGGGCTCGCTGGGCTCCTCAGGCTTGCACGTGGGGATGAACCTCAACTCGAAGCGACGCTTCCCGCCACTCATCTGCTCGAGCGTCTCCTCGTTGAGTTCGGCCTCGCTGCCGGACTCGACCTCGACGGTGGGGTTCTGCTTGGTGGTGTCGTTCGTCATTGCACTGCTCCTTTGCATTCGGTTGCTTTCTTGCTTGCTGCCAAGATATACGCGCCCATCCCGCTCGTGTCTCAGAATAATTGGAAGAATTTGCGGCCCGTGGTTGTCGGCTTGCGGCCCGTGGTCGTCGGCTTGCGGCGCGTGGTCGTCAGTACCCGAGAGTGCGATCGACGAGGCGCTCGAGCGGGCGGCCAGCGGCGTAGTTGCGCAGGTCCTCACAGAAGAGCTCGACGCAGCGGGTGCGCGTCCAGCCCATGGTCATGTTGCCCGAGACGTGCGGCGTGAGGAAGACGTTCGGCGCATCCCATAGCGGATCGTCGACAGGCAGCGGTTCGGGCGTCATCACGTCGAGAGCCGCTCCACCGAGGTGTCCGCTCTCGAGCGCGGCGATGAGTGCCGGCTGGTCGACCGCGGAGCCTCGGCCGACGTTGATGACGACGGCACTTTCGGGAAGCAGGGCGATGCGGTGGGCATCGAGGATGTGCGTTGTCTCGGGCGTGCCGGGCAGGGCCATGGCCAGGACGTCGGCGGAGGGAAGTACCTCGTTGAGCTGCTCGAAGGCAACGATGCGCTCAAACGGGGCGCGTGCCCGGCCGCTTCGGCTCACGCCTACGATGGGTCGCGCGCCGAGGGCAAGGGCCTTCTCGGCATACGCGGACCCGATGTTTCCCGCGCCGAGAACGCAGATGTTGACCTCGCGTATGGAGCGGATGGGGAGCTGGTTCTCCCAACTCCGCGCCTGCGTGATGCGCTGGTAGGCAGGGATGCGGCGCAACAGCATGAAGGTGGTCATCACCATGTGCTCGGCGATGGTCTCGTCGTAGCAGCCGGACGAATTGGAGAGCAGACAGTCCGGATTGGCGAAGAGCGATGGGTCGCTGCAGAATCGGTCGACGCCTGCGAAGGTGCAGCAGTACCACTGGAGTTGCGGGCCTGCGGCGGCGAGCAGCCCGGATGAGTGGCCGAAAAAGACTTCGGCGTGCTGCAGGCACTTCTTTGCCGCATCCCATTCCCCGGGTATGAAGAATTCGACTTGGAATCCCAAGCCGGAGGCGACGGAGCGGATGTGTTCGCGTTGCTCCTCACTCAACCATTCGACGCAGGCACAGATCGTTCGCGGCATGTCAGCTCCTCTTCTCCCTCTTTGGGTTCCGTGACCTATGGGCCATTCCCATCTCGGGGTCTTTTCGATGACCTTGATATCGTAACCTAGACGCCGGGGCAGTGCGGCGCGCGTATAATCGATGCGCGGGTTGAGATGGGCGGTGAAGCTGGTCCCAATCGTTCTTCAGGGGGTTTCGATGAAGCGTCTTGCCGTATACCTTGCCGTAACGTTTGGTCTTACGTGGGGCCTGATGATTCCCGCGGGCATCGCGCTGGGCACGTTCGCTCATGGCGAGAGCTCCTCGCCGGTCATGATGGGCCTCATTGCCCTCAGCATGTTCTTCCCGCTCGTCGGTGCGCTCGTCGCGAATCTCGTGAGCGCGCCCGAAGGGCGCATCGACCTTGCTGTGCGGCCGCGCGTCAAGCAGAGCATCGGCTCGTACTTGCTTGCCTGGTTTGTGCCCGCGGCAATCACCCTGCTGGGCGATGTCGTCTTCTTTGCGCTGAACCCGCAATGGTTCGACCCGACCATGAATTCCTCCTTGCAAGCGATAGCTGCGGCGGCGGGGCAGTCGGCCGATCAGCTGACGGCACAGATGCCCCCAGTCCCCGTCACGCTCGCAATGACCTTGGCCTTGTCCCTTGCGGTTGCGCCGTTCATCAACATGATTCCCGCGTTCGGTGAGGAGGTTGGCTGGCGCGGCATGCTGTTCCCTACGCTCGCTGAACACATGTCCGAACGTGCTGCCGCCCTCGCCTCGGGTGTCATCTGGGGGTTGTGGCACGCGCCAGCTATCGCCATGGGGCACAACTACGGCATGGGTTACGCGGGCTTTCCCGTTGCGGGCATACTCACGATGACGCTGCTGTGCACCGCGATGGCATGCTGCCTCTCGTACCTGCGGAAACGCTCCGAAAGCGTGTGGCCGTGTGCGCTCGCCCACGGTGCCTTCAACGCAATCGCGAACGTGGGGCTCGGCTTTTGTTCCGTTGGGACGACTCTCTATGGGCCCACGCCGCTCGGGCTCGTGGCGGGCATTCCGCTGATTGTCTTGGGCGCCGTCTCTCTGTGGCGCCTCTCTCCCTTGCGGAGTGCGTAGCGCCAAAGAGGTGCTACAACGCGAGGGCTGGCAGGTGAGGGCTGGCAGGTGAGGGCGATACAACGCGAAGGAGGACAGGAATGAAGACCGTTTTGATTGATAACGAATGGCTTCAAGTGTGGCTGCCGAAGGGCTTCGAACCCATCGAGCACCAAGAGCTGGAGATGCTCATTGGAGCCAAGTACACCCGTATGTGGGGCGTGCGCGATACGAAGCGGCACATGATGGTGCACGTTACGTGGAAGGATTCGAGCAAATTCGTCTCGAAGTTCGTGAACGAGAAGTCGCTCGCCATGCGGGTTGACAAGAAGTTCGCGCGGTGTCGTCCCGGCAGCGGGTATCGAAACGATGGCTTCTTCGAGCGTTCGGTGGAAGGTGCCGATGCTCCGGCGCAAGGATTCCGCTTCTCGTACACGGTTGAGGATACGGAGCAAGAGGGCGAGATCATGGTATTCAAGTATGGCATTCGCTGCTACACGCTGAACTATTACACGCGCTCGCAGAGGGCGGAGGCGAATCGCCACGCTTACGAGAGCATCATCTCCTCACTCAAGGTGCGCTAGGTTCTCCGGCCGACTACGTTCTTCTTGTGGGAGCGTGGAGGCCGTCGAGGCGCGCGAAGTGACGCACAACTGCCCACGAGAGGTCACCCCTCGTGGGCAGTCTCTTGGGACGTCCTCGGACGTTTCTGGACGTCTTGTCAGGCACTCTAGCTCAGGTTTACCGCAGTGCGTCCTCAGCCCAAGCTGCGAGCTTTGCCTTGGAAGGATGACCGTTTAAGGTACCGCCTGGCAGCACGGTCGCACCGGGCGCAAGCGCCCGCATGCGTTTCGGCGCGCGTCCCAGGCCGCTTCCGCCGCTCGTCGCAAAGGGGACGATTGTCTTTCCAGAGAAGTCGTATGCTTCGAGGAACGTGTCGATGATGCGCGGCTCGACGTACCACCACACGGGGAAGCCCACAAACACCGTGTCGTATGCTTCCACGTCGTCAACCGTTCCTGCGATGGCTGGCCGACATGACTCGTCGTTCATCTCGATCGACGAGCGGCTGCCCTTGTCGTTCCAGTTGAGGTCAGCGCGCGTGTAGGGCTGAGCGGCCGCGATTTCGAAGAGGTCTGCGCTCATCGCTGTGGCGAGGTCCTTCGCCACCTTGGCGGTTGTGCCGCTTGCGCTGAAGTATGCCACTAGAGTCTTTGCCATCTTGTGCCCCCTTCTTTGTTGGATGTAGCTTAAGGATAGCGGAACTATGAGATGTGGGTCATGCTTATCGTTTGTTCGCCTGCTGATTTGCCTGAGTATACCTATAATTGCCGCGCAGGAGCTCCTTGCCAAGCACGGACGCCCGGTCCTGTAAGGTCGACGTCGGCGTCAGGGACCGGGCCGTCTCGCAGCGCGATGCGAGACGGCCCGGTTCTTGTTATTTCACGTGGCTTCGTGTGATTGCTCGCTCCCAACGGCCGAATCGGCGGCGGCGATGCCGCAACACGTGCCTGTCCAAGGTCGAGGAATAGCACATATGAGATATCCGGTGCGCATGCGGAGCCAAAAGGCTCGGCGGCGGTGGTGTAGTCCGCCAGATTGCGATATAGCCTTTGTGCATAAGTGCGGAAAATCGTTGCGCCTCGCGTCTGCTAACTGGGAATTTACCGAAATTGATATCGATTTTCCACACTGGCTAAAATAGCCACAGCGGAAAATCGATATCAAAAGCGGTAAAACCCCAGTTGGCGACGAATCAAGCCAACGATTTTCCGCACTAATTTCCTACCGCGGTACGCAACGACGACCCATCGTCGTATGCCGATGGGCTGTCGCCCTTCGCAGCGGGTCGTTATGACATCGATATCAACCACAAGGGGGATCACATTCGTAGTTGCGAAGCTTGCGGTCAACGCAATCACCGGCAAGGTGGCGACCCAGTCATAGCCGGGGCCACCGATCGTGCGAATGACGCGGTCGGTGGCCCTCTGCGCACTGGTGGAAGCAAGACGAACAGTCCCTCCGCATGCCTTCCTTCACCCAACGAGCACTTCTTTTCCCTGGAACGCGATGCCCCAGTGGTGGATGCGCGTTGGGTCCACCCCGCGTTCGACGAGATCGGCGTCATAGCCCTTGTTCTCAATTTGGGCGAGTGCATGAGCGAGCGTGTCCTCTAGGGTTTCCTCGCCGCGACGTGGGTCGAATACCTTGAACTCGATGACGTGGGCCTCTCCCTCCTGTCCGCGCGCCGATTTGTCGCGTGGCTCGAGCATGACGTCGTAACGCCCGTAGCCGCTTTCGCGGTTGGAACGCAACACGTGTGTGGCCCGCATATGTACCAGCAGCCCCAGTACCAGGCCATGCCAGAAGCGTTCGGGCTGCTCCCTCTTGGAGGGGCGGGTAGCCGAGTCGAAGGTGGACATCACATCGCTGGCAAGGTCAGAGAGGTAGTCGTTCATTGCCTCAGCGTCGCATGCTGCGAGCGACCGGCAGAAAGCGTTCCAGCTTCCCTCGACGCACTCGAACCAGCCGCGTACGAGCTGACTGAACAGCTCACGAATCTCTAGGTTGGGCAGCCTGAGTACGTAGGTCTTGGGCGGCACGTTACCCTCGACGCGCACTAACCTGAGGTAGCCAGCGGCTAGGAGCAGCGACCACACCGCGCCTTGACTTGTCTGTAGCGAGCGGAAGTCCACGAACTGTCCCGCCGGCTTCCCCACTTCGCCGCCATCGAGCAGCGTCTCGAAATCTGCCTTGAGCTCGGTCGATCCCCGGCGCACGAGACTGGAGACCAATGCATTGGAGCTGGAGCCGGCCCAGTAGGTGTCAATCTCTCGCTTGTCCAGCATGTTGGTTACCGACCAGGGGTTGTAGATGCCCGCCACTCCGCCAAAGGCGTAGCCGTCGTACCAGTCGCGCACATCGCTGGCCATGTCCTGCAGTCCGAACTCCTCGAGCGCTGCATCCACCTCGTCTTGCGTGAAGCCGCAGGCATCTTGGTACTTGGGCGTGGCCGTTGTTACGACGTCGGGGTTGTTCATGTCCGAGAAGATGGACTCGCTGGCCACGCGGGTGATGCCCGTTATGAGGGCTCGCCCTAGGTTGGGGTTGGTCTTGAAGGTCGAGTTGAAGAGACCCCGTACGAAGTCCGCCATACCGTCCCACCATCCACCCAGCCAGGCCTCCTGCATGGGGGTGTCGTATTCGTCGAGCAGCACTACCGGCTTCACGCCCCAGTGAGCGCGAAGTGCCCGACACAGCCGCTTTAGGCAGGTCCTGGCGGCGACGTCGGGCATGTCGTCGGAGACGTCGGCGAGGAAGGCTCGGTCGGCATCGTCTACAGCCTCCGATTCTCGTAGGTAACCATGGAAGCGCACCGCTGCACAGAGCATCTGCTTCATAAGCTCTTTTGTCTCTTTGAGTGACTGCCCCTTGCAGTCAGCGAAGCTCACGAAGACGACCGGTACCGTGCCCTGAAGCGCCCGCATGCCAGGGTCTTTCCATACTTCAAGGCCCTCAAAGAGCTCCTCGCCTCGTCCTGCGAGGTCAGTAGAGAGGAAGCAATGCACAGTGTCGAGCAAGAGGGTCTTGCCGAAGCGTCGGGGTCGGCAGATGAGGGTGACGTCGTCCTGCGCGCGCCACCAGTCGCTGATGAAGCCGGTCTTGTCTACGTAAAAGCAGCTGCTTATGCGTAGGTCCTCGAAGCCCTGCCTGCCGATGCTTACCACACGCGCCATGTCTCTCCTCCTGCGTCTTTTGTGGCCATTGTACCTTATGCCTACGGCTCGGATATTGCTGTCCCACAGCGTGCATGAAGGCAAGTCGAGCTGGACAAGAAGGTCGCGTGATGGAGGACGAACGCCGCAATTCTTCGCGATGGGCAAGACCTTGTGGCAGTGCCACAATCGCTTTTGACTGTCTCCTTGCTCCGCGACATGCCCTCGGTCGTGCGCCATACGGCCGAATCGGCGGCGACGCCGCAACACGTGCCTGTCCAAGGCCGAGAAATAGCACATATGAGATATCCGGTGCGCATGCGGAGCCAGAAGGCTCGGCGGCGGTGGTGCGGTCCGCCAGATTGCGATATAGCCTTTGTGCATAAGTGCGGAAAATCGTTGCGCCTCGTGTCTGCCAACTGGGAATTTACCGAAATTGATGTCGGTTTTCCACACTGGCTAAAATAGCCACTGTGGAAAATCGATATCAAAAGTGGTAAAACACCAGTTGGCGACGAATCAAGCCAACGATTTTCCGCACTAATCTTCTGCCATGGTACGCAGCGACGGCCCATCGTCGTATGCCGATGGGCCGCCGCCCTTGGTGGAGGCTGCCATCCCGCCCTCTCGGCTGGATGTGGCGTCATTCCGATTGCTTGTGCCCCGCGCTACCTCACGGGGTGCCTCACGACGGTGCGCATCCTTGCGGGATTTGCCTTGCGTGGGTCCGAGAGGTAGATCTCGTGGTGGCGACGCGCATCCGAGAAGTCCGGCACGTAGCCCTGTGCCTCGGCAAACTCGTGCATGGCGGCGACCGTTGCGGGCTCGTCGTCGTAGGGACCCACGTGCATGCACTGCACGCAGAGACCTTCGTCGACCTCAATGAGCTGGACGGGGGAGAAGTCGAGCTTCTTCTTGGCCGTAGCGGTCTCGATGGCCCATGCGAAGTCCGCCTCGCCCACGAACTCGGGCACTCGGATGACCGAGAGCCAGTTGAAAGACGATTTGTCATGGTAGTCTACGCCCTCGACGCCCGGCTGCCACCAGAAGCCCTCCAGGGGCGGAACCACATACTGATAGAAGCCATCGATGACGTGGTCGGTCTTGTAACTCATCTTGAGGGTGTAGGCCAAACCATAGAGAAGCTCGAGTGCGTGCTGGTAGGTGCCGCCCACTTCGTTGGGATCACCCGCGCCCTCGACGGCGAGGAAGTGCATGGGCGGCACCTTGATGATGGAAGGCTTCGTCTTGGGCTGGTAGAGGTCGCGATACTCCTTCTTGAAGTCGAATGGCATGGCACGTCCTTTCGCACGGGATTCTGCGCATGGGGGATGTGCGCGAGGGACTGCCCCGCGCGCAAGCCTCCGGTCTATGCGAGCAGCAAACCTACGATCTTCTTCGTGAGCGCGTAAGTGCCCGGCGTCTTGCTCTCGCGCGGGCCGGCGACGTTGAGGGTGAGGCCATAGCCGAGCGTAGAGAGCCACGTGCGCACGGTGCCGAGCTCCGCGATGCTGCGAATCACGAGACAGGGGCGGCCATAGTCCTCCGCAAAGCGCACCGTCATATCGGTGCCGCTCTTCGGTTCGAGGCCAGAAGGCGCCACGATGAGCGTGGCATGAGAGTCGCGCACGTTCCATGCGGTTCTCTCGACGTATCCCTCGCTCACGCCCTCCTTGAGCTCTGGGTAGCGCTCCAGTATTCCCGGTGCCTTTGGCAGATCCTCAGCTAGGCCTCCTGGCGGGCACCAACCACAGATGGGAACTCCCGCCTCGCGCGCAGCGTCCAGCGCACCGCGGTCGGCACCGGTCTGGCCGCCGGAGCGGATGTAGGAGATGCGCGACATCGTCGACGAGATCGAGACAGCCTCGCTCTGCTGCTGCCGAATCGTCTCTTCATCCACGGGGTCTGCCTGCGTCAGGATTTCCCACTCGTCGCGCGTAATCCAATTCACGTCTTCCGTCTTGTAGTCGCCCACTAGCTTGCGCGGGCGATTCCTGATGGAACGCTGCCGCATAAAGCCCGTCTTCTCTTGGACGCGTCTGCTTTGGTCATTGTCGTGGGTGTGACCTGCCCAAATTGCCGCGAGCCCCAGTTCAAGGAAGCCGTAGCGCATGACCGCGCGCACCGCCTCGGGCATGTAGCCCATGCCCCACAGGGGCTTGCCAATCCAGAACCCCAGCTCCGCCTGGTCGCTGCCAATGGCGAGGTCGGACGCCTCGCCAATCTTGAGGCCGATGGAACCGACGGGGACGTCGGGGTTCTCTGCGTCGCGCAGGGTGATGGCGAAGGTCTGGGGCTCGGTGAGGACGTCGCGAATGGCTTGAGCGCTCTCCTCGATGCTTCGGTGTGCGGGCCATCCTGCGTTGGGGCCCACGTCGGGATCCGACGCATAGGCATAGAGCGCCTCGGCGTCGGATTCGCGCCAAGGGCGAAGGACGAGACGTTCCGTGCAAAGAGTTACGGGCCAAGCCATGCGAATCCCTCCTGTGCGAGTGTGGTCGTTGCCCAGTATACGGCGGTCGGCATGCGAACGTCGTAGTGCAGCCTTTCCTAACGTTCGAATGGCCAGTCTCCCATTGCGAGTGCCTCGATGGCTGTCGGCACCGCGTCCTCCTCGCAGGGTCCAATGTGCCAGCGGGCCGCAGCGGCGACCTCGGGCACGGCGCCCGCAACGGCCACGCCGTTGGGAACATGAGCGACCATCTCTACGTCGTTGCCACCGTCGCCGAAGGTGACGACCTGGTCGATGTCGATGCCAAGCGCCTCGCAGATGATGTCGATGCCGGTGGCCTTGCTGTAGCCGGGCGGTGCCATGTTGAGAAACCCGGCCATGGGGACGTTGAAGTCCAACTCGGGAACCTCGTGGGCAACCAGGTCGTAGAGCTTGCGCGTGCGGTCGAGGTCACCGTCGCAGAAGACGTTCATCTTGAACACGGGGAAGTCGGGAATTGCATCTACGTCGCGCGCCTGCTCGGCGTAGACGGGGAAGCTGAGTGCCAGGTCCTCACGCTTCCCCTCCACGAGCAGGGGCGTTCCGCCGTCAAAGACGATTGCTCCGACGCCCGGCAGCCCGTGAATCACCTGCGCGACATGCTCGATTGCCGCGTGTGGCAGGTGCTCCTCGTGGATGAGCACGCCATCAAGGTGCACCTGCATCCCGTTGGTCCCGAGGGCCGTGGCGACGCAGGCGTCATCTCCACCGAAGGTGGGAACCACATGGCTGATGCCGCGCCCGCTCGCGGGACCCACGTGGATGCCGGCGTTCATCGCCGCGTGGAAGGCCTCAATCACGCGCGGCGACACCACGCGCCGTCCGTAGGGCAGTAGCGTGCCGTCGATGTCTGAAAGGATGAGCTTGATGTCGTGGTGGGCGCCCATGGTTCCTCCTCGTTTCGGCGAGACAGATATAATGTAGCGCAACGGGTGGCGCTGGTGCTCAACCCATCGAGCAAGGGAAGGCGAGGAGACCGTGATCCGACCCATCATGACGATGAAGTTCTTTCTGCAGAAGCCCAGCGAAGAGGCTGGCGAAGGCGACGTCGAGGTCGTGCACGACCTCGTGGAGACGCTCGAGTCGAAGCGGGCCACCTGCGTGGGCATGGCGGCAAACATGATTGGTGTGCGCAAGCGCATCATCGCCGTGGTGGACGAGGACGGCTCCATTCTCGCCATGCTCAACCCGCGGATAACGGATTGTAGCGGGCCATACGACACCGAGGAAGGCTGCTTGTCCCTGCCGGGCACGCGACCGACGCGGCGCTTCAAGCGGATCGTGGTCACGTACGAGGATGCGCACATGCAAGGTTGCCAGCGCACCTTCAAAGGCCGCGTCGCCCAAGCGGTGCAACACGAGATCGACCATTGCAATGGCATACTAATATAGAAGCAATAGAAGCGAAGAAGCTTGCCCTCGGTGAGCCGGATGCGTGTCGGGGAGTGATCTGAGTGAGGAAGAGCATCTTGCCCATGGCCTTGTTCGCGGTCTTCGAGGCCGTTGCCATCACGCTTTGGTTGACGAAGGGCAACCTCTTCTATCTGTTCAACTTCAGCTACATCGGCGCGGCGTTGGCGGTGGCGGTTGCCCTGTTCATTCGGGGCAACAAGAACGCGCGGCGGATCAGCCAGCTTCTCATCGGCCTGTACATGCTCGTTTACCTCGGCCTCATATCGGGCGAGAACATGCAGATAGAGGGCTTCTGGTACTACCTGTTCACCGGTGTCTTTGAGGCGGCCACTATCCACTACGCCGTGGCAAAGATATTCGGACCGCTGCTCTTTGGGCGTGGCTGGTGCGGATACGCCTGCTGGACGGCCATGGTGCTCGACTTCCTACCCTACAAGGTGCCGCAGCAGCCAAGAAGGAAGAAGCTGGGTAGGGTCCGCTATGTCACGTTCGCGGCTTCGCTCGTCTTTGTCGCTGCGCTGTTCTTGGCGCACGTGGGAAACATCGAGCGCATCATGTTCTGGGCGTTCATCGTCGGTAACGTGGCGTACTACGCCATTGGCACAGCTTTGGCGTATGCGTTCAAGGACAACCGAGCCTTCTGTAAGTACGTGTGCCCAGTGACGGTGTTTCTCAAGCCCATGAGCTACTTTGCGCGGATTCGCGTCACGTGCGATCACGACAAGTGCATCGGGTGCGGTAGGTGCAGGCGCGTGTGTCCCATGGATGTGGACATGCTCGACGACTCCCGCGGGCGCGAGAACGGTACCGAATGCATCCTGTGCCTCGAGTGCGCGAGAAACTGCCCGCGCAAGGCGCTGTGAATCACGACGCGCATCTCGCCTGCCCATATACAATACGAAGCATAGTTCTTGGCCACAATAGGGGCTATGACTATGGGTTTGAATGTGGATTCGAACGACGGACGAAAGGTGCGCACTGCCGCCGAGGCGGGTTGGCATGTCTCGCGCTACAACGTGATGGCTCGTATCCCCGACTCCAATAAGATTGCCATCTACAACACCTTCACGCGCACCTGTGCTGAGTACACGTCCATCGAGCTCTACATAATGGACATTCTGGACGAGATAGCAGAAGACCATCCCCTGATTCCACGACTGTCCAGACGTGGGGTCATCGCAAACTATGACGAGCGCGAGGCCTTCGAGCTGAAGCGTAGACTCTCGTGTGCCACCGCTCCTGGAGGAGAAGTGGCAATCACCATCTGCCCGACGTTGGCATGCAACTTCGAGTGTCCGTATTGCTTCGCGACCCGGGGCCGGGGCAAGATGACGGACGAGCTTCAGGATGACATCGTGGCACTCGCGGGCCGCATGCTCGATGCCGCCCATGCCAGCAAGCTCACCATAACCTGGTTCGGGGGCGAGCCGCCGATGGCGACCGATGTGATCGAGTCGCTTTCTTCGAGGCTCATACGCGTGGCTGAGGAGCGTGGATGCGAGTACGTGTCGTGGATCTTTACGAACGGCTATCTGCTTTCTGAGGACGTGGTTGACCTGCTGCTGCGCTGTCGCGTGACGAACGTCCACATCCCGCTCGATGGCGTGGGCGCTACCAACGACGCGACGCGCCGTCTCGTGGGGGGCGGCCCGACGTATGAGCGCATCGTGGACAACTTAGGCCTGCTCAAGCCGCCAATCTGGACGCTCATCCGCGTCAACACGCACGAGGGAAACGTGGGCGAGATTGACGCGCTGAGGCAGGCCGTTCTCGCCCGTTCTGAGGAGGCGGGGACCTTGCTTGGCTTCTACGTTGCGGCGCTCGTGGACGTGAGCCCGGCTGAGGAGTTGGACAGCCCGATGGCCGAGTACGCGTTTCATGGCATCGAGGTTGCGCTGCGCCCGGAATCGCGTCACGTCATCGTCGGCAAGGATCATGCTTGCGTCGGTCAGAACATGTGGATGGTTGCCATCGATGACAAGAGGCTTCTCTATAAGTGCGGCGGCAAGCTTTGCGGGCAGCCGAAGTATGCATACGGCACGGCGCACGACTGGAATCCGGCCGATCCTCTTGCGACTGCGAGCAACCCCGACATGCTCTCCAAGTTCCTCAACACGGTGATGCCCTCGCATGACGACAAATGCTACGAGTGCGTGTGGCTGCCACAGTACGGGGGAGGGTGTCCGCAGCTGCGCCTGTTCGGCAAGCCTGAGTGCCCGGCGTACCGAAGCGACCCCGAGGCATTCGTGCGGGCGATGCTTGCCCGGATCAAACGTGCGTGACAACGAGGTTTGACTGCCAGCTCACAGTTGACTGGCAGTCCACTTGGTGTGCCCCTGGTGGACCCTTGTCATCCGCACAAGGGCGTCAGCTCTTCGATGAGGGCTTGCATGGGCTTGGTGGGCATGACCTTGCGCCAGAGCACCTTGTGCACGGCCTCGACGCGAGGCACTAGAGGACAAAAGCGAAGGTTGCCAGCATCGCTATCTCCGTCAATCAGCCCGCCGTAGGTGAAGACAACGCCCAGCCCGGCGCTCACGAGGTATCTTGAGTTGAGGGGCAGTCCGTGGGTTCCTACGATTTGACGCTCGAGTTGCGTGCGCACTGGTCCCGCCCATTGCCGCAGCGTGCGACTCAGGCCATGCGGGGGCACGATGAGCGCACGCCCCAACAGGTCCTCCGCGCGCACGGAATCAAGTGCGGCGAGGGGATCGTCCGAGCGCACGGCTATGCCCCACACGTCGCGCAGGGGCAGCGTGAGCTGATTGAACTCGGGGTTCTCTCCGGAGTTGCAGTCGAGCAGGAAGTCGTAGAAGCCGCGTGCGAAGTGCTCCTTGAGGTCGGCAGACGTGCCGTCGTGCACGTCAAACGTAACGCCTGGGTAGCGTTGGTGCACACGTGCGCAGGCGGTAGCGACAATCGCGAACGCGCGTGTCTCTCCTGCGCCGATGTGCACCGTGCCGGAGACGCTGCTCTCGGGCATGGCCACCTCCTCCTCGGCCTTCTCGGCGAGCGCCAGAATGTCGAGCGCATAGCGATGAAGTACCGCGCCGCGATCGGTGAGCTCGATGCCACTCCGACCGCGCGTAAAGAGCGGAACTCCCATCTCGGCTTCCAGCTGAGCTAGCTGGCGCGAGAGCGTGGGTTGCGTGACGTGTAGAACCTTGGCGGCGTCCGTGATGGATCCCTCATCCACGACGGCGGCGAAGTACCTGAGGACACGTAGCTCCATCACGTCTCCTAACATGCTTGGCAAGCATAGAAAAATACTCAGCATAGCTATTTGCAATGCTTATCACACCATACCAGAATAAAGATGGCAATGAAAGGCTCGAGAAGGAGGGTAATTGTGGACAAAAAACGATTGGACGCTCGGTACGTGGTGGTGGCGGTCGCCGTCTGCCTGATGGCGTGCGGGACCATGGGACTACCCAACGCGTACGGTGTCTTCTACACTCCCATGTCGGACGCGCTGGGAGCAGGGCGCGGTGCCGTCACCATGCACATGTCCATATCCAACCTCGTTATCGGCCTGTTCACACCCATTGTGGCGAAATCCCTCGCACATGGTCACAAGATGCGTAACGTGCTCATGGTGGCGACCGCCCTCGTGCTCTTGTCTGGCGTGGTTATCGCATTCGCACCCAACACCATGATCATGGACATCGCAGCGGTCGTGCGTGGCATCGGCTTCGCTGCGGTTGCTATGTTCATCATCACCCTCTACATTGGCAACTGGTTCCAAAAAGGTCGCGGCACGATCACGGGCATCGCACTCTCTGGCTCGGGTATCGGCTCCGCCATCGCAAGCCCCATCGTCACTGCCTGCATCGAAAACTTTGGATACCAGATTGCCTATCTCGGCTTTGTCGGCTTCACGGTGCTCACCATCCTGCCCGTGATGCTCTTCTGCCCGCTCACGCCCGAGGAAGTTGGTCTCAGGCCGTATGGTGCAGATGAGATGGACGAGGCGGCTGCAGACGAGGCGCCGGCGTCAGAAGATCTGGGCCTCAAGCTGGTGCTCCTCTCGCCGACCTTCATCGTGCTGGTGGTCTTCGTCCTCGCCATCGTGCTCATCACCACGCTCTCCGGACACATGGCCTCGCTCGCTCAGGATTATGGCTACAGCGCACAGGTGGGAGCATTGTTGCTCTCGGCATCTATGGTGGGTAACGTCGTGAGCAAGTTTGCACTCGGAGCCATCGCCGACCGCATTGGCGCATTTCGTGCCTGCGTGATCTCGCTCGTGACGACGCTTGTGGGCTTGCTTCTCATCCTCTTCAATGTGGGCGGACAGACGGCTCTTCTGGTCTCCGGCTTCCTCTACGGCACGTGCTTCTCCATCGGCTCTCTGGGGATCTCGCTGCTCACGCGCTACATCTTTGGAGACGCCCAGTATGCAGACGCATACTCCACCATCTCGCTTGTGACCAGCGTTGCCTCGGCCTTGGGCGTCACGGCGGCAGGGCTTGCCTACGACGTCACGGGTTCATACGCCGCACCCATCATCGCGGGCATCGTGCTCGTGGGCGTCGCAGGAGGGTGCCTCGTCTACCTGCGCTGGCGCGTGACCACACGACCCTGGGAGAAGCGTATGGCGGCATAGCGACATCGCAGCGCTTCAGAATTGCAGGTTGAGAGATTGCTAACCCATAAAGAACGCCGAGCCATAGGAGGCATGTGATGAGAATTCTGGTGCTACAGGGAAGCCCAAACGTCAAGGGATCGACCTCGGTGCTCGTGAGGGAGTTCGCCCGTGGCGCGCGAGAGGCGGGCCACAGTGTGGACGTGGCAGATGTGGCAGCGCTCGACATCGCTCCCTGCACCGGTTGCGTCGCCTGCGGATATGAGGGGCCGTGCGTGCAGACAGACGACATGGACGCGTTGCGCGCGAAGATTCTCTCTGCCGACATGCTCGTCTTGGCAACGCCACTCTACTACTACGGCATGACTGCGCAGCTCAAGACCGTGATCGATCGGTTCTGCTCGGCGAACTCGCGCATCACGGGCAAGCGCCTGAGGTCCGCGCTGCTCGCCGTGGCGTGGAATGCGGACGGCTGGACCTTCGACGCGCTGGAGGCACACTACGACACGCTGGTGCGCTACCTCAGCCTCCGCGATTGCGGACGTGTTCTGGGCCGTGGCTGCGGCACGCCCGCGATGACAAGGCGTTCGGGGTATCCCGAGGAGGCGTATCGTCTGGGCAGGTCGCTGGCGTAGCGCCAGGTTCGCGCCTAACGGAATTGGACCTTGTGGCACGCCCGAGGGGCGCTGCCTAACGGAATTGGACCTTGTGGCACGCCCGAGGGGCGCTGCCTAACGGAATTGGACCTTGTGGCACGCCCGAGGGGCGCTGCCTAACGGAATTGGACCTTGTGGCACGCCACGAGGTCCTTTTCCGTTAGATTCCCTGCCACAACCTCCGTTTTCGTTAGGCCGCTTGCCACAACCTTCATTTCTGTAAGGCGTCTGGGCGCAGGCCCGCTCCGGCGGCCGTACGGGCCATCTGGAAATCACCATCTGATGGTATCCTTCTCGTCAAAGATGCAATTGAGAGGGAGCTACATGCCGCGAGCGCTCCTGCTCACACTACACATAAGGAGGTTCCATGACCAAGAAACGCTATCTGTTCTTTGACATCGACGGCACGCTTGCCGCAGGAGGCTACGGAGAGACCTTCATACCCACCACCACGAGGATGGCCCTCGACCGCTTGCGCGAGGCGGGGCATTTCTTAGCCATCTCCACCGGTCGGTCTCAGGCCATGGCCGTCGACATGATGCACGACATGGGCTTCGAGAATATGGTCTCCGACGGGGGCTACGGCGTCACCATCAATGGCGAGCTTCTGGGTATCACGCCCCTTCCGCGCGAGAAGATGATTGCGCTCGTCCGCGAATGCCAGGAGAAGGGCTTCCCATGGGGTCTGCAGGTGGAGAACTCGGTGACGCGCTTCGTGCCTGACGATCGCTTCATGGACTTCACGCACGACGTGTACATGAAGGCGCGCGTGGTGCCCGGTCTGGACCCCGAGGACTACCCGGAGATCTACAAGGCATACGTGGCCTGCTACGCGCCGGACGAGCAGAAGCTCGAGACCCTGAAGGAGCTGCCGTGGTGTCGCTTCCACAAGGAGTACCTCTTCGTTGAGCCCGCCGACAAGGCCTTTGGCATTCGCAAGATCATGGATCACTTGGGAGCCGACTATTCCGACGTTATCGTCTTTGGCGATGCGATGAACGACGTGTCCATGTTTGTGGACGGTTGGTACAAGGTCGCCATGGGCAACGCCTGCGACGAGGTGAAGGCGCTGGCCGACCTTGTCACTTCCGACGTTATTACGGATGGCATATGGAATGCGTGTGAAACGCTGGGACTCTTCGATCCTGTTGACGAATAACCACCGAACACATTGAGTCGGTGACAACACGAAGGAGACTCCCATGCATGACGTCGTAGCCCATCTTTAAGTGAACGCTCGCGTTTATGCCAAGAAGCCTGCCCTCGTGTATTACGACAACACAATAACGTATGCCCAGCTGAACGAGCAGTCGGAGCACATTGCGGCGGCCCTTGTCGCGCATGGTGCCCAGCCAGAGAAGGTGTATCCGATCCTCATGGAGTGCGGTCCCGCCTATGTTGCGGCGCTGCTGGGTGTCATGCGCGCGGGGGCTGCGGCGGCACCGCTGAGTACGACCTATCCGCAGGAGCGCATTGACCTCATCGCACATGACTGCGGGTCTGATTTGATGGTGGACGATGCCTTTGTGAAGGAAGCCTTGACGGCAGCATCCATGCTGCAGGACGAGCCCGCGCGTTCGTCGGACTCCGCGGCTCTCGTTGTCTACACTTCCGGATCTACGGGAAGATTCTGGTACTTGACCGGGGTCACTACGCCTCGATCTCGCAGATCGAACCTCTCGGGCAATGGCTCTTCCTCTGCCTGCGCGGTGAGCCCGAAGCCTCTGGCCCGTCACTGAGCCTCCGCCCAGTCGTGGCCGGAGTACACGCCATGTTCCTGCTCGTAAGCAATGAGCTGTCCCTGTTGTTGGGCGAGGTCGTCGACAAGCGACGCATAGGCGGGTGCCATCGGCGCGAAGGCCAGACTGCTTGGGGCAGGGGCCAGAGAGGCGGCCTTACGGAAATCGAGGTTGGGGCAGGTGCCAGAGAGGCGGCCTTACGGAAATCGAGCTTGCGGCAGGGGCCAGAGAGGCGGCCTTACGGAAATCGAGCTTGCGGCAGCGAATCTTACGGAAATCGAGGTTGTGGCGTGCCACAAGTTCCTGTTCCGTTAGAAGGCCGTGCCACAAGCTCGAATCTCGTTAGGAGCTTTGCCACAAGCTCCGCTTTTGTTAGACGAATGGAATCGAGCGTGCTCACCGGCGTGCCATAAGCTCTATTTCCGTTAGGTGGTCAGTCGGACCTTAGGCCAAGAACAGTACTACCAGCGTGTAGGCGATGAGCGTTACGATGATGTAGAGCGACATGAACGCCGAGGTGAAGCCAGCGTCGCTCTTGTCCTTGTATAGCGGGTGCAGCAAGGGCGCCATGCCGAATCCCGTGGGGCACATGAAGTAGATGAGCACAGCGATGAGGAACTCGCGATTCGCCATGCGTGTGCCAAAGAGCAGGAAGAAGCCTGCGATGATGAGCGCGCTCCAGGCGAGCCTCACAGCGCCGAGGCGCAGGATGGGTCCGATGGTGTCCTTGTCCACGGTGAGGTCGTAGCCCAAGCAAAAGAGGATGATGGCGACGATGGGGCTCGTGGCCATGGAGATCGTTGCCGTCCACGCCGGTCCAAAGGCGGACCCTACGATGAGCCCGTAGAGTCCCGTGAGGTTCATGGCGAGTCCGGCAGTGACGGCGATGATGAAGGGGTTTGTGACGATGTTCTTTACCAGCTCACCGGCACTTGCGCTGCCCGCAGCCTCGCGTGCCACCATGATGGGGATCACGATGAAGCAGGTGAAGGTGCCCGCAAGGTCAAAGATCACGGTGTTGGACGAGCCTGCCACGATGGAGAGGTACAGAGGCAGTGCCACGTTGCCGCCCTCATGCGTGGCCAAGAGGTATTTGGAGAAGTGGCCGCGCTCGCGTCCGGTGAAGACAGTGGTGAGCGGGCCGACCACAAGGAGTGCCAGCAGGTACATCACGGCCACGTATCCCACCACAGGCAGGACGCTGGCGTCGAGGTCGGCGGTTGCGAGCAGGTTGAAGATGAGGATGGGGAAGAGGATTCCAAAGAGGATGTCGTTGGCGCCGACCTTCTGCTGGGGCGTCACCCAGCCGAGCGTGCGGCTCGTGAAGCCGAGCGCGAGCATGAAGAACACCGGTAGAAGCGTAGTGATAGCGGCCACAGGACCCTCCTGTTTCTCTGACGATACCTTAGTCTATCATCGCAAGCTTAACGGGTGATGTCCAATGCCTGTAGTTTGTTTTGAGACATGCATTCCATGCATTGACCGCTTAGCGGTAGGGAAACGTGCAGGTCGACAGGTCCATCTGCTACCTTCCGTGGTACATGCTCATGCCCTGCAAGGCCAACAAGGAAGAACCGCTGTTGGTCTCTTGGTAGCGGGACGAGTTCACTTCGAGGGGACAAAGGGGACGGGGGAGTTTGTCCCAGGAGCCTTCGCCGCCGGGCAGCGCATCCAAGGCGGGCCGACGTGAGACGTCACAAGGCCGCCCGCGAAGAAGGCCGTGCTCATTTGGCACGACGCTAAGTGCGAGAAGAAGTCGCAGGTGGTGCTCTTGGTCGCGTGGACGACAAATGGTGACAAATGATATGTATTCTGATTGCGCCTGTGAAGTATTCTGAACGGGGGATGACGGCTACGTGTCTTGAGAGGGGAAACAATGGGGAGTTGCCTCAGGCTAAAGAAGTCGAACTGTAAGAACTGTTATAAGTGCATTCGGCATTGTCCGGTGAAGTCCATTCGCTTCTCGGCAGGCCAGGCGCACATCATCGACGACGAGTGCATCCTGTGCGGCACCTGCTTCGTCGTCTGCCCGCAGGACGCCAAGGAGATTGTGAACGACACCGAGAAGGTGCGCGTACTCCTGGGCAGCGGCGACCCCGTGGTCATGAGCCTTGCGCCTTCGTTCATCGCCAACTACGAAGGCATCGGAATCGAGGCGATGCGGGAGGCGGCATGCAAGCTCGGATTTCACGATGTGGAAGAGACCGCCATCGGTGCGACTATGGTCAAGCGTGAATACGACCGGATGCTCAAGGAAGAGCACCGCGACATCGTCATTTCGTCTTGCTGCCACTCCATCAACCTGCTCATTCGCAAGTACTTCCCCGAGCAGCTGCCTTACCTTGCGGACGTCGTTTCGCCCATGGTGGCGCACTGCATGGACATCAAGCGGCGCATCCCGAACGCAAAGACGGTTTTCGTTGGCCCCTGCGTCGCAAAGAAGGACGAGGCGGGGCTGTACGGAGACGCCGTGGACGCAGCGCTGACCTTCGAGGAGCTGACGGCGTGGTTCGAGGAGGAGGGCATCGAGCTCAAGCACGAGGTCGTTGCATGCGAGCAGAGCCTCGCGCGCTTCTTCCCGACCACGGGCGGCATCCTCAAGACCATGGCACAGGATTCACCCGACTACACCTACATGGCGCTCGACGGCGTTGAGAACTGCATCGCCGCGCTGGAGGACATTGCGCGTGGCAAGCTGCACAAGTGCTTCATCGAGATGTCTGCCTGCGCGGGCAGCTGCGTGGGCGGTCCCGTCATGGAGAAGTACCATCGCAGCCCCGTGAGGGACTACATGGCGGTGGCGAAGTTTGCGGGTAGCGAGGACTTCGCCGTAGCGCAGCCGGACGTTGCCGAGATGAAGCAGGACTTCTCGCCGCTCGAGCGCGCAACGAGGACTCCCTCCGAGTACGAGGTCATGCAAATCCTGCGCGAGATGGGCAAGTACAAGCCGAGCGACGAGCTCAACTGTGGTTCTTGCGGCTACGATACCTGCCGCGAGAAGGCGGTTGCGATCTACCAAGGCAAGGCAGAGATTTCCATGTGCTTGCCATTCCTGAAGGAGAAGGCGGAGAGCTTCTCCGATGCCATCGTGAAGAACAGCCCCAACGCCCTGATCGTCGTCAACGACACGTTCGAGGTGCAGCAGCTCAACGAGGCTGCCCTGCGCCTGCTCAACGTTCGGTTCGCCTCGGACGTACTCGGAGATCAGGTGGTGCGCATTCTGGACCCGCGCGTCTTCATGGACGTCAAGCGGTCGGGCAGGGGAGTGTACAACAAGCGGGTGTATCTGGCGGAGTACCAGCGCTACGTCGAGCAGACCGTCGTGCCGGCGGAAGGCGGCAGGATGATCTTGTGCATCATGCATGACGTGACCAGCGAGGAGGAGCAGCGCCAGCGCAAGGAAGAGATCACGCGCGAGACGGTCGAGGTTGCGGACAAGGTCGTGGACAAGCAGATGCGCATCGTGCAGGAGATTGCCTCGCTCCTGGGCGAGACGGCAGCCGAGACGAAGATCGCCCTGTCCAAGCTGAAGGAGTCGATTAGCGATGAATGATTTGTGCGCCGACATCGGCTACAAAAGCATCAAGCACGTGGGCGAGGAGCTTTGCGGCGACCATGTGGACATTGTGGAGAAGGATGACGGCTCGACGGTAGTCGTTCTCGCGGATGGACTTGGCAGTGGTGTAAGGGCGAGCATTCTCTCGACCCTGACGTCAAAGATCATTTCGACCATGATGGCTGCGGATCTCTCGATCGAGGAGTGCGTGTCCACGATTGCCGAGACGCTTCCCGTGAGCGGAAACCATGGTGTTGCCTACTCGACGTTCACGATCATTCAGCTCGTTCGCAACCATACGGCCGAGCTGATTCAGTACGATAACCCTTACGTTATTCTCATTCGCGACGGCGTCGTGACGGACTATCCCATGACGGGAATCGACATCGAGGGCAAGAAGATCTATCGCTCCACGATTCGGCTGCAAGAGGGTGACGTCTTCGTTGCCATGAGTGACGGCTGCCCTCACGCCAGTGCGGATAGGGCATACAACAACGACTGGAAGCGCGAGGACATCGCCGAGTATATGGCAGAGATGTCCCTGACGGGCTACACGGCAAAGGTGCTTTGCACCATGCTCGTAGACGAATGCGACAAGCTCTATGGATATCATCCGCTTGACGATGCCACTGCCTGCGTCGTTCGCATCCGGCAACGCGTTCCCATGAACATCCTGTTTGGTCCTCCTGCCGACCGCGACGACTGCAACAAGATGCTGAACCTCTTCTTTGGGAAGGAGGGCAAGCACATCATCTGCGGTGGCACCACTGCCACCATTGCGTCCAAGTATCTGCGCAAGCCGATAAAGGCTAAGCCCGTCATTGACACGACGAGTGACGTGCCGCCGATTTCGGAGATCGACGGCGTCGACTTGGTGACGGAGGGCGTCATCACCATGAGCAGGGTCGTGGAGTACGCCAAGAACTACCTGCGTGGCAACGAGAGCTACGAGGAGTGGAACTATGGCCACGATGGTGCCTCGCGCATCTGCCAGCTCTTGTTCGAGGAGGCGACTGACATCAACTTCTTCGTCGGTCGCGCCATCAACCCCGCGCACCAGAACCCGAACCTGCCGATAAACTTCAACATCAAGATGAGCATCGTGGACGACCTGACCGCAAGCCTGCGCGAGATGGGCAAGCGCGTCAAGGTTAGCTACTTCTAGTTCGCGAGACGGGCCCACGGAGGTGATTCTCCGTGGGCCCGCAGGCTGCGCTTACGACAAGCGGTTAGCGTGCTTTGTGCTCTTACGCCAAGCAGTTGGCGACCCACTCGACGAAGTTCTCTTCCGCAGAGCCGGTACGCTCGGCCATCGTGTGGCCTTGTCCCCACACCGTGGCGAAGTCAACGGACTCTACGCGCGCATCCGCCTTGAGTGCCAGTGCGAGGTTGAGCTCGGTGGTGAGTGCGGTATCGCCTTGGTTTATGCCCGTGCGAATGCGCCAATACTTGGCAGGTTCGCTCGTGCCGTAGCCCTCCTCAGATGCCAAGAGATAATAGAGCGGCGTGTACATGGCGACGCGCGTCGCAACGCTCGTTCCCAAGCTGTCGGCCTTGGCCAGGTCGTCGGCGTAGTCGGTGGCGTACGAGCTGCCCTGCTCCTCCAGAATCTGGGCGAGTGTGGCATCGAAGTGCGAGGCGGTGCCGTCTTGGCCAAAGAGGGTGTTCTCGCCCTGTCCGCGGTCAAGCTGATCGAAGGCGCCAAGGCTCTTGGAGGCTTGTTTGAGCGCCACGCAGAAGTCCTGCACGCTGGTGATGGTGGCGGTGTTGGTCGTCTCGTCGTAGGAGACCCACTCCGTCTGTGCGTTGAGTGCAGCAACGTAGTCCGCAGCCGTCTCGTAGGTGCCGCTCAGGCTTATGCCACTAGAGGTCTGGGTGCGGGTGATGTTGTCGTGCTGCTCGGCATTAGCCATGTCGGTTGAATCGCCGCCTGCGTTGCCTGCAGGGGCGCCGTCGGGCCCGCTTTCGCCGCTGTCGGTGGGTTTGGTGCCGTCAGGCAGTTCTCCATCTGGCTTGCCGTCCATGCCGTTCGGGCCACCGGCCATCCCGTCTGGTCTTCCGCCGCCCGTGCCATCATCCATGGGACCGCCCATGCCGCCTCCCATGGGACCGCCCATGCCGCCTCCCATGCCGCCTGCGGATGACGCGTCATAGGGGAACGTAGTGTCGGCGAGGAAGTTGTTGAGCGACTCCTCGATGGCTGCGCGAACTGCTTCGTAGTAACTGCCTGCCTGGTAGATTCCCTCACCTGATTCCACGAGCTCGAGTACGGCGCCATTTTCGTCGACGATGCCTGCGGCATTGACCCATGCCGCATATGCCTCGGCAAGCGCATCGGAGATGCCTTGCTCCTCCTCCGACAAATCCGAGCGCGTGCAGCCCATCATCCACTCGTAGGCCTCGTCACCCACATCGAGCCCGGTGATGGGACACCAGTCCATAGACCCGCAGATGGCATCGCTTGCGCCGCTCACGGCACCGATGGCCTGCAGATAGGGCTCGTACAGTTCGGAGTCACCCGTTGCGCCCATGAGCGCAGACTGCGCACCGCCACCGCTCATGCCAAAGGTGAAGATACGCTCAACGTTACCCGCAATCTGATCCTTGACGAGGCGCAGGAAGCGCACGGCCGCCTTGAGGTCGACGATCCCCGCGGGGGCGCCCGCATCGCGACCGCGGCACCCTGCGTGTACGTATACGAGACCTGCGTCCGTGTAGGTCGTCTGCGCGGCATACTCGCTCATGGGCGACATCGCCGAGTAGCCTGGGGTGTTGACAGGCATCACGATGGGCGCCGTCGCCGAGGTGTACGAACCCACCGCACCAGCCGCGTTGACCTCGCAGGTATACGTGTCGTCGCCGTTGCTCGTGGCGCTGAAGTAGGCGCCGGGCACGAGGACGGCTAACTGCTCATAGCTCTCGTCTGCTGGCTGCTCGCAATAGGCGACGCCAAGCTGGTAGTACACATCGTTCGTGGCGTCGTAGCGCCATGCGGCGGAATCCAGCGCAAGGTTCGACGACACCTCGCCCGCATTGGAGTCGGTGTTTGAGGTGGCTGCAGAACTTGCCTCGTCCGTCGAGGCACTCTGAGCGTCTTGGGCACCGCATGCCGCGAGAAGCGCCATCGAAGTAGCGCCCAGTCCCAAGAATCCACGCCTTGTGATGCTCATGATGTCCCCTTTCTTCGCGTCCTCGTTGATCGCGAACTGGGAACATTGTGCAACTGTATGGCAGGTATCGAGTCAAATGTGGGAGGCGCGTTTGTGAAGGGAACGTGGGCGGGCTCGTTAGCCGAGAAGGACCTCAAGGCGGCAGAAGTCCGCATGGCGCCGCTCGTCGTGATAGAGTGAGTCGAGCAGGCAACAGTCCACCACCGGACCCTTGGCCCTGAGCCCTCGCTTCTCCATCCAGTCGAGTAGGCGCCTGAGTGGCTCCACGTCGTAGGGCATGCCGTACTTGTACATGCAGACGTACTCTCCCGCCGGAAGCGTCCGCACTTCCATCTCGTCTGTTGACGTCTCGTCCGGCAGCACGATTACGCTGCCGGCGTCGGCGAGAGGCGTCTCCGAGAAGGCAGCCCGGGCATCAAGCAGGGCCCCAAACCCACCAGATGGAATGACCCCTGCGTCCAACAACTGGCACCATGCTTGCATGAGCGTCATGTGCAACTGCCTCGAGTTCATTCGGTCACTCGGGAATGGGGAGAACGCCACCTTTCGCTCGTCGATCCAGACCACTTGGGGAAGGTCGGTGTTCTTCTCTTTGGTAGCCACGCTCGCGAAGTGATGGTCGAGCTGGTCGATGGCGCGCAACTGGTCGTTTAGGCGGTCGCGCTCGCGCTCGATGGCCACTCGCCTTTGTGCCAGCAGATCGCACACGCCCGCAGTCGTCGGGGCGTCCAGGTATTCTTTGATTTGCGCGAGTGGCACGCCAATCTCTTTGAGCAGGCAGATGAGCCGCAGGCGGGGAATCTGCTCTGCCGAGTAATAGCGGTATCCGTTCCCCTCTACCTTGACGGGTTTGAAGAGGCCGTTCTTGTCGTACAAGATGAGGGCTTGCCGAGAAACCCCATGCAGCGCCGCCATCTCGGAAATCTTGATCAGGTTTTGCTTATCCAAGGATGCCCTCCTGGGCCGAGAGCGCGTTCGGGTTAAGATAATGATACACGAGCAGCTCACGGGAAGGCGGGTGCATGAGCATCGTAACCCAGGCGCTTACGCGCGCACGCAAGCGAATCGAGAGCGACCACACGCCCAAGCGCATGGCCGAGATCGTGCGCATCATGCGAGACCACAAGGTTATCGAAGGCATCTCTCCCGAGAAGGTCGTGGCCATCCTGCAGGACTTGGGTCCCACTTTCGTGAAGCTTGGGCAGATTGCCTCGACCCATGCCGACATGCTGCCCAAAGAGTACTGTGACGCACTCTCGGTGCTGCGCTCGAACGTGACGCCCATGGACGCGCAAACCGTGCGGACGCAGGTGGAGGCTCAGCTGGGCAAGCCCATAGGCGAGGTCTTTGCCAGCTTTGATGACGCCCCGCTTGGCTCGGCCTCCGTCGCGCAGGTTCACCATGCCGAGTTGCTCGACGGTACCGAAGTGGCGGTCAAGGTTCAGCGCCCGGGTATCGTGGAGACCATCACCGACGACTTTGCCCTGCTCGAGAAGGTCGTCAGCATGAGCGAGCTCGTGGGAGAGCCGTCGCAGGGAATCTCGCTGAAGGAGATTGTCGCGGAGCTCGAGCGCACCTCAAAGAGCGAGCTTGACTTCACGCATGAGGCCGCCAACCTTCGCCGCTTCCGCAGCAACAACGAGGGGCGAAGCGGCATTCGAAGTCCCATTTGCTTGCGGGAGCTTTGCACCGAGGCGATTCTGGTCGAGAGCTACATCTCGGGCCCGGAGGTGGGTGACGGGGCATACCTCAAGACCCTCTCGAAGGAGCGACGCGACAATCTCGGCAGGTTGGTAGCCGATAACTTCGCCGCGCAGGTACTTGTTGACGGCTTCTATCATGCCGACCCGCATGCGGGCAACGTGCTGCTGGTGGACGAGGGCATCTGCTGGATTGACTTTGGCATGATGGGGACCATGACTTCGAAGGAGCGCCAGACGATCACCGACATGATCGTCGCCATCGTCAAGCACGATGCCTATGGCCTCAAGCGAAGCGTGCTCCATGTGGCGACGCCGCGCGGTGCGATCGACCACGGCAAGCTTCTGGACATGTGCGAGCGCATCATCGACGAGTATGCGGATTCTGACCTCGAGAGCTTCGACACCTCCGCGCTTTTGGACGAGATAACGAACATGCTCACCGAGAACGGCTACGACCTCGATCCCTTCCTCACCAACTTCGCTCGCGCGCTTATCACCATCGAGGGAACCGTGAAGGCGCTCTCGTCGCGCGTGAACATCATGGAGTGCTTGTCGTCATACGTGAACACGAAGTTCGACCCGCAGGCGATGATGCGCGATGCGAAGTCGCTCTTGCTCAAGACGGCCCAAGGCGGCGAGGACCTCGCCGGGCTTCCCACCAAGGCCGTGGAAACCATGGACATGTTGCAAAAGGGCCAGCTCAAGATTGGCGGGGACTTTGGGATGGAGCGGCGCAGTCTCTCCACCTTCTCGTGGGTGGCGGACGGTGCCATTCGAGCCCTCATGGCGGGGTCGCTCTTCTTGGGCTCGTGTTTGTTGTGCCTCACTGAGCTCGAGCCACGCATCTTGGGGGTTCCCGCCATCGGCTTTGCCGGATTCGTGATTGGCTTCGTGCTGATGCTCCAGGTGTTTCTCGACCTGCGCAGAGTCCGGAAGAGCTGATTCGCATGGATGCGGAAGAACTGGACAGCGGTTGCCGCACGCTTCCCCTGCGGTTGCCGCACGGATTCAGCGGCTCCTGCCCCACCTATGCTGACGGACGAACGTCGAAGAGGTCGAGGTTGAGGTCCACGAGTCCGTTGATGCCGCTCACGTATCCTTGATTCGAGTATTGCCAGATGTCCGTCTTGCGTTCATAAGAGGGTCCGCCATCGTACTCGGCGCACCAAATGGAACAGTCTGCGAGCCATGGGTCGTCGAAGCGTGCGAGGTCGAAGGTGTTGCCGTAGACCATGGGCTTGTATCCGCCTGCGCGAATGGCAGAGCAAAACGCCTGTCCGATCTGTACGACGGTCTGTGGGTCCACTCCGGCGATGCGCGTGTCGGGTACGACCTCGTAGTCGAACGCCACGGGGTAGTCGAGTGGACGATCGGCGAGCAGGCCGAGTACGAAGGACGCCTCCTCTTGGGCCTCCTCTATGGTGGTCGCCTGAGAATAAAAGTACGTCCCGCATGCGAGGCCCGCATCCCGTGCCGCCTGATAGTTCGTCTCGAAGAGTGCATCCGCAAAGAGACCGCCCTCGGTGTTGCCGCGATAGCCGATGCGGATGAAGGCAAAGCTGATGCCGTCAGCGGCGACGGCGTTCCAATCAATCGCCTCCTGATGGTCGGAGACGTCCACCCCCGTCCGTTGGGTGACGGTCGTCCCGTCATCGTACTGATAGCGTCCTCCGTCCATGTGGAAGGCGCTTTGGTCATAATACGGGCCTGACGGGCTGGCCTCCCACGTCGTGTCTCCCTCGTCCTCGAGCGTCCATCCGTCTTCGACGTACGAACAGGCGGTGAGGCAGAGGAGCAGGATTGACACGAGCGCGACGAGCGTGCGGGTGAGCCGCCGAGATGTTGGATGCTTGTGAGTGACCTTATTCATGCGGGAGAGTATACCCATCGGGAGCGCAGAAGTTGCGCACCCTTCGGAATCACCACTCCTACAGCCGCGCCGGTCAGTTCGTGCCTGCCCTGCGCCGTTCCGCCTGCCCGCGCCGTTCCGCGGCCGACGTCTATCCGCCCGCCCGCGCCGTTCCGCCTGCCCGTGCCGTTCCGCGGCCGACGTCTATCCGCCCGCTCGTGCCGTTCCGCCTGTGCCCGCCTTCGGCCCCAGCAGAGTTTCGACTAAACGTCAAATTACCGACTATGGGAAGGGCATGTTCTTCCTATCTGCTAATATGTCCAATCCAGTTCTATAGTCGGTAATTTGAACTTGATTCAAATTTGAGGATCGGCCGGAGGCTTCCATCATGGGCATGAGTGTCTCCAAGACATACGCATTGGTGAGCCATGAGTCTGCCGTTGAGGCCATATGGGCGCTCGCAGCTCGCAATTGGAAGGATCTTCTCGACGACGAAGGAATCTGGCTGGTTCCCAGAGCCGAGAATTGCGTCAAGACGCAGAAGGACTTCAAGGGTTTGGATGCCGAGGCGAATCTCGCGCAGTTGGGAATTCGTAGCCGACCCGTTGACCTTCTCGTTCCCGACAAAGCCTGCTTTTCGCGAGGGAGACTGGCGCAGTTCCACGTCTGGAGCGACTTCTTTCCATCGCGCTCGTTCGTGCGCGTGCACGATCGCGTGTTTGTCAGTACGCCCTACTTTGCGGTGTTGCAGCTTGCGATGGGGCGCAGACCAAATCGCATATCGCGCGCGACGGCGGAGGATGCCGCCAAAGAAGACGCCCGCTTCCGGGCTGAGCTTGGGTTGGAGGGAAAGCCATCCACGGTTACCGAGCTCATACGCTGGGACAACATCGCGCGTTTTGTGCGGGCCACTCAGGTGCTCTGTGATTTCATGGGGACGTATCGCTATGTGCCTCCGCCGGAGGACAAGCCCGACGACCCGCCTGGCATTGTGTTCAAAAAGAAGCCCATAGTACGGCCTGAGGTTCTCAAAAAGTATTTGACGGAGATGGGAGCTGCGCGTGGCATCAAACGCGCTCGCAAGGTTGCGGCGACGGCATTTTGTTGCGCGGCATCGCCCATGGAGACGATGCTTGTGCTCATGCTCACGCTGCCATGCACTATGGGAGGATTCGGTTTGCCGCGTCCCGTGGTCAACTGGTCGATGCCGAAGGACCAGCTTCGGCGTGAGCTTTTTGCCCAAGATGAGATCATTATTGACTTGTGTTGGCCGGAGCAGAAGGTTGCCGTTGAGTACTACGGCTGGAACGAACACTACGGTGCGGGTCGTGGAAAGGTTGCCGCAGATGCGACTCGCGCAAACGGGCTCGCTGCCATGGGATGGACCGTGTACGTCGTGACGTACGAGCAGGTTTGCACGCTGGCGGGTGTCTCCTTGCTGGCCCGGCAGATTGCGGCCGCTTTGAAGACGAGCCTCTTGGAACCTTTGGAACTCGAGCTTCTGTGGAGGTCGCGCTTGCTAGCTGACCTCCTTCCCACGTCGAATCGAAGGCTCTAGGGCGGCCGTCGGTGCGGGTCGTCGATTCGGCTGTCGCCGCGGGTCGTCGGGGCGAACGATTGCAGAATTACCGACTATGGGAGTGGAGAATAGCGTCAACTGGTCTTTTGTCGGCGGTCAGTTCTATAGTCGGTAGTTTTGCGGTTTTATCAGAAAATATTCAGCTGTGCCTAGCGGCAATCGGGTAACATGTCGTCAAACGAAAGGAGCGGCCCAATGGACCAGGTTGAGAAGCTCGTGTGCGAGCTCGAGGAGTATCGGCCCTACAACGAGCAAGAGATGCGCGATCGGGCGCTCGTCTTGGCGCGATTGCGGGCTGCCCGGCGCGCGGGGGAGGACGCGCTGGAGGATCTCTTTGGCCGTGCGGATCCCGCGCACATGACGGCCTCCGCTTGGGTCGTCTCGCCGGACCGGAGCAAGGTGCTGATGGCCTATCACAATGTCTATCAGTCGTGGGCATGGCTTGGTGGGCACGCTGACGGCGAATGCGACCTGCGTGCCGTGGCCTTGAGGGAAGTGCGTGAGGAGAGCGGTCTCGCGGGCGCGCGAATCGTCGGACCTGACATGCTTTCGGTGGAGGTTCTCTGCGTGGATGGACATGAGAAGCGCGGGGAGTATGTCTCGTCCCACCTGCACCTCAACGTCACGTACTTGGTCGAGGCGGATCCCGACGAACCAGTGCGCGTGAAACCCGACGAGAACAGCAGCATTGGCTGGCTCACGCCCGCCGAGGCGCTTGCCGCATCGACGGAGCCATGGTTTGTCGAACGCATCTATGCGAAGCTCGTTGCAAAGACGGCAGCCATGCGATGATGGGCTCACCTGAGCCCGTTGGTCGCAGCGAGTTTGCCTACGCCTAATGGTCGCAGCGGGCCCGGCACGGCGGATCTACTGGCACATGCGCCGCAGGGTTTCGCTGTTCTTGACGGCGTCAATCGCGCCCGAGAGCATGGTGAGGTAGAACGCGAGAAGGCCGTGGTGCATGATGGGGGGCACGCCCTCAGTCACGAGCGTCCCCATGCAGGTGTCGTTATGGCGAAGCGGGCACACCGTGTATATAGGCTTCTCGAGGGGCGCTTCGCGCGGAAGGATTTGCCGTGAGTTGAAGGATGCGTACACATGGTTGGCGTTGCAGCGCAGCGTGTTGGAGCGTCTGCCAAGGGCGACGAGGTGACTGACCTGTCCGTACGACTTGGCGCCATTGGGAAGCTTGGAGCGCAGGTAGTCGTCGTTCAGCGTGAGGAACAGGTTGGGCCAACCGAGCTCACGAACGAATTGCTCGCAGTCCTCGAAAACCGTAAAGAGCATCTCTGCGTCCATGACGGTAGCCTGGAAGTCGGCAAGCTTCTCGTAGAAGCTGAGAAGAGAAGCCTCCTGCGACTGCTGCTCCTCCGCGGTGACAAAATCAGACGAAGCATATCCGCATGACTCGGCGAGAATGTGTTTGCCGGGGCTGTAGACCTTGGCGGGCAGGTCCTTTCCATCGATGAGCTGCAAGATGGTGTTGAGCGCTGTGACGGCGATGGTGCGGTAGTCGCGGTCGATAGTGGTGATGCGCGGGGTGGCCTGTATGCCCACCTTGCGATTGTCGAAGCCGGTAATCATAACGTCCTCGGGAACGCGGACCCCAGCTTTCTGCAACGTCTGCTGGACGCCGACGGCGAGGTCGTCGTTGCAGCAGAACACAACGTCCGGAAGGTCGTGTGCCTTTCTCAGCATCTTCTTTGCGGCGACGATGCCAGCCTCGGATTGCCAATTGGCCTGATAGAACCGCACGTCTTGAATGTCAAACTGTGCGCACGCGTCGTTGAAGGCTCGTGCACGTGCACGAGCCTCGACGGAGGTCTTGAGGCCGTTCACGAATGCGGGCTTCTTGAAGTCGTGCTCACGCAGAATGCGACTGACGAGCTCGTATTCCTCATGATAGTTGTCCGTGCCGACGGAATGGGCGCCGAGCAGGTCGTAGTTGATCGAGACCACGGGTTTATGCAGCGCAACGGCTTTGTTCACAATTTGTTGGCGGACTTCGGGTGGCCACGCTCGATTTCCTTGGATCAGGAATCCGTCGTATCTCTCGAGCTCGCACAGCGAGAAGACCTTGAACGAGCTCTCCTTGGGTGTGTGACGGGCATAGAAGTAGCCGAAGGCATTGAAGATGATCACCTGAACGTCCTCGAACTCCTTGAGGCGCTCTTGCAGGCCGTAGTAGTACTCGGTGATTATCTCGTAGTCCCAGTTGAACGAAAGTAAGGCGATTCTCTTCATTCAGGCACCCCTCGAGAGCTTGCGGCAGAATAGAGCACAAAACATGGTTACGATAACAGATTTCTCCATGCTTTCGCGTGATGGAGCGCCAAGCGTGTTGAAGTGAGCTGCCGTAGTACTATGAGAGATAACGGATGAGCGACGAAGGGAGAACCCATGGCTTCCAACATCAAGGCCATTTTGCTCGACATTGATGGCACCCTGACAAATGACCAGAAGGTTATAACCCCGCGTACACGTGACGCCTTACTCGCTGCGCAGGAGAAGGGCGTGGTGCTGGTACTGGCCTCAGGACGTACCGCGACGGGTCTTTCCACCTATGCGAAGGACCTCGATTTGGCGCACCACAACGGCGTGCTCGTCTGCTACAACGGAGCCAAGTCGCTCAACTGCCAGACGGGAGAGGTGTACTTCGAGCAAGCGCTCACGGTGGATCAGGGAAAGCGCGTCCTCGAGCACATGAAGAACTTCGAGGTCGCGCCCGTGATTGATCATGGCGAGTACATGTACGTCAACGATGTCTTCTTTGAGCTGCCCAACCAAGACAAGTTCCCCCACATGATCATTCAGTACGAGGGCCACTCGAACAACTTCCTGCTTTGCGAGAAGCGCGACCTTGCCGAGTTCTGCGACTTTCCGCTCAACAAGATTCTGAACGCCGGCGACCCTGCCTACCTGCAGGAGCATTGGCGAGAGATGGCCGCTCCCTTCGAGGGCGAGCTCACGTCGATGTTCACGGCTCCTGTCTACTTCGAGTTCACGCCACTTGGCGTCGACAAGGTCCGTGCTCTCAAGGACACCTTCGCGGTGCTTGGCATCGAGCAGTCCGAGGTGATGAGCTTCGGCGACGCCCAGAACGATTTGACCATGATCGAGTGGGCGCAGATAGGCGTTGCCATGGGCAATGCCGTAGATGCGGTCAAGGAGAAGGCGGACTACGTGACGTTCGACAACAACAGTGATGGCATCGCGCATGCCTTGGAGGAGCTTGTCCCCGAACTGTTGGCGTAGGGCCTGCAGCTAGCGCGGCAGCGTCTCGTTCATGGCGCCTGACCGGAAGCCCATGAGGTCGAGGGTGACGTACAGGAAGCCCAGCTCGCGGAAGCGCGCGCATACCTTGGCGCGCACCTCGGGCTGGGCGAGCCATTCGACGCGGTCGGACTCGAGTTCGATGCGGGCGAGGGTGCCGTCCTCTCCGTGCATGCGCACGCGTAGCTGGGAGATGCCCAGCTCGTGAAGAAACGTCTCGGCCGCCTCGATGCGCCTGAGCTTCTCCGCGGTGATCGTCTCGCCGTAGGCAAGGCGCGAGGAGAGGCAGGCGGCAGAGGGCAGATTCCACGTGGGGAGTCCCAGCTCGTGTGACAAGTTGCGTACGTCATTCTTCGTGAGGCCGCAGTCCTTGAGTGGACTCTGTACCTGTAGTTCGGCGAGAGCCCGCATGCCGGGTCGGTAGTCTCCCTGATCGTCCACGTTGGACCCGTCCACCACATACTCGATGCCGTGCTCACGGGCGACGCGGCGAAGCTCCCCGAAAACGGCGCGCTTGCACAGGTGGCAGCGATCGGGAGGGTTCTGTGCGTAACCAGGAATGCGCAGCTCGTCGTACGTCACCACCTCATGGCGGATGCCCTGTGCAGCACACCAGGCCTTCGCGTCGGCGAGCTCTGCGTGGGGGAGCGCTCGCAGCTCTGCCGTGACGGCGAGCATGCGTTCGCCCAGCACGTCGTGGGCGACCTTGGCGAGCAGCGTGGAATCCACGCCGCCGGAGAAGGCGACGGCGACACTGCCCAGCTCTCGTAGCATCTGCGAGAGCGCTTCGTATTTGAGGGTGAGCGTGGCATCCATGGCGAATCCTTTCACACGAGGCGATTCGGTGCGGCGGTACCCGGCATTCACAGAGGTGTTACCACGCCGACATGGTTCTTCACTAGAATAGTGACTCTGAGGTTCCGTGGAGTGAGACGAAATGAGGGTGGAACATGAAGGCCATCTTCTTGGACATAGACGGAGTGATCGCGACGCCGACGAGCGTGCGGAACAACTACCTTCAGGGACGCGAGCCCGAGAACTATCGCTACGACAGCATGTCGCTGATGTATGTCGGTCGTCTGGTCAAGCTCACGGGAGCCGTCGTGGTCCTCTCCTCCACATGGCGCGAGGACCTCGATACGAACGATCCTTACTTGCGCGCCATCATGGACAACCTCTGTGACCAGCTCGCGGAGGTCGGCGCTCCCTTGAAGGCCGTGACTCCGCGTGTTCTCGGTGGGGACCGGTCGTCGGAGATAGGCGCATGGCTTGACGAACACCCCTGTGACGCGTGGGTGATTCTCGATGACCTTGCGCGGTTCGAGAAACGGCCGGAGGTGTGCGATGGGCACCTCGTGCTCATCGAGGACAGCGAAGGCATCCGACAAGAGCACTACCTCAAGGCCCTGGAGGCGCTCACGTAGCTCCGTTCTGGCGCAGCTCCGCTCTGGTTGTCTCGTTCAGATTTGAAGGTGGGCGTCTCGTTCTTCTTTCTCGCGTCGAAGGGAGTTGCTGATGAGCGTGAGAATCCTTATCTCAACGAAGGTGGGCCGCGCAACGCATTGGGTGCTGCACGACGTGCTGCATCGCAGTGCCTCACAGCTACCGGGGCGCGTTGCCCTCAGCATCGACCCTCAGCTTCTCTCGCATGTGCGCGAGAAGGTCTCGCGCGGATTCGTCGTCGTGTGCGGCACCAATGGGAAGACGACCACCACCAACCTCATCGCTGCGATGCTCGAGGAGCACGGCGACGTCGTTCTGTGCAATCGGGATGGCGCAAACATGGCGGCGGGCGTCGCCTCGGCGCTTCTTCCACTTCGCGATGCGGATTGGGCGGTGCTCGAGGCCGACGAACTCTCGACCATTCACATCCTGCCGCAGCTGAGACCCACCTACCTCGTACTCCTGAACCTCTTCCGAGACCAGCTTGACCGTGCGGGCGAGATTGACCATGTGCAGGACGTCATAGCCTCGGCGCTCGAGCAATCGCCGGAGACGACGCTTCTGGTCTGTGGGGACGACCCCTTGAGCATGGGTGTGGCTGCGCGTGCGCATGCGCGGGGGACGCGAGTGCTTGCCTTTGGTGTGGACGAGGACCTGGGGCTTCCTACGGATCGCGTGCCCGAAGCGCGCTTCTGTCAGCAGTGTGGTGCCGAGCTCGACTATGCCTATCGTACATACGCGCAGCTCGGGGCGTTCCGATGCCCTTCCTGTGGCTTTGGGCGACCGACGCTTGACTATGCCGCGCGGAACGTGAAGGTAGGCCGTGAGGGTGTCTCGTTCTCCCTTGTTGAGAAGGGCGGTCGGACCGAATGGCGGATTCACGCGGACTTCGGTGGTGTCTACATGGTGTACAACGTCTTGGCGACTGCCGCGGTTTGCGAACGTGCGGGGGTTGGCGGCTCGTGTCTCCAACGGGCGCTCGATGCATATGATCCGCACAACGGCAGGCTGCAGTCGTTTGTGGTCGATGGGCGCGAGGTAGTGCTCAACCTTGCGAAGAATCCCACCGGCCTCAATCAGAACGTCTCTCTTCTGCTTGCGGACGGACGGCCGAAGGCGGTGTGCGTCGTCATCAACGACAACTACAACGATGGCCGAGACGTGTCGTGGCTCTGGGACGTTGACTTCGAACGAATGGCGACAGACGACCAGGTCGTGCGCGTGATGGCCGGAGGGCTGCGTGCTCATGACCTGCAGGTGCGGCTGAAGTACGCCGGCATTCCCGCGCGATGCGTGGAGGGTGTAGCGGATGCGCTCTCGGCGGTGGGAGACCTGCCGGTGGAGCAGCCGCTGTATGTGCTCACGAACTATTCGGCGCTCGAGCCTGCGCGGCACGAGCTGGAGAGAGCGGGTGAACCACATGGGCGGAAGTGAGGCTGGGCTTCGAATTGCGCATCTCTTCCCGGAGCTGCTCAATCTCTATGGGGACACGGGCAACGTGCTTGTCTTGCGCAAGCGACTGGAATGGCGTGGCATCACATGCGATGTGCGCGAGGTGCACGTGGGCGAGCGGCCGTCGTTCTCGGATGTAGACATCGTCTTCATTGGGGGAGGGTCGGACCGGGAGCAGCGCATCGTGTGCGACTACCTGCTCGTTGAGCGGGAGGAGCTCGTCTCGTACGTGGAGGACGGTGGGGTACTGCTTGCGGTGTGCGGTGGGTATCAGTTGCTCGGGCACAGCTACTTGATGGGTGACGAAGAGGTGCGCGGGCTCTCGCTTGTGGATTTGTACACCGACCGGGGGAGCCCGCGGCTGATCGGCAATGTGGTTGTGCGGAGCCGTATCTCTCCGCAGCCCATAGTGGGCTACGAGAACCACGGGGGGCGCACGCACCTTGGTGCCGACGTCGAGCCACTGGGAAGCGTGGTGCACGGGTTCGGAAATGATGGCTCCAGTGGTTATGAGGGCTGCCTGTATCGCAACGTGGTCGGTACGTATGTGCACGGGCCGCTGCTGCCAAAGAATCCGGGCGTTGCGGATTGGCTCATTGCGCGCGCGTTGGAGCGGCGCTATGGGAACGATGCGGTGGAGCGCCTGCTTGCGCCCCTTGATGATGCGGAGGAGCTTGAGGCGAACCGGGTGATGTGCGAGCGCCTGACGTAAACGGGCCCTTGCGGTCCGGTGGGGTTCGATTTAGCTCTCGCCCTCGTCCTCATCCTCCTAACGAAAACGGGCCTTGCGGCACGCAAGGGAGGCCGTTCGGCCCAGCCCGCCTAACGGAATGGGACCTTGTGGCACGGCGGGGCCTGCCCTCCTAACGGAACGGGACCTAGTGGCACGACGGGGCCTGCCCTCCTAACGGAACGGGACCTTGTGGCACGGTCTCTAACGGAATCGGACCTTGTGGCACGGTCTCTAACGGAATCGGACCTTGTGGCACGGTCTCTAACGGAATCGGACCTTGTGGCATGCCACAACTTCGCTTTTTGTTAGATTCCTTGCCACAACCTCCCTTTCCGTAAGGCGACCCCTCGACGCGTTGCCACAACCTCCATTTCTGTAATGCGGGTCCTATGAGTCGTATCGGGTGATGGGTGGAAGCAGAGTAGCAATGAGTTGGGATTGGCGCGACAGGAACTTATCGTCTTTCAGTAGGTGCCGTACGCGATACAGCTCGTTGCGCTTGCCATGCTGCATGAGCGAGCGCGCGATCATCTCTGCGGTCCGGTTGAGCGCAGCAGCACTCCGTACGTCGTCGAACATGAGCGAGAAGGCAGTGTATCCGGCGGTTGCGTAGTCCTGCAATCGGTCTTTGTCTTCGACGCGTGCCTTCTTTGAGGCGTGTGCCTCGTCGCCGAGATACTCGACAAGCGTCTGGTAATCAGGCCATTGCATGTCGGGACGAATCGATTTGTGCTTGAGTAACTGCTTGATATCCTCGTCAATGACGAGCTGCTGATTGACAAGTGGCTCGTGCATAGCGAGACCGCCGAGTCGCGGCGCGCCGGCTAACGCGAGGTTCAGGTACGATTCCATTCCTGACCCCGAACCATCTATGGCGTGGGCGAGCATCTTGAGCGCTAGGTTCTTGCCGTGGAGCTTATGACCAGACGAAGCGAACATTCGCATGTCCGAGAGATTGCAGAAGCGGCTGTCTGCGCCGGGCTCGTCATAATGGATGATGGTGGTTCGAGGTGTAAACGGATCGCGTACGTATGCACCGCAGCACTCGCAGGCGAACTCGATTAGACGAAGTGATGTCGCCAGACCCTCATTGCCTTCTTTTGCTGCTTTTGGCCCCAGTTCATGCGACATCTTTAGGAACGCGAGGGAAGGCGAGTCGATACAAACGATAACGTCGGGCGGAAGGGTGATGGCGCTCTCTTTGTCGGTGCCTGAATGCAGCTGCAGCAGCGCTCCGTCGGGCAGTTCCTCGGAGAGCGCTGAGGTACAGACTTCGCGTGTGCGGATGCGCTGATGGTTGCAGGGGACGGACAGCTTGAGTGGATTCGAAGGTGAGATGCTCAGCCAGTCGAGTAGCATGCCCAATCCAACGTCTCGTAGCTCGTCAAGACTGCGAAGCGCCGTTGGACTGATGTGCGCGTTGCACAGGGGCGATGCCGAAACGACCTTGCCGACGCGCGCTGCACGCATCAGTTTGATCGATTGCTCGCCGGTGATATGTAGGCAAATGTTCTCCATGCATCGAGCATACGATGTTGTCGAGTCAATGCGCAGAAGAATCTTTGCCATGGTTACAGTAATTTCCCGGATATTATGCAGATCTTTCCCGAAAAACGACAAATGCGCAGGTAGAATTGCCGCCCAAAACTGTGGAGTTTAGGGTTCGTTGCACGGTGCGGGTGGAATTGCAGGTGGGGACGGGCCGACGGCGCGGGATGGCCGACGCGGTGGGGACGGGCCGACGGCGCGGGACGGCCGACGCGGTGGGGATGGGCCGACTCGGCGCGGGAGATTGCGAATTGCGTCGTTCGCTATGTACCTTAGGGAAACGATGATAATCTAGCCGATTCTCGCCTCGGCCCTCCCGAGGCTCGGTTTTTGCGCCTGTCGGCCGGCCGGTCGGGTCCCGGCACGGCCGATTCTCGTCCCGGGCGCCTGCCGCGCGCCTCGGCGCGCGGGCTTCTGGGCCGCCGCGAGG
>JAFWIE010000080.1 GCA_017533825.1 Atopobiaceae bacterium | reverse complement strand
TGTGGGCAGCGCCTCTGGAAAGGAGGTCGGCCCATGGAACTGTTGACGCGTATTCTCGAACTGGTCACGGCAGTCATCTGCTGGATCACCGCGCGGGAGGAACGTGATGCCCGCGCACAGGCCGAAAGGCGACGTAGAAGAGGGAGACGGAACCGAGCACGAAGACAGCAACGCATTCAAAGTAATGGCCGATAGGGTCTAGCCCACCCTTCGGCCATAAAACGAGGACGGCGCTGCCCAGGAGGCTCTGGGCGTGCCACCGCACTTATTGTACGCATGCGTGCGACCTACTGTCAAGCCTTGTGGCCGAGAGTGTCAATTTGCATATAGCGTACGTCTTCGCGACCGTGCCCTGAGGGCGCGGGATGCCATGTTCGGTGCGGAGCTTCGCACGACTTCGCCTGAAAGGCTGCTAAACTACTCAGCAGGTATCAATGAATAAATCAGTACGCGTGCTTATCTGCGCGTTTGTGCCGGGTGATTCAATAATAGATACCTGCTGAGTAGTTTGCGCCAGGATGGGTTGCGGCGGCCCGGGAAGGGTTGCAGCGGCCCGGCCCGGGATGGGTTGCAGCGGCCCGGGGGGTTGCAGCTGCCCGGCCGGGATGGGTTACCTGGCAGCCATGGCGTCATGGTGGAGGTCGAGCGCGTGCGGCATCGTGGCGCGAATGCGCAAAGGGCGGGCCTTCAGCGTGCTACACTTGAGACCGGCCCAACGATGGCAGGAGTAGACATGTTTTGTCCCGAATGCGGTATGGAAAACAACGACGATGCGAGGTTCTGCAAGTCGTGCGGCAATCCGCTGGAGGGCGGCATTACAACGCCGATTGCTCTCGATGCGACCGTGCGGTCATCGTCGGTCGAGGTGAGAAAGGACGATTCTGTCGAGCTGAAGGACTGTCTGTGCCTCCTGCTCACAGAAGGCGGTCTCAAGCTGCTGGACCAACCGAGTCGTTTGCGGGCTCTTGTTGCTGACTACTGCGACCATGGCACGCGCGAGTATGTCGTGTTCGAGCACAATTGCACCGCCGAGTTCCTTGCCCCGTTTGCCGCCGTGGCACAAGAACTGCCGGACGAGCGAGCGCTTGACGAGGCGACTGCACGTGCGTATCTTGCGCTGCGTCGCCGATCGATAGAAGACAAGAGCGCGCGGGACGTATGTGCATGTGTCCGCAATGCGGTGGCACACTGCATGGGCGTGCGCGAGGTTCCCGCGCATGCCATTGATTTTGCAATGGACCCCTACGCGGAGGACCCCTACGCGGAATATGAGGATGAGGGCTACGGCTTCTCAAGCGATTCGTTGCCGAACGACTATGATGCTGGGGTCTCTGAGGCACCCCTGACGCAGGCATACGGGCCCGTGTCGTACAACCAACGGCCGTATGATTTGCAATCAGACAAACCGTTGCCACCCGAGGCACCACCCCTGGAACCGTTTCAGCAGGATGCGCCGCAAAAGAAGCTCCCGCATCCGGCCTTGTTGGTGATTGTGCTTGCGCTGATCGTGGCCATCATTGTGCTTGCGTATTTCTTGTTTGTGGGCGGCTCTCAGGGCAGTGATCCGAGCGAAGGAGACCGCACGGAACAGGTTGACAGTGGCGAGCAGGACGTCGACGGCGATCAGGCTGCGGACGAGAAGAAGAAAACTGATGGCAAAGAGGCCACGGACGACAAAAAAGCTACCGATGACGAGAAGGCCACTGACGGCAAGAAGGCGGAGAAGCCCGCGACGGTGACGATTTCCTTCTCGGGCGGCAAGGACGCAAAAGGCGCCATGGATAGTGCCGTGGTCGAGAAGGGGTCGACCTACACGCTGCCCAAGTGCGCGTATACGCGCGAGGGCTATGTCTTCGAATGCTGGGTCGGGAACAACGGTAGCGAGTACACGCCGGGCGACATGGCCGCCGCCAACACCGACCTTACGTTTAGGGCGCAGTGGGCCAAGGAGAGGGAAGAGGAACCGGAGCCAGAGCCGGAACCGGAGCCCTCACGTGCGAACCCCGCGGCCGCCGCATCGTTCCCACGTCTGTGGAGTGGTGTCTACCAAGGGTGGGTTTCGCGGTCGGAGAGCATCGACCGTCAGGTCTCGTTCGACTTCACGAGCGTTTCGGACGAGGGCGACCTTGTGGGTGTGTGCTATGTGGGCGTTGCACAGGCAGGCACGGGTGCGACCTATGCCAGTTACAACGTGCGAGGCACCGTCGACTGGAATAGCGGCGACATCTACGTGTACGGAACAAGTTGGATTGAGCAGGGAGGGCTTGGGGACCTGCGCCAGTACAAGGGATCAGTTGACTTTGAGAACCGATATGTGGCCGGCCGCGCAAGCGACGTCGACACGGGCGACTACGACGGCTACTGGCGCATGTCGGCCGTGAGCCAGCTCTCGGTCAATCGTCCCGTGTCCACGCCTCCGTCCGATTCGTCGCGCGAGAACGAGTGGGAGCCGGAGCCAGAGCGCGAGCATGATTCGGACAACGGTTCCACGTCGACGAGCAAGGCAGATTCCTTCTCGCGCACATGGAGGGGTTCGTATGAAGGCTGGACCTCTCACATCTCCGGTGACGATACGATTAGCAGAGCCATCACGTTTGAGTTCTCGAGCGTCTCGGATGACGGCACGCTCGAGGGTGTGTGCTACGTGGGTGTCGATGATGACGTGCCGGGTGCGACAAACGCAAGCTACTACATTCGCGGAGAAGTGGACTGGAACACGGGCGTCATTTTCCTGAAGGGCACGTCATGGATAAACCAGGGCGGCCTTGATGACCTGCGCCAATACGAGGGGACGGTCGACTTCGATCGCGGCACCATGGGAGGCACCGCGAGCGATGTTGGTACGCATGCCTACGAGGGCGCATTCTTCATGGAAGCGTAGAGTCCCTCTCCGCGACTGACCAATTTCTCCCGCATCGCTTCCGGCACCGCCTCCGTGCTTCCGGCACCGCCTCCGTGCTTCCGGCACCGCCTCCGTGCTTCCGGCACCGCCTCCGTGCTTCCGGCACCGCCTCCGTGCTTCCGGCACTGCTTCCGTGTCTCCGGCACTGAATGTTTCCAATTGGTAAACGACACATAATGAGTCCCAATTGAGAAAACCCGTTGGATGGGCAAGGCCATGAAGAGGGACTATGTCCAAAAGAGATAACAAGACACACTCATTATGGGTTAAATAGCGAAAAGAGGATATATTACAAAAGCAACACGTATAGCACGAAGGAGTGATAGTTGCGCTTGGGGGGGAGTGATAGTTGCGGTTGGGGGGAGTGAGAACCCCAAGGAATAGATAAAGCCGACCCCGGGAGGGGTCGGCTTCGTAGATGGGGCGGGCGGCGGTGAGGCGTCGGCGGTGGTGGCGACGGCGACGGCAGTGCGGGGCGCCGTCGCCTGCGTGGGAAGAACCTATGCGAAGTAGGCGACGCCTCCCTCGAAGAGCGGCTGGAACGCATTGCCGGGCACATTCTGGTAGAGCCCGTCGGCGGCGCGCTCGGTGTGGCCCATCTTGCCCAGGATGCGGCCATCGGGACTGGTGATGCCCTCGATGGCGAGCGCCGAGCCATTGGGATTGACCCGTAGGTCCATGCTCGGCACGCCGTTCTCGTCCACGTACTGGGTGGCGATCTGCCCGCGGTCGATGAGCGCGTTGAGAAGCTCGGTGCTTGCGACGAAGCGCCCCTCGCCATGGCTGATGGCGATGTTGTGCACATCACCGACCGCGCACTTGGAGAGCCACGGAGAGAGGTCGCTCGCCACGCGCGTGCGTACGAGGCGGCTCTGGTGGCGGCCAAGCGTGTTGAACGTGAGCGTGGGGCACTCGTCCGTCATGGGCACGATGTCGCCGTAAGGCACAAGGCCGAGCTTGATGAGTGCCTGGAAGCCGTTGCAGATGCCGAGCATGAGGCCATCGCGCTCGTTGAGCAGCCTGCGCACTGCCTCGGTCACGCGTGGTGCGCGGAAGAAGGCCGTGATGAACTTCGCCGAGCCGTCTGGCTCGTCTCCGCCCGAGAAGCCACCGGGCAGCATGATAATCTGCGCGCGGTCGATCTCGCGCACGAGGCGTTCGCAGCTCTCGACAACGGCTTGAGAGGAGAGGTTGTTGATGACGAGGGTGTTGACCTCCGCGCCGGCGCGCCGGAATGCGCGGGCGGTGTCGTACTCACAGTTGGTGCCAGGGAACACCGGAATCACGACGCGCGGTCGGGCGAGACCAATCTTCGGCGCAGCGCACGAGGGGCGGTTGGTAGCGTACCACGAGACCTGACCGACCGTCTCGCCTTCGCCGCGATACGCGAAGACGGGCTCGAGTCGTGCCTCCCATGCCTCTTGCTCCGCGGCGAGGTCGATGGTCTCACCTGCGACGTGCAGCTCGTAGGATCCGCTCATGGTGCCGACGTGCTCAATCGCGAACCCGTTGCCGTTGCGTGGCACGTATGTGCAGTCACTCACCTCGACCACGAAGCTCCCGTAGGCGGGCACGAAGAGACGCTCGGCATCGAGGCCCCAAAGGTCGACGCCCAGTTGGTTGCCCACACACATCTTGAAGAGGCTCTCGACGAGGCAGCCGTAGCCGGGCGTGCTCACGGCAAGGGCATCACCGTCACCGATGAGTTGCTGCACGAAGTCGATGGCTGCCAGCAGCGAGGCGGGCTCGGGTGTGACGCCGTCCTCGCGATAGCGCGGTGTGACAAGCACCACCTTGCTGTCTGCCTGCTTGAACTCGGGCGACGTGACGCGCTCCAGTGAACCGACCGCCGTGGCAAAGCTCACGAGCGTGGGCGGGACGTCCAAGTCCTCGAAGCTACCGCTCATGGAGTCCTTGCCGCCGATGGAGCCGATGCCAAGGTCGAGCTGTGCCATCAGGGCGCCGAGCACAGCCGCGGTGGGCTGGCCCCAACGCGAGGGATCGGAGCCGAGGCGTTCGAAGTACTCCTGGAAGGTGAGGTATGCGTCCTGTCGGCGCAGGCCACAGGCGACGAGGCGGGCGACGGACTCGACGACTGCGAGATACGACCCGCGGAACTGGTCCGCACTCGTGAGGAACGGATTGTAGCCCCAGGCCATGCCGCTCACGGTTGTCGTCTCTCCGTCGACGGGCATCTTGCATACCATGCCCATCGCGGGGGTCAGCTGGGTGCGACCGCCGAACGGCATGAGGGCGCTTGCGGCCCCGATGGTGGAGTCGAAGCGCTCCGAGAGGCCTTTGTTGGAGGCGACATTGAGGTCGGTGAGCACGGAGCGCAGCCGCTCGGCGACGGTCGTGCCCTCCCATGCGAGCTCCCAGGTCTGCGCGCATGGCACGTGCACCGCCTGGTGCTTCGGGGCGCCGTTGCTGTTCAGGAACGTGCGGCTTACATCCACGATGGTGTCGCCGTTCCACTTCATGCGAAGGCGCGGCTCCGCGGTGACGGTGGCGACCACGGTGGCCTCGAGGTTCTCTTCGTGGGCGAGCGCGAGGAACGCGTCTACGTCCTCGGGTGCAAGCGCCACCGCCATGCGCTCCTGACTTTCGGAGATGGCAAGCTCGGTGCCGTCGAGACCTTCGTACTTCTTGGGAACGAGGTCGAGGTTGATGTCGAGTCCGTCGGCCAGCTCGCCGATGGCCACGCTCACACCGCCCGCGCCGAAGTCGTTGCAGCGCTTGATGAGACGGCACGCGTCCTCGCGGCGGAAGAGGCGCTGAAGCTTGCGCTCGATGGGAGCGTTGCCCTTCTGCACCTCGGCGCCGCAGGTCGTGAGGCTCGAGGCCTTATGTGCCTTGGAGCTGCCCGTCGCTCCTCCGATGCCGTCGCGCCCGGTGCGTCCTCCGAGCAGCACGATGGCGTCGCCTGGCGCCGGGCACTCGCGACGGACGTGGCTTGCAGGTGTAGCGCCCACCACGGCACCGATCTCCATGCGCTTGGCCACGTAGCCGGGATGGTAGAGTTCGCTCACTTGGCCCGTAGCAAGGCCTATCTGGTTGCCGTAGCTTGAGTAGCCTGCGGCAGCAGTGCGCACGATCTTTCGCTGGGGAAGCTTGCCGGGGAGCGTCTGGTCCACCGGAACGGTGGGGTCGGCCGCGCCAGTCACGCGCATGGCTTGGTACACGTAGCTCCGTCCGCTCAGCGGGTCGCGGATGGCGCCGCCAATGCAGGTGGCCGCGCCGCCGAAGGGTTCGATCTCGGTGGGGTGGTTGTGCGTCTCGTTCTTGAAGAGGAAGAGCCAATCCTGGTCCTCGCCGTCCACGTCCACCGTGCAACGGACGGTGCAGGCGTTGATTTCCTCGGACTCGTCAAGTCCTGTGAGCTTGCCGGTGTGCGCGAGATACTTGGCGCCGATGGTGCCCATGTCCATGAGGCATACCGGCTTTTCTTCGCGCGCCAGCTCGCGTCGCAACTCGAGGTAGCGCTCGAATGCTGCCTGCACCACAGGCTCATCGATGGTCACCTCGTCGAGCACGGTGCCGAACGTGGTGTGCCGACAGTGGTCGCTCCAGTAGGTGTCGATCATCTTGATCTCGGTGATGGTGGGGTCGCGTCGCTCGCTCGAGAAGTACTCCTGGCAGAACGTGATGTCGGCAAGGTCCATGGCCAACCCGCGTTCCTCGATGAAGCTAGCGAGCTGCTTGGGGCTCATGGTGCGGAAGTCCTTGAGCACCTCGACCTTGCCCGGCTCCTCGAGCTCGAGTGCGAGCGTGTCGCGTTCCTCAAGCGATGCCTCGCGCGCCTCGACGGGGTTTATCACGTAAGCCATCGCGGCCTTGGCACCTTTTGCGCTCACGCGTCCCTCGAGTACGTAGACCTTCGCGCTCGCTACCTCGGGTCGCTCGCCCTGGCTGATGAGTTGGATGCACTCGCTCGCGCTTGCCGCGCGCTGGTCGAACTGGCCGGGAAGGAACTCCACCGCAAACACCTTGGCGGACTTTGGGAACGTCGGCAGCTCAAAGAACGCGTCGTCGGACTGCGGCTCACTAAAGACGGTGGGCACGCATTGCTCAAAGAGCTCGCGAGAGATGCCCTCCACGTCGTAACGGTTGATGATGCGTACGTTTTTGAGGCCCTTCACGCCGAGCGTATGTCGCAGCTCATGGCTGAGTTCGCGGGCCTCCACATCGAATCCGGGCTTCTTCTCAACATATACGCGAGAAACCATGTGGTGCCTTTCATTTGGGTTTAGAACGTCCGTACATGATAACCGATAGAAGCCCGAGGGGACAGAATTCCCAGACGTCACAGCAGGAGACTCACAGAGGTCGCTGGGGCCACCCCTTGATGGAAGGGTCCACTGGGTGAGAGCGCCCAGTGGACCCCTCGTGGGCACGGTCCCTCGTGGGCACGACCCCCCGTGGACACGGTCCCCCAATGAATGTCGGCACCCGTCTACTCGCGAGTGATGAGCTGCGCGAGGGTGTCGTAAAGGCGGTCCGGCTCGACTGGCTTGGAGAGGTGGGCGTTCATGCCTGCCTGCAGCGAGCGCTCCACGTCCTCGTCGAAGACGTTTGCCGTCATGGCGATGATGGGAATGCGCTTCGCGTCAGGATGGTCGAGCCCGCGAATCGTGCGCGCGGCTGTGAGGCCGTCCATGATTGGCATGCGCACGTCCATCAGAATCGCGTCGTAGTAGCCTGCAGGCTTCTCGGAGAACATCTCGACCGCGCGCTGGCCGTTCTCGGCACGTTCGGCCTCCATCTCCTCCAGATCCAGAAGGTCGGCGAGAATCTCGGCATTCTGGTCCACGTCCTCTGCCATGAGAATCATCTTGCCGGCGAGGTTGCTTTCGTCGAGCTCGGTCTCCTCCATGAGGGGCATGCCCACGTCGACGCCGTCCTTCTTTGCCAGCACGGAGAAGACGGCCTTGCTCAGCGTGTCCGTGAAGAGCGGCTTGGAAATGATGGCATCCACACCACCGGTGAGGGCTTCGTCCTCGTAGGAGTCGAAGTTGTAGCCCGTCAGCACGATGATGGCGGTCCTGCCCTCGTCGAAGGTGCGGACGGACTTCGCGAGCTCCAAGCCGTTCATGCCCGGCATCTTGTAGTCGAAGAGCACGATGCCGTACCCCTCGCCCCGGTCGTGCGCGGAACGAAGTCGTTCGAGCGCGTCGCGCGGATCGGTTGAGGTGTCGGAGTCGACGCCGACCGCGCGCATCACGATTTCTGCGTGTTCGCAAGCGATCGGGTCGTCGTCCACCACGAGGCACCGGATGCCCTCAGGGAGCGTGATGCTTTGATCGTCGCGGGCGCTGCGGCTCGAGGTGGTGAGGGTAACGGTTACGGTGAAGGTCGAACCAACGCCCTTGGTGCTCTGGACGTCGATGTTGCCGTTCATCATCTCCACGTAATTCTTGGTGATGGCCATGCCCAGGCCGCTTCCGCCATAGCGGTTGGTGGCGGTGGCGTCTTCCTGCGTGAACGCCTCGAACAGGTGCGGGATGTACTCGGCATCCATGCCGATGCCCGTGTCGCGCATGTCGAAGCGGAGCGTGCAGTATCCCTCGAAGCGTGCCGTCTCCTCGACCTCGAACGTCACCTCGCCGGGTGCGTTGGTGAACTTGACGGAGTTGCCCAAGATGTTGATGAGGACCTGCTTGAGCTTCATGTCGTCGCCCACATAGTAGTCGCTCACGTCGCCGATGATGTTGCAGCTATAGGTAAGGCCCTTGTCGACGCACTGACCGTTGATGATGGTGTTTATCTGGTCGAGGAACTCGTGCAGCGAGAACTCCTCCTCCTTGAGGACCATCCTACCCGATTCGATGCGGCTCATGTCCAAGATGTCGTTGATGAGGCCCAAGAGGTGCTTGGCACTGATGCCTATCTTCTCCAGATGCTCGCGCGTGCGGTCGGAGATGCCCGGCTCGCGCAGGGCGATGCTGTCTAGGCCGATAATTGCGTTCATGGGCGTGCGAATCTCGTGACTCATGTTCGAGAGAAAGCTCGTCTTTGCGCGACTGCTCTCTTCGGCGAGAATCTTCTCGACCTCGGTTTGCTGCTCGCGGCGCTGCGTGAGGCGGTAGATGGCAAAGAGGAAGGCCAAGGCGCAGACGATGACGAGAACTTGGACGACGATGCTGGCAAGCATTGCGTCTTCGACGCCTTCCAGAAGGCTGGCGACGTTGTCGGTCGAGCCCTGCTCCTCGATTACACGAGTTGCCTCCTCCAGGGCGTTGTTTGCTGTCTGCCGAACCCACACGCTTGAGGTAAAGATGACGAGGCCAAGCATGATCACCCACGCCACGATGGAGCGGCCGAAGCGCCGCTTGTCGTCAGATGCGAGGACGTAGCGGAAGTACATGAAGCCCAGGATGCCCCAGAGCGCAAGGATGAGGTAGGACTCCGTGGACAGCGTCTTCACGGCGATGAGGTTGGGAACGAGGAAATCCAGAGCAAAGAGGAGCGATATGGCAAGGCCAATCGCGCCGGTTATCTGTATGGGCCGGTTGTGTTCCCGGCGCGCGGTCTTGAGCGCGCCGGCAGAGGAGAACGCGTAGGCGATGGTGGCACCGACGGTGGTCACGTCCACGATCCAGCTGATGGCCGTACGTCCAAGAAAGGGGAGGAGCACTGAGGAGAGCAGGATGCAAAGGATGGCGCGGCGCGGCACGTGGTTCTCGTCCGTCTCGCCGATTGATGCAGGAAGCATCCCGTCGTCCGCAAGTGCGATGAGAAGTCTGCTGAGGGCCACGTAGTGGCCGACGAGGCCGGTGATGATGCCGCCGAGGGAGGCGAGTCCGAGCGCAACGGAGCCCGCGAGACCCATGGCTTGGAAGGCCGCGAAGAAGGTCGGTTGTGACTGCACGCCCGAATAGTCTCCGAGGTGCGCCACATACTCCACCCAGGATGAGCAGCCTTCGGGTAGTGCCGTCGTGGCGAGCAGCACCAGTGCGATGTAGACTGCGCCGGCGGAGACGATGGCCGCCACGAGGATGGCGAAGGTCCTCTTGAGGGGGAAGCGTGCCTCGGGTGCAGAATGCGAGATGGACTCGAATCCGACGAACGCCCAGGGAGCGAGGGCAAAGATGGTGAACACGTCACCGAGAGGGTTCTCGTTCGGGGCGATGGCTGGGGTCATGAGCGCCGCGCCTCCCGCCGGATTGGCGATTCCCGCAGCGAAGCAGACGCCGACACCTCCCAGCAGAAGCGCGGCCATGCCAATCTGCAGGAGCTCGGCTACTTTCCGCCGCAGGCATGCGAGCGCGGCGACGACAAGCGACGCGACGGCCAGGAGAATCTCGCCCATGTACACGTGGAAACCGGCGATCTCGTAATCGAAGCCAAACTGGAACGTCGAGCCCAAGAGCGTTCGGGCGATGAGGGGTAGGGCAGACGCATTTGCCCAGATGATGGCACCATAGGTGAGTATGAGGAACCACGCGCTCACGAAGCCGTGGTCGTATCCGAAGCTCTCGCGGGTGAATGCGTAGCTGCCGCCAACATCCGGATAGCGATTCATGAGGTAGTGGTAGTTCGCGGCCAAGATGAGCATCGCGATGGCGCCTAGGGCAAGGCCGATCGTCGCTCCCAGAGGACCTGCGATCGGCAAGAAGGTATTGCCCGGCATGACGAACGATCCCCAACCCACGCTGCATCCGAACGCCAGTGCCCAGGCGCCTGGTGCAGAGAGGTAAGGAACGAACGATCTTCTTGCGCTATCGGTGTGCGTGCGCTCCAAAACCCATCACCGTCTTTCTTCTTGCATGAATCGTCCGAGTGCGGGGTGAGGGGAGGGCCAAGGCGACCGGTTCCCAAGCGCCTCCTTAAACGCTCCGCCTCTGTTGCGGGCCAAAGCGGACAATCGCCCAGTCGCTCGAGGCCGTCGTGCACTCCGTCGCCCGTTAGGCGCTTGCGTACGCTTTGATGCCGTCCTTGGTCTTGGTGTAGAGAGCATCGATCTGGGAGAGCGTCTCCCGCACTTCCGCGTCGCTCATCGTACGTGCGTTGCCATCGCGGAACTCTTCGGCGATGGTTGAAGAGAGGTCGGCGAGCTTGACGAGGCCCAGGTTGCCACATACGCCCTTTGCCGCATGGGCAGCCTCGAAGAGCTGACGGGGTTCCATGGTCTTGCCAGCCTCGAGCAGCGAATCGATGACGCCGTTCGCCACAAACTTGCGAATGTGCTTGTCGAGCAGGCGGTCGATTCGCAGTACGCGCATCGCCTGGGTGTAGTCTGCGTCTATGGCGCCGTATAGTTCTTGAAGTGTCATGGTTCCCTAGTTCCTTTCTATCGCAAGCTCTCGCTTGATTAGCTCTTCGAATTCCTCAGGCGGAAGTGGGCGCGAGAAGTAGAAGCCCTGCACCAGGTCGCAACCACCATCGCGAAGCAGATCAAGTTGGCCCTCCGTCTCCACGCCCTCGGCGATTACCTTGACCTCGAGATACTTGGCGATGTCGAGGATGAGGGTCACCAGGCGGCGGTCAGTCGCGTTGTGCTCTATGTTGCGCACAAACCGCATGTCCATCTTGAGCACGTCGATGGGCATGTCCGAAAGCATGTTAAGCGAAGAGTAACCCGATCCGAAGTCATCCATCTCTATTTGGAAGCCGGCGTCGCGCAAGCGGGCAATTACGTCAAGCATCTGCGCGGCGTTGTCGGTGCAGGCAGACTCCGTCACCTCGAGCTTGATGCTCTTGTAGTCGATGCCGTTGTCCTCGATGAGATGCATCAGGCGTTCGACGAGCGTCGGGTCAAAGACGTCGGTGCGCGAGAGGTTGACGGAGACGGGCAGGTCGATGCCGTAGATCTCGCGCCACTCGGCCACCTGGCGGGCTGCCTCCTGCCACACGAATGCGTCGATCACGCCGATGAGTCCGTTGCCTTCGAGCAGGGGGATGAAGTCCCCGGGAGAGATCATGCCCAGGTCTGGGTGCCACCAGCGGATGAGCGCCTCAGCGCTGGCAAGGCGTGGGGGGCTACACTGTATGTCGTACTTGGGTTGATAGACCACCCTGAGCTGCCGTTCGTTGCGTGCAGCTTGCAGGTCGTTGAGAAGACGCTGGTTGAGCAGTTCCCGGTCGAGCATGTTGCTGTTGAAGACCTTGAGCGGGTACTGGAAGTTACCCCTCGCCATGTTGCAGGCGGCGCGTGCGCGATCAAACATCACGATGGGCTCGACCCCCTCGTGCCAGGGCATGACGCCCATGCGTAGGTGGATGCTCACGAAGGGGGAGAGTCCGTTCACCTTCTCTTGGAGGCAGGCGAGCATCTTGGCATAGTCATCCTGGGCGGTGCAGTAGATGTCGAAGCAGTCGTCCTCGATGCGCGCGGCGATGCCCTCGACATGCTCGAGACAGGACTTGATCGAGTCGCCGATGCAGCGGAGGACCTTGTCGCCAAAGTCTCGGCCGTTGAGGGCATTGATGGTGTGGAACTGCTCGACGTCGACGACGATGGCGTCGCGATGCCGCTCAGGGTGGTACGTGAAGAGGCGGTTCGCGTACTCGAAGAAGAAGTTGCGGGTGTAGAGGCCCGTGAGACGGTCCGTCTCGGCGCTCGAGATCAGTTGGCGGCCTTCGCTCAGCTCGATGATGCGACTCACGCGGGCGAGGATGACCTCGTGCACGTCGAACGGCTTGGTGATGAAGTCTGCGGCTCCAAGCTGCAGCGCCGTGAGCTCGGCGCTCTTCTCTGCGGTGAGGACGATGATGGGTATGGCGCTGAGGAGCTCGTCCTCACGGACGGTTTCGAGGACCTCGAATCCCGTCATCACGGGCATGATGAGGTCGAGAAGGACGATGGAAAGGTCGTGCACGTGTGCGCGCATGAAGTCGAGGGCCTCCTTGCCGTCGGCGGCATATGCCACTTCGTAGTCGTCCTCGAGAATCATGCCCAGAATGTCCCGGTTGATCTCGAAATCGTCTACGACGAGGACGAGCTGGGGCCTCTGTATCTGTTGCTTCTGAATCACGTGGTACTTTCCTTGCTAGTCGTGCGTGGGCGACTTCTGGTCGATGAGCCGTTCGAGCGTGGAGAACAGCAGGTCTGCATCCACGGGTTTCGCTAGGTGCGCGTCCATTCCCGCCTCAAGCGATTGTTGGACGTCCTCTTGGAACGCGTTGGCCGTCAGGGCGATGATGGGCATGTGCTGTGCATCCGGTCGCTCCAGGTGCCGAATGCGGCGCGCTGCCTCGAGACCATCCATGACGGGCATGCGCAAGTCCATGAGCAGGGCGTCATAGTACCATTCGTCTGATTGCGAGAGCATCTGGATTGCAATCTGACCGTTCTCGGCGTGCTCGCTGAGGGCTCCTTCCAGGTCGAGAAGGTCGGCCACGATCTCGGCGTTCTCCTCGACGTCCTCCACGATGAGCACGCGCTTGCCGTCGAGACCCTCGCCTTCCACATCCGATTCGGGTGCATCGGCCTCGGACGTCGCTGCGGGATTCTCGGACAAGGTCGGATGTACGTCTTCTGGGGGCTCGATGATGATGAGCGGCACGGTGACGGTGAAGGTCGAACCCTCCCCCTTAACGCTTCGAACCTCGATGCGTCCGTTCATCAGCTCCACGCCGCGCTTGGAGACCGCCAGACCCAGGCCGCCTCCACCAAAGCGGTTGGTGGTGCTATCGTCCTCCCGAGTAAACGCGTCGAACACGTGGGGTAGGAAGTCCTCTTCCATGCCAATGCCGGTGTCCGTGACCGTAAAGCAAACCGTCTGCGTCGCGTCGTCATGCGATGCGACGCAGACGGAGAAGTGTACGTCGCCGGGGGTGTCGGTGAACTTCACGGCGTTGTTGAGGATGCTGAGCAGCACCTGCTTTAGGAGTACCTGATCGCCCCTGCAGAATTCGGATACGCCCTCGTCCACGACGTAGTGATACGTGAGGCCCTTCTGCTCGCAGAGGGTCTCCGTGATGGCGCTGACCTGATTCAGCGCCTCAAGCAGGTCGAAGTCCTCTTGGTCTGCCTCGAGAACGCCGGATTCGAAGCGGTTCATGTCGAGGACGTTGTTGATAAGGTCGAGTAGGTGGTGTGCGCTCAGGTTGATCTTCTCGAGCTGCGAGCGCGTGCGCTGGGGGAGCTCTGAGTCCCTGAGCGCTATGTTGTCGAGGCCGATGATCACATTGAGGGGGGTGCGCATCTCGTGGCTCATGCTGGCAAGGAATGCTGTCTTTGCCTGGTTGCTCTGCTCCACGGCGAGAAGCTCTGCCTTGAGGCGCTCGTTCTCGATGACGCGCTGCGTGATGCGGCTCAGCAGCAGGTACATCGTGAGGACGAAGACGCTGCCGCCAAAGAGGATTCCGCCGATGACGATGTCGGGATTGCCAAAGATGCCGACCGCCAGGTATCCCATGAGGAAGAGGGCCAGCAGGATGACGGGAAGATAGAGCACGCGTTTGTCTGCACCCCAGCTGCTGTTGCTCTGGAAGTTCTGAACGAAGTGCACGAAGCCGTAGATGTTGTAGACCATGAGCGCACTACCCAGATACACCAAGATCAGACTGGCTTGACTCAACACGGCGCCCACCTCCCTCCTAATTCAATCATTATAGACTAATGGCCTGTATCGGCCCTCTGCCAACCGACTGTACGCGAGCGGTAATCCCGGCAAAAGGGTTGAATGTTGAGTTCCGCTTGGGGCTGCGCGATTCGCTTGGGGCAGCGCGCCCTGTTATCTCCGTTTGAAGCGGTACGCTCTGTTGCGTTAGAGGTGGTGCGATCTGGCAGATGCCGGGCGAAGCCCACCTGCCGACCCCCTGTCTGTTGCTTGATAAAACTTCCCGTACGCTATATTCTCTAGCACGGGATAATTGTGCGAGGAGGTAATACATGGAGCAAATCACCGGGGAAGGCGTGGAGCAGGCACCGCGCCGTCGCGGTCGTCCGCGTACGCGGGGCATCACCACGCAGATGAACGTCCGCGTCGACAAGGACCTCAAGGTCCGGGGGGACGAGGTGCTGCGTTCGATGGGCTCGAATCCCACGGATGTCATTTCTCGACTCTGGAGTTACGTGGTGCGCACGGGGCGGGTGCCCGACTTTCTCACTGACGAGGAACGTGAGGCGCAGGCGCGCGAGGAGGATCGCCTCAACCGCGAGATCGAGGACGCGCGCGGTCGCGCATGGCGGATGCTTGCCGATGAGGCGGGAATCGCAGAAGGTGCGGGGCGTAGCCTGTCCGTTGCCGACCTGCAGGCTCTGTGTACCGCCGGGTCGGCGCGTCGTGCCAAGGAGGTCGCACAGTCATGAGCATAGTTGTCAAGAAGGGCATCTTGGTCGACGAGAGCGTGTGGCTTGCCCTGTGCCTGGATCTTAACGAGCGGGGAGAAGAGGCGTACCAGTTCCTGACGGCCGCCACGGGCAAGGTCAATCTGTACGTGACCGCCACCTGCCTGCAGGACGTGTGGAACGACCTCTGCCACGTGCTGCGCCATGTCGTTACCGTGGAGGGGGGCGTGGTTGACGACCGAATCGAGGCGCTCATCGCCTCGATTGCCTGGGATAGCGTGGCGTTCGTGCGCGACGCAGCCACAGTGATCACGGCGGGTCCGGTCGAGGCCGAGCGTGCGGAGATGCTCAAAGACCTTCAAGCGGATTATCGCGAGGCGCTTCTCGTTGCGACGGCCGAGGCGTGCAGGGCAAGCTGCATCGTCACGTTCGAGGATTCCCTGAGGGACTGCCTCCCCGTCAAGTGCCTCAAGCCGCTGGATGCGGTCCGCGCCTTTGGGCTTTGATGATTCATGTGGCCGCTTTCCCACCGTCGGGAGGCGGCCATGAAGCAGTCATAGAGGCCGCAATCTATAGGCCGCAATCTATAGGCCGCAATCGCGCTGTGGGAGAGCAGGCGGCTGCGGGAAGCGGCCACGATTAAGCAGCTATCGGAGAATGACGAGCGCCGTGATGTAGGCGGCGGTCAGGGTGAGTGTCGCCCAGTCTGCGCCGCGCATTCGGAGCGGATGCCAGTGACTACGCTCGGCCCCACCCTCATAGCACCGAGCGTCGAGCGCCCTGGAGAGGTCGTTAGCGTGATGCAGCGAGCTTGCGAGCAACGCCACGACAAGCGGCACGATCGCCCGGATGCGCTTGGCAGGAGAGCCCTCTCCCAGCGCGCCTCCCCGCGCAGTCTGGGCGTCAGCGAGTGTCGAGGCCTCGTTGGCCAAGGTGGGAATGAAGCGCAGCATGAGCGAGAAGACCATCGCCAACTCGTGTGCATGAAGGCCGAGGTGTGCGAGCGGTGCGAGTAGCGCGTCGAACGCGTCGGTGAGCTGGGAAGGCGTGGTGGTGAGTAAGAGGAGCATGCCTGCAAGGACGCCGATGACGAGGCGGAGGCTGTAAAGCACGGCCGCGCGCACGCCATCGTCGGTTATTCGCAACGGACCGAAGGTTGCGAGCGTTGTCCCAGTATTTGTGAGAAAGAGGTTGAAAAGGCTCAAGAGCACGATTATCGCGATGATGGGCGCAATGGACTCGAGGACCCGGTGGGCGGGGATGCGGGCAAGTGCGACGGCTGCCAGCACGAAGGCGAAGCCCAGTATCAGCTGTGCTGGCGTATGGATAAAGAACACCGAGACCATCGCGATGAGCGCCACACAGACCTTGGTTCGCGGGTCCAGCCGATGGATGGGGGAGTCAGTGGCGATGTATTGCCCGAGTGTGATTTTCACAGCCATGGGGCATCCTCTTCCTGATGGGTGACGGCAGAGCCACTCCGTGCGAGCGCCCTCACGAGTTCGTCGAGCGAGAGCGGTGCGCCCAACGAAGGACAGCCGGCGCGCTCCAGACGTAGCGCCCAGACAAGTGGCAGGGGAAGGCCGAGGCCCGCATGCGTGAGAAGCTCCTCATGCGCGGCGCTAAACACCTCACGGGGCGTACCTTCGAGGAGCACGTGCGCCTGGTCGAGTACCACGATGCGGTCCGCACGTGCCGCGTCTTCCATCGAATGCGTCACTTGCACGATGGTGGTTCCGCGACGGCGCACGTCCTCGAGGATGGCGCGCAGCCCCCTGCGACCACGCGGGTCGAGGCCGGCCGTGGGTTCGTCGAGCACGAGAACCCGAGGCTCCATGGCGAGTATGCCGGCCAGTGCGCAGAGGCGCTGTTGTCCACCCGAGAGCTCGAAGGGGGAGGTGTCGTCCACGCCGACAAGTCCCACGAGGTCGAGGGCCTCTCGGCAGTGGCGGAGAACCTCTCCGTGCGCAAACCCGAGGTTCTGGGGTCCAAACGCCACGTCCTCGAGGACGGTCTCGGCGAAGAGTTGCCGCTCGGGATGCTGCATCACGTAGCCGATGCTGCCATGTAGGCGACGCCGGTCGCGTTTGCGCGTGGTGCAGACGTCGCCTACGTAGATGCGCCCGCGGTCAGGAGCCTCCAGGGCACACAGCAGACGCAGGAGGGTGGACTTCCCCGAGCCGGTTTGCCCGACGATTGCCAAGGAGGCGCCCTGTTCGACTTCGAACGAGACGTCGTCGAGCGCGTTCTTCTCTCGGACGTAGGCGAACGAGACGTGTTCGACGCGCAGTGCGGGCGGGGCACCGCGCACAGGGGAGGTTGGCGCGCCTGCGTTGGCCGCCTGGGCGTCCGGCACGGAAGGGGGGCTTGCCGGAAAGTGAGGCAGATGCGACGCATCGAGGATGGCGCACTCCAATGCCGAGTCGTCGCAGGTCCAAGGCAGCGCGAGTCTGCGAGCGAGACGCGCGGAGAAGGGCTCCTCGAGCCCCAGCGACGCAATGGCGTCCTGGTGAGAGAATACCTCGGCGGGAGATCCCTCCAAGACGATACTGCCCCGCTCGAGCACGATGACGCGATCGGCCTCGAGCGCCTCGTCCATGAAGTGGGTGATGTGCACGATGGTGGTGCCTGCCTCCCGAAGGCGCCCCATGACGCGCAAGATCGCTTGTCGACCGCGTACGTCGAGAAGCGCCCCCGGCTCGTCGAGCACGAGCAGGCGCGGTTCCATCGCGAGCGCGCCGGCAATGGCGACGCGCTGCATTTGCCCGCCGCTGAGTCGCGTGGGATCGGCCTTGGCGTAATCGGTGAGGGCGACACGACGAAGCTCGCGCTCCACGCGTCGGCCGATCTCCTCGGCGGGAATGCCGAGGTTCTCGGGGCCAAAGGCGACGTCTTCCTCCACGACGGTGGTCACGATTTGATCGTCGGGATTCTGGAAGACGAGCCCGAGGCTCCGTCGCGCCTTGCGGTATGCATCGAAGTCGATGGGCTGTGGGCGCGTCGCGTCAAAGACATGATGGCCCACGAGAAGGACGCTTCCCTCGTCGGGGGCGAGCAGACCGCAGAGCACGGAGGCGAGCGTGGACTTGCCCGAACCGTTGGCGCCCAAGATGCAGAGCCGCTCGCCTTGGGCGACTTCCAACGACACGTCCTCGAGCGCCTGCGTACCACTCTCGTAGCGTAGCGTCACGTGCTCGAGCCGTGCCGCTACGCTACGAGCTTGCCCGTGAGCGAGGAATTGCCCGTCGGCGTGGGTCTGCTCGCCCGCGAAGGCCCTTCCGTCCGTCAAGGCCCGTCCGCCCGCCACGGCCCGCCCGTCCGCCACGGCCCGTCCGCTCACTAGTTGCCCAGGGCCTTGGTGACGGGCTTGTACACGAGGGCCGTCGCCACGCAGTTGATGACAATCTTGAGCACGTTGAACGGCAGGATTGCGGGTACGATCAGGTCGATGACGGCCTGCACGGGGGCACCCATGTAGAGGGGCGTGATCACGAGGTTGGCGGCGATGCAGCACGCCAGGCACACGACGGCGCCGACGCCCATGCCCACGAGCGCACCTTTGAACGTGGTGTTGCGCTGGTACACGAGCGAGGCGGGGAGCACGAGGCTGAGGGTGGCGATAATCGCCATCACCATGCCGTAGAGCCCGCCGGAGGTGGCGATGTGCGGCAGGTACGAGACGGTGCTCACCACGATGCCGGTTGTGGGGCCGAAGGCGAAGCCCGCGATGAGCGCGACGATGGCCGACGGGTCGTACTTGAGGAACGTGACACCAGGAAGGATGGGGAACTCAAGGAACAGCGTACAGATGGCGGCGACAGCGCAGAACAGTGCGGTTATCGCGATGCGCTTGGTGCTCCATCCGGAACCTTGGTCCGTGGTCGAGTGGGCGTCGTGACGATTGCTTGCAGAGCTCAGATTGGTAGCCATGGTGGCCTCCGTTTCTTCCATCCGGACTGTGACCGTTGGCCTTGGATTCTCACCAAGTCAGCCGCTCATATGTGTGCGGCACGCGGGCTCGGGAGTTCTGCGAGAAGGCGCTCCCATTACCGCCAGTGGGGAATTTCACCCCGCCCCGAAACTGACGCCGTCCACTATAGCACGAGTTGCGAATGAAGGCGGTTGTTTGTGGACGATGTTCCTTAGGGCGGTGTCCCCTGGGGCGGTGTCCCTTGGAGCGGTTCCCCGGGACGATGCGACTTCGGGACGATGCGACTTCGGGACGAGGTGCTCGGGAGGCGGCCCGCAGAGGACGCCTAGCGACCGCGTTGCAGGGCGACGAGGGCGATGGTCGCGACCATGAGCGCGAGGCCCGCCCAGTCGGCCCAGACGAAGGGTGTCGCAAGCCACAAGGCGCTTATCACCGTGGCGCTCACCGGCTCGGCGGCTCCCAGCATGTTGCCGGCGACGGGGCCAACGATGGAGATGCCGTGCAGGAACAAGCCGTAGGCGGCGAAGGTCCCCACGAATACGGCAACGGCGAGGACGGCGAGGCTGGTGCCGTCGAGCGCTGGCATGCCCTGCGCCGCAATGCCGCTTGTCCCGCATGCCATGATGCCAGTCAGCCCGCCCACGAGCATGCCGAGGCCCGTCACCGCAAAGCTCCCCCAGCGTGCGAAGAGCGGCTTGGGGTACATGGTGTAGAAGCTCGCCGCTGCTGCCGTCGCCAGTCCAAAGAAGAGGCCCTCTGGCGGAAGGTACAGCTGCGAGAGGTCTCCGTGCGTGGCGATGAGCACGGTGGCAGCGAACGCACAGATGAGCGCGAGCGTCTCGAGCCGCCGGGGCAGTCGGCGCGTTGCGATGCAGGTCACCGCGAGCACTATCACGATGTTCAAGCTCTGCAGCACCGTTGCCGTGCCGGCATTCGTGTAGCTGATGGTCAACGCATACACTGTCGAGTTGAGGAAGAGTCCGCACGAGCCAAATATCGCCAACCGTCGGAGCGTGTCCTTGTCGGCAAGCATGGCGGTAAGCGTCGTGCGGTCACGGATGAGCAGCACCAGCAGAAATGTGATTCCCGCGCCGAGCTCGCGGATGGTGGTGAGCAGCAGCGCGTCCATGTGCGTAGACGAGAACAAATACTGCACGCACGTGCCCGAGAACCCCCACGCGATGGCGCCGAGCAGCGTGGAGATGACGCCGATGATCAGGCGAGATGCGCGCGGTTCCTGCTGGTGCTCGCCGCTCATCGTTGCGTGCACCTTGCCGGCTGGTCCTTCTGCGCACATGCCGCGTGCAATGCGTCGAGGACTGCGCGTGCTTGGGAAAGCTCCACCTGGCCGGGTGCCGAGGCGGATTCCAGTGCGCAGAACGTGAGAGCAGAGCCAAACGAGGCACCTGCGAGGCGCGTGATGACGCCGGCTTGCCCCATGGACATCGTCAGGAGGGGAGTGTCGAGCTCCTCGGCCGCGCAGGCGGTTGCCTCCATCAGGCGTGCTGCATCGGCCGGGCGCCGGGCCATGACGGCGAGCTTTGGAATGTCGGCTCCAAGGGCTGCCATCTCGACGAGTACGCGGCGCATCTGCTCCGTGGCCGGCGTTCCTTCAAAGTCATGGTGAGATACGATTGCGTGACCGCCGTGCTCGTGGACCGCCTCGACGAGCGCGCGTATGACAGCGTCGCCTGCGCCCCGTTCGATGTCAACGAGGTCCATGCCGCCCTGTTCTGCGACCGTGCGCACCAAGCGTGCGTATTCCTCGGCATCTGCCTCGAGCCGTCCGCCCTGCCCCCTGGTACGCAACGTTGCGATGAGGGGCGTGGTGGGGAGTGCAGCGGAGAGTGCACGCGCGGCATAGGCCAGCGCCTCGACATCGTGGGCGTCGGCCAAGTAGTCCGCACGCCACTCGATGCAGTCCGTTTCTGCGGCGACGGCCCGGCGTGCGCTCGTGAGGAGCTCTGTCGGCGTCGCTCCCATAATCGGAACGATGGTCTTTGGCTGTCCCTCGCCGATGCGGACGCCCTTGATTTGCAGCACTCTCATATTGGTCCCTTGCCGACTGCCCGATTGGGCTCCTGCCTGTAATGCGTGTCGAGCGAAAAACCTATACTATCACTATCAAAAAGGGCAATCGAGGAGGTAGCCATGGACAAGACCGACGTCAACGTCGAGCAGAAGCCGCGCGTGCCGTCGCTGGGCATGTCGGGCCTGGTACTTCTCTCCATCGCGAACGAGGGCCTGGGCCGTGTTCACGAATTCGCGTACAAGCGCATGGTTGAGCGGATGTATCGGCAGGGCGAGACCAGAGAGTCGCTCCTGCAGAAGGTCGAGCGACTCCCCATTCCGGCGGGAGCCAAGGACGTCGTGGCCAGGCACGTCGAGAGCTTTGGCGAAGAGCCGCCCGCCATCGAGGTGGAGTCAACCGTCGAGGACGTGTGACGAGGGGTGCCGCAGTGGGAATAACCCCTCATGGCGCGACGAAGCTGTCGCCATGAGGGGTTATCGTTTGCGTACCTCTCGTGTGCCAAGGGCGCGCCCTTGCCCTTGGCACTCGCGGAATACTTAGGCAAAGATGGCGCCCTCGTAGGGCTGCAGCTTGCCTGCCTCCGATGTGCCGTGCGTCCCAAAGGCGAAGCTGAGGCCGTCGACGAGCGCCGCGTCGTATGTGGCCTCATTGCCGGTCCAGTTGGTGAGTATGACGGCGCGGTCGTTCCCGCAGACACGTTCGAATGCGTAGACCTCCTCGCTCTCCGCCATCAGCTCGTGATAGTCGCCCGCAACGAGTACCGGCAGAGCGTTGCGCTCCTGTGCCAACGCGCGATAGTACGAGAGTGCGGAGTCAGGATCTGCGCCGAGCGTCTCGGCGTTGCACTCCTCGTAGTCGTCGTGCACGGGAAGCCAAGGCTTGCCCGTGGTGAAGCCGGCATTCTTGCTGGTGTCCCATTGCATGGGGGTGCGCGCGTTGTCGCGGCTGTGCTTGTGGACCGCCTCGAGTGCCTCCTCCTCGGTCTTGCCGGCCTCGAGTGCCATCTTGTACTGGTTGTGCGACGAGACGTCGTCGTAATCGTCGATCGAGGACCACGCGACATTGGTGTAGCCCAGCTCCTCGGCCTCGTACATGAAGGGCGTGCCTCGCAGCGTCAGCAGCACGGTGCCGAGCATCTTTGCGCCAGCAACCGTGTCCGTGCAATCGGGCAGGAACTGGCTCACCGAGCGCGCTTGGTCGTGATTCTCGAGGTAGATGGGATACCAGCCGTTGGTTGCCGTCGCCTCTTGGCTTGCGGTGAATGCAGACTTGAGCTGCGTGAGGGTCCAGTCATCAGGCTCGTACCAAGTCTCGTTGCCGCCCTGCGGCACGAGGATGTGGCTGAACTCAAAGATCATGTCGAAGACGCCGTTCTCGCCGACCCACGAGCTGAGCTCGCTGGCGCTTACGCCGTTCGCCTCGCCCACGGCAAAGGCGTCGCTGCCCTCCATGACCTCGGCCTTGAACTCGTTGAGGAAGTCGAGGATACCCGGAGTGTTTGCCGTTGCGGCATGGATGGAGGAGAGGCCGTCCTCGGCGTCGGACTTGCCGTCGGTGAACGCAGGCTTCTTGATGTAGGTGACGGCGTCGATGCGGAACCCGCCGAGGCCCTTCTCGAGCCAGAACTTGGCCATGCGGTAGAGCTCCTTGCGCATCTCCTCGCACTCCCAGTTAAGGTCGGGCTGGAATTCTGCGAAGGTGTGCAGATAGTACTGCTTTCGAGTCTCGTTCCAGGTCCACGCCGAGCCGCCGAAGATGCCGCGCCAGTTGGTGGGGGCGCTGCCGTCCTCCTTGGCGTCCTGCCAGATATACCAGTCTGCCTTGGGGTTGTCTTTGGAGGAGCTTGACTCGATGAACCACTCGTTCTCGTCAGAGGTGTGATTCATTACGAGGTCCATCACGATGCGGATGTTGCGCGTGGCCGCCTGCTCGATGAGCTCCTCCATGTCGGCCATGGTGCCGAAGCGCGGGTCGATGTCGTAGTAGTCGGAGATGTCGTAGCCGTTGTCCTTCTGCGGCGACTTGTACACCGGCGTGAGCCAGATGGCGCCGACACCGAGTTCGGCGAGGTAGTCGAGCTTCGCCGTGATGCCTGCAAGGGTGCCGGTACCTTGGCCCTCGGTGTCGAGGAAGCTCTTTGGGTAGGCCTCGTACACGATGGTCTTCTGCCACCAGGCCATCTCGGCGAGGGCGTCGGCGGAGTTGGTCGGCGCCGCGGCTGCGTCAGTGGTTTGTGCGTCGGTGGCTTCCGTGCTAGCCGCGGTGTCGTCAGCTTGCTGTGCGTCGTTGGAGCAGCCGCCGAGCGTGGCGATGCCGATGAGGCCGCTGGCTCCGAGGAACGCGGCAAGTGCGGTGCGGCGCGTGACGGGTGTGCCGATGGGTGAGGTGTTGCGCATGGGAGTTCCTTTCGTTGATGGTGCCATACATGATATCCCTTGGGTTATGCGCAAAATCAGTTCTTCTCGGTGGGTCGTCGAGAGGTGTGGCCCCGATGGGGTCCTCGTCGGACGTTGACGCCATGACGAACTGCTCGGCGTGTGGCGCATGCATTTATCGGCTACCATATACCAGCGCAGGAGCTTGTCGTGGGGGTATGGTCATGAGGAAGGGCATTTCCAAGGTGTTTGCAGTGGCGTTGGGGCTGGTCCTCGGCCTCGGCGCTTGCTCGCAGGGGTCAGGTGGCACGACGGAGTCTGAACCCGAGGAGACAATCGTCGTTGAGGAGACGGCGGCTACGCTGCAGGCGTCGACGGTGGAGGCGACGGAGGAGAACGTGCGCCTCGGTGGCAGGACCTGCGAAAGCGATGGTGTGAGGTGGCTCGCACAAAGCGGAAGTGCCATCGAGTTCGAGGTCGATGCCACGCGCGTGGCAATTAACCTGGTTGGCGACGAGTCCGTAGAGAACCCGGAGGACCTCCGCCCGAGATTTGCCGTGCTGCTCGACGGGGAAGTCATCCTGGACGACACGCTCTCCGAGTACAGCCGTACCATCGAGGTGTTTGCGGGCGAGACCAGCAGAAAGGCGGTTGTGGAGCTAATGCAGCTCTCCGAGTCGAACTCGGGCGTGGTGGGGGTCGAGGACATTGACATCGAGTCGTACGCCTCAAGACCCATAGCCCCGACCTCGGCGAAGGACCTGAGCATCGAGTTCCTCGGCGATTCGATTACCTGTGCTTATGGCGTCGAGTCGTTGGAAGTCACCGACGGCTTCAGGACAACCAGGGAGAACTTCATGAAGTCCTATGCATACCTCACGGCAAAGGCATTGGATGCCGATTACAGTGCGGTGTGCTATAGCGGGTACGGCATCGTCTCGGGCTGGACGGAAGACGGCGAGCGCAACGCCAACGGTCTGGTGCCTTCGTTGTATGATGTGGTAGCAAGGAAATTCGATCAGCCATGGGACTTCTCGACGCATCCGAGTGACGTGGTGGTCATCAATCTTGGAACCAATGACACCACCTACACCCTTGGGGACGAGAGCCGTGAGGCGGAGTTCTCTGAGGGATACGAGGACTTCTTGGCAATGGTTCGGGAGCGCAATCCCAGGTCATACATCGTCTGCACCCTTGGTACGATGGATGCCCAGGAACTCTATCCGGCAATCGAGCAGGCGGTGGAGAGATTCAAGGAGCGTACGGGAGACGATCGCGTCACGAGTTACATGGCAGATGTGATGGATGTGGAAAGAGACGGCGCGGGGGCGGCGTGGCATCCCAACGAGATTACCCAACAAAAGATCGCGGACGATCTGACGTATGTCATCCGCGAGCTGCTCTGAAGCATCTTCTGCGAGTCTTTTGGTCGACGGCGATGGGTCGAGGTAGTGGTCTCGACAGAATGGGGGAGGCGCGATGGAACGTATCGTCTGCTTGCTCGTGGGCTATGCGTTTGGCTCGATACTCACGGCTGAGGTCGTGGCGCGCGTGATGGTGCACAAATCCGCGTTCGACCTTGGTGACGGCAACCCTGGCATGGCCAACGTCGGCCACGCGCTGGGCACCAAAGCGGCGCTCATTTGCCTGGCGGGCGACATTCTAAAGACCGTCGCGGCGGTCCTCATCGCCCGTGCGCTCTTCCCGCAGCTTGGTGGGCTTTGCACGATGTGGGCTGGTCTCGGCTCAACGCTGGGGCACGACTTCCCCTTCTGGCATGGCTTCCGCGGTGGCAAGGGCGTCACCACGATTGCCTCGACCATCATCCTGAACTCCCCACTTTGGGGCATCCTCTCCGGCGTCATCGGCGCGGCCTCCATCGTGCTGACGGGCTATCTGAGCATGGCCGCGATGATTGCCATCGTGTTCTATACCGTGGTGATGTTCGTGACCATGCCGCTCGAGTACGCGCTCATCTCGTTGGCCTTCGTGGCGCTTTCGCTGTATGGGCATTGGTCGAAGCTCATCGGCATTTCGCGCGGCACGACGCGCCGTGCGAGCCTATACAAGAAGTTCTGGTCCAGGTTCCGCTGAGGTCCAGATTCCACGCAGGTCCAGGTTCCGCTGAGGTCCAGGTTCCACGGAGCACCATGTGCGACACGGCTTTGCCATGGCCTGTCCTGACTCTTCGCAGACGCTCGGTCAAGAAGCGGGCGTCTGCGTATACATTCCGCTGCCCCACACGGAAAAAGTGTGCCCACTGCTCATTTGCCGCTTGTCGCAACACCTCGCTGGCGTACCATCGTTTGGAAGCTCGATTCTTACGCAGAAAGGTGGCAAGTCATGCAGATTGCAGACGGCATCGTTTACGTCGGCGTCGACGATCACGAACTCGATCTCTTCGAAGGCCAATACATCGTTCCCAACGGAATGGCCTACAACTCATACGTCATTCTCGACGAGAAGGTCGCGGTCATGGACGGTGTGGACCAGAACTTCGTCGACGAGTGGCTGGGCAAGGTCGAGGTTGCACTCGGCGGCCGCACGCCCGACTACTTCGTGGTGCAGCACATGGAGCCCGACCACAGCGCGGGCATCACGGCGTTCATGGACAAGTATCCCGAGGCCGTCATCGTGGCGACCGTCGGTGCGTTCAACATGATGCAGAACTACTTTGGCACTAAGTTCCAGGGCCGCAACATGGTGGTGAAGGAGGGGCAGACGCTCTCGCTGGGCGCCAAGGAGCTCACCTTCATCATGGCTCCCAACGTGCACTGGCCGGAGGTCATGTTCACCTACGACGCTGCCGACAAGGTGCTCTTTAGCGCTGACGCGTTCGGCAAGTTTGGTGCGCTTGATGCGGACGAGGGCTGGGACTGCGAGGCACGACGCTACTACTTTGGCATCGTGGGCAAGTTCGGCAAGAACGTCCAGGCGGTGCTCAAGAAGGTCGCGAAGCTCGACGTAGAGGTCATATGCCCGCTGCACGGCCCCATCCTCAGCGAGGACCTTGGTCACTACATCGGTCTCTACCAGACGTGGTCGGCCTACGAGGTCGAGACGCAGGGCGTCGTGATCGCCTACACCAGCGTGTATGGCCACACCAAGGCGGCCGTCGAGCTGCTCGCCGAGAAGCTTAAGGAGAAAGGCTGTCCGCGCGTCGTGGTCACGGACCTCGCGCGCGACGACCAGGCAGAGGCAGTGGAAGACGCGTTCCGCCACAACATCCTGGTACTTGCCACGACCACGTATTGCGGCGGATTCTTCCCGACGATGCATGAGTTCATCAGCCATCTGGAGGACCACGACTACCAGAAGCGTACCATCGCGTTCGTCGAGAATGGCTCGTGGATGCCGGCGGCTACCAAGGGCATGAAGGCCATCACCGACACGTTCACCGGCATCGAGTACGTCGAGAACAACGTCACGATCCGCGGCGCCCTCAACGATGCATCGCGCGCCCAGATTGACGCCCTTGCCGCGGAGCTTGCTGCCAAGTTCTAGCGTACGGCCGCGCGACTGCGGGTGGTTGCGCGTCAAATGGGCAGTTTTACGGGCCGCCGAGCAATCAGCTCGGCGGCCCGTGTTGATTCGAGGCCCTCGGCCACCCTTCCCGTGCACGTACGTCAGTGCGGAGCTCCGGTCTATTACCTAGGCAGATTAAGGTACAGTTCAAAGTGAACAATAAATATCGAAATCAAAGACAAAAGCCCAGCTCAGCGCGATTTACATTGAAATTTGATGTGACAATTGGTCACTGCATAAAATAGCTAGTGACCAATTGTCACATCAAAAGTGGTAAAACCCCAGTTGGCGAACGAGAGACGCCTGTTAATTGGTCACTATTTGTGCGGCTTCCATGGCATGGGACTAGAGTTTTCCGTACGAGGCTCCCCAAGACCCGCCTCCGGGAAGCAGCGACTGCAACAGATCGTTCCGATCGTGCGTTTTGTCGGTGTCTTCGAGCAGCGCCTCGTACGGAGTAACGTCAATTCCGAAGACCTCATGTGCGCATCCTAGCAGGCGACGTGTCACGGCATCCAGATTTCCGTCTCCGTAGAGGTCTTCCTTGGTGATGGGGAACACTATGTATCCCCTTGACGCAAGCTGCATGTTGCGCAGGTTGTCGTCGAGCACCTTTTCCCTCACCGCCTGCTTCTTGCTGAGGAGTTCGGCCTCGGCTTCGATGCGCTTTTGCGGACCCGCATGCTCAAGAGCGCGCGCCGCTTCCAGCAATCCGTCGAGGTCCAAGTGCCCCTCACCGTCGTAGTTCAGGCCAATCTTGGCGAAAGGAAAGAGCAGGTCAGGATAGCGCGCCTTCGCGCTACGCCTTGCTTGTTCCGAATCACTCATGCCGATGCGGGCGTTGAGTGTCACGGGACCCATGTTGTATCCGCCTTTGGACGCCGGCAGACCATACATCGTGGCTAGGACCGACTCTGGAGCACTCAAGGCTCCATCCGAGACGTATCGAAGTGCCTCGCGTGCTCGTACAACGCCGTGTATGCGTGTGAGTCTCGCGAGGTAGCCTCTGATGGATTCCACCGTTGTTGCTGGCGGGACATGGTCGACCACATCGCCTTCCAAGGGCTCTTCGGCACAGCGCGAGAAGTAGCCGCAGAGTTCATGTCCCAGCAAGACGAGCTGTGGAAACCCCAAGACCTCTGCGAGCTGCAAAAACAGCAGCTCGGGACACACCATTGAGGCGCGTTCGTCGAGCCACAGGATTGAGCGTGCGGGAAGATTCGCAAAGCTGGGATGTGCATCGATGTTTGCTACGCGCATACGACTGGAATGACCGGGTGTCAGTATGCTGAGGTGCTTTGTTGCAGACGGCTTCGGCCATTTCCAAGCGGGGTCGTTGAACGCCTTCATGTTCAGACGCTGGCTCACCCAACTGGTGGGTTTTCTCAGGGGGACGGTGTCGGACGCAGACAGGTCAATCCCCTTGCTTCTGAGTTGTCTGGTCACCTCGAGAGCAGAGTAATGCGAAATCGTAAGACCCATGAGCCACCTCCAATGTCGGGACGAAAATCGTACCCCCACATGCGTGGAAACACAGATACCTGATTTACATTGAAGATGACTTAGGATCTACGACTCAAAGACCTCTTAGCGCGCGAGCGAACCCATCGGATCCCAAGGCTTCAGTACGATGGGCTTCTCGGTCTCGTAGGCGATGCGCTCCTCGTCCGTCAGATACTTCTTGTCCACGACGACCTGATACACGTACTCGTCGAACCACGGGTCCGAGAGCGTGTTGAAGCCGTCGCGCGCGTGGTCCTCGCCCCAGCTGTTCTCGACCTTCCATGACGTGGGGTTGCCCTCGTCGTCGAATCGGACGCCCTCGAGCACCATCGCATGGGTCATCATGGACTCTCCGTAGTCAAGACGCTCGGCCTTGTCCATGCAGGACTCGATGGCAAAGCCAAAGAGCCCGTCCACGTCGAGGGCAGCGCGGTCCATGATGCCTTCCTCGCGTAGGTAGCTCTGGTCCACGTCGCAACCGAACCACACGGGCAGCTCGTCGCGCAGCTGCGCGATGGCGACTTCCTTGAGACGCTGGGCGGGCAGGTTGAGGTAGCGGACGCCGCCATCCTCATAAACGTTTCCCAGGCGCGAGACGGTGTACGTGTGACCGAAGGGCTTGTCGGCTGTGGGCGCGCTGATCAGGCTCACGTAGTCGTCGAGTTCCATGCCGACGGTCTGGGCAAAGAACTCCTGAGGCGTGAAGGTGCCGGAAAGCACGAGCTCGTTGTCCTTGTTGCGCAGGCGCACGTCGAAGCGCGCGGGTGGCTCACCGAGGCAGGTGACGAGCAGGGCATAGACACGGTCCATCATGTCGTGCTTCTGACCGCGTAGCTCGTCGAGGCCGGTACCCGCGGCATGGCCCTGACGCAGCGTCTTTGCACAGCTGCGCAGGTAGCGCGTCAGGTACTTGTCCATTTCGCGGGTGAACTCGGAGCAAGCGGTCTCGGGCATGGCCTCCTTGGGCACGACGCCGTACTTCTTCGTGAGGCTGCGGAACATGTCCCATTGGCCGCCATCACCGATGGGGTCTTGCAGCAGGAAGGACACCAGACGTCCACCCAGCGGCTCGTCGAGCGTGTCGAGGATGTTCTCGAGGAACCAGTTGCTCTTCTCGAGCTTGTCGAAGAAGAGCGGGTAGGTCTGCGAAAACTCGAAGTTCTTGAGGTTGAACTTCTTTATGGTGCGATAGCGGAACGTGTTGAGACTCGCGAACATCCAGCAACGCCCCGATCTGCGCTGGTTGGTGCGCTTGCCTTGCGTGACCTCCACGTCCCAGTCGAGGGAGTTTTGCGCCACGCCACCAGGGACGCGGGCGGCCTTGCGGATGCCGTTCGAGGTCACGGCGTTGCGCGCTACGAGGTTGGCCCTGCTCGCATTGAACGCCTCGCTTGCGCAGGCAATGTCCCGTGCGGTTACGGACTGGGTGTTCTCCATGGGGATCCCTTTCTTTAGTGTGGTTCATCTGGGCTAGTTGTACCACAAACGAAGGGTCGTTCGGAGACCATAGGTGGTAATCGGGGGACCGGTGTGCCTTACAATGCGGGTGCACCTTACAATGCCGCGAGGAACAGGGCGATCATCCAGATGTAGCAGATGGTCTTGGGAATCATCAGCATTCCGACTGCGGGATATTTCCTCGCGAGGAGCACGACGAGCAGGTAGCAGACGAAGCTTACGAATACGAGCACGGCCATGAGCCAAGCTCCATACCACGCCACCAGATACCAGATGGTGATGGCGCCCATGGCCAAGAAGGGCACGTTGCGATACATGCCCCACCTTGCGTCTCCCCGTGCGTCGAACCAGCGGTTTTGGGGGAGGAGGCACAGTATGATGCGCACCACTGCGAGTACAATAAGCACGACGTGCAGCACTTGGAGGCTTGATGCGGCGACGGTCGGCGCGCCAGGCATTTGCCGCATGGCATCAGGCAACAGCACGTAGAACACCGTCATGGTGATCGAGGAAATGAGGCTGCCCAGTCCAAGCCAGAAGGCACGCCGTTGTTTCTGCAGGGCGCTGTGTGCGTCGCCACGGAGGTTGATGAGGATGCGGGGGATGAGGTGGAAGGCGTCACCGAAGCATAGGAGTAGGGCCATGGCTGCGCAGGTGCTGCAGAATCCACCCGCCTCGCCAGATTCGTGGGCTGCAAGCACCATGCCCGCTATCAGCGCGAACGCCAGATATCCTGCGCAGAATACGCTCTCTCCGATGCGCATCCCCATCGGCTTACTGTCGCTCACCTCTGGCCCCTTCCCCGTGTCGCCTGCGAACGATGGCCCCATGCGATGTACCTGAAACGGGGCGCTCTGCCTCAGACCTTGGAATATTGCCCTATGGCATTATAGCTATATTGAACGATGGTGTCTGGTATTCGAGAAATTCTCGGGCACGGAGGGTGAGATGGAAGTGCTTTGGTATACGCTGGCGGCCGTGGGGGCTGGGATGGGCACCGGCTTGGCCGGGCTCTCGGCAGCTACGGTCATGGTCCCCATCTTCATCTGTCTTTGCCCCTCGTTTGGTGGCGAGACGGGCGCGTACCAGGCTACGGCAATCGCCCTTGCGTCAGACATCCTTGGCTCGGCGGTGACGGCGCGCACGTATGCGAAGAACGGAAACATCGACCTGAGGCGCGGATGGGTCATGCTCGTCTGCATCCTGAGCATGTGCATCGTGGGCAGCTACGCCGCCTTCGTGGTGGGCAACGTGGTGCTGGGGAACTTCACCCTGTTCCTCACGCTCTGCATCGGCATTCGGTTTCTCGTGATGCCCGACACCAGTCGCGACGGTCGCACGGCAAAGGGCGACCGTCTAGATTTGCGCGGCATTCTCATCTCGCTGTTCTTTGGCTTGACGATAGGCTTCGGTACCGGGTTTGTGGGCACGGGCGGCGGGATGATGATGCTCGTCGTCTTCACGGCGTTCCTTGGGATGGACCTCAAGACCGCCGTCGGCACGAGTACCTTCATCATGACCTTTACGGCGCTCATAGCCTCCGTGAGCCACATCTTCATCCATCCTGCCATCCTCTTCGAGAAGTGGCCGGTCATGCTCTTCTGCATCGTGGTCGTGACGGCGTCCTCGCTCGTCTCTGCACGCTTCGCGAATAGCGCGAGCGGTCGCACGATCGGCTTGGTGACAGGTGCGGTGCTCACCGTGCTCGGCGCCTCGATGCTCCTGCTCACCTACTGGCTGCGCATCGTGGATTCACAGATCATCCCACAGGTGCTGCAATGCGTGGTCAACCTTGTCCTGTACATCGTTCCCAGCCTCTTGGTGTTGTTGCTCGTGCGATTCCGCACGAAGCTCCCGTCGTTTGTGTTTCGCAAGCTGCTCCACGTCGTTGCGATTACCTGCCTCTCCATCATGCTCCTCGTTGCGCAGAGTTGGCAGGCCGCCGCGCTCACGTCCGTGCTCATTGCGGTTGCGGCCTATCCGATTCTTGCGGCGCTCGAAGCTCGGGGCTGGTACGGGCGGCTCTTCGTGCAGAAGTCCCCGGGGGAGATAAAGCGGAGCCTGTTGATGCTCTTCTGCATGTTTGCCGTGGTCGTGGCCGTCGTGTGGGGCTGGCATGGCAGTCCGTACGTTGCCGCTGCGGCCATCCTCATGTGGGGGACGGGGGATGCGGCTGCGGCCCTCGTGGGCATCCCGTTTGGTCGGCACAAGGTCATGGCCTGGCCGGTCGAGGGAAGAAAGTCGTGGGAAGGTTCTGCCGCCATGCTCGCGGTCTCGTTCCTCGTGGGACTCTTTGTGCTTGCGTTCCTGGGTGGGTATCCGCTCGGGTGGGCGATTCTGGCCTGCGCTGCGGGAGCTGTGGTGGGGACGGGGGTGGAGCTCGTCTCGCAGAGCGAGTGGGATACGGTCACGGTGCCCCTTGCCGTCGTTGCCGTTCTGCTGCTCGCATCGCTTCTGTAAGCGGCTCGCAGGTGACCGACTCCTGCCCGAACGGGACCGATTCCCGTCGGAACGGGACCGTCCCCAATTGCGGGGCCGTTCCCCCGATGGCGCACCAAGCGCTGGGCGAATGACCGGACAATGCGAAACCTTGGTGCATGCTTGAAAATCACGCGCGCTGGGGCTATTGTTTTGCCTTGCGACTCTCGACGGGGCGTGATGGCATTTGCAAACAACGGCCTTTCTTGTCCCGGCGCGCACGTATTTTGAAACTCAAGAGCAGGCGACGATGTAGGAGGAGCCTATGTCACCCATCGTGTATCCCACGTCCATCATCAAACGTGACGGATCGCTCATGAGCTTCAAGCAGTCAAAGATCACCGCGGCCATCGAGAAGGCCGGCGAGGCGACGGGCGAGTTCGGCCCTGACGAGGCGGCCATCCTCTCGGGTCAGGTATGCAAGGTCATCGCGCACCGCTTCGACGGGGCGTCTCCCACCGTGGAGGAAATCCAGGACATCGTCGAGCAGACGCTGATTACGGCCAACCACTTCGAGACGGCGCGTGCCTACATCGTCTACCGCGAGAAGCGTCGCCAGTCCCGCCGCGACCGCGAGACCTACATCGACGTGACGAGCTCCGTCAACGAGTACCTGAGCCGTGCCGACTGGCGCGTCAACGCCAACGCCAACCAGGGCTATTCGCTCGGCGGCCTCATCCTCAACGTCTCGGGCAAGGTCATCGCCAACTACTGGCTGAGTCACATCTATCCGCCGGAGGTCGGCCAAGCCCACCGCTCTGGATCCTTCCACATCCACGACCTCGACATGCTCAGTGGCTACTGCGCGGGCTGGAGTCTGCGCACCTTGCTCAACGAGGGCTTCAACGGCGTGGCAAACAAAGTCGAATCCGCTCCGCCCCGTCACCTCTCGGCGGCCATGGGGCAGATGGTCAACTTCCTCGGCACCCTGCAGAACGAGTGGGCCGGTGCGCAGGCGTTCAGCTCCACCGATACGTACCTCGCTCCGTTCGTCCGCGTGGACAACCTCACCTACGACGAGGTCAAGCAGGAGATGCAGGGATTCGTGTACAACATGAACGTTCCCAGCCGCTGGGGCACCCAGACGCCCTTCTCGAACCTCACCTTCGACTGGACGTGCCCGGAGGATATCCGCGATCAGGTCCCGCTTATCGGAGGCAAACCCGCAGACTTCACCTATGGCGACCTCCAGACCGAGATGGACATGATCAACCGTGCGTTCATTGAGGTCATGACCGAGGGAGACCAGCACGGGCGCGTGTTCACGTTCCCCATTCCCACCTACAACATTACCAAGGACTTCCCTTGGGACTCACCGAACGCCGACCTCATGTTCGAGATGACGGCCAAGTACGGCCTGCCGTACTTCCAGAACTTCGTGAACTCGGACCTTGAGCCCCACATGGTGCGCTCCATGTGCTGCCGTCTGCAGCTTGACCTGCGCGAGTTGCTCAAGCGCGGCAACGGCCTCTTCGGCTCTGCCGAGCAGACCGGCTCGATCGGCGTCGTCACCATCAACATGGCACGTCTGGGATACAAGCACCCCGGCGACGAACAGGGTCTCTTCAAGGAGCTCGAGAATCTGCTCGTGCTCGCCAAGGTGTCGCTGGAGCTCAAGCGCAAGGAGATCCAGCGCCTCATGGACGCGGGGCTCTTCCCCTACACCAAGCGCTACCTGGGGACGTTGCGCAACCACTTCTCGACCATTGGCGTCAATGGCATCAACGAGATGGTTCGCAACTTCACGGGCGACGAGGACGACATCACGACGCCCTTCGGCCGCGCGCTGGCCATCCGCGTGCTTGACTACGTGCGCGAGAAGATGGTCGAGTTCCAGGAGGAGACCGGCCACATGTACAACCTCGAGGCGACCCCGGCCGAGGGCACGACGTATCGATTCGCGCGCGAGGACCTCAAGCGTTACCCGGACATCATCCAGGCGGGCACGCCCGGCGAGCCGTACTACACCAACTCCTCGCAGCTGCCGGTGGGCTACACGGCCGACCCCTTCCTGGCGCTCAGCGAGCAGGAGGAGCTGCAGAAGAAGTACACCGGCGGCACGGTGCTGCACCTTTACATGGGGGAGCGGGTGTCGTCCGCCGAGGCGTGCAAGCAGCTCGTCAAGCGCTCGCTGGAGAACTTCCGCCTGCCCTACATCACGGTGACGCCCACGTTCTCCATCTGCCCGAAGCATGGCTACATCGCGGGCGAGCACGAGTACTGCCCGATTTGCGACGAGGAGCTGGTGCGTGCGAAGCGTGCTGCCAGCTAGGTGGTGCGTGCGATCGGCGCGGCCCCGCCTGCTCGGCGGACGCAGCGCCGCCTGTCTGACGGACATGGGATCGCCCGCTTGATGACCGCCAGATGTGAAACAAAAATGGGTATAGACACTACATATGGTATACAGGTAAGATGTGGTGCGCAAGAACTAGAAGTACGATGCTTTACAGGAGGGGACATGGTTAACAAGACCGACTTCGAGTCCACCGGCGTCGTCCTCGACGGCGTTGAGCTTTCCAATGAGGAGCGCCAGCCCTGCGAGGTCTGGACGCGCGTCATGGGGTACTACCGTCCCGTCTCGTTCTACAACACCGGCAAGAAGGGCGAGTTCCACGAGCGCGTGGAGTTCGTCGAGCCGACGTCCTGCTGCGCATAGGCGCAAAGAGACGTATGCTACGCATAGCGGGCATCGAGCCCTTCTCGACGGTCGACTGGCCCGGTAAGCTCGCGTGCGTGGCGTTTCTGGCGGGTTGTCCGTGGGCATGCCCGTATTGCCAGAACTACATCCTGCGGAGCATTGATTCAGCGACCGTCAATGAGGACCACCTCTTCGAGTTCCTGCGCAAGCGGCAGGGCCTGCTCGATGGGGTGGTCTTCTCTGGTGGGGAGCCGCTTGTCCAGCAGGCGCTGCCAGAGGTGGCGCGGTGTGTCCGGCAGATGGGCTTCGCGGTGGGCTTGCACACCTGCGGCGCGTATCCCGAGCGGCTTCGCCAGATGCTTCCCTATGTGGACTGGGTCGGGCTCGACGTCAAGGCTCCTTGGGACGCCTACGAGCGCGTGACGGGGGCGTACGGTTCCGGCGAGCGCGCGCGGGAGAGCCTGGATGCGGTGCTCGCCGCAGGCAAGGAGCTCGAGACGCGCACCACCTGGCACCCCAGCCTGCTCTCGCAGGCGGACATCAGTACCATCGCGCACGACCTCGCGGCCCGCGGTGTCCGGACGTGGGCGGTGCAGGCGTACCGGCACGTGGGAACGGCCGGGACGCTTCCCAACGAGACGGTCTATCCCTCCGATGTGCCCTCCGATTTGCCGGACCTCTTTGAGCACTACGAGTTTCGTCGCGCCTAGGAGCATCGCGGGGTCTGCCGCGTCCGGCAACGCCGCACGACGCCTTAGGCGCGCCCAACGAGTGCCGTATGGACGGCAATCCTCATCAGTCATACTATGAGCAGTAAGACCGTTCTGCCAAAGAGGGGGCAGCGCCATGGGGCTCATCGCAAGGCTGTTTGGAAAGAGGCACGGGCAGCAGCTGGATAATCCCGCAACGGAGGTGCCTGAGCCCGCGGTGACGAAGCCGAGCACATCCACGAAGGAGCGGTCCAAGAATCCGAATCCTCCCACCCCACCTGCCGAGCCGGAGTACACGCAGGAAGAGCTCTTCGAGAAGCTGCGGAACGAATACTCGTTCGGGATTCGGGAGGGCGAGAAATATGTGCCCCAGTTCGATGACCTGGACATGTTGTACGAGCTCAAGAACTTCGCGCGTCACCCTCGAGTAAAGTATCTCGCAGGAGAGCGCTACAAGGAGGTCCTTGCGGAGCGTCTCGCAAAGGCAGCGGCGCAGGTCGCGGAGATCTCGAGTCAAGCAGAGCTCGCGGCGCTCGCGGAGGATGAGACTGCCGATAAGGTGCTGCGTGAGACCGCGGCAAAGGCCGTGACCGACCAGGACATCCTCAAACGTTGGGCGATCGAGAAGGAGAGCTTGTCGTTCTTCTCGATGCCTGAGCGCATCACGGACCCGGCTACCCTCGCCGACATTGCGCGTGAGGCCAGCGACCCGCGCACGCAGACGGCCGTGACTGAGCTCATTCGTGACGAAGCCGTACTTGAGGACATGGCTCGCAACGGTTGGGGAGACCAGAAGCTCGCGATCAAACGGCTCAACGGCTATGCCTGCACAGCCTGCGGCGAGGTCGTGCTTCCCGAGGGCGACGCGATTGTCCCCTGCACATGCCCGGCGTGTGGTGCCGAGAACCACGATTGGAAACGCGTGAACAACGTGCGGGAGTATCGCGACTACGAGGTGGGCGAGTGGCACGACGAGTGCACGCGCTGCGGTGCAACCGCCCACCATCATAGCGTCAACACGCTGTGAGTTACTTGCAATGGCAATCCGTTGGTCACGAAGGGAAGGGGCAAACATGGAAGTGAAGAGATGTAATCTCGCAAGGATTTGGTTTGTGATAGAGGTGCTGTTCTTGGCCTTTGTCCTCTTTGCGTTTATTGATACGGTGATTCTTGCCATACGCATGGGGCGTTCCGTGAACTTCCAGTTTGTGGTAACTGCCTTGGCAACCATCGTGCCGGGCGCGCTTCTTACCAGAGGCTATCTCTCCTATGCCCAGGGCAGGGAGGAAGGCAGGAGTACGATTCTTGCTTGTGCCGCTGCAACTGCCGTGATCTTTGGGTTGAGCCTCGTGCCGCGCCTCAACATGCTCCTCTTTGGCGTGAGCGAACTCCCCGGGTTTCAGACGCTGTATATCCGTCAGTTTGATTTGCTGTTTGGTTTGCGGGGCTCGGGACGCATCTTCCTGCTTGACCTTATCGTGCAAGCAGGGCTTCCTTTGCTATTGCTTGCCCTTTGCGAGGGAAAGAGCTTCGTGGGCAACGGTGCGCCTCGCGACATGGGCTCTGCCCTGCTGCGCGTTGCCGGAAGCGTCTTTGCGGTATGGGCGGCCTACATGGTAACTGATTGGCTCATTCGGTCCGACACCTTTGGGCACTCGTGGATCATCGTTGGGTTCATCCCCATTCCCGGGCAGATCATGCTCGCCCTGCCAGCGATTGTTGCCCTTGGCGCCATTATCACCCTCTGGACGAAGCGCTAAGCGTCTCGGACATCCCACGGGCGTGCGCAATCCTCATGGCATCTGAGCCGCGTTCCCGCGCGCTGAGCGCTGCCTGTTGTGTGGTGCCTAGTCGAGGCGCTCCGCCTTCATCAGGCGCTTGTTCTCGTACATGCGTTCGTCAGCGAGCTGCTGCGCGGCGCTCACCGTGTGCTCTTCGACCTCGCTCACCGTCGCCCAGCCGAGTGCGATGGAGACGGGCATCTCTCCGTCCTTCTGCTCCTCGATGGAGACGTCGAACAGCTCGATGCATCGTTGCAGCCGCTCCTCGAGGTCGGATCCCACGATCATGCCGCTGAACTCGTCGCTGCCCGTGCGGTAGCATGTGCCCTCGGTGCCGAAGGAGCGGGTGAGCACTTCGGCAGCGAGGCGCAGGTAGGCGTCGCCCGCCGCATGCCCCTGCGTGTCGTTGACGCGCTTGAGGAAGTTGAGGTCGAACTGGCATACCATGGCGTCCTCCATGAGGCCGTTCTCGAGGGTCTGCGCCACGTCACTCACGAGGCGTTGCCAGGCGGTGTGGTTGCCGATGCCCGTGAGCGAGTCGGTGTAGGCCAGCTGCTCTATCATCTCGGCTTGGTCCGCCTTCTTCACGAATTCAATGCTGTCCTGTACCGCATCGGCACCCATCACGCACGTGAAGACCAAGAGTCCCAAACGCGAGAAGAACGCCGGGTCGGTCGACCCGTGTGCGGTCACGATGTAGGTGAACAGGTCGGCCACGACACAAAAGGCCAAGAGGAAGAACGAGGCGAGCATGGTGTGGCTTACATGGTCGAAGCTCTCGCGCAGGCTCTCGCCCCGCGAACGAAGGCTGCGCACAATCATGCTTGCTATGAGACAGATGCTGAAGGCGATGAACAGATGTGTGGCGGAGAGGGAATCGTGCATGTTGCCATGGGTGAGGGTCACCGTGGCGAGCGTGTAGGAAACCGCCGCGGTGAGGGCTGCGAGGGCGACGTGCTTGTATCGTTGCGGCTGCGGCGGGTCGACGAGCGAGATGGCGAAGCAGATGCCCGAGTACGGCGCGAAGAGCAGGGTGAGGTACTCGAGGGCGCGCAGGATGGAGTAGAGGCCCGTGACCAGCTGGGGTATGAGCGTCTGTGTTGCCGACCATGTGCCCAAGAGGATTGCAAGGGTGCTGAGCGATACGAGGTCGAGCTCGGTCTCGCGCGCGCTCCGCAAGACGAGGCTCAGCAGCAGGATGGCCAAACCGCCAAAGATGATGGCGACGGACATGGAGAAGGCGAGAGCATGTGCGCGCACGTAGCGCTGGATGTACGCGGCGGTCCCCGAGATTCGCATGTTGAGTATCTGCGATGCGTTGCCGGCATGGGCCGCTTTTATGAACAACGTGACGGTCTCACCGGCGTTCGCCGAGGACAACGGCGTGAAGTTGAAGCGCGTGGCGTAGGCTGCGTCGCGTTCCTCGTGATGGCCGCCATGCACGTAGACCTCTTCGTCGTCGTAGTACTGATGCACCTCCACGTTCTTGGTGATGTAGTTGAGCTCAGCGCCTGGCTCGATGGGGTGCGGCAGCGTGCGCGTGATGGTGACGCCCACCATGGAAAGATCAGGCAGGTCGTTGAGGGAGTCTAGCCTTACCGGCGTTCCGTCGGCAGTCATCCAGCCGTCACTGAGGTCAACGTCCATCGCGATGCGCGACTCCTCGACCCCGCCGGTGAGGTTCGGGTTGAGAGTGAGAAAGACGGTAAAGGCGAGAAACACGGCGAGAATCACGGTGGAGGCGGGGATAGACATCCGTATGCCGGTGCGATGTTTGGCAGGTTCTTGCCTCACGTGTGTCCCCTCCAACTCTGATTGCGATGCAGCCAAGTATACGGCTACAATATCCCCATGAACAATGGAAACTCACAGACTGCCACGAGGCTTTTCAAACAGTATGTAGTGCGACTCGTCTTGCGCACGGTGCTCTTCCTCATTGCCGTGATCATGATGGTCGTGAATCCCGAGGTGCTCGACATTACGGGCAACTTCGGCATGGGCGCCGGTATCAGCTTCGTTAACATCGCATACGTGCTGCTCTTGTTCGACCTTCTCACCAAACTCCGCCCGCACGCAAAGATTGCCATGGGCAGTCGCAAGCAGTACGTGGAGTTTCACGTTCCCACTGCCCAGCTCTTTGAGGGGGGGCCGCGCGAATTAATGGATCAGGCGCGCGCCCTGGCGGCGCAGGGCCAAGAACTCCTTGGGCAGGCGGTTACGAACACGCGGCAGGCGATGGAGGAGACAACCAAGGGCGTTGCCGAAGCAGGCAAGCAGTTTGCCGCCGACATCGACTTCCTGCGCATGCTCCCGTGGAGCGAGGAGGACCTCACGGCGAGTGAGGCGCTTCGGCACAGCATACGTCAGCGCCGCTTGGGCGAGATTGCGCCCGTCTTTGTCTTTTGGGTGCTGCTCAACCTCTGTGTGGGCCTGCTGCTTGAGCGATTCGGGGTGCTTAACGAGCGGACTGTCCTGCTTTGGACCCTGTTCTACTTCATGTTTGACATGGTGAGCGTAGTGCTCTGGTGTCCGCTACAGCTTCTGCTCATGCGCAATCGATGCTGCACCACGTGCCAGATATTCAATTGGGATGGCATCATGACGGCCACGCCGCTCTTTACGGTAGGCGGCTGGTTCGGGTGGACGCTCATTGCGCTCTCGCTCTTTGTGCTGCTTCGTTGGGAGTTGGCGTTCGCGCGTCATCCGGAGCGGTTCGACGAGCGCACGAACGCGTCGCTGTCATGCACGAACTGCCGCGACAAGCTGTGCCACCTGCGCAAGCCGCTCACGCCGCGTAAGCTCTAAGCGCGCCACCGGACCCATGGGGAGCCTGCGAGGGCTGCCCCGTGGGCGCGGGGCCATGGCGTAGAGCTACACGCCAAAGACGTACCGATCAAGCCGGTCGAGGGCTCGGGCGACCTGTGCGTGCGGTACCGAGACGGCAATCCGCACGAACCCCGGGCACGCGAAGAGCCTTCCATCGTGCCATGTGACGCCCACGTCCCAACCAAGACGCGGAACGTCCGCATAGCACACGTCGCGATCGTCGCACCATCCGCGACAATCGGCCAGTAGCACGTAGGTCCCTTCCGGTCGTGCGCATGTGACGCCAGGGTATGCGTTCAGACGCTCGCACGCGAGTGCGGCGTTCGCCGAGAGCACCTGGCACAGCTCGTCTGTCCAGGCGGCTCCCTCCTCGCTATAGGCGCCGATGAGTGCGTGCATGGAGAGCACGTTCTGTGCGTTGTAGTGCGAGAGCGACGCTTCCTTGTTGAGCCGGTCTCGCAGCCACGGGTTGTACGCGATGCCATACGAGCCGATGAGGCCGGCGAGATTGAAGGTCTTGGATGGGGCATAGAACGCCACGGTGTGCTCATGCGCCCACGGCGAGACGCTCTGCGTGGGGATGTGCACGTGATCGTCGAGCAGGAGGTCGGACCAAATCTCGTCGCTTATCACCCACACGTGGTGTCGCTCGAAGACCTCCATCGCGCGCTCCAGCTCCCAACGCTCCCACACGCGTCCGCAGGGGTTGTGGGGCGAGCAGAAGATGGCCACGTGAATGTGGTTCTCCGCGATGCGCCGCTCCATGTCGTCGAAGTCCATGCGCCACGTGCCACCCTCGTCGAGCACGAGCGGGCTGTGGATGAGGTGGTAGCCATTGTTCTCGCAGCTCATGGTGAAGCCCACGTAGGTGGGGCTGTGGACCAAGACGTTGTCGCCCTTCGAGCACAGCACGTTGAGGGCGCTCACCACGCCGCCCAGCACGCCGTTCTCGTAGGCAATGTGCTCGCGCGCGAGGTCGCAGACGCCCTTGCGCGTGCGGTGCCAGTCGATGATGGCCTGCCAGTACGCGTCACTTTCCTCGTAGTAGCCAAAGAAGGGATGGTCAACGCGCTCGTGGATGGCGCGTGTCACCGAGGGCGCTGTGGCGAAGCTCATGTCGGCGACCCATAGCGGTATGGAATCGAATCCCTTCTTGGGTGCGGCGGGCGAGAAGCCCGTCCCGTCGCCGAGACCGTCGACGGCAATCGCGTCGTGTCCGTGCCGGTCGGGAATTGTGGTGAAGTCATACTGCATGCCCACTCCTTTATCCTTAATGGATTATGTGAATTCCAATTCATCCCTGTATAATTGGTCATATTGTAGTCTGATGCGCGCAGGGGGAGGCACGCATGAAGACATACCAGTACAGTACGACGGAATTCGTCCTCTTGGAGCGTTTGCTGATTCCCTTTGGCGTGTTTCAGGTTATAGAAGGACGGCTCGTCGTGCTCGTCCTCTCTGCTGGCTTTTGCGACCTCTTTGGATACGAACGCGACGAGGCGTATCAGCTCATCAACCAGGATGCGTATCGTGACGTCCATCCCGATGATGCCGTGCGCGTCCGGGAGAGCGTCTTGCAATTCGCCGGCGGGGGCGAAGCCCTTGATGTCGTGTACCGTACGAGGTCGAAGGTCGGCTGGGCGATTGTCCATGCGAGCGGCAGGCGCTTCGTGGAGTCGGACGGCGCGACCCTCGGCATCGTTTGGTTCAACGACGAGGGTGCCTACGCGGTCGAGGTCGGGCGTTCTGCTGGGGCGATTCAGCAGGGCTACAGCACCGCATTGCACAAGGAGTCGCTGTTCCAGAGGAATTATTACGACTACCTCACCGGTTTGTCGAGCATGACGTACTTCTTTGACCTGGCGAAGCTCGGCGCGGAACGTCTTGCTGAGGAGGGGGAGGATCCCGCCCTTCTCTACATCAACCTCAAGGGCATGAAGTTCTACAACCGCCGTCACGGATTCGCGGAAGGTGACAGGCTCATCCGCGAGGTGGCAAAGCTTCTGGCCAAGCACTTTGGCAACGAGCACAGCAGCAGGCTCGGCCAGGACCACTTTGCCGTCTATACGGTCGAGAAGGGACTGGAAGACAAGCTGCGCGCCGTCTTTGCCGAGGCGGAGAAGCTCTGCGGTGGCAGCTCGCTGCCCCTGTGCGTCGGTATCTATCGGCGTTCCATGGGCAGCATCGACGTCGCTTTGGCCTGCGACCGAGCGAAGGTCGCCTGCGATGCCATCGGCAATTCGCCCGCTTCGGAGTTTCGATACTTCGATGACGTGATGCTGAGCGCCATCGAGCTCGAGCAATACTTCGTGCGCAACTTGGACAACGCCCTCCGCAACCATTGGATTCAGGTGTACTACCAGGCGATCGTCCGCTCGGCGAACGGGAGGGTGTGCGATGAGGAGGCGCTCTCGCGTTGGATTGACCCGCAGAAAGGCTTCATCTCGCCTGCGCAGTTCATCCCCGCGCTCGAGAACGCTGGGGTCATCTACAAGCTCGATCTCTACGTGCTCGAGCAGATACTCGCAAAGGTGCGGGACCAGCAACGTGCCGGGCTGTACGTGGTGCCTCATTCGCTTAACCTCTCGCGGTCGGACTTCAAGGCCACGGACATCGTCGAGGAGGTCTGCAAGCGCGTGGATGCCGCGGGTGTGGATCGCAGCATGATTACCATTGAGGTCACCGAGAGCATGGTGGGCCAGGACATGGAGTTCATGGGCGCGCAAGTGCGGCGACTACAGGAGCTTGGATTCAAAGTCTGGATGGACGACTTCGGCAGTGGCTACTCGTCGCTCGAACTCCTCCAAGACATCCACTTCGACCTCATCAAGCTCGACATGGGATTCATGCGCCGCTTTGACAAGGGCGAGAAGAGCAAGGTCATGATTGCTGAGCTCGTGAAGATGGCGATTGCGCTCGGCGTGGATACGGTGGCCGAGGGCGTGGAGACGAGCGAGCAAGTCAACTTCCTGCGCGAGGTGGGCTGTAGCAAGCTACAGGGGTTCTTCTTCTCGCAGCCGGTTCCCTTCGAGACCATAGTGGAGCGTCATCGCGAGGGCACGCAGATAGGCTTCGAGAACCCGGCGGAATCCGACTACTACACCGCCATTGGCGGCATCAACTTGTATGACCTTGCAGCCATCGCGCACAGCAGCGAAGACTCGATGCAGCAGTACTTCAACACGATCCCCATGGCAATCTACGAGTACAAGGACGACGAGTGCCGAATCGCACGTTGCAACCCCTCGTATCGCGACTTCATGAGTCGTGCGTTCGCCATTGTGGAAGTAGGAGCAGGTGTGGCAGCACCTACGATGCGGGCAAATCGGAAGCCGTTTTTCCGTGCATTGCGCGAAAGTGCGCACGAGAATGGCCAGACGATGCTCGATGAGGAAATCGGGGATAGCAAGACGGCCCATGCAATCGTGAAGCACATCGCTACGAATCCCGTGACGGGGACGTCCGCGCTCCTCGTTGCCGTGCTCGCCATCATAGACAACAAGAGCCAGCATTCGCTCATTTCGTACATACACATCGCGAAGGCGCTCTCGGCGGAGTACCGCTATCTGTTCTACGTGGACGTCAATACGGATGAGTTCGTCGAGTACGCCTTCGACTTGGAGACGGACGGGTTCTCCCTGGAGCGGACGGGTGAGGACTTCTTCCTCGCGAGCAAGCGGGACGCTCAACTGATTCTCTTTGAGGAAGACCAGCAAGGCTTCATCTCGTCTTTCGAGAAGGAGAACGTCCTACAAACGATAAGGACCCAAGGTTCGTTCATAATCACCTATCGTCAGCTGATTGACGGTGAGCCGCACTACATGAGGATGAAGGCCGTGCGCACGGATTCCGATTCCGACCACATCGTCATCGGCGTGTGCGATGTGGACGAGTACATAAAGCAGTAGAGAAGGTGCGAGCAAACCGAGTCCGAGCGCATGGCGTATGCGAGGATTACGGCACTCTCTGACGAGTTTGTCTGTACGTACGTTGTGGATGTGGAAAGTGGAAGGTTCATCGAGTATGACGCCGATACTGACTACTCTCGCTTGGGGTTGTTGAAGGAAGGCGAGGACTTCTTTGGAACCACGCTCAGGCAGAGCCGTGTTGCGCTTTACGAGGAGGACCGGGAGGGGTTTGCCGCAGCCTTTACGGAGTCGAACGTGATGGAAGGAATTCGTCGCAACAAGCGGTATCTCCTGCGCTATCGGCTGATGCTCGACGGCAAGCTCGTGCCCGTTGTGCTGAGGGCGGCCCTGCTTGAGGAGGAGGATGGAGAGAAGCTCGTCGTCGGCGTGAGCAGGATCAACTGATCACTCGGCGACTGCTCCCAGCGACCTAAAGATGGCTGCATACGCCTCGAGCAGCTGTTCCATCTTGCAGGCAGCGTTGGCGGGGCTCGTCGACGGGAGCCGCTGCGCCGGCAGTCCGCACTCCTCCTCGCAGCCGAGACGCCGATACAGCTGGAATGCCCTGGCGCCAGTGCAAAAGACCGCCTCGATGGGGGCGCTGTGCGTGATGAGCGAGAGCTTGTTGGGGCGGGCATTCCTGATGCTCGCGTCCGACGCGCCTACGATGTCGCACTCTGCGATGACGTCCCAGAGCGCAATGCCGTGCCTCAGACAGAACGAGCGCTTCTCGTCATTCGTGTGTGGCAGCTCTTCGCCTGCGAGCTGGGCCAGCACGCGCCAAAAGCGGTTCTGTGGGTGCCCATAGTTGAACTGGCCCTCACGTGACTTGGGGCTGGGAAAGGACCCAAGCACCAGCACACGACTGTGCTCATCAAAGGTGGGCGGAATGGTGTGAACGAGGTGTTCCATGCAGGCTTCCTTGTGTGTCGATGCGTGCGCGGGTGTGGCAGTGGCGGCTACAGCATGCGGTGCGCGAGCGCGCCGTCCTCGTAGACGCCATAGCTGTGCGTTCCGTCCTTGGGGATGCCCACGCTTCCCGGGTTGAAGAGCCAGATGCCGTCGCGCTGCTCATGCACCTTTATGTGGGTGTGGCCGTAGACGAGCGCGTCTCCGGGCTGCAGGCGCGGCATGCGATCCACGGAGTTGTGGAGGCCGGGGCCCCAGACGTGCCCGTGAGTGCAGAAGAGCTTGCGATTGCCGTCCGTGATCAGTGCGTAGTCCGCCATGCAGGGAAAGTCGAGCACCATCTGGTCGACCTCTGCCTCACAGTTGCCTCGGACGGCGATTATCAGTGGCGCGAGGTCGTTGAGCAGGGCGATTACGCGCTTGGGAGCATAGTCTGTGGGCAGGTCGTTGCGCGGTCCGTGGTATAGGAGGTCGCCGAGGAGGACCACTTGGTCGGGATTCTCGCGTTCGATGGCCGTGGCGAGGCGCGCGCAGTAGTCGGCGGCGCCGTGTATGTCGGATGCGATAACGAGCTTCATGCTGTCTCCTCTCTGATTGCTTTTCCACAGTGGGAAAGCGATCAGCGTTCGAGTGCTTGGGCGAGAAGGGCGTCGACGTCGGTGCCTGGTGCGCTGAGTCCCCATGCGGCGACGCATTCAACCTGTGGCACATGCCAGAACTGCCGAGCGAGCGTGCGCACGTATCCGAAGCAATGATCGTCGAGGGGGTCGATGACGCCTCCCCCCGCCGTCGTGACGAACGTCAGTGTCTCGATGTGACAAAGGCTCACGTAGGCGCCCACCTCATCCACATCGAAGGTCACGCCTTGGCTGCAAACGAGCTCGAGGTACGCGTGAAGCTTCGCCGGTATGCTGTAGTTCCACATTGGTGCAGCGATGAGGACCTCGTCTGCCTGCGCAAACTCCAAGGCGCAAGAAAAGAGGGGGTGGCTGAAGTCGGTCGCTGCAACGCCTGCGCTATATGCGGCAAGGGGATTTGGTCCCATGGCGTCGAGCGGGTCGACATCGAGCTGCGCCAAGGTGAGCTCGGTGACCTTGCCGCCATAAGCGCGTCGGTCGAGCCACATGCGTGCCAAGCGTTCGGTGTGCGAGCCTTCACGCAGGCATGCGTTGACGAACAAGAGTGACATCCGATTCCTCCCGTCTGCTAAATGACAAGCCCTCTTAGAAATGGCGAGTCCTCTTAGTATACTGTGCTACCAACGAGAATTCGCGATGCGGGAGGTCGTGTGCCCATGCCCATGGAATTGTTGGCGCCTGCCGGTGGCCCCGAGCAGCTCAAGGCGGCAGTGCGCTTCGGTGCGGATGCCGTCTACCTTGCCGGGCCGCGATGGGGAATGCGCGCGCGTGCCCACAACTTCGATGACGAGGCGCTGGGCGAGGCGGTTGCGTTTGCCCATGCGCAGGGTGTTGCCGTTCACCTGACGCTCAACACGCTCATGTACGACAAGGATATAGACGAGCTGCCCGCGTACCTGCGTCTCGTGGACGCGCTGGGCGTGGACGCGGCGATCGTGGCTGACCTCGGGGCGTTGGCCCTCGTCCGTGCGCATGCGCCACACGTGGCAGTGCACGTCTCGACCCAGGCATCGGTGACAAATGCGGCAGCGGCCAAGGCATACGTGGACATGGGGGCGTCGCGCCTGGTGCTCGCCCGAGAGATGACCTTGGCGCAGATTGGCGAGCTGCGCCGCAGGCTGGGGCCGGGAGTCGAGCTGGAGGTATTTGCGCATGGGGCCATGTGCATGGCGGTCTCGGGCCGCTGCCTGCTTTCGAGCGCGCTTGTCGGTCCCGAGAGGTCTGCCTCGTGCGGCAACTGCACGCAGCCGTGTCGTTGGACCTGGAGCCTCGTGGAGGAGACGCGCCCCAACCTGCCGCTTCCGCTCGAGGCAGACGAGCGAGGCAGCTACCTGCTTTCTGCCAACGACCTGTGCATGCTGGAGCATCTGGACGCGCTCTGCGAGGCGGGCGTCGACGCGATCAAGATAGAGGGTCGCAACAAGGGCGCGTACTACGTGGCTGCCGTCACCAACGCGTATCGGCATGTACTCGACGGAGACGATCCACGGGTGTGGCTTGGTGAGCTGGAGGCCACGAGCCATCGGCCCTTCTCGACGGGGTTCTTCTATGGGAACCCGACGCAGAATCCCGGTCATGCGGAGTATGCGCGCGACCGTCTGCTGGTGGCGGTGGTCGAGCGCTGCGAGCCCATCGAAGGTGGGTGGCTCGTTGAGGTGACGTGTCGCAACAAGGCGGAGGCGGACGACGAGCTGTGCGTGCTCTCTCCTGGTCATCCTGTGCGTCGGTTCGTGCTGGGGCCGGTGGATCGTTTGCTGCCCGAGGAGGGGTGGGTGGCCGCACCGAACCTCTCGGTGAACATGGAGCGCTATCGCTTCGTGGCGCCGTTTGCCCTTGAGGCGGGCGACATGCTCTGCGTGTAGAGCATTACAAGCGCTGTGGGTGTGTCAGATGAAGTCTCGAACAATGAGATTGACCTGCATACATACGCTTTGAGGCCCAAAAGAACACCACGTGCGTCAAGCCCTTTACATGGGAAGGCGCATCCTAGGGTAAACTAGGGCACAAGGCAATCAAAGGCAGGTGTAGGCATGACAAACAAGGAGGTCGCAGAGCTTGCTGGAGTTTCCAGTGCGGCTGTGTCACGCTTCCTTAACGGAGGATATCTCTCGGAAGAGAAGCGGCAACGCATTGCTGCGGCCATCGAACAGACAGGATACGTGCCTTCCGCCAATGCACGCATTCTGCGCACCAAGAAATCCGACACCATCGGCGTCATCCTCACAAAGACCGATGAGAACGCCATGACGGGCGTTGTCTCTGGCTTGGAGAAGTACCTGTTTGCTGGCGACTACGGCACCTCCCTTACGTATGTGGGTGACGACACTAAGGAGCAGGCAAAGACCATGCGCTCTCTTTTGGAGCGCCAAATCGATGGCATCGTGCTCGTGAGTTCTGCGCCAGTCCCAGGAGACATCGCGCTCTATGAACGTGCCCGCGTACCGGTAGTCGTAGTGGGCCAGCATGTACGAGAAATGAGTTGCGTACGGTTCGACAACTTTGGTGCCGCATACGACCTCGCCTCGTCGCTCAACTGTGCTCCCGAGAGTCGTGTTGCTTATATAGATATCAAGGGCAAGTACCGTTCCTTTGGCTCGGATCGTCGCAAGGGATTCATGGCGGGCCTCGAGAGGCGAGGTGTAGATGCCGACTCTGTGGTGGTTAGGGCCACAGACTTCACGGTTGACGGAGGATATCGCATTGCAAAGGAGCTCCTTGCCAACCCATATGGTTTCGATTTCATATCTTGCGCTACAGATACCATTGCCGCGGGCGTCATAAAGGCCATTCGCGAGCATTACGGATCCGCCTCTTCTCCTAAGGCTCCTCGTGTGAGCGGCTTTGGTGACGACCCCATCCTGCAGGCGGTAGCCGGCCCCATTCCCTCGGTTCGCTTTGATTACGAGGAATGTGGCATAAAGGCCGCAGAAATGATGGTTGACCAGCTCAAAGACCGTACGAAGCTCGCAATAAGTCTCGTTTTGGGGTATCAGGTCGTCGGCATCTAGGCGCGTAAGCGGCTGACGAGCACCTTACGTTGTGCCACTCGTCTTCTCGTGATGCAAATTGGCGGAAGCAAATAACGCTTTCTCTTGCTACGCAATATGAAATCGATTACAGTATTTGCTGGGATTCACGTGTGAAACGCGTTTGCACGTGAAAGGATTTCAGTTCTAAGGTAGGAAAGGAAGGACGGTATGGCACTCGATTCTGCTCAAGCAGCAAAAGAGATTCTTGCTGCGGTCGGTGGTCCCGACAACGTAGTCTCGGCGGCACACTGTGCCACACGCCTGCGCCTCGTCATTGCTGACGATGCGAAGGTCGACAAGGACGCCGTGGAGGACGCCCTTGGTGCAAAGGGCAATTTCCAGGCATCCGGTCAGCTGCAGATCATCTACGGTACGGGAACGGTCAACAAAGTCTACGACGAGTTCTGCAAGCAGGGTAACATCTCGGCTGTATCCAAGGACGAGCTCAAAGATGCTGCAGCAGATAACCAGAACAAGTTCATGAAGGCCATCAAGGTCCTCTCCGACGTGTTCGTGCCCATCATTCCCGCCATCGTGGCTTCCGGTATGCTCATGGGTATCATGGGCGCCATCGAGTTCATGGGTGGCAAGGGCATCATTGCCCTGGACACCAACTCGGTATGGTGGCGAATCGCCGGCCTCATCAACGCTTGCGCACTTGCCAACCTTCAGATCCTGCTGGGCTTCTCGGCAGCAACCGTCTTTGGCGGAAACCCCTACCTCGGTGCCTCCTTTGGCGCTCTGCTCATCAGCAATAGCTTTATCAACGCCTATGCCGCGGCTGATGCCATTGCCAACGGCGAGATGATTACCCTTGAGGTCATTCCTGGTCTCTACAGCATCGACTGGATTGGCTATCAGGGACACGTTATCCCCATCTTGGTTGGTACTTGGATCCTGTGCTTCTTCGAGAAGAAGCTTCACAAGGTCGTGCCCGACATGTTCGACCTCTTTGTGACGCCGCTGCTTTCTGTTGCTGGTGCCGCCTACATCACCATCCTGTTCGTTGGCCCCATCTTCGTGTGGCTGGAGAACGCAATCCTTGGCCTGCTCACCGCACTGCTTAACGTGCCGTTTGGCCTGGGGTACATCCTTATTGGTCTTATTTACTCTCCATCCGTCGTTACCGGCCTGCACCAGATGTACACCACCATCGACGTGTCGATGCTCGGTCAGTATGGCGTGACCTACTGGCTGCCCATCGCCTCCGCGGCGAACATCGCACAAGGTGGCGCCTGCTTGGCAGTTGCCCTTAAGACCAAGAGCGCCAAGACCAAGGCTCTGGCCATTCCCTCTGGCATCTCCTGCTTGCTCGGCATTACCGAGCCCGCCATCTTTGGTGTGAACTTGCCCAAGCTCAAGCCGTTTATTTGCGGCATGGCTGGCGCAGCTGTCGGCGCCTTTATCTGCTCGCTTACCCAGCTTGGTGCAACGGGCACGGGCGTTACCGGCATCTTTGGCATTCTGCTTTGCATCAACCAGCCCCTGCAGTACTGCATCATGTTCGCGGCCGCCTTTGGTGTTGCATTCGCAGGCACCTGGGTGCTCTACAGTGACGAGCCGGACAAGAAGCGCGCCCCCAAGGCGGACGCTCCCGCTCCCGCACAGATTGCCCAGAGCGTTGCCGCTGTCGACGAGACCGGCACCGTTGCTTCTCCCATGACGGGCGAGGCCATCGATATGACCACCGTTCCCGATCCCGTGTTTGCCTCTCTTGCCATGGGCAAGGGCGTCGCAATTGAGCCCACTGAGGGTGGCGTGTATGCACCTGTAAGTGGCACCGTGACCATGGCGGCTGGCACCGGCCACGCCGTGGGCATTCTCGGCAATGATGGCACCGAGATCCTCATCCACATCGGCATCGACACCGTCGAGCTTGATGGCGCTCCGTTCACCGTGAACGTTGCCGCGGGCGACGCGGTTAAGGCCGGCGACTTGCTGGTCTCCGCTGACCTCGATGCCATCAAGGCTGCGGGCAAACCCGCCACAACGATGGTCATCGTCACAAACACCGATGATTACGATTCTGTGGACGCTCTGCTGGGTGCCGTAAAGGCAGGCGCGGCCGTAGTAAAGGTCGCCAAGTAGCAAGCGCTCTGAGCGCATCTTCTCTTAGGCGTTCTGGTGGGAGGCGTCCCTTTCCTTTCCTTGCTTTAAATGGCCAGCTTTTAAGCAAGTGTCCCACCATGTGGCGCCGCCCGACTTCGGGCGGCGCTTTTCCTGGGCAATTAATAGCAGAGGAGACTGGAAGGAGTATCCCCCCAGTCTCCTCTGCAAATCTATTGTCTGGTGCTAGCCCAGGTCAGCACCGTTACTCTCGCAGACCTTCTTGTACCAGTAGAAGGATTCCTTCTTCTCGCGGTGCAGGTCGCCGTTGCCGTCGTTGTCCTTGTCCACGTAGATGAAGCCGTAGCGCTTCTTCATCTCGCCGGTGGAGGCGGAGACGAGGTCGATGCAGCCCCACATGGTGTAGCCCATGAGGTCAACGCCGTCGTAAATGGCCTTGCCCATCTCCTCGATGTGCTTGCGCATGTAGTCGATGCGGTAGTCGTCGTGGAACTTTCCGTCCTCGGCCTTCTCGTCCACCGCGCCCAGACCGTTCTCCACGATCATCAGGGGGATCTCGTAGCGGTCGTAGACCTCCTCGAGGTACCAACGCAGACCCTGCGGATCAATCTGCCAGCCCCAGTCGCTTGCCTCGAGGTAGGGGTTCTTGACGCCCGTGAAGACGTTGCCGGCTGCCTTGGCGGCGTCCTCGTGGGTGGTGGTGGCGCCGCTCATGTAGTACGAGAAGCTGTAGAAGTCGACGACGCCGGAGAGCAGGGTCTCCATGTCGCGGGCGTAGAGGTCCTCCATCATCTGGACGTCAACGCCGCGCTCGATCCAGAGGGCCTTCGCCCACGCGGGATATGCGCCGCGCACGTGCACGTCGCCGCAGTAGAAGTTGTTCTCGCGCGTGGCCTTCTGGGCCTTGATGACGTCTGCCGGGTCGCAGGTGAAGGGATAGGTGGCATTGCCGGCGATCATGCAGCCCACCATGTTCTCGGAATCAATCGCGTGGGCGATCATGACGGCCTTGGCGCTGGCCACGAACTGGTTGTGCAGACCATGGAACGTGCGGTTGATGTCAACCCACTCGGGCAGGGGACCGCCAAAGGAGAGGGCGTAGTCGTCGGGCGGGAGAATGCCGAGACCGTAGATGTCGCCGAAGCCGGGGGTCATGGCGCAATTGATCTCGTTGAAGGTGAGCCAGTACTTCACGAGCCCCTTGTATTCACGGAAGCAGAGGTCGGCGTAGCGTACCCACAGGTCGATGACCTTGTCGTTGTCCCAGCCACCGTACTTGTGGCTGAGCGCCAGCGGGAACTCGTAGTGGGAGAGCGTGACCAGCGGCTCGATGCCGTTTTTCTTGCAGCGCTCGAAGACCTTGCGATAGAAGTCGATGCCTGCCTGGCAGGGTACTGCGTCGTCGCCGTTGGGGAAGATACGGCTCATCTGGATGGAGAGACGGAAGCATTTGAAGCCCATCTCGCCAAAGAGGTCGATGTCCTCCTCGAAGTGGTGGTAGAAGTCGATGCCCTCGTGGCTGGGATAGTACTCGCCGGCCTTTACGCCTGCGGGAGTGACGAGACGCGGGGTGCTGACGTCGCCGCCCTTGATGATGTCGGGAACCGAGAGCCCTTTGCCGTCCGCGTCGTAGCCGCCCTCGAACTGGTTGGCCGCCGTCGCGCCGCCCCACAAGAAGCCCTCAGGGAACGTGTAGTTTGCCATGCCGTACTCCTTCCTTTCCTTGTTGCCCTTGATATCACTATAACGCATGTTTTGAATGAGTTTCGTGTGCATTCCGGGGGCTATCCGAGGCGGGCAGGCGCCCCGCCTCGCGGAGCGCCTTGCGCAGGATGAACTCGACTTGGCCGTTTGCGCTGCGCATGTCATCGGCAGCCCATCGTTGGATGGCGTCCCACACTTCCGGGTCGATGCGCAGCGGATACTGCTTTCGCTTTGCCATGTGCGGCCCTACCGCTTACTGATACAGCGTGCCGGTGTTTACGACGGGCTGTGCTTCGGAGTCACCGCACAGTACGACCATGAGGTTCGAAGCCATTACGGCCTTCCGGTCGTCGTCGAACTCGACGACGCCGCCGTCCGAGAGCTGTGTGAGAGCCATGTCTACCATGCTGACGGCGCCCTCGACGATCTTCTTCCGCGCGGCGATGATCGCCTCCGCCTGCTGACGCCGCAGCATGGCTTGGGCAATCTCCTGCGCATAGGCAAGATGCGTCAGGCGAGCGTCGTCCACCTCGACGCCTGCGATTGCGAGCTTGTGGGAGAGCTCGGTCTTTAGCGCTTGGGAGACTTCCTCGATGTTCGTGCGCAGGGTGATGGACGTGGCGTTCTCGTCATCGTCCTCCATGTGGTCGTATGCGTACAGGGAGGCTACGTGACGAAGGGCCGTCTCGGTGATCATCTCCACGTAGGACTCGTAGTCGTCCACGTCAAAGAGAGCCTTGGCGGTGTCGGCAACATGCCAGACGATGACGGTGGCGATTTCGATGGGGTTGCCCATCTTGTCGTTGACCTTGATGCGATCACCGGTGTAGGTGCGGGCACGGACGCTGATCTTTGAACCGTGGCGATGCGTCACGGTCGCGCCGCCGGCAGAGCTGGTGATGCCAAGGGTCTTGGCATAGAGCGGATTCGCCCAACGCAGGCCCTCATCGCGTACCGTGCCTACGTACTTGCCGAAGAGCACGCAGACGCGCGCCTGGCCGGGCTGCAGCGTAAAGAAGCCGTGACGCACGAATGACGTTGCAATGAACGCTAGTATCGCGAAGATGAGTGAGAGTAACGGATTGGTCTCGTAGCGGAGGAATGGGTCCGCCATGGAAAAGAAGAACGAGAAAGCAAAGAGCAGGGATGCGGCATATCCCGCAATCACGATGGCCAGCATGACCCATCCGCTCGCGGCGTGGGCCTTCCTTTCGACACTCATGGCTTGTCCTTTCACGGGGAGGGGCCCTCATGGTCCCAAACTGAGACCAGTATGATATCACATTGGTCTCTTGTCAAGTATGGAGAGGGCGAAACGGGTCGTGGTGTCCCCAATGCGGAGTATTGCAAATGAGCATTAGTGCGGAAAATCGATGGCAATCATTCACGCCAACTGGGATTTTTTCATAATTGATAACGATTTTCCACAGTGGCTAAAATAGCCACTGTGGAAAATCGTTATCAAAATCGGTAAAACACCAGTTGAGCCCTATTTGTTAGAACGATTTTCCGCACTAATGCTCAATCGGTATATCCATATATGTAATATCATCTGTCGGTCAGCGCAGCGCGGCTAAGAATGGTTGGCGCTATAAGCTTCTCCATCCAAATCATGTTGTACCAACGGCCGAATTTGTAGCCGCAGCTGTGGAATTCGCCGACTTTCACGAATCCGAGGTGGGCGTGGAAGTGCTCGCTATCATTCGTAAGGTATTTGTCTTCCTCGATTGGACTGGCGATGCAGGCGTAGAGGTTGAGGATGCCCATTTCCTTGAGCCTTTTCTCCAGCTCCTCGTAAAGAGCGCGGCCATAGCCAGCTCCCCTGGAGTCTTGATCCACGTAAATGCTGACCTCACACGAGCGGTCGTATGCGGCACGATCCTTGAGGGGGCCGGCGTAGGCGTAACCCTTGATTACGCCCTTCTCCTCGACAACGATGTAGGGGTACCTCTCCAGCGTGCCTGCGATGCGCCGCGCAAACTCCTCCGGCGTGGGAGCCTCATACTCGAACGAGATGGCCGTGCTTTCGACGTAATAACTATATATATGTAGGATGTGGACGGCGTCGGCCGTGCATGCGCTTCTGATTACCACTTCGGAACACCATCCCCTAATAGTTATTGACTCTGAGCATCCCCGTTCTTCAAACGACACATAACAAGTGTGTTTGAGAACCACTTCTGTACATAGTGCCAGTTATTTGGGGTCCATACGTGCGTGATTCTTGGAAAAGAAACTCATTATGTGTCGTTAACAGGACGGAAACAAACGGCTGGGGATGTAGCTTGGCCTGGGTGATGGGATGATTTGGCCCGTGCATGCCGCGCGTGTCGAGAGTCCAAAGCCGATGCTGGGTGGCTGCCCCTTCGTCCAGAGAGGGCGTCATTGCGCAAGGGAATGCGGGCCGTGGAGGTTACAATAAGCATGTCTTCAGAGAGGAGCAAAACCATGAAGAAACATCAAAGTACATGTGGGCATGTCGAGTGCAGGGGTCTCGCACGTTTGGCCAAGGGATTGCTGACAGGGGCTATCGTGTTGCTCTTGCTGTTGAGCGTTGCGCCCCATCGCGCTATTGCTGGCGAGGCTAACAAGGTCGAGCTTGGCAAGGACTACCCCAACGCGGGTTGCCATTATTCCGACGTGGAGTACCTCATAAGCGCGAGCAAGAAAAGCAAAAAGTCAAAGAGCGCCAGCCAAGCGCGCTATAAGGAGGGGGAGCGTATCTCGGTGACGGGCGTCATGCGGAGCGGGCGCTCGGAATACAAGGGCAACACATACGAGAGCGAAGTCTTCCTTCTCGACGACCCGATTAATGTGTACGTGGCTGCATATCCCGCCGACCCCAGCTCGCCAACCTGGCACAAAGACGTGACCAGCGCTACGGTGGTTTGGCGGAAAGAGGGCACGCCCTCCCTCGTCGGAAAGCGCCTGCGTGTTTCTGGCATCGTGCAGGCGGGCAGCAAGAGGACGCCTTGGATGGAGACGGACGGGACTTTCCACGACGCGGCCGGAGTGCTCATGATTCGTGACGCCGCCTACGAGGTTTTGTAGCGGACAATCGTTGACATCGTCCTGACGCGTTTGTAGAGAAACCTATCAGTGGCCTTTAGGGGGTCTGACATGAAAGAGTTCCGTAATACCCTTCGCAGAATCATCGTCCTTGTCCTCGTCTGCGTGCTCGCGCTTGGTGGAGTGCCTGCGCAGGCGCTGGAGGGGGAGGTGACGGAGGGGCCCGATGTGATCACTGCGCCCGCCGAGGATGCTGCGCGCTCGGATGAGGTTGCGGCGTTTGACGAAGAAGCCGAAGAAGACCAGACCGTCTTTGGGGAGCCTGCGGCCGGAGGCGAGGATCCCTCCAATGCCGCGAACCCAACGGTCGGTGACCTGCTCGTGCCTGACTCCACAGACAGCCTCAGCAACGAGGAGACGAGCGAGGTCGAGGAGAGCGAGGACTCGCTCATTGAGGACGCGATTGCCGGTGAGGCAGCGGACGTCGATGGGGATGTGGTGCTTGACGCTGCGCCGAATGCGTTGGAGTCCATCGACGGCACGACGGGGAACGACGCGACAGAGGAGGGCTCGGGAATCGTCGAGGAGTCGGCTGTGGATGTCAAAGAAGAACCCTCCGCCGAGGCGGCCCCGGTCGAGCCCGCCGACGCCACGGAGGGGGAGGACGGCCGCGTCGACGCCGGGCTCACTGCCCAGGCGAACAATTCGCGCTCCACCGCGAAGGCCGCCAAGCTCGGCAAGACCTATTCCGGAAAGATCAGCTCGTCGGAGCACGAGGACTTCTACCGCATCAGGCTCGCCAAGAAGACCAAGGTGAAGGTGACGGGCTCGTTCGGCTTCCGGTTCGGCTGGGTGAACTTCCGCGACGCGAACGGCTCCCTGGAGTGGTACGAGTCCGTCGGGACGAGCGAGGGACGCTCCTTCTCGTCGTCGGTGACCCTCGCGAAGGGCACCCACTACTTCACGGTCGAGTGCTGGAACTACACCGGCCCCTATCGCTTCAAGCTCTCGGGCCCCTCCCCCAAGTCGAAGAGGGCCTCGGTCGCCTACCTCGTGCACCGCCAGACCTACGGCTGGGAGGGCACCTGGAGGAAGAACGGCGCCGTCTCCGGCACGACCGGCGAGTCCAAGCGCCTCGAGGGCATCAAGATCAAGCTGGTCGGCAGGCCCGTCTCGGGCGGCATCAAGTACAGGACCCACATCCAGGGGATCGGCTGGCAGGGCTGGCGCGCCGACGGCAAGCTCTCCGGCACGACGAGGCAGTCCAGGCGCCTCGAGGCGATACAGATCAAGCTCACGGGGAGGATGGCCAAGAAGTACGACGTGTGGTACCGCGTCCACGCGCAGCACTTCGGCTGGATGGGCTGGGCGAAGAACGGGCAGGCGGCGGGCACCGCCGGCTACTCGTACCGCCTCGAGGCCATCCAGGTCGTCCTCAAGGCCAAGGGCTCGAAGGCCCCGTCTGCCACCTACAAGGGCGTCAGGCGCGCCACGAAGGCGCGGTTCAAGAAGAAGGTCCCCTACCCAATCATCACGGCGAGGACCTACGAGACGGCGGACTTCAAGGTGACCATGCCTGACTCATGGAGCAATCAATGGAACGTCGACGTGCGGCCTGAGCGGGGCGGGAAGTACTATAACTTCTATAACTTGTATGTGGTCAATGGGGGTACGTATGCTCGGTCGTGGATTCACGTCTTTGACTCGCCGACCGCCAATAGCGCCGGGATGCGTGGCACGGGAAGCTACCTTGGCAGGTCGAAGCGAGGAAAGTACCTTTACCTCGACGTGGTCGACACGATGTTTCGCTCGGGCGTTGCGCAGATAAAGATAAAGTAGCTAACGAGACTTGGAAGTCTGAGGGCGACCCCAGCGTGTCGACACGTGCTGGGGTCGCCCTTCTTGGTGGGCGTTCTGGAGATGCCGGCTTGGATGCGAAAGCCGGTCGGACGCCGCTACGCGTACAACTCCGGTCTGCGATGGTCAAAGACGGGCATTGCGTCGCGCGCCGAAGCAACGGCGGTGAGGTCGACATCGCAGGTCAGGAGCCCGCTCCCGCTCGCGAGCTCCTCGCCGAGCGGCCCAAACGCGAAGCTCTGCCCCACGTATCGTTCGCCCGCGTGACAGACGCCCGTGACGAAGCACTCGTTCTCGATGGCGCGTGCCGCAAGGAGCGTGCGCCAGTGCTCGATCTTGCGTGGCCCGTCGTGCCAAGCGGCAGGGAAAAGCAGCACGTCACAGCCCGCGATGGCCAGTCGCCGTGCGACCTCGGGAAAGCGCAGGTCGTAACAGATGCCAATGCCGAGCGTGCAAAACGGCGTCCTGATGGGGCGGCACAGCTCGTCCCCTGGGGTTGAGCGGTCGGACTCGAGCACGCCATGCGCATCGTAGAGGTGGCATTTGCGATACGTGCCCCGCACTTCGCCCGCATCGTCTACGACAACCGCGGTATTGAACGGCGGTCCGCCAGCTGGGTTCGTCTCGAAGGTGGTAAAGACCATCCAGATGCCGTTCGCGTGCGCTGCTTCTCGTGCGGCGTGCACGAACGGTCCGTCGAGCGGTTCTGCCTGCTCTGGTGAGGGCATGAAGTCCTCGGGGAAGACGAGCAGATCCACCCCCGCTGCCGCGGCGAGCTCGACCTGTTCGGTTGCTTGTGCGAGTCCCAGTTTGAACGTCATTGTCGCTCCCGCTCGCCCCCTTCTGCTTGCTTACTTCTTGAGCAGCGTGTCGCCGAGAAGCCCACCGAGGCCAGAGATAAGGTCCTCCACGTTCAGTCCTGCTGCATCAAGACTGGCGAGGTCCAGCCCCGCGACGTTGAGGCCGCCCGTAGATCCGGTGGACGATTCGCCCTTCAGAATGGCCATGGCTCGCTTCTTTGTGGCTGAGTCGGCAGCGCGGTATAGCTCCACGAGGCGCTTCTCGGTGGCGCTCACCCTCATCGACGTGCCCGTTGAGGAAGACGTGCTAGAGCTCGAGCTGCTCGTCGTGGTCTTGGGCATGGCTTCGAGAAGCGACTTCTGGGTGACGCCGCAGGCTTTGGCGATGTCCTTGACCACCTGCGTCGCGGGCTCAGCCTCACCGCGCTCGAAGCGTCCAATGTCCGACTGGCTCGCACCGACGACTTGAGCGGCGAGCGAGGCCTGTGTGAGTCCCGCATTTGTGCGCGCCTGCCGGATTAGGTTCCCTAGTCTCTTTCCCATCGTTGCCTCCTCGCCCGTATGGTTGCGCCCATCGGAATGACTATACACGAAGGCGCGGAGGGTGAGCCAAGTGGGCGTGCCGAGCGAAGTGGTTGCTCCGGCGTGGCAAGGGAGTGGCAGTGAAAGAAGCAAGTCGTTTGTCATCCGAAGGCCAGGAGGCGGGTAGAGCGCTGACGAGAATCCCGCCCATTACGTTTCGTTGGCACTCACGCAGGATAATGTTAGTATTATGTCGAACACGTGAAGTAATCGACTGGCAACAATCAGATGGAGAGGTTAATGGTGCGCTTATTAGGAGGCGCGCTCGGACGTTTGCGCTCAGTGGAGCTGCGGGGGGTTCGCATTCCACACAACAAGGCGACGGCCGAGCTTGCAACTACGCGCATGCCGCTGCCGACTCAGGTGATACTCCCCATGCATCAGCATGTGGGTGCGTCATGTGTGCCGCAAGTCAAGCGGCGTGCGCATGTGGACGTGGGCACGCTTATCGGCCATAGCGACGCGCGGATGTCGGCCGACATATTCTCGCCGGTCTCGGGTACCGTGCGCGAGATTCGCTCGATTCACTACTCAGATGGACGCTCCGACGAGGCTGTGGTCATCGTTCCCGACGGCGAGCAGACCGTCGATTCTGCGATATGCCCGCCCGAGGTCACCGACTACGCAAGCCTGGTCGAGGCCGTGCGGCACAGTGGCATCGTGGGCCTGGGCGGCGCCGGATTCCCGACGTGGCTCAAGATGGACTCGGACCTCTCCAGCATCGACTGCTGGCTGGTCAACGGCGCGGAGTGCGAACCGTACCTCTCCAGCGACTACCGCGAGATGGTGGAGAACCCACAGACGATTCTGCACGGCATCAGCACGTGCTTGGATCTCTCGGGTGTGCCACGCTCGCTCATCTGCATCGAAGACAACAAGCCCAAGGCCATCGAGCTGCTGCGTCAGATGGCGGCCGACGACCCACGCATCGACGTCTTCACCCTGCCCGCGCGTTATCCGCAGGGGGCAAGCCGCGTGATCCTGCGTAACGTGACGGGTCGCTCCGTGCCGCGTGGTGGGCACCTCACCGACGTCGGCGCCCTTCTCTTCAATGTGACGACCATGAGCGAAATTGGTCGCTTTCTGCAGGACGGCATGCCACTCACCAAGCGGCGCATCACGGTGATGGGCGATGCCATTGAGCGTCCGCAGAACCTCGAAGTCTTCATTGGCACGCCCATCGGAGAAACCCTCGAGTTCTGTGGCCTCAAGGAAGAGCCGCGCAAGGTAGTCATCGGTGGTCCGATGATGGGCATAACGCAGACAGAGCTCGACGCGCCGATCACACGCCCAAACAGTGGTTTGCTCGCCTTCGCGCATGATGTCGTGGACAGGCCGCAGACGACCGCGTGCATCCGTTGCGGTGCCTGCATCGACAACTGTCCCATGCGGTTGACGCCCATTAGCATTCAGAAGGCGTATCAGCGCCGTGACGTGGAAGACCTTGACGAGCTCATGGCCGACCTGTGCGTGGAGTGCGGCACCTGCTCGTATGTATGTCCCGCCAAGCAACCGCTCGCCCAGTCCGTCCGATTCGCGCGCTCGTTCCTTCGTGCGGAGCAGCGCAAGGCAAGGGAGAGGAGGTAGCGCATGGAGCATTTGCCCATTCATCCGGCGGAGTCTGCCCGCCCGCTCGTCCTGCTCACGGCGCCGCAGCTCAGGAGCTCGCAGACCACGCAGAGCATCATGCGCGACGTGCTCATCGCGCTTACACCCGCACTCATTGCGGCGACGGTGATCTTTGGCTTGCGTGCGGCGTTGGTCGTCCTCACTGCGCTGGTCTCGTGTGTGGGCTTCGAGCACCTGTGGTGCATGCTTCGCCGCATGCCCACGACGGTGAGCGACCTTTCGGCGGCGGTAACTGGCTTACTGCTCGCCTTCAACATTCCCTCGACGTGTCCGCTCTACATGGTGGTCCTCGGCTCATTTGTGGCCATCGTCATGACGAAGGAGCTCTTCGGTGGCATCGGCTGCAACTTCGCTAATCCGGCCGTCGTGGGACGAATCTTCCTGGCGGTGACCTTCCCCGTGGCGATGACCACCTTCGCACCACCGCGCGTGACGTTACCGGTCGCGCCGATTGTCGACGAGGTAAGCTCCGCCACGCCGCTCGCCCCCTCTGCGCGGGCGCATTCGCTTATGGAGCTCTTCTTGGGTACCCACACGGGCGTGCTGGGCGAGACATGCGCGATTGCCCTGCTCGTGGGCTTCGTCTATCTGCTTGTGCGGCGTGTCATCACTTGGCACGTGCCCGTGACGTACGTGGGCGTCGTCGCGCTGCTCAGCCTGTTGGTCGGTCGCGATCCGCTGGAGCAGGTCCTCGAGGGCGGACTCCTGCTGGGCGCCATCTACATGGCGACCGACTACACCACCACGCCGGCGACTCTGCGCGGTCGCATCGTGTTTGCCGTGGGTTGTGGACTCATCACCTGTCTCATTCGCTTCTGGGGCAACCTCAACGAGGGCGTCGCATACTCCATCCTCTTCATGAATCTCCTCGTGCCACACATTGACGTGCTGACGCGTAACGTGCCGGTGGGCGGCGAGCGCTCGGGAGGTGGGCGCCATGAGTAAGCAGTTGCGTCCCATCTTGGTGCTCGTGACCATCTGTGCCTTGGCCGGCGTCTTGCTTGGGGCTGTCCACCAGCTCACCGATCCCGTGATCACGGCGGCAGAGGAGCGTATGGCCGAGGAGACCTACGCGGCCCTCGTGCCCGAGGCGGCCTCCTTCGAGGAAGTGCCGTGCGACGTCGAGGGATGCGTTGCCGCCCTCAATGCGCTTGACGCGTCGGGCAATCGCTTGGGTGTGATAATCGTTGCCCAGGCGAAGGGCTATGGTGGAGAGGTGCCTCTGGCAATCGCCTTTGACGAGTCTGGTAGCACGCTGAGCGTCAAGACCATGCCCAACGAAGAGACGCCCGGCCTGGGCTCCAGAATCTCCGACGACTCCTACATCGGTCAGTACGTCGGCCTGCCGGCGGAGCCCGTTGGCGAAGATTCGGTCGACCTTATCAGCGGCGCCACCATCTCGTCCAAGGCGGCGCTCACGGCGTTCAACCGTGCCGTCGAGGCATATGAGGAGGTGCGCTGATGTCCAAGGAAGCTGCTTTGACGCCCGGCAAGGGGCACGCCCCCGAAGCCGACGCTCCCGTCACGGAGGCTGGCGCAACATCGTGGAAGGCGGAGTTCTCCAAAGGTCTGCTTGCCGAGAACCCCGCGCTCAGGCAGATGCTTGGTCTGTGTCCCACGCTGGCGGTCACCACGGCCGTCACCAACGGCATTGGCATGGGGCTTGCCACGACGTTCGTGCTTGTCTGCTCCGAGGTCGTGGTTTCGCTCCTGCGTAAGGTGATTCCGGGCTCCGTGCGCATACCGGCGTTCATCACCATCATCGCGAGCTTCGTGACGCTCACGATGATGCTCGTCAAGGCCTATCTGCCTGCCCTCGACGAGGCGCTTGGCATATATCTGCCGCTCATCGTGGTCAACTGCATCGTGCTGGGACGTGCGGAGATGTTTGCCTCGAAGCATGGCCCGGCGCTCTCGGCGCTTGACGGCTTGGGCATGGGCCTCGGCTTCACTGGCTCGCTCGTGCTCATGTCGGCGATTCGCGAGCTGCTCGGTGCGGGGACGCTGCTGGGATTCCGCGTGATGCCCTCCTTCATCGAGCCGATGCTCATCATGATCACCCCGGCGGGTGGATTCGCGGTCTTGGGCGTGCTTATCGCAATCTCGGTGTGGTTCGAGCGGCGGGGCGCGGAGCCGGAGGGGAGGCCTGCGGGCGAGCCTTCCGACACGCTCTGCGCAGCATGCCCGCTCAACTGTGGCGTCAACGATCCCAATCGTGTGAATTGCGCCGATGGCAGCCTTGCCGAACAGCTTCGTCGCTTCGAGGAGCGCGTCGAGCGCGGTCTCGCAGAAAAGAACGATGTGGGAGGTGACGTGTGATGGCCCAATACGCTTCCATCCTCTTCAGCATGATCTTGGTCAACAACTTCGTGCTCGTCAAGTTCTTGGGCATCTGCCCGTTCCTGGGTGTCTCGAAGCGCTTTAGCTCCGCCGTGGGCATGGGCGGTGCCGTCACGGTGGTCATGGTACTCGCCATTGCGGTCACCTGGCCCATCCAACAGCTGTTGGTCGCCTGGGATTTGGAGTACCTGCAGACCATCGCCTTCATCTTGGTCATCGCGACCCTTGTGCAGTTGCTCGAGATGGTGCTCAAGCGCTTCATGCCGCCGTTGCACAAGGCGCTGGGCGTATACCTGCCGCTCATCACCACCAACTGCGCGGTGCTGGGCGTCGCGACGCTCACGGTGGACGAGGGATACACGTATCCCGAGGCATTGGTCGCAGGGCTTGGCGCAGGACTCGGCTTCCTGCTCGCCATGGTCATCTTCAACGGGGTGCGGCGTCGCGTTGACGAGGCCGAGCCTCCCGAGGTGTTCCGAGGCATGCCCATCACGCTCATCTCGGCCGCCATCACGGCCATGAGCCTCATGGGATTCTCGGGCGTCATTGAGCATCTGTTCGGAGCGTAGGGGAGGGCGCATGGGATCTCTATTGCTTACCGTCGCGCTCGTCGCGGGAATCGGTCTGGCGGGCTCGACGATACTCGTGGTCGCGTCGCAGAAGCTTGCTGTCGAAGAAGACGAGCGGCTCGTGGAGCTCGTGGCCATGCTGCCGGGAGCGAACTGTGGATCATGCGGCTATGCCGGTTGCGAGGCATACGCGAAGGCAATGCTTGACGGTGCCGCCTGCAACTCGTGCGGTCCCGGCGGTCGTGAGGTTGCCCAGAAGGTGGCGGCGTATCTCGGCGTCGACGCAGGTGACGTCGTGGTCAAGCGTGCCGTCGTCGCCTGCCGTGGCACTGCCGACCGCGTCGTGCTGCAAGAGCGTGCCGGATATCAGGGCGCTCCGAGCTGCCGCTCTTACTCGACCATGGGGCATCTTTCCGACGGCTGCACGGACGGCTGCATCGGCTACGGAGACTGCATGGCCGCCTGTCCGTACGGCGCCATCTCGCTCAACAAGCATGACGTCGCCGTGGTGGACCCGGCCATCTGCATCGGATGCGGCCTCTGCACCACCATCTGCCCGCGTCACCTCATCAGCCTGCAAGAGAAGAGCGACGTGAGCGAGGTCTCGTTCGTCCTCTGCCACAACACGCTCATGGGCAAACGCGCGCGTGACGCCTGTGCCAACACCTGCTTGGGTTGCCGTCGCTGCGAGAAGGTCTGCCCTCAGAAGTGCATTACGGTCGAGAACAACGTCGCTCACATCGACGTCTCGAAGTGCGTGGGGTGCAAGGTGTGCATGAATGTGTGTCCCGAGGGTGCCATCTACCCGCTCGTCTGGGTGCCGCACGAGACGTAGGCGTTCCATAGGAGAAGCATGGCGAACGGCCCGCGGGAATCCCGTGGGCCGCTATCTGTTGACGATTGGGAGACGTGCCGGCGAGGTCTTACGTGCCGGCGAGGTCTTACGTGCCAGCGAGGCCCTAGAACACCATCAGGAAGATGCGCGCCAAAACGTAACCGATGATGCCGCAGCCCGGGAACGTGAGCACCCAGGTCATGACCATCTCGCGCGCGACGCCCCAGTTGACCGTATGGATGCTCTTGGAGCATCCGGCCCCGACGATGGCGGCCGTCTTCGTATTGGTGGTCGATACGGGCAACCCCCAGAGGGTCGCCAGCAGCAGGCTGATACCGGCAGAGATCGACGCGGCGGCACCCTGGTACTTCTCCATGTTCACGACGCCCGTGCCGACCGTCTTGACGATCTTTACGCCGCCGCTGGCTACGCCGAGTGAGAGCACGGAGGCGCAGAGGGCCATGAGCCAGAGGGGGTAGCCGCCTTCTGCGAGGGTGTCCGAGCCCGTCGCGAGTGCAATCGCCATCATGGCAGTGGAGAGGAACTTTTGGCCGTCCTGGGCTCCGTGCATGAAGGATCCAAATCCAGCGCCCACAACCTGGAATCGCGAGAAGAGAATGTTTGCATCGCGGTTTGTGAGGTCCGCAAAGATCCAGCGCAGTGCGTGCGAAAGGACGTAGCCGAGTGCCAAGCCGATGGCGATGGAGAGCACGAGGCCCCAGATGACCTTGCTCCACTCGGACCAGTTGACGCCGCCGACGCCTCCCTGCAGCGCGATGGCAGCTCCCGTGAGCCCTGCGATCAGTGCGTGGCTCTCGCTCGTGGGGATGCCAAAATACCAAGCCGCGCAGCCCCACACCACAATGCCCACCATGGCGGCGCAGAGTGCGATAAGGGCCATATGGGGGTCTCCGCCGAAGTCGACCATGTGGTCGATGGTATCCGCCACGGCCGTTGAGACGGCTACCGAGACAGCCAGACCCGCAAACTCGCACACCACACTCATGGCGATGGCGCGGGGGAACTTGATGGCGCGCGTGCCGACGGCCTCTGCGATGGCGTTGGCCGCATCGGTGGCGCCGTTGACAAAGATGGTACCGAGCACGAGCGCCATGGAGACGGCAAGTGCCGGATTGGTCGTGAGCATTGCGATGAAGTCGCTGAGTGTTGCCATGACGTGCTCCTATCTCGCGGCTTTTTAGGAATCTACCCACCTGTGCGCAAAAGGAACTGCACCCAATGTGAACCAACGCAACACGGATGTGAACTTTTACGTGACGGGGACAGGTCCCACCGCCACGCCATTCACGTATACTTGTATCTTCAGGAAGTCATCCTTGTGACGTGAGGAAGATTCATGGACATACAGGTGAGCAAGCAATCCATCATCAGGTCTTCGTTCGCCATGGTCGTCGTGAGCTTCCTGCTCTCTACGACGGTCTCTCTTGCGTCCATGCACATCATGAGCCGGCACAACGTGCGCGAGACGAACAAGGTGCTCGCGACGCAGATCTACGACTACATAAGTGGCGAGTTGGCGGGGCCAATCATGACGGCACGGACGATGGCCTGCAACAGCTACCTCATTGACGCGCTTCAGCACGAGGCGCAGACGGACAGTAAAGCGTTCGAGGCTGCCATGACCGAGTACTTGACGGCAATCGAGAACAGTCTTGGGTACCAAAGGTCGTTCGTCATCTCGGATGCGAGCGGAAAGTACTTCACGCGCAACGGGCTCAATAGGGTCATCGACACGAGGGGTGGCCAAGACTCGTGGTATGCAGGGCTCGTCGGTTCAGATGATCAGTATGATCTGGACGTGGATGCAGATGTGTACGACAAGGCGAACCTCGCGGTCTACGTCAACGCGAAGATAACGAGTAACAGTCGCGAGGCCTTGGGAGTGTGCGGCATCGGTGTGCACATGACTGGTATCCAGAATCTCTTCCGCAGCTTTGAGGAAAGCTTTGACGTAAAGATTGATTTTGTCGATTCGAATGGCATCGTGCAGGTAGACACAGACGACACGCGCATCGAGTCGGTTGATCTCGGCGACATGATTGACAACAACAAGAGCGGGGAGTATGTGTACCGCGACCTTGGGGGCGATCGCTTTGCGGTGACCAAGTATGTGGGATACCTGGACTGGTACCTCGTCATCCAGAGCGATGGTGTTAACAAGGCGAGTAGGTTCGCCTACATCATCCTGATAAATGCGTTGTTGTGCATTGCCGTGCTGGTGATACTCTTCGTCGCGTTGCGAATCAATCGTCGCAAGACCGACGAGCTGCAGAGCGCGTCGCTGGTCGACCATGCGACCATGCTCGGCAATCGTCGTGCCTACGAGCATGACAAAGCTCTGCTCCAGGGCGGGACGCTCAAGCCCGATGTCGTATGCGTGACCGCTGATGTCAATGGCCTGAAGACCGTCAACGATACGCTTGGCCACGACGCGGGTGACGAGCTCATATGCGGTGTGGCTGACTGTCTGCGAGAGTGTTTCGAGCAGTATGGCAAGGTGTACCGCATCGGAGGGGATGAGTTTGCGGCATTGTTGCACGTGCCGGAAGGCGCGCTCGAAGGTATCAAGGAGCACTTAGCACAAGTGGTCTCGGAATGGTCGGGCGACGAGGTAGATGGCGTATCGGTCTCGTGCGGCTACGCTGAGGCGCGGGAGTTCCCAGACATGGGCATTGCGGATTTGGCCAAGGTCTCGGACGAGCGCATGTACGAGGAGAAGGAGCGCTATTACCAGCGCATGGGCATCGACCGCAGACGTACGTAGCGAGCCAAAAAGACGGGCCGTTCTGCTCGTTGCGATGAGCAGAACGGCCCGTTCCTGGTTTACGTGTGAGAGATACTACTCGGCGTCGTCGTAGGCTTCGTTCTCCTGGTCGGAGTAATCGATGTCGTTGTCGTGGTCGTTATCATTGTCGACATCGTCGTTATCGCGAGAAACGGTGCCGTCGTTGTAGGTTGCGTAGGAGTCCCACACTTCGCCGGTGTAGGCGTCGACCTCGACGGTGTAGTCGGCATCATCGAAGTGGAAGGTCACCACGTAGTGGGGTGCGTCGCCGCCGGTCACGAGCTGTGCCGAGAGGTTGCTCACGTTGTTGCCGTAGGCGACGGAGTTCACGGCGATGTTGGATGCCTCGCCAGAGGAGATCATGCCAGTGGTGTCGTTGGTAGAGGTCTGCTCAGAAGTGCCCTCATTCGTGTCGTCGTCGCCCTGAGGACGGAAGGTCTGCGTGCTGCCGTCGTTAAAGGTCGCGAAGGAGTCCCACACTTCGCCGGTGTAGGCGTCGATCTCGACGGTGTAGTCGGCATCATCGAAGTGGAAGGTCACCACGTAGTGGGGTGCGTCGCCGCCGGTCACGAGCTGTGCCGAGAGGTTGCTCACGTTGTTGCCAGGTGCGACGTAGGCGGTTGCGATGCTGGAGGCCTTGTCGGAGGAGATCATGCCTTCGGAGGCAGCGTTCGTGTTGTTCTGGTTCTGCTGCTGGTTCTTGTTCTGCTGGTTCTGCTGCTGGTTCTGCTGCTGGTTCTGGTTCTGCTGCGTGGTGTTGGTCTTGGAACCATTCTGCGTCGACTGGGCATCGGCATTGGCGTCGCGGATTGCGCGCACAACGGTGGCTGCCTCGTCAGCGGTCATGCTGACCTCCTCGCCGCCAAGGCCCTGGTAGGTGACACCATACTCAACCTTGCCGTCAGCCCACGTGATGACGGTCGGGGAGTTCTGCTCGGCGCCGAGCATCGTTACGTTGAGACCATCTACGTTCTGCGTCGACTTGTTTGCGAACTCGGTATCCGCACGATCGGTCAGCTTGGCTTTGTGGCCGCTGACGTTGCCTGCGCGTACGATGACGGCGGTCGCGCCGGTCTCGAAGGTGCCCTGTGCCACACCGTCGGCATGAGCATAGCTGGGATTCTGGTACGTCTGGTCGTTGATGGTCAGCTGGCTGGGAAGGCCGAACTTCGCAAGGCCGGCACCCTTCGCCGCATCCTCGGCCGTCGAGTCGGTGACCCAGTTGGTGGTCTCGCCGGTCTGCTCGGTCGTGGCGGTCTGCGCGGGCTCCTCGTTCGTGGCCGTCTGGGTGGCTGCAGGCTTGGAAGCCTGGGTGTCGCTGTTGGAGTTGCCGCAAGCGACGAGGCCGCCCGAGAGGACGAGCGTGAGGGCTGCGCCGATGACAAGGGACTTGGTCTTAAGCGCGGTCTTTACAGAGCTGTTCATCTTCATAGTATAAATCCTTTCGTTTTCGCATCACGGATTGTGACTCGGTCGTTTGTGTACCCGGTTAGTCATATGCGTCTATCGGTTGTGTGTCTCACCTTCACATTTCCACCATAAAGCGTCGTAGCGTAGAATGAGGTTACACCATGTCAAGCAGCACAGAAGAGAGAAGGTGCGCAATGGAGACGCGCGTGGCCGTGATCGGCATCATCGTCGAGAAGCCCGAAGCTGTAGAGCGCCTCAATGGGATCCTGCATGAGTATCGGGAATACATCGTCGGCCGCATGGGCGTGCCGTATCCCAAGCGTGGCGTGAGCATCATCAGCGTTGCCGTCGACGCCCCTACCGATCAGATTGCTGCCTTGGCGGGCAAGGTGGGCAACATCGACGGCGTCAGTGCAAAGACCGCCTACTCCAACGTGCGTGGGTAGCTGGTGGAGTGGACGCTGCTAGCGCATTTGGACGTCTCTGTCGCCCCTTGTGCGGCAACACTTTTGTATAATGATTATTATTACTCGGCGCCCGAGGATGTGCTCGCGGAGGTGGACGAGGAGCTCCTGGCCGAGATGACGGAGATGATTGAGAGCGGCTATCACGAGGGGAAAGTCATGCTCGAGATGTGTCGGACGATCGACGCCAACCGTGAGCGTTGGCTGGCCGTCTGGCACGGCAACGCGCGCCTCCTCGAGCGGGCGATTGATCTTTGCTGTGAGCAGACCCTCGATCGTTGGGGTACCGAGGGCCTGACAAATGAGGATGAGGGAGAGCTCTTCCTGCAATTCATCACTCATGGCGCTTCTGGCGTTGTGGGATGCTGGCTCGATGGTGGCTGCAGGATACCCCCGGAGGAACTGAGCAGCCTCATCGAACGATTCGTTGCCGAGGGGCAGCAGGCCATCGCCAAGTGAGCGACCCGCTTGGCTTAGCGTGCCATGTTGTCGAATGTGACTGATATGTAGCTCTTTGCTACGGCGAGCTGCCCCTCGGTTGTCCCATGGGTAGGCATGATGGTCTATCATTTGATTCCTGAGCCACATTAAGCGGCTGGGAATCAAAGAGAGGGGCTGCCCATGAGAAGGCGAAGGTGTCGACGTGCGATAGTGGCGTTTGCGGTCGTGCTGTTTGCATGCGTGATGTTCGGTGTGCTTGCTGTGGTTCCGGCATCCGTGCAAGCATCGGAGAGCGAATCCGAAACCTCCGAGCCCCTGTACCAAACGCTCGACGAGCTCTCCGGCAAGCGCTTTGCCTACGTGAACGGCAGCGTGTATGACCAGCGCATCGAAGAGCGCATCGAGGGTACGGAAAAGGACTTCTATCCTTCGCTTGCGGAATGCGTGGCGGCTGTGGAGGCGAGCAAGGCGGATGCGGCGGTGCAGCTTTCGTATTGCTGCCAGCTCGCCGTGAATCGTCGTCCCGGTACGGTGACGCTGCTGCCCGAACCCGTTGCCGACGTCTCGGAGGGGTTCTTCTTCCAAAAGGGATCGTCGCTCACTGAGAAGTTCAACAAGCTCATCGAGCGCTTTGGGGAGAACGGTACGCTGGCAGCGCTTGAGGAGAAGTGGGTGGCAGCCGATGAGTCGGGTAAGACCCTGCCCGCGCAGGACTGGGACGCCCCCAACGGCACGCTCAAGTTCGTTACGTCGGGCGTCATCGAGCCTTTCAGCTACGTCGGCGAAGGCGGCAAGGCCAAAGGCTACGATGTGGAGCTGGCACTGCTCATCGCTCGTGAGCTGGGATACCACCTCAAGGTGTCCACCGCACCCATGGATTCCATTTTTGCCGAAGTGGACAGTGGAAAGGCAGACTTCGGTGGCACCCTTACGCAGACTCCCGAGCGCGCATCCGTATGTGACTTCAGCGATACGGTCATGCCCACCACCATCTCGGTCATCGTCATGACGAAGGGCGGCGCGGCTGCAGGTGGCGACTTCTGGGCGGGCATGGCCGAGTCCTTCCGCAAGACGTTCATCGAGGAGGATCGCTGGAAGCTGATTCTTTCGGGTCTTGGCACCACCGTCCTCATCAGTGTATGCGCCGGCGCGCTCGGCACCCTGCTCGGCTTCGGCACGGTGCTCGCCCGTCGGAGCGGCATGCGTTGGATAGGCAAGCTCGTTGACGGGTACCAGGCGATCATGGGTGGCGTACCACTCGTGGTGGTGCTCATGGTTCTCTATTACGTGGTGTTTGGCTCCATCAGTGTGCCTGGTACGCTGGTGGCCATTCTCGCTTTCACGCTTTCCTTTGGCTCGACCTCCGGCTCCACCATGTGGACGGCCGTGGACGGCATCGACATCATTCAAGAAGAGACGGGCCTCGCGTTGGGCTACACGCGTAAGGAGGTATTCAGGAAGATCATCTTCCCGCAGGCCATGCAACGATTCACGCCGCAGCTCATGGGTCAGTTCGTGAGCCTCGTTAAGGATACCGCTATCGTGGGATACATATCCGTGCAGGACCTCACGCGTGCGAGCGACCTCATACGTGCCCGCACCATGGACGCATTCTTCCCACTTATATCCACGGCCATTATCTATTTCCTGTTCTGTCGCCTGCTCGCGTGGATGTTGGGGAAGCTTGCGGCGCGCTTTGACGTGGAGAACCGACCGCGCGAGATTGAGGGGGTACAGCTATGAGTCTCATCGAAGTGAGCCACCTGCGCAAGGAGTATCCAAACATAACGCCGCTCAAGGACGTCAACGCGACGGTGGATGAGGGCGAGGTCATCTCCATCATCGGACCCTCGGGCACGGGCAAGTCAACCTTCATCCGCTGTCTCAATCGTCTGGAGACGCCGACCTCGGGATCGATCATCGTGGACGGGGTAGACATGTGCGACCCCGCCACCGATCTGCCCGCCATGCGACGCAAGATGGGGATGGTCTTCCAGAACTACGCGCTCTTTGGCCACAAGCTCGTGGTCGAGAACCTCATGATGGCGCCCATGGACCTGCTTGGTCTCTCCAAGCAGGAGGCGTACAATCGGGCGCTTCAGCTGCTTGATCAGGTGGGCTTGCGCGATAAGGCCCTCAGTTGGCCCCACGAGCTCAGCGGTGGCCAGCGTCAGCGCGTGGCCATCGCGCGCGGTCTCGCCATGGATCCAAAGATCCTGCTCTTTGACGAGCCCACGTCGGCGCTCGACCCCCAGATGGTCAGTGAGGTGCTTTCCGTCATCACGGGCCTTGCCGAGCGCGGTCTCACCATGTTGGTGGTCACACACGAGATGCGCTTTGCTCGTGATGCGAGTTCGCGCGTGTTCTACATGGACCGTGGCGAGCTGTGGGAGGCAGGACCGCCCGAGCAAATCTTCGAGCACCCGCTGCGGCAAGAAACGCACGACTTCATCTTCCGCGTGCGCAGTTGGAAATGGGACGTCAACACGCTGAGTCCTGACTTCCATGCTATGGAGGCGTCACTTGTTGTGTATTGCCAGCGCCAATTCATGGGGAGGCATGCCACAAACGTGTGCCAGTTGATGGTGGAAGAAACTGTGGGGAACCAGCTGCTTACTATTGCACGCCAGCGCAACGTCACCGACCCCAACATTCACGTGATGCTTTCAGCTGGCGAGGGCGGTGTGGACATAATACTTACCATCGACTGTCGCGGACCACTGCTCGAGAGTGGCAGTCTGATGGATGGCGAGCGAGACATCCTCTCGCAATCCATCGTAGAGAGTCTCTGCGAACGATGGGAGCGAGTGGAGCCGGGCCTCGTGCGGCTGTACGTGCGTGGATAGGGGGGCCATGAGCGGGATGCCCTTCAGTGGACCTCGCGGGTCCATGGGGCCACCGCCTGATGGACCCCACAAAGAACGGGACGTCAGGGATTCTTCCCTGACGCCCCGCGCAATCTAGCGCAGTGAGTTGTTACTCGGTGCCGAACATCTCCTTGGTGGAGGAGGTGAACTGCGCGTTGGCGATCTCCTTGCCCTCATCGAAGGCAGCCTTGCGCTCGGTGCGCTTGGCCTTGAGCTCATCGAAGCGCGCCTTAATCTTTGCCTTGCGCTCGTCGCGCTTCTCGGCCTTCTCGGCCTTGCGTTCGGCGCGGAGCTGCTGGCGCAGCTGGTTCTCGAAGTCTGCCGTCGCCTCGCGGGCAAGGTCGACCTCGTTGATGACGTCAACGGCGAAGTGACGCACGATGGTAGTGTCGTAGCCAGCGAAGGCGGCGTCGAACGCGGGCTCCTCCTCCTGGACCAGCGCGATGACGGCAACCTCGCCGTCATAGAGCTTGGCAGCGGTGACCTCGAGCATGGAAACGCTGTCGATGGCATCGGCGGAGTCGTATGCGCTGCCGACGAGGGCGCCGGTGCTTGCACCGAGCAGGACGCCGAGTGGGCCACCCAGGATGCCCACGAGCGAACCGATGACGATGCCGGCTGCGGTGTCGTCAGCGGTGACGGCGGCGGCATCAAAGGAATCGACAACGATGATGGCATCGCCGTCGCGCTTGAGCAGCGAAGCCTCGGCTACGGCATAGTCCTCGCCGAAGGGCTTGTTACGAATCTCAGTGAAGGCCTTATAGGCCTCGGCCTCGACATCGAAGATTGCGGTTACGACGTTCTCCATTGTTGCTCCTTTCGACCGGATCGCGCGGGTCCTTGGTTTGAGAAGTCACACGCAAAGGGATGATACATCATGTTGCGCGTCAGTACGTATCCATTCCCGCTATCACAATAGATATATCATAGAGATGCTTCATTGTTGGACATCTGTTGGACAGCAGGCAGTACAATCACTCACAATGATTGCTAGTAGTATTCAGAATACTGAAAGGATATGTCATGGCTACTTTCATCCAAGCGCTCAGGAACGCGCGTAAGAAGACCAAGGACAAAATTGACTACAGCGCGCGCGGCAAAGAGATCGTTGCCATCCTCAAGAAGTACGACTACAGCGACGGGCTCACGCCCGCGATGACGGTGGACATCCTCCAGGACCTTGGCCCCACCTTCGTCAAACTTGGACAGATCGCCTCGACCCACACCGACATGCTGCCCGTCGAGTATTGCGACGCGCTCGCCTCGCTGCGCTCGAGCGTGTCGCCCATGGATGCCGCAACGGTGCACGCTCAGATTGAGAAGTACCTAGGGAGGCCCACCGAGGAGCTCTTCTCGTCCTTCGATGACGAGCCGCTCGGCGCTGCCTCAATCGGCCAGGTGCATAAGGCCGTGCTCGAGGATGGTACCGTGGTGGCCGTCAAGGTGCGTCGTCCGGGCGTGGTGGACACCGTGGCGCAAGACTTCGCCCTCATCGAGAAGGTGCTGGAGACGGCGGACAGATTCTCTGGCAACAAAGAAGACGGCATGGACCTCATGACCATGGTCAAGGAGCTGGAGGAGACCTCAAAGATTGAGCTCGACTTCACCAACGAGGAGCGCAACCTCGTTCGCTTCTACCAGAACAACGAGGACCGTGAGCTCGTCACGTCGCCCAAGTGCTACACGGATTACACTAACGAGGCTATCCTCACCGAAGACTTCGTTGCGGGTCCCGAGGTGGGCGACACCGAGTACGTGGAGTCCCTCTCCGACGAGGAGCGCGACCGCCTGGGCAACCTGCTGGCCGACAACTACGTCGAGCAGATTCTTACGGACGGCTTCTACCACGCCGACCCGCATGCCGGCAACGTGTTGCTCGTAGATGGCGGCATCGAGTGGATTGACTTTGGCATGATGGGCTACGTAAGCTCCAAGCAGCGCCAAATCCTGCTCGACATCGTCACGGCGCTCGTGAAGCGCGACAACTATTCCCTCAAGCGCAGCGTGTTGCAGATCGCCCATCCGCGCGGTCCCATCGACCACGGCGCGCTTCTCGACATGTGCGAGCAGATGACCTCGCAGTTTGCCGACTCCGACCTGGAAAGCTTCGACACGGGCGACTTGCTCTCCACTCTCACCTCAAACCTTGAGGAGGAGGGCTACGACATCGACCCCTTCCTCACTAACCTCGGGCGTGGCCTGCTCACCATTGAGGGTACCGTCAAGGCGCTCAGTCCGCGCGTGAACATCATGGATTGCATGACGCGTCACATCGACCTTGGCTTCAACCCCGAGAACCTCGAGCATATGGTTCAGGCGTTCGTGATGAAGGGCGTCCAGGGCATGGACGACCTGGCGGGACTGCCCACCAAGGCCGTGGAGACGCTCGACATGTTCCAGAAGAGCCAGCTCAAGTTGGGCGGCGACTTTGGGATTGATCCTCGGAGCTCGAGGATGATCACCTTCCTGGTGCGCAATGCGATTTTGGCCACGCTGGCGGCGGCGCTCTTCCTCGGCGCATGCTTGCTCTGCTCTGCCGGTGCGAGCGCAGGCAAGCAGGCGTTGATTAACGCCGGATATTTCTTTGGTATTATGGGCTTCGGACTTATCATCTATGTGTTCTTGTCTGTGAGAAAGGATTAGTGGCGACATGGAGAACAGCGCTGAGAGGATAGAAGCCCTCAAGGACGCAATCGAGCACTACACGGCTCCCGCTCTCCTCGCGGAGCAGGACCAGAACGTCTCGGTGTACGAGGAGCTTGAGCCCCAATGGGTGGACCTCCCGTTCAAGCGCCCCTTCCGCATGATGTGGGACTGGGGCGCCTTGCTGCAGAGTGCGGTCGCTCGGGTGAAGGACCCGCGCCTTGCCATCATCGGCTTGGTGACGAGCTGGGCGTGCGAGATGTCCTCCCTCACCGTCGAGGCGTTGTTCAAGACGCTGGGATTCGAGCACATGTGGAGCAGCAACTATCCCATGACCACCCTGCGGCGAAATGCAGTGAGCGAGCCTGCGCGCACCTTCGCCCACAAGGCGATTCAGAAGGATGGCCGAACCTTCCACATCGTGATTGCCACCTTCAAGGGAACCACGACCGGCAACGATGCCATCACCGACGTCAAGTCCGTCAAGGACGGCTTCTTTGAGGCGGGCAAGAACTGCGCCGACGCGCTTGCCGAGTACGTGCGCAGCATCGAGGGCGCGACCGACACGAATACGATTCTCTTCATCACGGGGCACAGCCTCGGTGCTGCGGTCGCCAACGTCGTGGGACGCCTGACGAAGGACATCGCAGAGGACGAGCAGCGCTTCGTCTACACCTACGCCTCGCCCAACTACGAGTGCGGCGATGACGCAAAGAGTGGCTACGGGTTCCCCAACTTCCGTACCTTCACCAATAAGGCAGACGCCGTGCCCACGGTGCCGCCCAACTTCCCCAAGATTGGCATCGAGTACACCTATGACCTCGAGGCGCTCGACGAGAGCCAGCGCGCGAAGTTCGACGCCGCATACGAGTACTTCCGTGGTGTTGCGTTCGAGGACGACGACGATCCGATTGGGTTCGGCGTGACTCGAATCAGCGACCCTGCCCTTGCCGAGGTCTTGAAGAACCACCTGCTCGCGACCTATCTGTCGTTCATGGTCTCCGAGCTCTCCGACGAAGAGAATCAGCTGACCGTAGGCTAGACTGCACAAATTTCTAGCGGGGATACAGAAGGGGACCGTCTCGGAAGGGACGGTCCCCTGTTTATGTGGGGCAAACCGCCAACGGTCCATAGCCTGCACCATAGCGCAGACGACCCCCTGTTTATGTGGGGCAAACCCCTTTCGTGAAGGCCCTGCCATCTACTCTTGCGTCACTTTCTTCTCGCGCCTGTCTTTTTGTCTCTGCCCCACTTCATCAAGTTTGAGCTATATTAGGTGGTACGGGAAACACATGAGGAAAGGAGAGGGGACAATGGCATTACCAAAGGACTTCCTGTGGGGTGGCGCGGTTGCCGCGCACCAGCTCGAGGGTGGTTATGACCTGGATGGTCGTGGTCTGTCCGTGTCCGACGTGATGACGGGTGGCTCCAACGGCGTTCCGCGGCAGATCACCGACGGCGTCGTGGCCGGTAAGTACTATCCCAACCACAAGGGCATCGACTTCTACCACACCTATCGGGACGACATTGCGCTCTTTGCCGAGATGGGCTTCAAGTGCTTCCGCACGTCCATCAGCTGGAGCCGCATCTTCCCCGAGGGCGACGAGCTTGAGCCGAACGAGGCTGGCCTCAAGTTCTACGACGACATGTTCGACTGCATGTTGGAGAACGGCATCCAGCCCGTCATCACGCTGAGCCACTTCGAGATGCCCTACGGCCTCTGCAAGAAGTACGGCGGCTGGGCGAACCGCGAGCTCATCGACCTCTTCGTGCGCTACGCGAAGGTCTGCTTCGAGCGCTACCACGAGAAAGTCAAGTGGTGGATGACCTTCAACGAGATCGGCAACCAGTTCAACATCTCCAACCCCATCTTTGGCTGGACCAACTCCGGCGTCGTCTTCACTGAGTTTGACGATCCCGAGAAGATGATGTACCAGTGCGCGCACTACGAGTTCGTGGCGAGCGCGAAGGCAGTGGCAGTTGCTCACGAGATCGATCCCGACCTCATGGTGGGCTGCATGATTGCCTCCGGACCGACCTACCCACGCGAGTGCAAGCCGGAGGACGTCCTCATGGCCGATGACGCCAACCACCACATCTTCTTCTTCGGTGACGTGCAGTGCCGTGGCAGCTATCCCAACTACGCACTCAAGATGTTCGAGCGCAAGGGCTGGAACCTCGACATCACCGACGACGACCTCGCTGCGCTGGCTGCCGGCCCCGTGGACTACATCGGCTTTAGCTACTACGCGTCGAGCGTGGTCGATTCCACCGTGGAGGTCGACATCTCCGAATCCACGAGCGCGAACGACCCGCACAACGTGCCCAATCCCTACCTCGGTGCCACTGATTGGGGCTGGACCATCGACCCGGTTGGTCTGCGAATCATGCTCAAGCGCTTCGACGAGCGCTACAACGGCATGCCGCAGTTCATCGTGGAGAACGGCATCGGCATGTATGAGGACCTCGACGAGAACAATACCGTTGAGGATGATGCCCGCATCAGCTATCTCGGCGCGCACATTCGCGAGATGAAGAAGGCCGTCGAGGAGGACGGCGTGAACCTCGTGGGCTACACGCCTTGGGGCTGCATTGACGTCGTGAGCTTCACTACTGGCGAGTACGCCAAGCGCTACGGGTTCATCTACGTTGACATCAAGGACGGCGGCGAGGGATCCGGCAAGCGCTTCAAGAAGAAGAGCTTCGAGTGGTACAAGAACGTGATCGCCACGAACGGTGAAGAGGTCTAGTCATCTCTCATTCGATCGCATAGGTCATTAGGGGCTGCCCCCAGTGAATCCCTAGCGGTTCACTGGGGGCAGCCCGCGTTGGTCGTCAGCGCTTGATGTCGCCGCGGTCGACGACGAGGTGGTGGCCAACGGATTCCATGCGCCGCGCGAGACAGCCGCGGCATATGGCAGATTCCTCGCCCATGCAGATTTTGTTGTCGTAGAGCTGGTAGTTCTTGCGGACGGCTACCGGTGAGAGGTTCGGCATTACCACGTTGGCGCCGGCGAGCATGCCCTTCTCGCGACCGCGTGGGTCGATGGTGCCGAGTGCCGTGGTTGCGGGGAGCAGCACGTGCGGGTGGATGAGACGAATCATGCTGAGCAGGAACAGCGTGAGTTCGAGCGTGCCGGCCGGCTCGTGCGCGAAGGGCGTGTCGTGATGGGGAACGAAGGGTCCGATGCCGCACATGTCGGGCTTGAACTGCTCGACGAAGCGCATCTCGGTGACGAGATGTTCCATCGTCTGGTAAGGTGCGCCTACCATGAAGCCCGCGCCCACCTGGTAGCCGATGTCGCGCAGGTCATGCAGGCACCGCATACGGTTATCCCAGCTCATCTGTGCGGGATGGAGCCGCTCGTAGTGGGCGCGAGTGGCCGTCTCGTGGCGCAGGAGATAACGCGTCGCGCCCGCATCGAAGAGCCGCTGGTAGCTGGTGCGGCTGCGCTCGCCCATCGAGAGGGTCACGGCGGTATCCGGGCACGTTGCCACGATGCGCTCGACGATGCCAGCGAGCACCTCGTCCGTATAGAAGCCATCCTCGCCACCTTGGAGCACGATGGTCCTGAAGCCGAGCTCGTAGCCTTGATGTGCGCATGCCACGATGACGTCGGGTTCTAGCCGATAGCGCTCGACATTGCCGTTGGAGCGCCGGATGCCACAGTACAAGCAGTCGTTCTTGCAGATGTTGCTTATCTCGATAAGGCCGCGCGTGTACACGGCCGTGCCGTAGACGGGTTCTCGTGCGGCGCGCGCGAGCTCGGCCATGCGGTCGGCGAGTTCGGGAGTACGATTCTGCAGCAGCGCAAGATACTCGTCATCGTTGAGCGTGTGCTCGCGTGCGAGCTTCTGGGCGAGTCTATCGATGCACACGATGCGTCTCCTTCCTCCGTTTGGTACCTTGGGGTGTCCCTCAGGCATAGTCCCTGAGGATAGACTAGTCACAGTTCGTCAGCATGCTGTGAATGGACGGAAACACCCGTAGGCTGCGCTCGAGGGTGCCCGTCATCTGTGCGATGGTGATGCCATAGTTGGTGAACGGGATGCCTTGGTCTTGGGCACAGCGCATGCGATAGTGCACCTCGCGCTCGCTTGTCATGCAAGCACCACAGTGGATGACGAGCGCATACGGACTGAGGTCGTCGGGGAACTCCCGGCCAGAGCAAGTCTCGATGTGCAGCTCGCAGTCGGTATGGGCGCGCAACCAACGAGGAATCTTGACGGTGCCGATGTCGTTGCATTGACGGTGGTGAGTGCAGCCCTCTGCCATGAGCACGGTGTCTCCGTTGCGTAGATGCTCGACGGCAGCAACACCGGCGACTGCCGTCTGCAGGAAACCCTTGTAGCGCGCCATGAGGATGGAGAACGACGTGAGAGGCACAGCGTCCGGAACGATTGGTGCGACGTATCCGAAGGCTTGGCTGTCGGTGACCACGAGCGCGGGCGGTGCCTGCAGGTGCGCAAGCGTTGCGGCAAGCTCGGTCTCGCGGCACACGAGGGCGGTGGCTCCCGAGTCGAGCACGTCGCGTATGGCCATTTGTTGGGGCAAGATCATGCGGCCCTTTGGTGCGGACTCGTCAATGGGGCACACAAGTACGACGGCCGCACCGGGACGGATGAGGTCACCAAGAAGGCGGTGGCCCGGGTCCTCCTTGGGGGCGAGCGCACCGAGCCGCTCCTTGAGTTCGTGGATGCCTTGGCCGGTCAGAGCGCTTGCGAGCAGGCCGTTCTTGGGGATTGACGGAGCTACCTCGAGGAGGTCGCACTTGTTGTATACCACCACGTAGGGGAGGAGCTTCTCCTCAAAGAGGCCGACGAGCTGCTGGTCCACCTCGCTCATGCCTCGTGTGGCGTCCACCACGAGCACTGCAATGTCGGTGCGGTTGAGGGTCTGCTTGGTGCGCAGCACGCGCTTCTCGCCTAGCATGCCCTCGTCATCGAATCCGGGCGTGTCGATGATGACGACCGGTCCAAGTGGGAGTAACTCCATGGCCTTCTGTACGGGGTCAGTGGTAGTGCCCGCAACATCCGAGACGACGGCGAGGTCTTGGCCGGTGACGGCATTGACGACGGATGACTTGCCTGCGTTGCGGCAGCCAAAGAATCCGATGTGGACGCGCTCGGCGGAAGGCGTTGCGTTGAGGTTTGGCATTGAGATGCTCCTCTCGATTGACTCTCCATCGGAGTTGTTCTGCGGAGAGTGTCTGAGCCGACCATGCTAGATTGTACTGAGAGAAGCGGCCAAAGGTGCCGAGACCAACCAAGGAGGTCCGCGATGCACATCCGCCCCACGCGCGAGGACGAGCTCGACGAGGTTATGGGCATCTACGCTCGTGCGCGCACGTTCATGGCAGAACACGACAACCCCACGCAGTGGGGACCTACAAACTGGCCACCGCGCGAGCTGATTCGTTGCGACATCGCTGCTGGCAAGAGCTATGTGTGCGAGACAGATGACGGTCGGGTGGCGGGGGTCTTCTACTTTGATTGCGGTGACCACATCGATCCGTGCTACGACCACATTGAGGATGGCGCGTGGGAGTGCGACGCGCCATATGGCGTGGTTCACCGCATTGCCTCAGCAGGTATCGTGCGTGGGGTGGGTGCTGCCTGCCTTGGGTGGGCCCTCGAGCGTTCTGGTCGATTGCGCATCGATACCCATGGTGACAACTACGTGTTGCAAGGGCTTTTGCAGAAGTTGGGGTTCAGTCGGCGGGGCATCATTTACGTCGAGGAGGATGACATGCCGCGGCTCGCCTTCGAGCGGTCGCTTGAAGATGCGTGAGTGATTTCGTAGGCCATTGCGCCGTAGTCTTCCTCCACTGGGAGAACGTGACGTTTTTCCTATGTTAATCAGTCGTTAACATAGATATATCGCGTGTCTTGCAAGGGAAAGGGGAAAGTCATGAAGGTAACCAGAAGGAGCTTTGTGGGCGGCGGAACGATGGCGATGGCGGCGTTCCTCGCGGCGTGCGGCAACAGCGCGAGTACGGAGGAGACTACAGCCGAGGAGACCACGACGGAAGAGACGACTGAGCAGGCCACAACCGATGCAGCGGCGGGCGATGCGGTGCTTGCTACCTTTGGGGCAACCGTGACTGATGCCGGTCAGTACGTGGATCGCATGATCATCAAGTATGATGGCGATGTCTCGGGTGTTGACAACGATACGTTTAAGGTGACGATGACCTCGACCGTCGACTACGGCGAGGCAAAGGGTGAGCCCTATGCCTACTATGACGCAACGGCACCGCTCGAGGTGAATAAGGTCGAGGTTGAGGGAGACACCGTGACGGTCTACTTCCGTCAGGACCAGGCACCCACGCTTACATGGCTCGCTGAGGGACGCAACTATCCAGCAGTGCTCGGCTTCACTGTGGAGCAGACCAAGGAGATTACGGTCAAGACGCCCGACGGGCGTGAGCTCGGCTTCACGGGCACCTACGACACGTCGGCGACCACCTCGTGGGCTGATCTTCTCGACAGCGAAGTTGTGCTCTTTGACGACGTTCAGGACGAGATCAACTATCGTCTATACAAGGGTACCAACGACAAGCTCATCGTGTGGTTCCACGGCAACGGCGAAGGCGACTTCCCGACCAAGGCTACGAACAACAACATCGCTCAGGTGCTTGGCAACCGCGGTACCGTGGCGTGGGCGTCTGCGGAGGCGAAGGAGGTCTTTGGTGACGCTACCGTCATGGCGTTCCAAGCTCCCAATATGTGGTACTTCGCCGTCAAGGATGGCCTGCTCGAGCCCTGTTACAACGAGATCCAGAAGGTCATCGAGGAGAACAAAATCAATCCTGACGAGGTGTACCTCTCCGGCTGCTCCGCGGGTGGCTTCATGAGTACGCGCATGATCATTGCGTATCCCGACCTCTTCAAGGCTGCGATGATCAACTGCCCCGCACTCGATGCTGCCAACGCGCGCTCCGAGACCGAGGATGCCTGCCCCACCGACGAGGAGCTCGCACAGCTGCTTGATTCGAAGACGGCCATCTGGCTTGTCCAGGGCGAGACGGACAGTTCCGTTGATCCTGAGCTGTGCTCCAAGCGCATCTGGGCCATCCTCACCGATGGCGTCGACGACATCACCGAGACAGCAGTGGACGGTACCGCAGGCATCGCGTCGAACTTCACCACGTACGAGACGTCTGACGGCAAGTACAAGATGAGCCTGTACGAGACTGTCGATCTTGCCGAGGTTGAGGGCATCTCGGGCGAGAAGCGCCAAGGAGGAAAGATCAAGTGCGCTGAGGACTACAACTGGAGCGGTGAGCTTCAGGAGGTCAAGTACAACGACCACTGGACGTGGGTCTTCACTCTGCGCGACAACCCTGAGGATGCTAGCGGCACGCACATCTGGGAGTGGGCAGCTGCGTACGCTCCGGCGGAGTAGCGTCTTCATATACAGTACTGTTCAGTACGGCAAGGTGTCCGAACGCGCCCGCGAGGTTGTCCCTCGTGGGCGCGTTGCATTCGTTACAGCATCTTGAGATAGCGCGGCTGCTCCGACGCGGGCACGTTGAGGAGGCTGAGCGCCTCTTGGGCGGTGTAGGCGAGCTTGTCCATCACGCACTTCGCGTTCTCCAAAAGGCTCTGCTCCCCGCCCTGCTCCCTGCCCTGCTCCCTGCCCTGCTGAAATCCCTCGTTGTACGTATCCTCAAACGCCTGACACATCTCGCTTCTCCCCTCTGCCACGGGGTTGACCCATGGGCGGTTTCGGACGATTTGCCTCAGTGCAAGCTACCGTTACAGCATCTTGAGATAGCGCGGCTGCTCCGACGCGGGCACGTTGAGGAGGCTGAGCGCCTCTTGGGCGGTGTAGGCGAGCTTGTCCATCACGCTCTTCGCGTTCTTCAACAAGTTCTGCTCCCTGCCCTGCTCCATGCCCTGCTCCCTGCCCTGCTGAAATCCCTCGTTGTACGTATCCTCAAACGCCTGACACATCTCGCTTCTCCCCTCTGGTGTCTTCTTCAGATAGTGTACTCGTTTGCGAAGCAGCTCGTCCCTGATGAGGTCGGGGTCACTCTGACAGAAATCGGCCATCAGCGACCCCAACGAATCATTTCCACGATAGCTGCCGTTCGCATATAGGATGTTCGTACCGTCATCGAGCCGTCTGCCGCTTTGAAGGTCGGTGCGTGCGTATAGATACGTTCCTTTGCCCTCGCCATACGGGTCCTTCTCCATGATAAAGACCACCCATTGCTCGGGCAGGACCGAATAGTCACTGCCTGCTGGAAGCGCGGCGACGTCCGTAATGGCTGAGTAGTAGCGGAGGCGTTTTGGATTTGCATCAGATCCCGTTTGTACTTCCAAGTCGTACTCCGTGCCTTTGACATCCACGCCAAAGGTGTCGAGGGCAACTGAATGTGCTCCATCAAGCGCCTTGATGTCGTATTGTGTTTCCTCGTATACAAGGGTCAGATCCTCGATTCCGGTGATGATTCTGAGTATGTGCTGCGCAAGCGGCAGGTTGTTCTTTAGCACGCATCGCATGAAGTCGTCATCCATGACCCTCAATCCTTCAAGCCGTTGCAGCTGCATCCTTCTACGCTTCATGCGAGCAACTAAGTCGGTATTCACGCTGTCCATTCTACCTCCAAATGAACTATATAGTAATGACAAAAAGAATCATTCCACCATGAAGGGATGCCGCCGGCATAGCGATGCCATGACCAGACGTGCTCTTGCTCTCGTTACGGCTTGTCTTGTGAATGCGCTACCGCCCTACGACGCTAGTGGTAACTCATCCGTTGAGAGCCACGATTCGCTGATGAGGTAGGGGAGTCCCTGCATGTCGGCGTACCCGATTTCCGACCAGCCGTTAAGGTCCCAGCGAGGCAACTCGCGGTAAAGGTTGAGCACCAGCTTCGTGAGTATTGGGGAGGTGTTGCTCCCCTCGCTGAGGTACCATCCGTCCTTGATAAGTGCCGCGATAATCGAGGCAAGGCTGCAGCGACAGAGCATGATGTCGTTGATCAGCTCGTCAATCATGACGTCGGCGAAGAAGAGCTCGTCCTCGTCCTCGGGTACGTGGGCGTCGAAGTAGTGTGTAAGGGCCTGGACGCTTGGTAGGCCATACACGAACTCGTTTGCTTCCTTGCCAAGCATTTGCTCAGTGCTGGCGAACGGCAAAATGCCCTCGTGCCGTTTTATGAGCTCGTCTGCATGCGTGAAACCGGATGACGTGAAACTTCGGCGCTCGAGTCCGTTGTCGTAGGAGAATTCGTCATAAAAGCTATGATAACTGTTGCTGCGTTCGTTCGATTGGCGCGTGTAACGTCGTGTGAATACGACACACTCACACCCATCACAGCGTTTGATGCCGATGGGGCTCCCGGGCTTTGAGGCGATGCTCTTTACCAAACTCGTGAAGGCCTCTTCGGTGCAATTCTCTTCAAGGGAGAGCTGGCAATACGCTTCGTACACGTCCGTCAGCTTGGCAACCCCGCCCAGTGCTGCAAACAGATGAAGCAGTCGCGAGACTTCCTCGTTCGTATGGAGGTCGTTCGTCAGGACGTTGAAGTCGGCTTCCTTGAACACGTCTCGTAGCTCCTCGGGTATGAACCACGTCGGTTTGTCGCTCCCTGCATGGACGAAGAGATACGGGAAGGTGTGCGTACGGCCGTAGGGATAATACGACGCCTTGCGTTCAACATGCCGCCCATTGAGGATGCCCTCTACCAGATCGAGTGACTCGCGATTGAGAGCCGAGAGGAGCTTGTTGAGGCTGGTGATTGTCTTGGGTAGCTCGCCTGCCACCAGCGAGACAAGCTCGGCCTTTCTGATTGAGCTGGGATAGTCTATGTGGGTGAAATGTGCGACGCTCTTGAGTGTGTCTACCGTGCAGCCAAAGAGGCAGTCAGCGAGCGAGGATTTGGCGGGTGACTTGGTGGGGGTTGGCTTGAGCAGCGAATCATGTCCCAAGGGAGTACTTCCGCAGAGCAATCGACCATGCTCGCGGTGGCGGTATGCGTGCTCGAACTGGTAAGACGCTCGGTCAACGTAATTGACCGCTGCAAGTCTGCCGGAGTGGAAACCGGTGTAGATACCCTGGACGCCAATTGAATAGCTGAACATGAGCTCTCCCTCGTATATTCTTTCTGTCACTGTTTGAGGTCGTGACCAACCACCACTTCGAACGCTGTGGCCGCGTTTCTTCTCCCGTTTACTTCGGGTTGGGAATATGGGATAAAGGGACGCGCAGTGGGCGGAGGGCGTAGGTCTTC
>JAFWIE010000079.1 GCA_017533825.1 Atopobiaceae bacterium | reverse complement strand
GGCGACTCCGTCACCCTCGTCTGCCGGCCGAGGCGCTTCGGCAAGACCCTCAACCTCGACACCGTGCGCTGCTTCCTCTCGACGGAGTTCGCCGGGCGCGGCGAGGAGCTCTTCGGCGGGCTCGACGCGTGGGCCGACCCCACCATGCGCGCGCTGCAGGGCACGGTGCCGGTGGTGGCGATGAGCTTCGCGGCCGTGAAGGCCACCAATCACGAGGTCGAACTTACCTTTGACCGCATGGTGCGAGGCTGGTTCGCGGAGGACGAGGATGACATGCACGACTTCGCGCGAGCGCTGCTCGCAGGTGATGCGTGCACGGCCACGCGATGCCTAGCTGAGGTAACCCTTGCCTGCATGTCGTCCTTCGACGGTGCCAACCGACCTGCGGCGAGCCAGCCTGAGCGCTTCTACCACGGCCTCGTGCTGGGGCTGCTCGCCTCGCTGCGCGGGCGCTGGTTCGTGGAGTCGAACCGCGAGAGCGGCTTCGGGCGCTACGACGTGGCGCTCGTGCCCACCGACGGGACGGCGGGCACGGACCCCGCCGTCGTGATGGAGTTCAAGGTGTTCGACGACTGGGACGAGGAGACCCTCGCCGACACCGTCGCCCGCGCGCACGCCCAGATTGACGAGAAGGGCTATGTCGCCGGCCTCGTCGAGCGCGGCATCGCGCCGGAGAGAATCCGCACCTGCGGCATCGCCTTCCGCGGCAAGGAGGTGCTCGTCGGGTAGCTCCGCGATTGTCGCATAACGGTCGGCGACACCCTAACGAAAGCAGAGCTTGTGGCACGCCGGGAAGGCCATTCGGTCCAGGCCCCTTACGGAAATGGAGCTTGTGGCACGCCCTCTAACGGAAATGGAGCTTGCGGCACGACCTCCTAACGAAATGGGATCTTGAGGCACGCCACAACCTCGCTTTTTGTTAGATTCCCTGCCACAACCTCGAGTTCCGTTAGACGGCCAAACGGCCCCCTGCCACAACCTCGTTTCTTGTTAGACGGCCACCCGGCCCCCTGCCACAACCTCGTTTCTTGTTAGACGGCCAAACAGCCCCCTGCCACAACCTCGTTTCCTGTTAGACGGCCAAACAGCCCCCTGCCACAACCTCGAGTTCCGTTAGACAGCCACCGGGCCCCTGGCCAATGAGGCGCCATCCCCTATCGGCCACAATTTGAAAGAAGCAAATCCGCGGGTCTCGCATTCCGGCATTGCTCATCAGATAAGTGCCTATAAGTGCCCATAATCAATAGGTCTATAATCTGACCAACATCTAGACCAACACACCGAGGTGATGCATGATGGCAGTGACGATAGGGCTTGCGGAGGCCAAGACGAACTTCTCACGCGTAACGGCTGAGGTCAATCGCACGGGCGTGCCCGTGACGGTGCTCAAGAACAACAAGCCATGGGTGGTGATTGCCCCGGTCGAGCGGAGCGCAGCCGATGTAGCCGTGGACTTCATGGACGAGTACGCCAAGGTGTTCGAGGAGCTGGCCAAGTGAGTTCGGTTCGCATGCTCACCAAGGATGAGGTTCTCAACATCCACACAGCTTCCCTCGAGAGATTCGGTGGACTTTCGGGCATTCGCGACGAAGGATTGCTTGAATCCGCCATTGCACAGCCATCGCAGACCTTCGGAGGCGTAGAGCTCTACCCCACTCTCGAGGAAAAGGCGGCACGTCTGGCCTTTGGGCTCGCAAAGAACCACGCATTCCTCGACGGCAACAAGCGAGTGGCGACCGCATGCCTTGGCGTGTCGCTACGCCTGAATGGGCGAGCGTTCCGACCCGACGCGAGTGAGCTCCTCTCCACCATGCTCGGCGTCGCGGACGGATCGGTCACCTACGAGGCGCTCGTCGATTGGGTGCGGGGACAGGAATAGCGTGACAACTACGCACCTCCATGCTCTCAGTCCTTGCAGATGAAGAAGCACGTTCCTCGGTCGAACCCCGGCCTAATCCCAACATGCCATAATGGAGATGTCCACAACACGTCATCGGCGGAAGCGAGGTAGCTCATGATTCGGTTTGGGATTCTAGGAGGCGGCAACATAGCCCATCGCTTTGCGAAGAGCCTTGCACACGAGGAGCGTGCCGAACTTGTCGCGGCAAGCTGCAGAACGCTCGAGAAGGCCGAGCAGTTCCTCTCTGAGGTGCCCCACGCACAAGGCGCACGTGCCTATGGCAGCCACGAGGACCTGCTGCTCGACGGCGACATCGATGCCATCTACCTTGCACTCCCCCACGCGCTGCATCACGAATGGTCGCTGCGCGCGATGCGGGCAGGCAAAGACGTGCTCTGCGAGAAACCCGCCATGCTCACGGCGGAGGAAATGCGCGACGTGGCCATGGTCGCACGCGAGACCGACAGGCTCTTCATGGAGGCCATGAAGCCCCGCTTCGTCCCCCTCTACGACCAGGTGCTCGAGGCGCTGGAGCTCATCGGCCCCCTCACGCAGGTCGACGCAACGCTGTGCAACGACATGTTGGGGCTCGTAGAAGGTACCGGCACGTATCACATGAGCAAGGGCCCGGGAGCGGGAGTGCTTCTGGACTGCGGCATCTACTGCGCCAGTTGGATCGCCGCCCTCTGCCCAGAGCCCTACGAGCTCGTCTCGTTCCAAGGTCGTCAGAAGGATGGTATCGACGTCTACACGGATGCAGGCCTGCGCTGCGGCGGCATGAGCGCGCGCTTGGAGAGTGCGTTCGACCGCGCAAAGCCCCGCACCGCAACCCTCGTGGGCGAGCGCGGGCGCATCGTCGTGGACGAGCTGCACCGTCCCACGAAGGCGACGGTGTTTGTCGAGGGAGCAGAGCCACACACGCTCGAGGTTCCCTACGAGGTCGACGACTTCTTCGGCGAGATTCGCCACTTCGTGAGCCTGCTCGAAGAGGGGGCTAAGGAATCGCCGCTCATGTCACTTGACGACTCCATCGCCTGCGCTTCTCTCATCGACGTCGTCCGCACCGGCTTCGCGCACGAACAATGACCATCGACGTCTCGAAGACAAACGCCCCAGGTCTCCTGCACCTCTACTGCGGAGACGGCAAGGGAAAGACCACGGCCGCCATGGGACTCGCGCTGCGCGCGCTCGGTCACGGGCTGCGAGTCGTTATCGTCCAATTCGCAAAGGATGGTACGAGCGGAGAAATCGGGCCGCTTCGGCAGCTTGGCGCAAGGGTGTTCGCCGGAAGCACGGACGGGCGCTTCGTGAGCCAGCTCTCCGACGCGGAACGCCTCGCGCTTCGCCGCCGGCAAGACGAACTCCTTAAGGAGGCGCACGACTCGGACGCAGACCTGCTCGTGCTCGACGAGGCCTGCTTCGCCGCCCGGCGCGACCTTGTCGACCAAGAACTCCTGCGCACAGTGGTGCTCGAACGGCCCACGGGCCGGGAAGTCGTCCTGACGGGTCGCGACCCCCTGCCATGGATGCGCGAGGCGGCCGACTACGTCACCGAAATGAACTGCGTGCGCCATCCGTACGCGCGTGGCGTCACGTCGCGTCCCGGAGTGGAGTATTAGAGGGAGCATTGCCGGCCGACAGCGGGAATGTCGCCGGCCGGTGGCAGGCGTGTCGGCGTCAGAAGGCGGAAGCATCGGCATCCGGCTGGCATCACAGCAAGTCACTCGCAAGCACGTGCTGTGCTATAGTGACCAAAAATCGAATAATCGCAGACGGTGCCCCTGGCGGTAGCCATACCGCGGTAGGGGACAATAGGGAAACAGGTGCGATGCCTGTGCGATCTCGTCACTGTATGTGGGGAGTTCGCCGCCACGCGTAGGTGCGGCCACTGGCAATAGCTGGGAAGGCGGCGGCGAGCGACGATCCGCGAGCCAGGAGACCTGCCGTCTGTAAGGGTACGGGACGCAGCCCCGCAAGGACTGGTCCAGGCCACGAGCACTTGGCCGTATCGCACACTGGGTCCGACCGGCAACCGGGCCTGATGCGGTCGCATGCCCACACGCATGCGACTTTTTTGTTATTGGGAGGGGCACGCGTCCTCGAAGGGGGACGCACGCCCCCGCACGAAGGAGGTCATCATGAAGAAGACCCTTGCCACCTTGCTCGCACCGGTGCTTTGCCTCGCCTTGCTGCCTGCTTGCTCGGGCAGCACCACGACCACAAGCACCGATGAGGGGACCACCGCGCAAACCGAACAGGCCACGGGCGTCGAGCAGGCCGAGGAAGCAGAGCCCGACACCGGCGATGCCTCTCTCGACGACCCGCGCAACGCTGACGACATCGGTGACGACGAGCTCATGGTCGTGAGCTTCGGCACGAGCTTCAACGACAGCCGTCGCCAAACCATTGGTGCCATCGAGCAGGCTCTCGAGGATGCGTTCCCCGACTGGGGTGTGCGACGTGGCTTCACGAGCCAAATCGTCATCGACCACATCAAGTCGCGCGACGGCGAGGCAATCGACAACGTCGAGGAGGCGCTTGCGCGCGCAACCAAGAACGACGTGAAGAACCTCGTGGTCCAGCCGACCCATCTCATGCACGGCTACGAGTACAACGACCTCGTCGACGAGGTGGGCAAGAACGCCGACGCCTTCCAGAAGGTCGCCGTGGGCGAGCCCCTACTCACAAGTGACGAGGACTTCGAGCGAGTCGCTCAGGCCGTCGCGGATGCCACGGCCTCCTACGACGACGGCAAGACAGCCATCGTCCTCATGGGACACGGCACCGAAGCCGAGTCCAACGAGGTGTACGCACGGATGCAGAAGGTCTTCGACGGCCTCGGCAAGACCAACTACTTCGTGGGCACGGTCGAGGCGACCCCATCGCTTGATGACGTCATCGCTGCGGTCAAGAAGGGCGACTACCAGCGCGTCGTGCTCGAGCCGCTCATGATCGTCGCCGGCGACCACGCCAACAACGACATGGCCGGTGACGACGATGACTCCTGGAAGAGCAAGTTCGAGGCAGAGGGCTACGAGGTCGAGTGCATCCTGCGTGGCCTCGGCGAGCTTGAGCCCATCCAGCAGCTCTTCGTGGAGCATGCGCAGGCAGCCATCGATTCCGTCAAGGGTTCGCCCGAGAAGTCCAAGGTGGCCGACACCTCCCAGATGGCAAAGCCCGTCGAGCTCAACACCGAGGGCCTCACCCGCGTCACGGCAGACGCCCTCGTCGACGGCACCTACGACGTTGACGTCGAGTCGAGCTCCTCGATGTTTCGCATCACCGCATGCAAGCTCACGGTGGCAGACGGCGCCATGACCGCACGCATGACCATGGGTGGCACGGGTTACCTCTACGTATACCCGGGAGCTGCCGAGCAGGCAGCGGCGGCGGACGAGGCTGACTATATCTCCTACGAGGAGGTCGACGGCGCCCATACGTTCACCATCCCCGTGACGGCACTCGACGAGCCTCAGCCATGCGCGGCCTACAGCAAGAAGAAGGAGCAGTGGTACGACCGCGAGCTGCTCTTCAGGTCCGACTCGCTCCCCACCGAGGCATTCGCTGAGGGAGCGGCGAGCAAGGGCAGCACCGTAGAGAGCCTCGCGCTCGAGAACGGCACATACAACGCAGACGTGACCTTGGAGGGTGGCTCGGGTAAGGCGAGCGTCGACTCACCCGCCCTCATCACCATCGCCGATGGCGCTGCCACCGCCCGCATCGTGTGGAGCAGCCCCAACTACGACTACATGCTAGTCGACGGAGAGCGTCTAGAGCCCGTTAACGAGGACGGCAACTCCGCATTCGACGTGCCCGTCTCTGCGTTCGACACTCCCCTGCCTGTCGTGGCCGACACCACGGCGATGAGCACCCCGCACGAGATCGAATACACCCTCACCTTCGACTCGTCCACCATCACGCCCGCCGATGCGTAGGATCGCGACACAGGTTTCCCTGCTTATGTGGGGCGCCGTTCTCGCGCTGCTCCTCGCGGGCTGCGCGGGTTCGGCGCCTGCGGTCAACGGCTCGACTCCCGACGGAGGCGCACCCGATGCCGCCGCCCCCGAAGTCGTCGACCATCTCGAATTGGCATACGCCACGCAGTTCGACGTCGCACGTCTCTCTGACGGCACGTATCTGCTCACCATCGGGGATGCGGACCGCTACCTGCTCGTGCCGGACGGCCAAGGTGCGAGCGGGAAGGCGGCTGCCGGAACTGCGGCTGATGCCATGGCAGGCATCGACGCGACCGTCATCTCGATTCCCGTCGACGACGTCTATCTTGCAGCCTCCTCGACCATGGACTTCTTCCGCCAGCTTGACGCACTGGGAAGCGTGCGCATGACAAGCACCAAGGCGCAGGATTGGAGCCTGGGCGAGGTCGTCGCCGCGCTCGAAGATGGAAGCATGCGCTACGTGGGCAAGTACAGTGCCCCCGACTATGAGCTCGTGCTAACGGAGGGTGCGCAGGTGGCCATCGAGTCCACCATGATCTACCATGCACCCGAGGTGGCCGAGCGGCTCCGTGACCTCCGCATTCCCGTGCTCGTCGAGCGCTCGAGCTACGAGACGAGCCCCCTCGGAAGACTCGAGTGGATCAAGCTCTACGGGCTCCTGACGGGAAGGCTCGACGAGGCAGAGCGATTCTTCGAGAATCAGGTAGCCGCCGTGGAGGCTACCACCGACCGCGATTCCGCCGACCGCGACCCTACATCGGGAAACGCGTCAGACGCGACTCCGCGGGTGGCGTTCTTCTCGCTGGGCGCAAACGGGCACGTGGTCGTGCGCAAGCCCGGCGACTACGTCTCGCAGATGATCTCCTTGGCGGGCGGCCACTACTTCCTTGAGGGCACGGAGACAAGCGACGAGGAGCATAACGCACTCTCCACGATGAACATGGAGATAGAGAGCTTCTTCGCGGCGGCGCATGATTGCGACTTCGTCATCTACAACAGCGCGATTGACGACGAGCTACAGAGCATCGATGACCTCGTGGCCAAAGATGCCCGCTTGGCCGACCTTGCGGCCGTGAGGGAGGGCAGGGTGTGGTGCACCGGCAAGGACCTCTTCCAGCAGCCCACCAGCCTGGCCCAGATGGTGGTGGAGATGAGCCAAATCTTTGACGGCACCGCGCGCAAGGGCTCGCTGGAGCATCTGTACCAGGTGGATTGGGAGGCCAAGAAGTGAGCCGCTCCGCAAGATGTGCCTGGGGCTTCGCTTCGCTTGCCCTGCTTGTCTTCGCCCTACTCGTGCTGAATCTCGTAGTGGGCAGCTCATCGGTTCCCCCTGCGGAGGCGCTGCGCATCGTCGCATCGGGCCCCGATGCGACGGGAAGCATCGCCTCGCAGGTGATTTGGGGAATCCGCCTTCCACGTTTGTGCGCGGCGGCGCTTCTGGGCGGCATGCTCTCGGTGGCGGGCTTCATGCTGCAGACCTTCTTTGCCAATCCCATAGCTGGACCGTATGTGCTGGGCATCTCCTCGGGTGCCAAGCTCGTCGTCGCCCTCACCCTCGTATGGTCCCTCAGCAACGGGGTCGCCCTCGGGTCGATCGCCCTCATCGCCGCAGCCTTCGTGGGAGCCATGGCCTCGATGGGCTTCGTGCTCGCCGTCGCGAGCCGGGTGCGCAACCCGTCCGCCCTCATCGTCTGTGGCGTCATGATCGGCTACGTCTGCTCGGCTGCGACGGACCTCGTGGTCGCCTTCGCCGACGATGCCAACATCGTGAACTTGCACAGCTGGTCCCAGGGCAGCTTCTCGGGCATGGACTGGCATGGTGTGGCAACGGCCGCGGTCGTGGCGACGGCTGCGATGGTGGCCGCCATTCTATTGTGCAAGCCGATGGGTGCCTATCAGCTGGGCGAGACGTACGCGGCGAGCGTCGGTGTCAACGTGCGGCGCTTCCGCATCCTGCTCGTCCTGCTCTCCAGCCTGCTCGCAGCCTGCGTCACGGCGCTCGCGGGACCCATCTCGTTCGTGGGCATCGCCGTCCCCCAACTCGTCAAGGGACTCTTTGGCACCGCCAAGCCGCTCGTCATCGTCCCGGGCGCCTTTCTAGGAGGAGCGGCATTCTGCCTCCTGTGCGACCTCATCGCACGCATGGCCTTCTCCCCCACCGAGCTGGGCATCTCCACCGTCACCGCAATCTTTGGCGCACCGGTGGTACTGTGGATGCTTATCGCGCGCCAAAGGAGAAGGGCGGTGCCCCGTGGATAGGAGCCAGAGTGCCCTGCATACCGTCAGCCTCGACGTCGGCTATGCAAGCACAGTCGTCACGGGCATCGACATTGCGGTCGAGCCCGGACGGATCTGCACCCTCATAGGCCCCAATGGGGCGGGCAAGTCGACCATACTCAAGACCGTCGCGCGACGGCTCGTGCCCAAGGGCGGCACGGTGTACGTGGGCAAAGACGAGCTCTCTAGCCTCAAGGCAAGCGACCTCGCCCGTACGATGGCGCTCCTCACGACCGAACGCGCCGATCCCGAGCTTATGACCTGCGCGGACGTGGTCGCCCTTGGCAGATACCCGCACACCGGTCGGCTCGGCCTGCTCACCGACGCCGATTGGCGTGCCATGGACGAGGCGATGGCGCTGGTGGGTGTCGCCGACCTTGCCGAGCGGCAATTCTCCCAACTGAGCGACGGACAGCGCCAACGCGTGTTGTTTGCCCGAGCGATATGCCAAGAACCGCACGTGCTCGTTCTCGACGAGCCCACCTCGTATCTGGACATCCACCACAAGCTGGAATTCGTGCGCACGCTGCGACGTCTCGCGCGCGAACGGAGCGTCGCCGTGCTCATGAGCCTGCACGAGCTGGAGCTCGTACGCTACGCGTCGGACCTCGTGGTTTGCGTTGCGCGCGGCCGCATCGACCGTGTCGCCCCGCCCAACGAGGTGTTCTGCGACGGATACGTGCGGACACTCTATGGCGTGGACGATGACCTCTTTGACGAGCTCTACCCCGGGCTCGACCGTCCATACGACCAGCGGCCTAGCCAGTCGCCTAGCCAGCCGCCAGCGTGCGACGGACACGACGAGCGCTACGTGCGCAGCGGACAACAGCGACTGCGTCGTGGGATGACCACCGGCACCTGCGCGGCGCTCGCGACCGCCGGGGCGACGCGCCTCTTGCTGACGGGACGCGCACCCCAGACGATGGAGCTGGTAACCCCGAAGGGCGTCACCGTCACGGCCGACCTCGAGTTCGCCACGCTTGGGGACAACGTCGCCACATGCGGCATCCGCAAGGATGCGGGCGATGATCCCGACGTCACGAACGGCATCGTCGTCGTCGCGAACGTCTCGCGTGCCGAGCAGGGCATCACCATCGAGGGCGGCGACGGCGTGGGCAGGGTCACGAAGCCGGGACTCGATCAGCCCGTGGGCGCGGCGGCCATCAACCGGGTTCCCCGGCAGATGATCGAGGAACAGGCACGGGCAGTCGCGACCGAGCTGGGCTATGCGGGCGGCCTCACGGTGACCATCGAGGTGCCTGGGGGCAAGGAGCTCGCCAATCGCACCTTCAACCCACAGCTGGGTGTGGTCGGCGGCATCTCCATCTTGGGCACGACGGGCATCGAGGAACCCATGAGCGAGCAAGCCCTTGTCGACACCATCGAGGTCGAGCTGCGTCAGCAGCGAGCGCTCGGTGCGACGCGCGTGGTCCTGCTGCCGGGCAACTACGCCGAAGAGTTTGTGCGAACGGCACTCCCCGAGCTTGCCAACATCCCACAGGTAAAGTTCAGCAACTACCTTGGCGACGCGCTCGATACCTGCGTCGAACAGGGATTTACCGAGGTGCTCGTGGTGGGGCACATCGGCAAGCTCGTCAAGCTCGCCGGAGGCATCATGAACACGCACTCCAAGGTGGCCGACTGTCGCATGGAGCTCATGTGCGCCCACGCCGCCATTTGTGGTGCCAGCCAGGACCTCTGCTCGAGCCTCTTGCAGTGCGCCACGACCGATGCGGCGCTCGACCTGCTGCGCGATGCCGGTCTGACCGACGAGGTCATGAGGTGCCTGATTGCCGCCATGCAGCGCCACCTCGACCTGCGGACGCAAGGCTCGCTGCGCGTGGGCGCCGTGGTCTTCTCGAACCAACACGGACTTCTGGGAGAGACCCCCACAGCCCGCACGATGCTACAGGGGCTGGCGTGAGTACGAGGAGTCGGCGCTTTGCGCATGCACCGAGTTTACCCGAGCGCTTACCCGAGCAGCTGCTCCCATTCGCTCAGCTTGAAGCCGACGAGTACTGCGTCATTCCGCACGAGCAGGGGGCGTTTTACCAGCATTCCATCGGAGGCAAGCAGGGCGAACATCTCGTCGTCGCTCATGACGGGCAGCTTGTCCTTGAGGCCCATCTCGCGGTAGGCCTTTCCCGACGTGTTGAAGAACCGACGCAGCGGCAGGCCGCTCTTCTCGTGCCATGCGCGCAACTCTTCCACGGTCGGGTTCTGCTCCACGATGTGACGCGCGTCATAGGCGATGGAACGCTCGTCAAGCCACGCCTTCGCCTTCCTGCAGGTGGCGCACTTTGGATAATGAATAAACAGCATGGGGTCCCCCTCTCTTCGGCGCAACCATTTTATTATGAGTTCGGGTGGTGTGCCCCCTGCATTTGGAAGGCGGAGGAGATGCCATGATTCACTTCGTAGGCGCAGGGCCAGGAGCCCCCGACCTCATTACGGTGCGAGGGGCACGATTGCTCGGCTCCGCCGACGTCATTATCTATGCGGGCAGCCTCGTCAACCCCGAGCTCCTCTCACTCGCTCCTGAGGCATGCGAAGTCCACGACAGCGCACGCATGACCCTCGAGCAGGTCATCGACGTGATGGCACGCGCGCAACGCGACGGTCGCGAGGTCGTGCGTCTGCACACGGGAGACCCATGCCTCTACGGTGCCATTCGGGAGCAGATGGATGCGCTCGACGAGCTGGGCATTCCCTACGACGACACACCCGGCGTCTCGAGCCTGTGCGCCGCGGCCGCAAGCCTGGAGGCTGAGTACACGCTTCCCGGGGTAAGCCAAAGCCTCATCGTGACGCGCCTTGCCGGACGGACGCCCGTGCCCGAGGGCGAGCGGCTCAGCGCCCTCGCAGCGCATGGGGCGAGCATGGCCATCTTCCTCTCGGCGGGCATGCTGCCCCAGGTACAGGAGGAGCTTCTGAGCGGGGGATACCATGCCGACGCACCCGTCGCACTCGTGTACAAGGCAAGCTGGCCCGACGAGTGCGTGGTGCACACGACCGTGGGACAGCTCGCGTCGGACGCCGAGAAGGCAAGCATCAACCGCACGGCCCTCATCCTCGTGGGGGAGTTCCTCGCCGGCGAAGGCGAGCGGAGCCGCTTGTATGACCCGTCCTTCTCCACGGGCTACCGGAAGGCATCGCATTCGGCGGGACATTCGGTGGGGCATTCGACGGGACGCACGACACGGTGCGCAACATCGGACGTGCGCATCGTCTCGTTCACCGACCGCGGAGAGAAGCTCGCGCACCTGCTGGCCCGCAAGCTTGAGGGCACCGCATGGCGTTGCGAACCGGGAGGACTCTCCCGTTGGACCGCTGAAGGCTTCCAAGACGCCGACGGACTCGTCTTTGTGGGGGCGGCAGGGATTGCCGTCCGAGCCATCGCTCCTCACGTGAGATGCAAGGCCACCGACCCGGCCGTCGTGGTGGTGGACGAAGGCGCGCACTTCGCCCTGCCCCTCCTCAGTGGCCACCTCGGTGGCGCGAACGACCTCGCACGACAGATCGCGGCCGCCTGCGGGGCACGTCCCGCCATCACCACGGCCACCGACGGGCGGGGCCTCTTCGCTGTGGACGAGTGGGCGCGCCACCAAGGATGCATCGTGACAAACCCCGAGCGCATCAAGAACGTCTCGTCAAGGCTGCTTGCCGACGATGCCATACGCGTGTGCAGCGACTGGCCGTTGCCGGGCGACGCACCTCGCGGCGTCACCGTCGTGGGACCAGGGGATGCCTGCGACGTCCTGCTCTCGGCGCACGAGAGCGCCGACGAGCACGCGCTGCACCTCGTGCCACGCGTACTCGTGCTGGGAATCGGGTGTCGTCGGGGAACGCCAAGCGACCTTCTGCTGCGACGCACCAAGGACCTCATGGAGCGTACCCGCTACGACCGGCGCTCCCTCGCCTGCATCTGCTCCATTGACGCGAAGGCGGACGAGCAGGGCCTCATCGAGCTCGCCCAGACGCTGGGCGTACCCTTCATGACCTTCTCTGCTGACGAGCTCGCCTCCATCCCGGGAACGTTCGCCTCGTCGGCCTTCGTGCAAGACGTCATGGGTGTGGACAACGTGTGTGAGCGCAGCGCGGTGCTCGGTAGCGACGGCGGCACGCTCGTACATCCCAAGGACGCAGGCGACGGCATCACCTTGGCCTTGGCCGAACGTCCCTTCGAACCGGACTGGAGGTGGACCTGTGGGTAGGCTCTTTGTCGTGGGCTTGGGGCCCGGCGACCGCGCCACCATGACGCACGGCGCCTACGCGGCACTCGAGGCAGCCGACGTCATTTGCGGATACACCGCCTACGTCGAGCTCGCGACGGCCCTCCTCCCCCACAAGCCAACGCATGCCACGGGCATGGGCGGCGAGCTCGAACGCTGCGCATGGGCCGTGCACGAGGCAGCGGCGGGCAAGGACGTCGCGCTCGTCTGCAGCGGTGATGCGGGCGTCTACGGGCTGGCAGGCCTCGCACTGGAGCTTGCCGCAAAGGAGCCCAGCGTAGACGTCCAGATCATTCCCGGCGTGACAGCCGCCTTAGCGGGAGCCGCCGTACTTGGCGCGCCACTGGTCAACGACTTCTGCACCATCTCGCTTTCCGACTACCTCACGCCCTGGGAGACCATCGCCCATCGGCTGCGTTGCATCGCGGAAGCTGGCATCGCCCTCTGCCTCTACAACCCTGCCTCGCGCCACCGGCCCGACCACCTACGCAAGGCCTGCGACATCCTGCTCGAGGTACGTGACGCAACCACAGCCTGCGGGTGGGTGCGCAACGCCGGCCGGGCGGAGCAGCAGCACAAGGTTCTGACGCTCGCCGAGCTGCGCGACGAGCCCGTGGACATGCTCACCACCGTGTTTGTCGGCGCCCCCCAGACGACCATCGTCAACGGCCATCTGGTGACGCCGAGGGGGTATCGCATCGATGGATGATCGTTATGCTCACCGAGCTTGCCGCCACATACTGTTAGCCTCCATACAGGTAGCTACAACACAGCGGAATCGCCGACCCCACGGAAGGAGGCGTCCATGAGAATACTCGTGTTTGGGGGAACGACCGAAGGGCGCATCCTCGTGCAGCGACTGACCGAGCTGGGCCATGAGGTGTGCGTCTCGGTCGCCACCAAGGTGGGCGCTGAGGCCCTCGGAGAGGTGCCAGGCGCCAAGGTGCTCGTCGGTCGACGGCACGCACAGGGCATGGCAGAGCTCGTCAGGGGATGTGACCTGTGCATCGATGCGACTCACCCCTACGCCGAGGAAGCGAGTGCAAACGTACGTGAAGCCTGCGAGAACGAGGACATTCCCTTGCGACGCGTGACCCGAGACGCGACCGACACCTCCGACTGCATCGTCGTCTCCTCGGCCCGCGAAGCGGCGGACCTGCTCGCCTCCGCCGAGGGAATCATCCTCGTGACCACAGGCTCCAAGGAGCTCGCCGAGTTCGAGGGCATCGATCCCGCGCGACTTGTCGCGCGCGTTCTCCCCACGCACGAGGGCCTCGCCGCGTGTGAGCACGCGGGCATCCCTCGCCGCAATGTCATCGCGATGCATGGGCCCTTCTCTCGCGACCTCAACGAGGCACTTATGAGACAATACCGAGTTCGTTGGCTCGTCACCAAGGACGGGGGGCGAGCCGGTGGAACATACGAGAAGCTTGCCGCAGCAAGAAGCTGTGGGGTGCGTGCAGTGCTCATCTCGCGCCCGAGCGAGGCGGGAATGAGCGTAAACGAGCTGCTACGGACCCTAAAGGAGGAAGACAGATGAGAGTTACCCTCGTGGGCATGGGTTGCACGGGCAGCGACCTCTTGCCCGAGGCAGAAGAGGCCATCGCACGCGCGGAGCTCATCGTAGGCGCGGGGCGCCTCGTCTACGCTCTGCCATCCACGACCGTGGAGACCGTCGTGGCAGTTCGCGCGCAGGAGGTGGCTACCTTGCTGCGTCACTCACGTGCACGGCGCTCAGTTGTCGTGCTGAGCGGTGACGTGGGATTCTTCTCGGGGGCAACGGGACTCCTTCCCCTGCTCGAGAAAGACGGCCACATTGTCCATTTGGTGCCAGGCATCTCCAGCGTGCAGCTCTTCGCCGCGCGGCTCGGAAGGCCATGGCAGAAGTGGGTTCTCGACTCCGCGCACGGCAGGGACTGTGACGTGATTGGCCTCCTCCGCACGGGGCGGCCGGTGTTCCTGCTCACCTCGGGCGCGCAGACGGTGCGTGCGATCTGTGGCGAGCTCGTCGATGCGGGTCTCGGCGCCTGCCACGTGACGGTGGCGGAGAACCTTGGTTATGCCGACGAACGCATACGCGAAGACACGGCAGAAGCGATGGCCGCGGGCGAGTACGACAGCCTCAATGTGATGCTCATCGAGATGCCCCACGACCTGCTCGCGCGCAGAAGAACGCCGGGGTTGCCGGACGAGGCATTTGTGCGCGGAGACGTTCCCATGACCAAGCAGGAAGTCCGCGCTTGCGCCTTGGCGAAGCTCGGCATCACGCCCCATGCCGTATGCTGGGACGTTGGTGCGGGAACGGGCTCGGTGAGCGTCGAGCTCGCCCTCGTTGCACGGGAGGTGTGGGCCATCGAGCGCGATCCCGAAGCAGTCGCGCTCGTGCGAGAGAACCACCAGCGTTTGCGCACGTGGAACCTCCATGTGGTTGAAGGCACGGCACCAGAGGCCCTCGCCGACCTTCCGAGGCCCGATGCGGTATTTGTGGGCGGCAGCGCTGGCAGGCTCGAGCGAATCCTGGACGCGGCCCTCGAGGCCAACCCCTTCGTACGCATCTGCGTAGCAGCCATCGCGCTTCAGACGCTTGAGCAGGCAGCCACCTGGATGGACGAGCATGGCTTCGATCCCGAAGTCACACAGATCGCGGTGAGTCGCACGCACAAGACGGGCGGACTGCGGCTCTTCAAGGCAAACAATCCCGTGTTTCTCATCGTGGGACAACGCGTGAAGGAGGCACCCGTGGGAGATGCCGGCGCATGATTGCCCTCATGCTCTCGGCCATGCAAAGCGGTGCGGGCAAGACGGTGCTCACGTGCGCGTTGATGCGCGCCTTGCAGCGCAAAGACCTCTCGGTCGCAGGCTTCAAGTGCGGGCCAGACTATCTCGACCCGATGTTCCATCGCCGGGTGCTTCGTGCCCCCTGCGACAATCTCGACCTCTTCCTGCAGGGCGGCGCGGCGGTGCATGCGACGCTGTGCTCCACGCACGCCGATGTCGCCGTCGTTGAGGGCGCGATGGGACTCTTTGATGGCATCGCCGGCACCGACGAGGCGAGCGCATGGCAACTCGCAGCCCGCGAACATCTGCCAGTGATTCTGGTCGTTCGCCCGAGCGGGAGCAGCTTGACCCTCGCCGCGCAGATACGGGGCGTCTGCGCGTTTCGCACGCCCAACGTGGTGGTCGGCGTGATTCTCTCCAACTGCAAGCCCGGCCTCGCTTCTCACCTCGCGCCCCTCATCGAGCGCGAGTGTCACCTTCCCGTCTTTGGATACCTCCCAGCTATGGAGGAGGCGGAGTTTGCCAGCCGACACCTCGGGTTGGTCACGGCCCAGGAGGTGCCCGACTTCCAGCGTCGCATCGATGCGCTCGCCGCAACGCTCGAGCGCACGTGCGACCTCGGGGCACTTCTTGCGGTTGCCGCCAACGTGGAACCCACACCGCCCCCCGCGCACGAGTGCGGCAACCGATGCCGCATTGCCGTGGCGCGCGACGAGGCATTCTGCTTCTATTACGACGCGAGTCTGGCGCGGCTCGAGGAATGCGGCGCCGAGCTCGTCCCCTTCAGCCCACTTCACGACGAGGAGCTACCCCCAGCAGACGGCATCTACTTGGGAGGCGGCTATCCGGAGCTGCATGCGACACAGCTTGCCGAGAACCGCTCCATGCTGCGCTCGGTGCACGACGCCGTCTCGGACGGACTTCCCACCGTCGCCGAGTGCGGAGGGTTCATGTATCTGCAAGAGACGCTCGTCGACAAGGGCGGACGCGCACATCACATGGCGGACGTGCTGCCCGGCAGCTCGATTCCCGCCGGCCACCTCGTGCGCTTTGGCTACGCGCACCTCGTCACGCAGCACGACAGTATGCTCATGCGTGCGGGCGAGCAGGTGCCGATACACGAGTTCCATCATTGGGACAGCACGCACAACGGCGAGAACCTTGTGGCACGCAAGCCCAATGGGACGACCTGGAAGTGCTGCTATGCCACGCCGAAGCTCTACGCCGGGTATCCGCACCTGCATCTGGCGGGCGCGCTCCCGCTCGCAGAGCGATTCGCACGATGTGCCACAGAGAACGGAGGCAGCAGTCGATGACCACCCTAGCGCGAACGATTGCCGAGGTCGGGCAGGCCGACGGCGCGGCCATGGACACCGCGCGGAAGCAGTGGAACGGCCTTGCCAAGCCAGTCGGGGGACTCGGCATGCTCGAAGACCTTGTCGTGCAACTTGCTGGCATAGTAGGCACTGCCAACGTCACCCTGGACAAGCGTACGCTCATCGTAGCCTGCGCCGATAACGGCGTCGTACGCCACAGCGTAAGCGCTTCCGACGCCTCGGTGACGCGCATCATGGCTCACGCCATCGGCGCTGGTCAGAGCACCGTTTGCCAGATGGCGCGCCATGCGAACTGCGAGGTCCTAACGGTAGACGTGGGCATGCTCGAGGGACCGCACATTCCCAACGTGCGCACGCAACCCATACGCCCTGGCGGCACGGGCGACATCACCCGCGGCCCCGCCATGACGCACGACGAATGTGTACGTGCCATCGAGCTTGGCATCGACTTGGTGCGCGAGCGCAAGGAGACGGGTGCTTCCATCGTGCTCACGGGCGAGATGGGCATTGGCAACACCACGACGTCGTGTGCCGTCGCCTGTGCCCTGTTTGGTCGGTCACCCGTGGAGCTTGTCGGTCCCGGGACGGGTCTCTCGGCCGAAGGAATCGCGCACAAGGTCGCCATCATCGAGTCGGCGCTCGAGACGAACCAGCCCGACAGCAGCGACGCCATCGACGTCCTCATGAAGGTCGGCGGCTTCGACCTGGCCACGATCTGTGGCATCTGCCTCGGCGGAGCGCGCTATCGCGTGCCCGTCCTGCTCGACGGCATCATCACGCTCGCTGCCGCAGCATGTGCCGTGAGGCTGTGTCCCGCATGTCGATTCGTCCTGTTTGGCAGTCACGTCTCAGCCGAACCCGTCGCGCGCTTGCTGCTCGACGCGCTGGAACTCGATGCACCGATTCACGCGGGCATGCATCTGGGCGAGGGAACTGGAGCCGTCGCAGCCCTCGGGCTTCTCGATGTGGCGCTCGAGGCATACCATCGCACGAGCACCCTCGACCAGCTCGATATCGACGGCTACCAACCCGAAGCGCAATCGTGACAGCGATCTCGCTGCGGGAAAAGCAGTCGCGTCTGCCTCCCCGCTGCGGAATCGCGCATTTGGAAACCGAACGCCAAGAAGGGAGAAGCGTGTTCTCACTCATCGTAGGAGGAGCGGCCAGCGGGAAGAGCGCCTTTGCCGAGGCGATGGCGCTCGGTCTGGCGGGACGGCGCACATACGTCGCGACCATGATGCCGTGGGACGATGAATGCAAGGCGCGCATCGCGCGACACCGCGCGCGCAGGGCAGACTATGGCTTTGCCACGCTCGAGTGTTACCGTGACCTCACAGCGCTCGAGGTTCCCCGCGATGCCAACGTGCTGCTCGACTGTCTGGGAAACTTGCTTTCGAACGAGATGTACGGCCTGGGCGTCGGGCCCACGGCGACGAGGCCACAGGCGGCCGATGCCGTCATCGCAGGCGTCCGACACCTCAACGCCCACTGCCGCAACCTCACCGTCGTCACCAACGAGGTTTGTCTTGCCGGCACCGACTACGAGGGCGACACCCTCCCGTACCTGCAGGCACTCGGTCGCATCAACCGCACCCTTGCCATCGATGCCGACTTCGCATGCGAGGTCGTCGCCGGGCTTCCCAACGTGCTCAAGGGGGTGCGACCGTGCGCGTGCTGAGGACGGCGACCAAGTCAATCGCCATCGTATTCTCGATGTTCTCTGCAATTCCCATGCCCCAGTTTGCCTGGGACAAGGACTCCACGCGCTTCATGCTCGTCGCGTTTCCGCTGGTAGGATTGGTCATCGGTCTGCTTGCGGTAGGTTGTGCGCAAATGAGCACTGCCTTGGGTCTCTCTTCTCTCGTGCGTGCGCTCGTGCTCACCGCGCTGCCACTGGTCGTGACGGGCGGCATCCACCTCGATGGGTTCTGCGACACCTGGGACGCACGCGCAAGCCATCGTGAGCCAGAACGCATGCGGCTCATCCTCAAGGACCCTCACATCGGCACGTTTGGCGTCATGCACCTGGCACTGCTCCTGCTGGCGACTTTCGTCCTGTGGGCGGAGCTTCCATCCGTACCGCCCACGTGCTTGATACTCCCCTATGTGTTGAGCCGCAGCCTCTCGGGCCTCTCCGTGGCGGCGTTTCCCCTGGCGCCCCACGACGGACTCGCGCGTTCGTTCGCCGAGGCATCCGACCGCACGATCGTGAGGTGGGGCTGCGCCCTCATCGCAACGGCAACGTCAGCCGTGCTCGCGACTACAGGCGGATGGAGCACGGTCATCGCCGCCGTGCTCGCCTTCGCATGGTATCGATTCGTAGTGGTGCGACAGTTCGGCGGACTTTCCGGAGACCTCTGCGGTTGGTACGTCCAGACGAGCGAGCTCTGGATGCTTGCATCACTATATATAGTGCAGTGCTTGGAGGCAATCCTATGATGTTCGTCACCGGGCCCGCATTCGCGGGCAAGCGCACCTTCGTGCGGCAAGCGATGGGATGGGACGAGGAAGAGCTCGCCCGTCATGCAGTGTGGGACGCGCAAAACGTGCCTCCCCACGCCGACCTCGCGCGACTCGCCGACGAGCTTGCCACCCACGACGTCGTGATTGCATGCGAGGTTGGAGGCGGGGTGGTCCCCCTCGATGCCGCTCAGCGAGCACAGCGTGAGGATGCCGGCCGCCTTGCCTGCCTGCTCGCAGAACGCGCCGATTGCGTCGTGCGCATATGCTGCGGCCTGCCCCAGGTGCTTAAGGGTGAGCTCGCATGAGAATCGAGATAATCCGACACGGTCGCACCATGCTGCAAGAGGAGCATCGCTACGTTGGCCGCACCGACGATCCCCTCTCGCCCGCAGGCGCCCACGAGCTCGAGGCCGCCTCGCACATCCCGACGCACGTGTACGTCACTTCCCTTCAACGCACCAGACAGACGGCAGAGCTCATCTTTCCCGGTGCGTGTCTCGTCGAGGTGTCCGGTTTGGAGGAGATGGACTTCGGCACGGCGGAGGGGCGAACCCACCAGGAGATGATGGAGCAAGACGCCGACTACCGGGCATGGGTGGAGAATGGCTGCGTGGGGCGATGCCCCGGTGGAGAGTCGCGGGACGAGTTCTCCGCACGGGTATGCGATGCGTTCACACGGCTCGTTCACGAGGCGCAGTCGCAAGACATGGATGTCCTCACCATCGTGGCCCATGGCGGAACGATCATGGCCGTGATGGATTGCTTCGGCATTCCGCGCCGAGAGTTCTTCTCCTGGCAGACGAAGCATGGATGCGGCCTCATGCTCGATGACTCCGCATGGGAACGCGAGCACACCCTACGCCTCATAAGCGAGACCGACCATCGGAGGAAGGATTCGCAGCAATGAGCCATGCCCTCACTTGCGCTGCCGCGCTTGCCATCGACGCCGTGTTGGGCGATCCCGGTTGGATTCGCCATCCCGTCGTGGTCATGGGAGGAGCCATCGAAGAACTGGAGACGTTCCTCCGTGCTCAATTCCCACAGACGCCGCAAGGAGAGGTCATCGCGGGACGCCTGCTCGCGTTCGTGATGACCGGTGGAACGCTTGTGGTCTCCCACACGACGTTGTGGGGTGCCCGCAAGGTGCATCCCGCGCTGGGAACGGCGCTCGAGATCGTTTGGGGATGGCAGTGCCTCGCGATGCGCGGGTTGTGGGACGAGGCGGCAAACGTTCAGAACCAACTTCAGACGTCGACGCTCACCGACGCACGCAAAGCGGTGGGCCGCATCGTCGGCCGCGACACCGAGCGACTCTCCGCGCAAGGGGTTATCCGCGCCGCCATAGAATCGGTAGCCGAGAGCTTCTCGGATGGGGTCGTCGCCCCCATGCTGCATCTCTTCATCGGCGGTGCGCCGCTTGGGCTCGCGTACAAGGCAATCAACACAATGGACAGCATGGTAGGCTACCGCAACGAACGGTACCTGTACTTTGGCCGTGCCGCCGCGCATGCCGACGATGTAGCGAACTACCTGCCCTCGCGCGTCGCCGCACTGCTCCTCGTCGCCTCAGCCGCACTGTGTGAAGAGGACGCGCAAGGTGCATGGCGCATCTGGCGCCGCGACCGACGCAAGCACGCGAGCCCCAACTCTGCGCAGACCGAGTCTGCCATGGCGGGTGCCCTCGGCATCGAACTCGCTGGTCCCGCGTGGTACTTCGGGCAGCGACACGACAAGCCCACCATCGGGGACGCCACACGCGATCCGACTCCTGACGACATCACCCGAGCAAGCCGCCTCATGTGCGTGGGCAGCGTCCTGTGCCTTGCGTGCTGTTGCACCGTGGAGGTCGCACGTAAGCGCGTGGGTCTCCGCCTGCATGCCTAGCACCTTTCGCTACCCGACCTCCACCCGAATAACCTCCCAAAAGAATCTGATTCGGGGGCTTTCGCGAACTTATTCGGATTCGACCTGGGCTAAAACCGAATAACCTCCTCGAAGAGGCCGTTTTAGGTTATTTTGGGAGGTTGTTCGGGTTGGCCATCACTCATACGCTATGGCTACCAAGACCGCCGACCGAACAACCTCCCAAAGTTAGCTGATTCGGCCTGTTGCGGGAGCTTATTCGGATTCTGTCCGGGCCCATTCCGAACAACCTCCTCGGAGGGGCCATTTTGGCTCATTTTGGGAGGTTATTCGGGTGGAGTCCGCGGAAGTCACATCTTGAAACCTGCCCCGCTAAACAGGTACTGGCCCAAACGGGATGCCTACTGTAATCGGGATGTCGTACGACCCGCAAACCACACCAACTGGGCTACACTAAGGCATCGATCGCCACGGGTAAACGTACCGGGATGGACGCCAACGAGAGGAGGAGGGATGCGGATGCATGGCGGGCGCTGGGCAGACTACTGGGACGAGCACGGCCGCCTGCCCTTGGACTTCTCGAGCAACACGAGCCCGCTGGGAATACCCGCATCGGCACGAGCCGCGGCGACGGTCGCCCTCGAACATGCCGACCGCTACCCAGACCCAAACTGTCGCGCCCTCCGCCGCGCTCTCGCCCGCACGCACAACCTCGACGAGAAGGACATCCTTGTCGGCAACGGCGCGGGCGACCTCATCGACCGCCTGGCACTCGCCCTCAGGCCGCGACGCGCACTCGTGACGGCACCAACCTTTAGCGAGTATCGGATTGCGTTCGAACGCGCAGGGTGCACGGTCGAGGCGTATCGGCTTCTCGAATCGAACGACTTTGCCCTGGACAACGGCATTCTCGACCGCATCACGCCCGCACTCGACGTTCTCGTCCTGTGCGAGCCAAACAACCCGACGGGCCGAACCACCAATCCTGCCCTACTCGACCTCATCGTCGAGCGTTGTGATGCCACGGGGACGCTGCTTGCGCTAGACGAGTGCTTCGTCGACTTCCTCGACGAGCCCCAGGCGCACAGCCTCCTTCGCACGCTCCCCCTCCACAGCGTCCTCGTCCTGCGCGCCTTCACCAAGTTCTACGGCATGGCCGGCCTCAGGCTCGGTTGGTGCGCCTGTGCAGACCACAACCTGCTGCGCCTCATGGCAGAGGCAGGTCAGCCGTGGCCTGTCTCGAGCGTGGCACAGGAGGCAGGTGTCGCAGCTCTCGCCGAGAAGGACTACGCCGCCCGCGTACGAGCGATCGTCTCGCAAGAACGCGAGCGCCTCGCCTCCGCACTGAGGACATCGGGGTGTCGCGTCATCCGCAGCGAGGCCAACTACCTGCTCCTCTACGACCAGACACCCGACCTTGCGGCACGCCTCGAACGCGAGGGCGTCCTCATCCGCGATTGTGGCGACTACGACGGACTCGGCCCGGGTTGGTATCGCGTGGCCGTGCGCGACGCGCGGGACAACGACCAACTGTTACACGCCTGGGAAGTGACACATACATGACGCGATGCATCATGGTGCAAGGAACCATGTCGGGAGCCGGCAAGAGCCTGCTCGTCACGGCACTGTGCAGGATACTTCGCCAAGACGGCCTCTCCGTCGCTCCCTTCAAGAGCCAGAACATGGCCCTCAACAGCTACGTGACATCAGACGGCCTCGAGATGGGTCGTGCTCAGGTGGTACAGGCACAGGCAGCCGGCATCGAGCCGGACGTGCGGATGAACCCAATCCTGCTCAAGCCGTCAAGCGACGTGGGAAGCCAGCTCATCGTCTGCGGCGAGGTGCGCGGGCACTACGATGCCAAGACGTACTTCTCGCTCAAACACACCTTCGTCCCCGAGATCATGGCCGCGTACGAGAGCCTTGCGCGCGAGTACGACGTCATCGTAATCGAGGGCGCGGGCAGTCCCGCAGAGATAAACCTACGCGACGGCGACATCGTGAACATGGGCCTCGCGGAGCTCGTGGACGCGCCGGTGCTCCTCGTGGGAGACATCGATCGCGGAGGCGTCTTTGCGCAGCTCCAAGGCACGCTTGCGCTCCTGCGTCCGGACGAGCGGTCGCGCGTCATCGGCACTGTCATCAACAAGTTCCGTGGAGACGTCGCCCTGCTCCAACCAGGCCTCGCCCAGCTCGAGGAACTCACGAGCATCCCCGTGCTCGGGGTCGTCCCGTACGTGCGAGCCGAGATCGACGACGAGGACTCCCTCTCGGAGCGTCTGCACCGCACGGAGGGGCATCGCCCAATCGATGTTGCCGCCATCCGTCTCCCCCGCATCGCGAACTTCACCGACTTCGCGCCACTCGAGCGCCATGCAGCCCTCGGCATGCGCTATGTGAGCGACCGAGCCAGTCTCGGCGAACCCGACCTCATCATCATCCCCGGTACCAAAAGCACGATGGATGACCTCCTTTGGATGCGCCAGAACGGGCTTGAGATGGCCATCCGTAGACTGTGCGATTCCGGCACCGTCGTGCTCGGCATCTGTGGTGGCTATCAAATGATGGGCATGCGTCTCATCGACCCCGATGGGGTCGAGCGCGGCGGGGAGCTCGCGGGCATGGCGTTGCTCCCTTGCGAGACGACCTTCTCGACGCAGAAGACGCGCACCCGCGTCCGGGCACGCATCGTGGCAGACGGCCTCGCCGACACGGCGGTTCAAGGGTACGAGATTCACATGGGCAGGACGCAACGCTCGGGAGGCACGCCCTTTGCTCGGCTTGACTCAGGGGACGATGAGGGCTGTGCCACCGGATGTGCCTTGGGCACCTATCTTCATGGCCTGTTCGACACGGGTGAGGCGGTAGACGCGCTTGCCAGATGGCTGCTCACGCGCAAGGGACTCTCTCCCGACGAGGCTCGCACGCTCGACCACGCCACCTACCAGGACCAACAGATCGACCTGTTGGCCGACGCCGTGCGCGCTGCCCTCGACATGGAGGCGATTTACCGCGCCATGCAGATGGGTGCATCGAGCGCCGCCCCGACAACCCCGCCGGAGCCAAGAATCACCGAGCCCACCCAAATCGAAGCCCGCAGCATGCAGATCATCGAAGCTGGCCTGCGCGCGCGGGGCGTCTCACTTCCAACGGAGGAGCTTGCCGTGCTGCAGCGGGTGATCCACACCACCGCAGACTTCGACTACGTGGACAATCTCGTCTTTGCGGGAGACGCAGCACGCGCCGGTATCGCCGCCCTCGCGCGCGGATGCACCATCGTCACCGACACGCACATGGCAGAGGCCGGCATCAGCAAGCCCGCACTCGCGCGTCTGGGCGCCGAGCTGCGCTGCTTTGTCACGGATGCGGACGTCGTCGATGCGGCACGCGCGACGCACGAAACGAGGGCGACCATGGCCATGCGCAAAGCGCTCGCAAGCTGTCCCGGCGCGATTCTGGCGGTTGGCAACGCGCCGACGGCGCTCTTTGAGCTGTGTGCCCAACTGCGCACGGGAGCACGGCCCGCATTGGTCATCGGGGTGCCCGTCGGCTTCGTCAATGTGGTCGAGGCAAAGGACGAGGTGCTCGCCTGCTGCAGGGAATTCGGCATTCCCGCCATCGTGGCACGTGGCCGCAAAGGCGGAAGCACCGTCGCCACCTCCATCGTCAATGCCCTCGCCTACGCGGCAACGGGCAGGCGCGTGTGACGTCCGGCCAAACGAAAACGCCGTGCGTTTTTCCACCAATCAGGGTGCATGTATTAGGATAGAAACCTGTCCCATGCTCCGACTAACATGTCACGCAACCAACCATAGAGTCGAGGAGCCTTCATGACCACCACCCAACCCCAGAAGCTGCCCTTCGGGTCCGACTATCTGCAAGGCGCCCACCCCGCCTTGCTCGACCAGCTCGTTGCCACCAACATGCAGGCCACGCCCGGCTACGGCACCGACGCATACAGCGACCGTGCACGTGAGCTCATCCGCGCGGCATGCGAGGCCCCTCAAGCCGAGGTTCACTTCCTCATCGGGGGCACGCAGGCAAACGCAGTCGCCATCGACGCCCTGCTGAGCCCGTGGCAAGGTGTCATCGCGGCGCATACGGGTCACATCAGCCAACATGAGGCGGGCGCCATCGAGGCTTCGGGCCACAAGGTCCTGGAGCTCCCCTCCGTGCAGGGAAAGCTCTCACCCGCCGATGTCAAGGCGTTCGTCGACGGATGGTGGCAGGATGGCAACCACGACCACATGGTGATGCCCGGCCTCATCTACATCTCCCAGCCCACCGAGTATGGCACGCTCTATTCGCTCTCCGAGCTGGAGGCACTCCGCGCCGTGTGCGACGAGTGCGACATGCGGCTGTACGTGGATGGAGCCCGTCTCACCTACGCCCTGGCAGCTCCCACGAACGACGCCACGCTGGCAGACCTCGCGCGCCTCACGGACGCCTTCTACATCGGCGGCACGAAGTGCGGCGCGCTCTTTGGCGAGGCAATGGTCTTCCCCGTGCCCAACACCTGCCCGCACTTCTTCACTGTCATGAAGCGCCGCGGAGCATTGCTCGCCAAGGGCCGTCTGCTCGGTATACAGTTCCAAGCACTCTTTGAGAACGGCCTCTACCAGCGCATCGGAGAGGATGCCGTCGAGCAGGCGGAGCGCATCGCCCGCATGTTCATCGACGCGGGCTACGAGCTTGCCATTCCCCAGTATACCAACCAGGTCTTCGTGTCGTTCGACGACGCGACGCTTGCAAGGCTCGAGAACGAGGTGGACATGAGCTTCTGGGAGCATCTCCCGAACGGAAGAACGGTCATGCGCCTCGCAACGAGCTGGGCAAGCACGGAAGACGACGTCAGCGCACTCGCCAAGCTTCTCGCATGATTCGAAGGGGGTCCTCCATGTATACGACACACAGGCAACCAGCACGCATCGCCTCTGCACTCTACCTTGCTCTCGTCCTCGCGACTAGCACGCTCGTCGTTGGCTGCGGCGGGTCACCTTCCGATCTGAGCCCGGCAGAGTCTGGCGCCACGAACGAGTCATACATGTCCGTCTCTTCCGATATGCCCGAGGAGGCCATGGACGACGGCATGACGGCTGGCGAGGCCAAGCGATCGAGCGGGGACGCGAGCGACGACGCAGGCGCGGACGCGGTCGTCATCCGCACTGCCTACGTGAGCCTGCGCACGCGCAACTACGACGACGCACTCGTCTCCGTCAAGTCCATCATCAAGGATGCCGGCGGCAACGTGGTTAACTCGAGCGAAAGCGGCGGCCATGCACGCAGCATCACCATCGAGGCACGCGTCGATCCCAGCAAGCTTGAGGCGACGGTGGAGCAGCTCCGTTCCATCGACGGATGCACGGTGGAGAGCGCCAACGTATCGGCGAACGACGTCACGCGCACGTACAACGACACCGAGCGTCGCATCGAGATTCTCAACCAGCAGTACGAGCACTACAAGAAGATGCTCGAGGAAGCGACGACCACCGAGGACATTCTCGAGATAAGCGACCGGATGTACGACGTCATGGCCGAGATCAAGTCCTACACCGATGCGCGCGACGACATGAAGCACGACGCCGATCGCTCCCAGCTTACCGTTACGCTCAATGAGGAGACCGCCCCAGGCGAGGGCACCAGCACCACGCCCGGTAACTTCGCGGTGGATGCCTGGGAGGACTCATGGGGCATCTTCGGGAGCGTCATGCGGTCGCTCGTGTACGCGATCATCCTGCTGTTCCCCTATCTGCTCATCGCCGCAATCATCGTCCTCATCGTCAGGACCATCCGGCGCAGGAAGCGCGCCCGCACCGTAGACGCCGACTCGGGTGCAGAGGCGCAGACCCCAGCTGTCGATGAGAACGACGCCGACGAGCCGACTTCCGACGAAGCGCCCACCCAAAGGCTCGGAACGTCAGCCTCGGATGACGAGCCCACGGGAAGGCCGCAGCCGCCCCGATAGCCGCGCACATCAACGAACGCACAAGAAGGACTCATGCCCAGGAGGGACGCCGAACACATGGAAGCAGGCATCACGTCTGAGGAAGCCATACGGCTCGCGAAGCAGGGGAAGGCAAACGTCGTTTCGAGCAAGACTGACCTCAGCGTCGGGAGCATCATTGCGCGCAACGTCTTCACCTACTTCAACGCTATCTTTGCGCTGCTCGCGGTGCTTGTCATCATTGCTGGCTCGTACAAGAGTCTCATCTTCCTGCCCGTCGTCATCGCGAACACCGTCATCGGCATCGTGCAGCAGCTTCGCGCGAAGAAGGTGCTCGACAAGCTCGCCCTTCTCGATGTGAGCGAGTACACCGCGATTCGCGATGGGCAAGACACCAGCGTCACATCGGACGCATTGGTGCTCGGCGACCTCGTGCGACTGGAGAGCGGACAGCAAATCCCGGCCGATGCGGTCGTCGTCTCGGGCGAGGCGGGCGTGAACGAGTCGCTGCTCACGGGCGAGGCGGACGAGATTCTCAAGTCGCCGGGCGACGAGCTCATGTCGGGCAGTTTCGTCGTCTCGGGTCAACTCGTCGCGCGCCTCACGCACGTGGGGGCGGACTCATACGCGTCCCAGCTCACCGCGCAGGCCAAGCAGGTGAAGGAGCATGCCTCCCAGATGGTCGCGGACATCGAGCACATCATCCTCGTGGCGGGCATCCTCATCATTCCCGTGGGTGGCCTGCTCTACTGGCAAGAGACGGGCAGCGGCACACCGATGCCCGAAGCCATCATGAACATGGTGAGCGCCGTCACCGGAATGATTCCCGAGGGCCTGTACCTGCTCGTCACCGTCGCGCTCGCGCTCTCTGCCATGCGACTCGCCAAGCATCAGGTGTTGCTACACGACATGCGAAGCATTGAGGAGCTCGCCCGTATCGACGTGCTCTGCGTGGACAAGACGGGCACCATCACGAGCGACGAGATGCGACTGCAGGAGCTCTTCGCCGCTTCGGGAAGGTGTGTGGACGACGCATGTGCGGAGGCGTCGTTGCTCAGCCGTTACATTCGCACGGTTCCCGACGCCAACGCTACGATGCTCGCCCTGCGCGAGGGCCTTCCCCAGGAGGAGGCATTCGCGGGTGCCGACGTCACTCCCTTCAGTTCCAAGCTCAAGTACTCACAAGTCATCGTAGACGACAGAATCCTGCGACTCGGTGCGCCTGAGTACATCCTGCCTGTCGAGGCGTTGCGGTCATGCCAGCCCGCTCTCGAGGAGCGCACCGCCGCAGGCATGCGCGTGCTTGCGCTCGTCGAGGCCAAGGGCGAGGACGTCACGCCCCTGCTGTTCGTGGCGCTCACCAACGAGATTCGCGAGAACGCGCCCCAGACGTTCGAGGAGTTCGCCCGCCAAGGAGTTGAGGTAAAGGTCATCTCGGGCGACAATCCCCTTACGGTCTCGAGGGTCGCCGCGCAGGCGCGCATCGAGGGGGCGGAACGCTACGTGGATGCCTCGACGCTCGACACACCCGAGAAGGTCGCCGAGGCGGTACGCACCTACACCGTCTTTGGCCGCGTCAAACCCGACCAAAAGAAGGAGCTTGTCGAGGCCTTGCAGGCACAGGGCAAGAAGGTCGCCATGACCGGTGACGGCGTCAACGACATCCTAGCCATGAAGAAGGCCGAGTGCTCCATCGCCATGGGCACCGGCTCCGACGCGGCGCGCCAGGCGGCACAGGTCGTGCTCCTCGACTCCGACTTCTCGCACATGCGCAACATCGTGAGCGAGGGCAGACGCGACATCAACAACATCACACGCTCGTCGACGCTCTTCTTGTACAAGAACATCTTCTCCCTCGCGATGGCGCTCTTTGCCATCTTTGGATCGTTCCCCTACCCGCTCACAGCCAACCAAGTCTCGTTGATATCGGTGTTCAACATCGGCGTACCGGCGTTTCTTCTCACCTTCGAGCCCAATGAGAAGAAGCAGAAGGGGAGCTTCCTCGCCACGGTCTTCACGCGTGCCGTTCCCGCTGCCCTCACCTCGTTCTTTGCCATCGCCTCGATGATACTCTTCGCGAAGCTGTTCGACATACCCATCAGCGACATCGGACCGGCAAGCACCTACCTGCTCTCGGCGGTGGGCTTCTACATCCTCGCCGCCCTCATCCGGCCACTCAACCGCTATCGCGTGTCGGTCTTTGCGTTTTGCATCGTCGGACTCATCGCGAGCTGTTTCGTGTTCTGGTACCTTTTCGACATCAACGGCCTCTCACCGAGGGCGCTGGTGCTCTGCGTCGTGTTTTGCCTCGCCGAGATTGGCGTCCTTCAGATACTTAGCATCACGATCGGCTGGTTCTATCGTCACGCGATAGCGCGCAGGCGACCCGCCGTTCGCGACGCAGTTCAGTAGCGGTTGTGAATGTGCTCGGCCGAGCCACGTAGCCCGTGAATCTCTAAGCGGGACCCATCGTCGAGCACCACCCACCCGTCAAAGAGACCAAACACCTGATGCTGGTCGGACTGCACCACGCCACCCACATTGATGTTGTCGATGCGGTCGATGTGCGGTGTGAAGGTCAGATCGAGACGCCCCTCGTCATCGGTGACATGCCACGGCTGCAAGTAACGGTAGGTGCCGTCATCCGCAACGGGGATGCCAAAGAGCACGCGATGCAGTTTGTGGGCGACGCCGTCGACAAACGCCATGTTCTCGCTCGCGGCGGATGTATCGCCGAATCCGTACCCGAGGTTGAGGGCGACCACATGCTCGCCCTGATGGCCTTGCGCCGCAGCCCAATACCACACGTTGTCGTAGGTCCACACGCCACGGCCCCAGTCCAGCAGTCCCAAAGCCTCGTGCTCGTCGAACTCATGGACGAGGGCACCGCACCTGAAGCCACCTCGTGCCCGCATGCCCAGAATCTTTCGGTTGTAATAGAACGCCTTCGGAGAGTCGAGCCACGGCGTGCAGATCACCATCGAATCGCGCGGCTCGCGATCCAACAACAATTCGACCTCAAGCTCGTCCTCTTTGTCGAACCGCGCCATGCGGAACGAGAGTCTCCTGCCACCCGGCTTGTGCAAGAACTGCACGTCGCATCGCTCATTTGACCACGTGACGTCGCCCACGTCCGAGCTCGACGGAAGGCCCATACGTCCCATGGGCGCGACCACCAGCTCGCTCGTCGTCTGGTACGTGCGCGTTCGCAAATCCAGAACGCTGGCAGAGACGAGACCGATGTAGCCCAAGTCCGAGAACGTGAGCGCCACCGCGAAGTGGTCGTCGTTCACCAGGTAGTAGTCCCAATCCTTGATGCGGAAGGGCGGCGCCGCGATGCGGTCGTGGGAATACTCGAAGGGTGGTCGCAGCGCATACCCCGGCTCACGCAACCTACCCTTCTCGTCCAAGAGCGGACCAGAGCCCTTGATGAGATGTTCCTTCGACATGCGAGACCACCCTCCTCCGATAGCATTCCCCAACCGCAATTCTCAGCCGCGCGACGCATACCGCGCAATCTTCCCGTGCGCAACCATCCCTCTCGGCCTTGTCCGCGCAACCGACCCGCTCGGCCTTGTCCGCGCGACCGACCCGCCCGGCCTTGCCCGCGCGACCGACCCGCCCGGCCTTGCCCGCGCGATTGTCTCTTTGAGTCTATCATGGGGAAAGCAGATGCACGGCAAGAAGGGACGCCAGATGGACGAGCTCTCGAGCATCAAGCGCCAAGCGTGCCTGCTGGCGCGCGATGCCCTCAGCAACACGTGTCGAGCCTTCGGCATCGAGGCCGCTCCGATCGACTCCTGGGGCAGTCGAGACGAACGTCGGGTGCCGATTGGGGATGCAGACTCACCCGAGTCCCGGCGCGTGGGCAAGCCTTGGGGCACGCTTACCATCGACCACGATGAGCAAGAAGCGCCAATCGCCATCAATGCCGAGGACGTGCTCATAAGCCTCACCGACGAGGGTGAGGTTGCACTGTGTGCGTGGGCGCTTCCCACCGCCACGTCGCGAATCGCAGGCATCGGTCTCGACCTCGCATCCGTCGAAGACTTCGCTGGAGAACGCGGTGCCACCTTTAACCGACTGCTCTTCTCGCCACATGAGCAGAAGTTCGTGAGTGAGAGGTACGCCTCGCGTCCTGAGGTCGGATTCGCGCTTACGTTCGCGGCAAAGGAGGCCAGCTTCAAGGCGCTCGCCGCTCCCCTGCGCACGTGGTATGGGACGCATGAAGAGGAGCTCACGTTTGAGGTGCGCGAGTTCGAACTTGCAGACGCCACCCATGAGCGGGGCACGCTGCGCCACGCCTGCGCTCAGCGCGCGATGGATGCCATGGGCATCACGAGCATCGAGCTGCACCACCGCGTTCTGAACGATGCCGTTCTCGTGCTTGCCATCGCACTGGCCTAAGGAGACGATGATTAATTCCCGGTGGCATTGGCATCAACTATCGAATCAATGTGGAGACTGGGTGAACTGGGGCGCGACATGGGCGCGACAGACGATATTCTTTATAATATAAGCGCAGGCAAACCATGTCGCTAGGAGCCGCCATGCAGCGCCAGATGTCCTTCTCCGACGTCGAGTACGCCTCCCACCGGGTCACCACCAGGAAGGAGGAGTTCCTCCGGCAGATGGACGGGCTCGTCCCCTGGGCCGAGTGGTGCGCGCTGGTCGCGCCGCACTGGCACCCCACGCGGCCCGGCAAGCGCGGGCGCAAGGTCGTGCCCGTGGAGACGATGCTCCGCGTCTACCTGCTGCAGTGCTGGTACAACCTCTCGGACGTCGCGACCGAGGAGGCCGTCTACGACAGCCGAGCGATGTCGCGCTTCGTGGGCGTGGACTTCTCCGGCGGCTCGCAGGTCCCGGACTCGACGACGCTGTGCAAGTTCAGGAAGGTGATAGTGGACAACGGCCTGGGCGAGCGGATGCTCGCCTCCCTCAACGAGATCCTGGAGCGCGCAGGGGTCATGATGCGGGGCGGCTCGATCGTGGACGCCACCTTCGTTGAGGCGCCGAGCTCGACGAAGAACTCGAGGGGCGAGCGCGACCCGGAGGCCCACCAGGCCAAGAAGGGCAACAACTGGCACTTCGGCTTCAAGGCCCACACCGGCGTGGACGCCGGCAGCGGCCTCGTGCACACGGTCGTGGTGACGCCCGCCAACGCGAGCGACGTGTCGCAGGCCCACCTGCTGTTCCGCGCCGACGACGACTTCGGCTACGCCGACGCGGGGTACACCGGCATGGGCAAGCGGGAGGAGTTCGCGAGGGACCCCGACCTCGCGACCATGGAGCTCAGGATATCCGCCAGGCCCTCGTCGATGAGGGCCAAGGGCGACCCGGCCGGCTGGGACAAGGGGATAGAGAGGATGAAGAGCGCGGTCCGCTCGAAGGTGGAGCACCCGTACCAGATACTGAAGAGGAGGTTCGGGTTCGCCAGGACCAGGTACAGGGGGCTCCGGAGGAACGCCGCCGCGCTCAGCGTCAGGTTCGCCCTCGCCAACCTCGCGATGGTCGCGAGCGCGGGGAGGTCGCTGGCCCCGACGGCCGCGTAGGCCGCGGGGACCCGCCG
>JAFWIE010000078.1 GCA_017533825.1 Atopobiaceae bacterium | reverse complement strand
GAAGTCTCCAGCCTCCTCGCCGACTCGTTTCTTGAGGTTCTCCACGGCTGCGTGAGTGTATGCCATGAAGAGCTTGTTCCCTTGGGTTGTTTGAGAGACAAGTGAGATGAACGTGGACTTGCCGGTCCCGGCGCTTCCATAGATGGCGGCCACTTTAGAGGAAACGAAGAGCTCCCTTAGGGCGTCTTTCTTCTCCTCGTTGTATGACCCATAGAACGTGGCATTAGATATGGCGTTCTCGATTGCTCGGGAGTATCCAGGTACCCCGCTTGTAGCGCAGTTGAAGAGTGCCGACAATATGTCGATGGCGTCGTTGACGTATCCTCGAATGTAGTAGTGCCCATTATGGCAGTCGATCGTGCGCCGATTCTTATGTGCCCTGTAAACAAGCTCGTTGAACTCAGACTGTAGTTTCTCGATATCACTAAAGGGCAGATCTTTCTCTGGTGTGAAGATAAGTCCCTCGCGCTCGGCGTTTCTCGTCAGCCTTGCGCAAAGGAGCTCATGCTCGCGTCCATCGCTCTCCACGCACAGAAGGACGTCGCTCAGTCGTGGAACGTGATTGAGAGGATTCGTGCAAAGAGGCATCTCGTCGAAACCTATGCTGCCGTTTTGTAGATGGAGGTTTGTTAACTTATAATTTGGTCGACTATCGAGCTGCGCTTTCAGGACGCCGTACCTCATTCCGTATGCAAGGTAAGAGATGATGTTCGCCCCTGGCATTCCGGGTTGAATGGCCTTGCGCAATGCATCTAGAAGCCCCGCCTCCTTTGCTGCTCCGGTGCGCAGCAGCTCTGATTTGAGATTGCCATAATGAGCTTGCGAGAGCTTCGCGACATCAAGAATTGAGGACATATGACGGGTAAGTATGGACATGAGCAATTGGTACCCATGGTCACGTCCACTCGTCTCATATCTTCCGATATTGAGTATTTGCGCCATGCACTTGAGCTCGCACGGACGGATAGATACGCTCCAGGCGAGGATAATGGTTATGGGGATGTTGAAACCATCCACGGTTATTCGGGCATCGGTCATGGAGACCCGTACGGCATGGTTCGGCAATATGCTATGGGCTGAGTAGGTCACGAAGTGATCAGTGTTCGACGGTTGATCGCGCGCGGAGGTAAGAGTGACCTCATAGTAGACCTTGCCATCCACAAAAAAAGGTGTCGAGCGCCAGACGTAGTAACGGTCAACATCAAGTCTGGCTGGCTCCGATGGTGCGGCGGCATCAATTGTGTGGGCAATGGCCTTGCGATAGGGGGCTTGTAGCGACTGCCGTATGGGATAGTCTTCCAAGGACGTGAGTATTTCGTAGCCGAACTCTGTCTGAACGAAATCTCTTAGCTTATAGAGGTAGTCAAGATATCGGAGCATCAGTCGGATGGAGCCGTCTTCGTCAAGCGTGTAGTGGGACTTGGACGCCTGGAGCCTCTGGTGGAAGTCGCTGAGGAATTTGTATTTTCCCATGGAGGCGACATGATTAACGGCATGCTTTATCGTGCTCATATCCAGTGATGCCGCTCTGTCGCCGTATGTGAACCTGACCATGCATGCCTCAACGAGGTGCCTTAGGTCGCCGAGGATGTGTTGCGACAAGAGGCCTCTGTCCTCCGGGTCGCTGGATGCCAGGCTTTTGCTAATGATTCTGTCTATGTTAGATATCTGCTGATCTGCGGTCACTTTTGACAGCCCCTCTTAATACGTAAGTGTAAGTGATTGTTTATGGGGAGGCAGTCTACCACATAATGTTGTGTTGAAACGAGTTGAAATAACAATATATTGTTGTTTATTGCATCTACGTTATGCCAGCGAGTATGAGGATGACGATGGTTGTGGCATTTGCGACGAGCAGCAGGGGCACCCCGCTGATGAAGTGGCTAGAGCCCATCTTCTTGCTGGTGACGGCCATCGTCACCAGACCGTCAACGGATCCGCCGATGGCGCAGAGGAACAGGAGAGCGAATTGGACGCCGTCGAAGTGCCTGTGTTTGTGCTCCCTATTCCGCCAGAACTTGTAGTAAGTCAGCAGGTTTATGATGACGAACCCCACGATGAGGGGTACGTGCTCCAAGGGCCTGAACGACGTGAGCTCGCGGTCGTCCAGGCCGAGCGGATTGACGACGGCGAGATAGATCCCAGCCCAGGCAATCAGGGCCGAGACCACGAGCACGTACCAGTACGCGTTCCCGCTGTCTCCCTGCCTCACCATGTCGACGTTGACGTGGCCTTCCCATGACTTCTTTGTGTCGATGTCGCAGGCGATGAGGGCGACCAGCGCTCCCAACGCGCCGCCTGCGAACGTCAGCAAGTTGCAGATGTGCACATTGATGGTGTCGAGAGGGCTCTCTCCCTTTCCGACCCGCATGTTGTGGTTGTGCCTCTAGTAGTCGTAGCACAGGAATAGGAATGAGAAGACGTTGATGGCAATCACGTACACCTGGAACGACGAGAGCCCAAGCAAGGACGTGTGCTGCTGCGCCTCGGTCACGGTCGTCGCCAAGCCGGGAGACCCGACCACTCCGCCGGCGACGCGCCATACGGCGAGGATGATGGTCGCGGACAAGGCGACGTACCGAATTACCTTGTCAGCCCATCCTTCCGAATCGAACCACTTGAAGCAAGGCCCACAGCTGAGGGGATAGAGAATCTGCACCCCGACCTTGTTGGTGAGGTCCAGGAGGATGTTCAAGGCCATGCCGATGGTGAAGGGGAGGGCGATCAGCGGGAAGGCAAGCCACGAAGCAATCGTGAAGAGGATGGTCGCCAGCAGCGAGTGCATGAACGACCTATGCTGGTTCAGCACGTGCCATTTTGCCCCGAGCACGCCGAGGGCAATGAACAGGATGGCGCCGATGGCGCTGATGATGCTGCGATGCAAAAGGATGTACTCGATGATTCCGAACCCGAAGAAAAGTCAAGCGCCGCTATGACGCACAGCACCACAAGCAATTTGGCGCCGGCAAAGTAATCGCCGATGTCTGACTTCGTGTTGAGGTCGATGTCGCAGATCCACGCCCCAAGAAGGCCGCCGGTAATACCGATGAGGCTGTTGCCGACACCGACGGGCCGCAGTATCGCAAGGGAGACGGCGGCGCCGACGTACATGTGGGTCTTGCTGTTCATGACGGTGTCCTTTGGCTTGAGATGGGAGCAGCTTATCATGAGTATAGGGGACTGCCATCGGTGTCGTCGCACCGGGTCATCGCTACATCTTGCTGGCCCTGACCACGCTTCCCATGCGTGACCAGGAACAAGCCGGGTCTCCTCGATGGCGAAGGCAAGTGTCATTGATGGCGAATTGCGTCGTCCGGCAAACGCAATCGGCCGAGGCCGGATCGCACGGCGCCAGAACGCCGCCTGTCGCGCGAACGCGAGCCATATGCTGGTTGTGGTGCGCAACGATTACGGATTGGAAATAGACTTCTGAGCAGGTATTTGTCGTGCGATTTGACGTGACGGCAGGCTCCCGCATGCGGCCGTAGTCTCACCAGGACGAGCATGTGTGTGGGTGGCATATGAGCGAAAAAGGGACGTCGGCGAGGCTAAACGCCTATCTTGTCCTCATGCGGGAATACAACCGTATTGCGAATGCGGAGCCTGAAGAGAAGCGGCTTGGTTTCGCGGAATTCGCGCTTCTGGTCCATCTGGGCGTGATGTCTCGTCCCGTTCTGTCAAGCGAGCTGGCTTGTTATCGGGTGGCGTCTGCGGCGGCGACATCGACCGCCGTGACTCGCTTGGCGGGGCTTGGGTATGCCTGGCGCCGCAGGCACCCGGGTGACGCGCGAAAGCGAGAGGTTTATATAACGCAGTCGGGGGAGGGCTATGTCGCCCGGGTGATTCTTGAGCTAGGTCGGTCGCTCAGCTGCGGGGCGGATGCGACTCGCCCGACCACTCAGGACCTGCTGCTTGCTGTAGACGAGATGGGCTCTGCGTGCCTTTCGGACGGGGACTTGCTGCTGCTCGCGTTTCTTGGCTCTCGCGCCGAGACCATGACGGCGACCGAGATCGAGGAAAGCCTGACGTGGCGGCTTGTCGGAAGCATCGGTGGAGGAAGGCGCAAAGGCGGCTCCGGGGAACGGGTCGTATGGCGGAGCATTGCCGGATGGTGGTGAGCCGCCTTTGAGGGGCAATCGTTCGTTGGGCGCCGGCGAGCGTTGCTCTAGCTGATTGCGCCAGTCGCGTTGTGTGAAAGGGGCCATGATGAACGTCAGCGAAGTCATCAGAACGATGCGCCGGAAGTCCGGTCTCGCGTGTGAGCGCATCTCGACGCTCGCGGGTTGTGAGGTGACCTTCCTCGGGCGGGCGTTGCGGGAGGGACGCGACATGCGGGTCGATGACTTCTGCGGCATCGCCGACGTGTGCGGGTATTCGCTCTGCGTGAGGGGTAGATTCAGCTCGATGACGATCAGGTGGTCTGCCGGAGAATGTGGGCGAGACGACGACGTCTGCGCCTCGGAGGTGGCTGGCCGCATATTCGAGGCGGCAGAAGTTTCGGCGGCGGATATGAGGAAGATGCCGGCGCAGTTCGGTGAGCAGGGGGTTTTGCCCATTGTTTTGGGGGTTCCAATCTGGGTGTTGTGATCGCATGTCGGAACCAAGCGCTTGCCACGGCTGGTAGAATGTACTATCATGACCATACGAGATGTACCCGTGAAGGATTAGTGCTGGGTTCCCGAATGGGAGTAGGCGGAGACGCTGAGAATCCTTTGCCCCTGGGGTCATCTCGTCTTTTCTTTCAAGGCCTGCTTCAGATCGTCGATTACTGTAAGCGGGCATGCAGCGATTCTGTCGACAATGAACGTCACCGCCCTCATCGAATACGTGTAGTTTGTCGTGTTGCCAATGGAGTGTGGGTACGCGAGCTCGGGCTTTGACTTGAGGTCGTAGAATCTCATGAAGAGCCTCCAGTCATTTTGCGTGAATTCTTTTGCGTTCCCGGACGCATACAGCGTGATGCCGCGTTTTTTCAAAGCCTTGTTCACGTGGCTGATTAGCTTCCCTACGGATAGCGGGTGGGTCGTGCTCGGGTCCTGGAACACCTTTGCTGTTCTCATTGGCTTATCCGAGCTCGCATCGTACCGTACGGTGAAATCGGCGGCTTTGGGATTCTTTACGATTGCCAATTCGGTCACCATCACGGAGGAGTAGCGCTGGTTGCTCTGGAGGAGCTGCTCCTGGACTATTTCGTTCTCGTCGAAGAGGAATCGTTCCGCTACTGATGCGGTGTACTTTGCCCTGATTGTCTCCGGGGTTGCGGGGCTCGCTGTCATTGAGAGGGTCAAAAAGTGCGGGGGGATCGCATCGCCCATTCGTCTGCCATGAAATTCAAACATTTTATCATCGAAGTTGGTTACGCAGGATTGGAAGAGGCCGACATATATCTGCTCGTGTTCCTCCACGATAAAGTGCGTGCTCGTGTTTCTGAGCCGTATGATGTCCTCGAGGTTTTTCCGTAGCGGGTCCTTGTCGTTCGTAAAGACCGACGCTATGCAACGTTCCAACGAGATGGTTCTTGTCGGATTATCCTTGTAATAGATTGCATCGACACCCTTATCGTTGATGATTTTCGCCTTCAGCATCAGTTCCCATGCGTTGCAGACGAAGAATGCGAACCCCTCGACGCGGTAGCGGATGCTGGGGCGGTTGTATAGCTCGATGGCAAGCACAAAGGCCTCGGTGGCCTTATCAAGCAGCTGCTGTACGGTGCCGTTTGCGTCGTTATCCAAGAGTCCTCCCAACACCATCGGGGTCATACCTCTGTCCAAAGGCGGCCTCAATATCGCCGTCAGATGTCTCGTATACGCGATACTATGTTATTCATATTTGATAAGCACGTAAAGATGAAATTAGATTGGTCGTGTCTGGAAAACTGGTGTAGTGGCCATCACACTTACAGTGTGGCCAAGCGAGGCGCTAAGCCATTTCATGGTCGCAGCGTTTTGCAAAGCTCAGGGAAGCGTGATCAAAGCAAAGGACTTGTTATTTATCCATGCGATTATCTGCAGCGCTAATATGAAGGACGCGAACACCCAATAAGCGACCACGAGCCTCTTGGCGGTCTTGTTGCGACAACTGCGGTAATAGCCTACTAGCGCGGCGGCGTAGGTGAACACGCACCATTCCTGCGTCGAGAGTCCTAATACCCTCAGGCGCAGGTCGGTCCCGTGGGCAATGCACATCACGCCGAATAGTACTCCTCCCAGGACGAGCATGCGGTTCGTGCTCCCCCATCCACTCGCACTGGCCGACGCGGACGTGTCGGATAGCCTGCGCCCGCCGGCGTCCATGCCGGTCTCCGGTGTATGGACGTAATGGGCGTGCTCGGCGACGCGGTATGGCGAGCCGTCGATGGGATGTTCCCCTGTGTTGCGCGTGGCATTTTGCAATCCGTCATCGACGAGAAATTCTGTGCCGCAATACTGGCAGGTGACCCATTTCGTTTCGGCGTCCACGTCGAGGTTTGCACCGCATGACGCGCATCGCAGGATGACTAGCTGCATACATTCCTCCGTCCCTTCGGTTACCAGTTTAGCAGTTACGTGGAATCTGTGACCGCACCGCTCTGCTCGGGGCGGCGGAGAGGGTATTCCTACGTCGATACCCCGTCCGTGCGGCTTGCCGATGCACCATCCAAATGCGGCGTTTGCTCAAGGCTCCGTTGCTTGGGCGGCCAACAAGGCATCGCGCTGAAGTCGACGTCGCGCGTTGGCGTCGTAGTGGGCAGGTTAGATGTCGGCGGATGAATGACCCGCGGGCCCCCTTCCGTCGCGCATGCGGGTCATGCGTGGTGCGGATAGCGCTATGGTGTTGTGACCTGGCGCTTCGGATGGATGAGCCGCGGGCTGTCGTGTGCCCATCGGCGCGATGGGGTACGCCGGGGTGCGTTGCCATGAGGGGGACGGTGGACAACCAGGATTGGCTCGCGTCGATGGTCGGCGTGTTCTCCAAGCTCGCGATGGACGTGGATTCCGGTGCGGAGAGGGTGAGGTCGGCGTACCTGCATGGTGCGGGCGCCGTGCAGGAGCGCTTCGTCGAGGCGCTCCTTGCGCACGGCGCCCTGCCGGGGCGCCTCCGCACCTGGACCAACGTGCTCGTCCCCAAGGACGGCGCCATGGTGGGGGAGGCGGAGCTGGACGTGCTCATGCTGCACGAGCGCGGCGTGTTCGTCTTCGAGTCGAAGAACTACTCCGGCTGGATCTTCGGGTCCGAGGGGCAGCGACAGTGGACGCAGGTTCTCAACAGGGCGACCAAGACTCGCTTCTACAACCCCCTCATGCAGAACGCGGCGCACGTGCGCGCCCTGTCGCGGCGCCTCGTCGTCCCGGAGGAGAGCTTCGTGAGCTATGTCGTCTTCTCCGAAAGGTGCGAGCTGAAAGAGGTGCCAATGCGGGGTGAGGGGTGGCGCGTGTGCAGGGACGACGACCTGCTGCGGCTGGTGCGCGCCGACCTGGCCGAGCGGGAGGTCGCCTTCAACGGCCTGCAGTTCTCGACGATCGAGCAGCGCATCGACTCGCTTGCCGCCGCGTCCACGTCGGGGGCACGTGAGCGGCTCTACGAGACCGCCAACGACGGTGATATCGAGTCGCTGGTGGTAGCTGCGCCGCAAGTCGGTTTGCATCTGCCGGCGTATTACCGTTGGCGAAGAGGAGAGCGCCGATGCCAGAGCCTTCTCGCGCGGGTGTCCAGCTCGTCGTCCGACACCGCATGCAGGGTCTCCGATTCCTGTCCCATGTGCATGCTATCATCCAGACATGCTTTTGCAAGGCGCCTTAAGGTGACGTCAATGATGGGATGCAACTTTGGAGGGCGAGATGGGAAGCGCTACCTTTAGCTGGGTTCCTGCCTACGAGGCAATCGCGACTTCGCTTCTGGGCTACGAAGAGAGGCAGTCGGAGCTCTGCGACATCGTGTACGACGTTATCGGCGAGCGCTACAAGGCTATGGACCCCCTCACCTTCTTTTCCATGTTCAACGGAAAGAGAAGGAACGCCGCGAAGAGGGCTGAGGCGGTCTCGAAGATTTCGAAAGCCATGGGCATAGACGTGGAAGTGCCGTCCGATTTCGAGGGCGTGCCCATGACCAACGCGCAGAGGTGGAGGTTCTGGGATGGAAAGCCTGGAACAATAGAGAACAACTGGGGCCTTTTCAAGGCTGCCGTTGCTTTCGCCGACAGCTTGGGTGAAGACAAGGGCGACGAGCTAGAACGGTTATTCGATATCGTGCACGCGCAGGGCAACATTGGTGATGCGACCCTTACCATGGCCCTCTTTTGGGCGAGGCCGCGGAGCTACCTTCCGCTCGATAGCTACACTCGCTCATACCTCCACAAGGAGCTGGGAGTGCTGGTTCCGTCGCCCCTCAAGGGCAAGGGCTACCTCCAGATGCTCTACGAGGTGAGGTCGGTGACGGATGCGAGCTTTCCCTCCATCTCGTACGACTCGTGGGAGCCGTCTTCGGAAGACGTTAGCGCCCTTGGCGACGAGGACGTAGACACCACTCACTATTGGCTCTATTCCCCAGGAACCGACGCGTCCATGTGGGACGAGTTCTATGGCGAGGGTTGCATGGGGCTCGGCTGGGGTGAGCTTGGCGACCTGCTCGCCTACGGGAGCAAGGCGGAGATTAGGTCCAGGCTTCAAGTGATAAACGAGAGCAATTCCCACTACTTCAACGCCGTGCAAATCACATGGCAGTTTGCTCATGACATAAAGCCTGGGGACGTCGTATTCGCCAAGCGCGGACTGCGCGAGGTCATCGGGCGCGGTGTGGTGGAGGGCGACTACGAGTACGAGCCCGACGTCTACGGAGAGTACCCCAACCGGCGAAAGGTGCGGTGGACAAACAGGGGCAGCTGGACGCTCGACAGCCAATTCGCAGTCAAGGCGCTGACGGAAGTGACCGACTACACCGATTTCGTCGCGACGATCAACGCGTGCTTCGAGGGCGAAGACACGGAGGATGAGGTGGTTGCAGAGCCTGCGAGCGCCCTCACGCCGTACAGCAAGGCCGACTTCCTTGCCCAGGTCTTCATGGACGAGGGGCAGTACGACACGCTCGTCGGCGTGCTCCGCACGAAGAAGAACGTCATCCTTCAGGGCGCTCCGGGCGTGGGCAAGACCTTCGTGGCCAAGCGCCTCGCCTACTCGATGATGGGCGTGAAGGATCCCGAGCGAGTGATGATGGTGCAGTTCCACCAGAGCTACAGCTACGAGGACTTCATCGAGGGGTACCGCCCGAGCAAGGACGGGTTCGAGCTGGTACGTGGCGCCTTCTACACCTTCTGCAAGCGGGCGGCCGAGGACGACGAGAACGACTATTTCTTCATCATCGACGAGATCAACCGCGGCAACCTCTCAAGAATCTTTGGTGAGCTGTTCATGCTGATCGAGAACGACAAGCGCGGGCCGAAAAACAAGCTGCAGCTGCTCTACTCGCGCGAGCTCTTCCACGTGCCGAGCAACGTGTACCTCGTCGGCATGATGAACACGGCCGACCGCTCGCTCGCGATGCTCGACTACGCGCTGCGCCGGCGCTTTGCGTTCTTCGACCTCAGGCCCGCCTTCGGCTCCGACGGTTTCGTGGCGTATCGTGACGGGTTGGCGAGCGCTAAGCTCAACGACCTGCTCGCGTGCGTCGTGCGCCTGAACGAGGACATCGCCAAGGACGAGACGCTCGGTGAGGGCTTCTGCATCGGGCACAGCTACTTCTGCAACATGAGGCCCGGGGACGTGACCGACGCCAGGCTCTCGGCAATCGTCGAGTACGAGCTCGTGCCGATGCTGCGTGAGTATTGGTTCGACGAGCCGGGCAAGGTCCGGGAGTGGTCCGAGCGGCTGCGCAGGGCCGTCAAGTGATCCGTATACAGAACGTCTACCACATGCTCGCATACGCCTTCCGGGTGCTGAGGAATCAGGGGTATGCGGACGTGGCGACTGAGGAGTTCGACAACACGGCTGAGCTTTGCGCGGCAATTCTGGCGCGCGGCATCAGCTCGCAGCTCAAGCGCGGCCTGGGACGCGAGTACGTGGACAGGACGGAGGCGCTCTGCTCCCTGCGGGGAAAGATCGAGGTCACCGAGTCCGTGAAGACGCGCTCGGCGCTTCGCCGCCAGATGGTGTGCAGCTACGACGAGTTCAGCGTGGACACGCGTATGAACAGAATCCTCAAGGCGACGTGCGTGCTGCTCCTGCGCTCGGACATCAAGAAGGCGCGGAAGAAGGAGCTCAAGCGCCTGCTCGCGTTCTTCTCGGACGTGGGCGACGTCGACATTGCCGCCGTGGATTGGCACATGCGGTTCGACCGCAACAACCAGACGTACCGCATGCTGATGAGCGTCTGTTGGCTCGTCGCCAAGGGACTGCTGCAGACGCAGGCAGACGGGTCCTCTCGCCTCATGGACTTCCTCGACGAGCAGCGCATGAGCCGGCTGTACGAGAGGTTCATCCTCGAGTACTACCGGCGCGAGCACCCAGAGCTCAGCGCGAGCGCAAGCTACATCGGCTGGGCGCTTGACGACGGCTTTGATGACATGCTGCCCGCCATGAAGAGCGACATCATGCTGAGCCGTGGCAACACTGTGCTCATCATCGATGCGAAGTACTACTCGCATACGTTGCAGCAACAGTTTGACAAGCGCACCGTGCACTCGAACAACCTGTACCAGATATTCACCTACGTGAAGAACAAAGAGGCCGAGCTTACCGACGTGCCGCACGAGGTGTCCGGCATGCTCATCTACGCGAGGACCGACGAGGAGATTCAGCCTGATGCCACTTACCGCATGAGCGGCAATCGGATAAGCGTGCGTACGCTCAACCTCGACTCGCCGTTCGAAGAGATTACGAGACAGCTCGACGACGTTGTGGGAGACTTCTTTACGCTGTGAGAATTCGAACGTCAGACATCGAGCGCCGATGATGCCGCGAAGTATCAGGAGCGGAGCCAGACCACGTCTGATTCAGGCGGATGTTGGAATGCGGTGGACGTGGAACGACGATGCGCTGCCATGCCCGGGAGGCTCTCGCGTCCGCGTCGAGGTGAGCTCGGGTCCTTTATCTGAAAGGTGGCATCTGTCTAAGGCTGTGATTCTCGTTGGTGGAGACTTTCAAAAGTTGCCTGATACCAAAGTGACATAGACCAACTCAATTACAACGCATGGGATGATTGCTTGCATTGAAGGGCGCTGGTGCAGGGTTCGCACCACAGTTTCGAATCTCATAACCAGCTCGTTTCACACCGACTCCATAGTCTCGGCATTGCGAACCACATAGAACTTTTTTCGGTCAGTCCGCCGAGGGAGTATGTGAATGGGTTTTAGCCTTTCAACCTATGCAATAGAATCGTCAAAGGTGTTAAGGCGTATGAAAGGAGTTTCCTATGCATTCCAAGACGATTGCCTTTGCCATAACTGCTGCCCTCGTGTTTACCCCAATGCTCGCAGGATGCGGGGGAAGCCAAGGGGATGCCGGGTCCTCGCAAGGATTTGGTTCGGAGGGAGTCGAGCAAGAGCAGGCGTCGGTGCCGGTGCTTGACGGGAAGTGGCGACAGGAAGGCCATGCCGACGGTGAGGATGGCATGACTGGCGCAATTGACGGCGATATGATCGCGCTTTGGATTAGCGCCGATGGAAACGATTGGATTTATTGGTGTGGAACATTCGAGGCTCCGCAGAGCGATGCGCCGTACACATGGACATCCAAGGCAGATAAGGGCAACATGACTGGCCTGCTGTCATCTCAGGACGATACAAAGGACTTTAGTTATGCGGACGGTAAGATTACCTTCAAGTTCTCTGTGCGCGGAGAGACAACCGACGTCGTCATAGAGCAGGCAAGCGAGGAAACGGGGCTGCTGGCTGAGTTGAAGGCAGGGGAAGGCAACTCTGTGGACAAGGCTGAGTCAGACGTGAAGGATCTCGTGCTTAAAGACTCGGGCTACGTAATCCAGGACGGGTACGTTCAGTACGTGATGGCCATCGACAACCCCAACGAGGAGTTCGCGCCGCACTTCGTGAGCGTTACTGTCTCCGGCAAGGCGGAGGACGGCACCGTATCCTTCTCCGACGACTGGATGATTGGCGGATTGCTGCCGGGCTCCATGACGTATTGGTCTGGCCAGGCGGGAAACGGCAACGTTGCCGAATCCGACAACGTTGAGATCAAGATCTCGGTGGACGATGACGACTGGTACAAGACCGCTCAAAAACTCGACTTCTACCAAATAGACAACGTGAGTACTACAACTGACTCCCGTGGCTACATTGTCGCCACAGGCGAGATCACGCTGAAAGATGCTGTTGAGCTTGTGGATGCACATAACGCAGAGAAGCCGATGCTGGTATGCGTATTCAAGGATGCGGAGGGCAAGCTCATTGCTGGCTCAAGCACATTTACCCACAGCGACCTCAAGGTCGGCGAGCCCTCGACGTTTGAGATTGATTCGAGATTCAAAGACTTGGACTATGCGACGGTAGAGGTGTACGCAAATCCTTGGTGGTAGCGCCTTCATCGTTCTACCGGAGTCCGCGGCATGCATGGCCCTGCGCAACGCGTAAGGTCATGCATGCCTTCTTTTATGTTCTACGCATTGATTATTTCCACAATCGATGGTTGTTTTTCAAACGATGTCCATTGCCATCATGCGCTCTGAGTGTCGTAGCTGCGGAAAAAGAGAATGCGGTTTTCTCGCACCGTGCATTCATGAAGCTTGTTGGGGTGGTATTGGTCGCCTTGCTTCCGACAGACGATGGCTACCTTGGGTTCGCAGGCCGGCCCTCACCGCCGCGCGACTTGTTCAGGTCAGGAGAGTATTTGGAGATGCTCTTCTTCTCATGGTCGCGTCGCGCAGATGAATCCGACGATTTAGACGCAACCATCCAATCGACGGTGCCCTCGCCGAGTTCCTTGAGCTTCCCCTTCTTCATGTGCTCCCCGACGCGCCTGCGGATGTTGTAGGTCTCCCCGACGTACTTGACCTTGCCGGAGCGGTCCCTGATGCGATACTCGCCCGGGGCGCTGGGGGATTGGGGCCCTGCCCTGTGAAAGGATTCGCGCCCGCAGCCAGTACCTGCGGATGCCGGATATCACCCCTGGGACATGCTCGCAGAGGTAAGCGCAACGGCCTATCGAGGATTTGCGGGGTTTATCGCAACCCTTGCACTAACCCCGAGGACTTTGCACTTACGTTTTCAAGCGACCACCGGCATCTTGTGTACGAGAAGGATAGGGCAGACGCGTCAAGTCTTATATGAGGGAACTCTATTGATGTGCAATCAGGCGTATTTGAAAACACGTGTGCGCCTAGACATTGGAGCGAGTGGTGAACACTGAAGACATCGGCATCAGGCTTCTCGTTGACGAGCTGAGGAATCGAGACAATGAGACAGAGTGGATAGAGTTTAAGACGAGCAATTGGAGCCCTGCCAAAGTCGGTGCACGCATCAGCGCTCTTGCTAACTCCGCATGTCGTCATGGCGTTCCCACCGGTTACATGGTTTGGGGTGTCGATGATGACTCCCATGAAATCGTGGGCAACAAGTTCTATTATCGCTCGGCTCGCAATGGCAGCGAGGAGCTCGAGAACTGGCTGCACCACCAGATGTCAGAGAACGCCTCGTTTGAGTTTCGCGAGCTCGATGTGGAATCGGATGATCCAGACGTCGAGCCCCTACACGTGACGGTGCTGATGGTTGCTGCTGCGTTCGGCCATACGGTCGAGTTCGAGAAGACCGCGTATATACGCATTGGTAGCATCACCAAAAAGCTCAACGATTATCCGACAGTAGAGACGGAGGTGTGGGACCGAATCACTAAGTCGGATTTCGAAAGCGTCTTGGCAAAGGGTGGCCTCGATTCGTCGGAGGCCCTTTCCCTCCTCGACTATCCGAAGTACTTCTCGCTTCTCAATGTGCCGATGCCACAGGACTCGAGCGAGGTTATCCACTATCTTTGCGATGACGAGTTGCTTGTTCGTCAGGATGATGGCAAATACGCTATCACGAATCTAGGGGCCCTTCTCCTTGCGAAACGCCTCAAGGACTTCCCGACCGTATCGAGGAAGGCGCTCAGGATCGTGCAGTACTCGGGGCCAGGTCGCACCGACACGATCAGGAGCAAGGAATTCGGGGGAGGATACGCGTGTGAGTTCGAGGCGGCAATCGATTTCGTCATGGCGCTCACTCCTGCACATGAGGAACTCGTTGGTGGTCTCAGGCAAGCAACAACTGCATACCCAGAACGTGCGGTGAGGGAGATTCTCGCAAATGCGCTGATCCACCAAGACGTAGCTCTGTCGGGTTCAGGACCCGTGGTAGAGATATTTCCGAGACGTGTGGACTTCACCAACCCTGGCACGTCGCTCGTTGACCTCATGAGGCTTGTGGACAACCCGCCGAAGTCTCGCAATCAGCGGCTGGCCAGCCTCATGAGGCGGTTCGGCATCTGCGAGGAACTTGGCACGGGTTGGGACAAGATCATCTCGTCCTGCGAGTCATCCTTCATCCCCGCGCCGAAGACGGTCGAGTTCAGTGAGGCGGGCGGGAGCATGAGGGTTTCCCTCCTGACATACGTCCCGTTCCGCTCGATGAACGTTGAGGACCGGATCATGAGCTGTTACTGGCATGCATGCATCTGCTTCGAGCGCGAGGTATCGATGGGCAATCAGTCCCTTCGCGCGCGATTTGGCGATAGTTCCCCTTCGCCATCCACAATCTCGAAGCTGATATCTGCCACTGTTGAGAGAGGGTTCATCAAGCCTGTAGACCCCACGACCGCGCCGCGCTACATGCGATACATTCCCTTCTGGGCGTAACTAACGTTCCCGTAACTTTCCCGAATGTGTGCATGGTCCAAAAACTGCAGGTTGGCGAGACCGACGTTGTCTTCTCCAACATCCGCTAACTTTCCTGATCTCACGATACTTCCCAGCGAGGCCGTCACCCTAACTTTCCGGTAACTTTCCCAATCGTCTGCCGACGCAATATATAGTGTGAATGTGCGAATATTCCCTACGAAATATCCTACATGTTGATTCAACCGACTTTCTTGCAACTTTCGCCGAGCAACCACTAGTGCCAGCTTGTCGTAGTTGCCTTCCCTGTGAGCTGGCGCCCGACCTGTGCAAGGGGCTTTGCATGCGCGAGAGGTGACGCGTGCGTGGTAGTATCGGAAAAGTTGGTGCGTGCGCCCATTCCTGCTGCGCGCGAAGCGTCAGCCGAGGAGCGTCGCCAGCCAGGCGATGAGGGCGTAGGCGGCCGGGAAGAAGACGAGGGTGCCGACCCACTTGCCGACGAGCGTCCTGCCGGCGAAGTAGGGCATGAGGTCCTCGGTGCCCGGGATGACCCAGGTGCGCGTGTGGCCCACCCACCACCAGTCGATGAAGACGCGGTCGAAGAGGCCGTAGATGAGGCCGATGGCCGCCATCTGCGTGAAGCCCTCGAGGAAGCCCTGCGCGCCGTTGAGCCCGTACACCATGCACGGCACCAGCAGGAGCGCCGGGACGAACAGCGCGATGCCGGCCAGGGCCGCGTTGCGACCGATCCTCTCCCTCGTGGTGAGCCCGAGCTCTATGGCCCTCTCCTGGACCTCGGGCTCGTAGAAGGTGACCAGGCCGACGGGGCCGTTCGCGATGCCCACCACGCACACGATCAGGAGCACGAAGCACATCGCGATCCCCTCGATGATTACCAGCACAATCCCTCCCAGCCCGCACGCCTCTCCGCCACGTCGCCATTCTAGGGCACGAGGGACTCCTGAACATAAGTCGCTTGGTACCGAAGTTACGTGTCCGCGTTGCTGCTCGGAAGACAAAAGATGCCTGGTACCAAAGTGACACGCGGGAACCCATGGTCCGGTCAGCCTGTGAGTGCGAGCATCTGAATGAAGGCCATCCTCTACAGGCCCGGTCTTCATAGCGTCACAGAAACCCATCCGCTAGCGGCATCTGCCCAGACGCTCGATGGCGGCCTCGAAGCAACTTTCCATGCGAGAGATGGATCCCCGCGAGATTCTATCGGCAGTGGCGACTCGACGCCAAGCGGCAAGCTCACGTGCCATGTGTTTGGCCGCAAGAACCGCATCACTGCGCCGCGTACGGAACTCCTCGCATACGTCGAGCGCCGTCTGTGGCACGGCAAGCCGCTCGTCGAAGTCGGCCGCGCAGCTTAGGTACTTCTCGCCGTCACCCTCCGTAGGATTTACATCGAAGGCCGGCGCGAGGCTCCAGCCCTCGTCTGAGCGAAGGAAGCCGTGGTTGCGCATATGGTCGTCCGTGTTGCCAATGGCGCAGGAGAAGAGCAGCCGCAGCCAGAGCTGCCGTATGTCCTTGGTTGGGTTCGCTCCACCCCACTCCAAGAAGTCAACGAGCTCTAAGTAGGAGTAGCTCCCCCCGTCAACCCCCTGCACTGCCGACATGCCGCTCAGATAGGGGATGCGCTTCATGCCGTCGCGATCGAACCTATCGAGCACTAAGAGGGCACGCTCCGACTGACCCTTGGGCAGACGGACGAGCCTTGCGTTTGGAGTCTCGATCCCGCAGCGCCTGGCGAGCACCAAGGCGACATGCTCCCATGCGCAGACGTCTTCCAACGCGCCTTCGTCGGCCTTGGGGAGCTTGGCGATGCAGAGTCTGCCGTGCTCGCCGATGACGGAGGCCTTCGGCCGCGCGCCGCCCAGAGACGAGCCAGCCGCCAGGAGGTCGCGAACGTCCGCGTCCATGTCCCTGGCAGCGAGGTCGGCCTGCGCAAGAAGCCGAGGGAGGTCGGTCTCACGCGGCACGCCCACCTCGTCAGGCGCCAAGGCAACGCCTTCGGACCACACTCGCAACGCTCCTTGGCGAGCGACATCGCTCACCCCTACGAGGTAGTCACCTTCCCAGAGCGAGCGTGCCGTGTGCCTGTTCTCCCGCGCCGCCCTTCGCTCCGCGCGCAGCATGAGGTTTCGACCCCATCGGTCGGGCATGCAGTCCTCAAAGGCAAGGAAGAGAGGCTCGCTGGTCGTATGAACCGTGGCCTCGCCCAACGGGAGGTCGGGAGAGATCTCGAAGGCGTCCCTTCGCAGGATGTACGAGCGGTCGTAGGCGAAGCTCGCGCTCTGCTGACCACGACGGACAGTGGTGTAGAGCGTCCCGCAGGGCACGTCCGTCCCGTCAAGCTGGACCGTCACATGGAGCTCCACCGCCCTCACCTCCGCACGCGTTGCGGCGTGTCCTCGTCCGCCCGGAGGCGACCCATCGGCGTGTTCAGCGGATCGCTTGCCGCCACCGCTGCGTCGAGCAGGCCGAGCACTCTCGCCACGCGCAGGTAGTTCTCCAGCGAGCCCGCGCCTGTGTTGAGCAGACGGCGCAGGGTGGGCACCGACATCCCCGCGCGGTCGGCCAGGAGCTCCACCGTGATGCGCTGCTGGCGGCGGGCGAGGCTCAGGTGCGCGGCTATCTCCCTCTGGGCGCGCTGAACAGGTATGGGTGTGCGCGTAGACATCGCAGTCCTTTCTTTAACAGAAAGAATACTAGCTGTTATGGGCTGAGCATGCAAGTTATCTTTCTATTAGACTCGGCATGCACCGCGACGTCGCAGTCCCTAAAACGCTGCCCACTGCCCAGGGACGTTGGGACGAGCCGCGAGTGCGGGCGTTCGTTGCGTTGAAGCTCGCCTGCGGGGCGATGGGCTGCGGCCGCGTTCGCTGCTGACGGCAGCCCGCGTTGCTCGGCACGCTGCCTTTCTGGGCCGATGCCCCTCCCGGACGTCGGATTGTACCCAAGTCCATCAAGGACTCCGAAGCCGGAGTGCAAATCCGGGGCGCGAAAGGTGGCAGGAATTCGCGGGTTGGCGCAGTTCTTGGGTGACGTTCGCCCGACCGGGCGAGAGGGCACCCGAGTCTGCGCAGGTCAGAGGCGCGCTTTCGAGGCCCCGTTCCAGGCGTGCCGGAGAAACTGCACCAACCTCGCAAAAGCTGCCACATTTCGGGTCCCCCGTTGCACTCCCGAGCGACAAGTGTGCCAAAGGTTACCTGGTACCAAGGCTGAAGGGGAGCCGAGCCTATACGCGATGTGGTCGCGGATTACGGCGAGGTCGTGAACAAAAGGTACCTGGTACCAAAGTGACAAGCTACGAGCGAGAGACCCAGACACCGTACCGGGTGCGCATCTTCCAGGCGTCATGCTTGCGGATCTTCTTGACGGCGGAGGCGACGGTGGCGGAGTTGCACTGGTGGTGGTATCTCCTCGCCTTTCTGGGCTTGTGGTACGTGGCTATGAGGCCGTTCTCCGGGCGGACGATCCAGGTGTCGCGGGTGTCTATGGAGCGTATCTCGGCGTGGCTCACACCGTCGCTCAAGAGGGTGAAGTACTTGGTGTAGATAGGGCTCTTCTCAGCTTGCGTGAACATGGGGCTCTCCTCCATCTGGTTTCTTGCTTAGATGGTGGACCCCCGCACTTGACGTTCTCCGCTAATCGGCGCGGAGACCCGCGAGGTCGGGAGCTCTGTGCCCTTGCTTCCCCGCGACTGGGACCGGCGGGATAATTACACCCGCACTCTGGGCCGGCCAATTATTGGGTCCGGCCTTGCTCGCATCTTATCACATGGCTAGTCACACGATGGGACGAACTGCCCGTTCGGTTGGGCTCGGTGCGGGGAGCGCTCCCGGGCGGTACGGTCCGGAACAAAAGTTACCTGGTACCAAAGTTACTCACCGGGCCGGCTTTCAGACCGTCACGGAAACCCAGCCGCTAGCGACATGCGGCCAGACGCTCGATAGCGGCTTCGAAGCAACTCTCCATGCGTGAGATGGATCCCCGCGATATCCCATCGGCAGCGGCGACTCGTGCCTGAGGAAGGGTTGCGTCGAGACGTCAAAGGTTTATCGAGGCCTGTTTAGAGTGATGTCTCAAGATGATCGCAACAAGTGTTGGCTCGCATGAAGATGCTTAGAACGCACACATGTATGTGTACAATACAAGCATGAAAAAGTCTGAGAACATGCGAGAGCTTGAGTGCCTCGCCTCGCTGCTCGCTCGTCTTGCGCACCTCGCTGGGATTTTCCGTCGAACGCGAGCGGCTCGAGGCCGTGGCAAAGACATTCGACGAGGTGGTCGTGAGCGTGGACGGCGACCGGCAGACGCACGATGTACGGCGCGGATCGGGCCGCTACGATCTGACGGTGGCAAATCTCGAAGTGTTGGCGCGGATGGGCTACGCGCACAAGCTCTCGTTCGCTGCGACGTTCTCGCAAGGCGAGGCGGACGGCGCTCCCGCGAGAGCCGTCCAAGAGCTGGCGGCCCGCCTAGGCGTGCCCAAGGTGCGTGTCCGACCGATGCTGCCGCTGGGTCGGGCGGCCGGCACGATTGCCGTGTGGCAGCCCTGCTCGTGCGGCTCGGACGACGCGGACGTCCCAGGCGTGCGCCACACGTGCGGATTGGGACAGAATCTCTACGTGGAGCCTGACGGCAAGGCGTATCCCTGCTATGCGTGGTGCGCGCCATCCGCGCTGCTTGGGGATCTCTCTGAGGAGGGAATCGACGAGCTTCTGGCTAGGGGCGAGCTGTATGCCTATTGCGCCCACGACGTTGACGCGAACGAGAGGTGCCATACGTGCGAGGTGCGCTACCTGTGCGGCGGCATGTGCCGTGCGTGGGTCGCGGACCGCGAGAAGGTGGACAGCGGCGCCTTCGATTGTGCCTCGCGCAAGGCTCGCCTTGTGGCGCGTCTCGCGCGATCGCTTTGATGTCGCATGGAGCTCGCCGACGAGACCGACAAGTTCCCACCGAGGTCGGATCTGCCGTCATCCTCATCGCCGCATCGTCATCATAGGGCATGAATGCAACTTTGGTGAAATGCTACTTGGTACAAAATGATTTAAAAGTGTTGGAACAAAAACGTTGCTTTACGTACCGCATGAGGGTGTCCGTCCGCCGAGGCCGGGCGGGTGCGGCCGTGTTGGCACGTAGGATGTCTTTAAGGCGCGAAGGCGCAAGGCACGTGAGAGAAAGGACGAGAGATGAGAATTGAGGACCTGAGCCCCGAGTAGGTAGAGCAGGCGAAGAAGTGCGAGACCCCTGAGGAGCGCATGGCGTTCATCGCCGACAACGGCATCGACCTCACTGACGAGCAGATGGATGCCCTTGCAGGAGGCTCAAGGCGTGTTGATACGAGGATGTGCCGGGAGAGTCCTTCGGGGGCACACAATTTTAAGCCCACGGGGAAGACGCGTCCGGGCACGATATTGAGGAACATCTGGCCGGACAAGGAAGAGAAGTGCACCTATTGCGGCAAGACGAGGTGGGTCTACTAGGGGAATAGGCCGCCTGTCGGAGGGTCGCTGCCTTAGGAGATGACCCTCACTAAACGAAATCCCACCAGATTGACCTTCAGCAGGGCATTAAGAGCCGCCATTATAGGCCGCCGTTCTCATCACACCTTCTCGCGAAGGTCAAAACGGACGAGGCGGCGGCTTCTTGTGCTTAGTCTCGGTATTCCTTCAAGCTGACGCCGACCTTCACGGCCGCCTCCTTCAAGCTGACGCCGACCTTCACGGCCCCTCATAGACCTCGGGTTCGTAGAAAGTGACTAGGTCGACGGGGTCGTTCGCGATGCCAAGGGCGAGTCTGTCGGAGACGCTCTTGATGCAGCGCCTTGGGATGCATCCGAGCATCTCCCCGCCTTTCGCGCGCACGGTTACAGCGAATTCATCGAAGCCATTGCGTGAATGTGGCGCCCCAACCTGTGAGATTCCCGGATTACATCGACCCAAGGGGAAGAGGACACCAAATTAGTGCGGAAAATCGTTGACCTGATTCGATGCCAACTGGCTTTTTACCACATTTGATAACGATTTTCCACAGTGGCTATTTTACCCACTGCGGAAAATCGTTATCAAACTCGGTAATATCCCAGTTGGTAGGCAAGAGGCGCTACGATTTTCCGCACTTATGCACAAAGATTATATCGCGCGGCTAGCCTTTCGCGGCGATCGCGGGGAATTGAGGCCCATGAGTGGCGCAATCGGTGCCGTTTCCAAAGGGTATCGTTGGCAAAGGGCGCCGTTTCCAGTGGATGCCGTTGCGAGTAGGCGCCATTTCCAAAGGGTGCCGTTGCGAAAGTGACATGCCCGCCCGGGGTGAGGCGAGCATCCGCCCGGGAAGGCGAGCACCCGCCCGAGAAGGGCGAGCGGAAGCGTGCATTCTGCAAGCATGGAAACCCCGATGAGAGAATCCGCAGGTAAACGGCCACATGCTTGCGAGTCATGGCGTTCTCGGCGTGACGTGGAACTCGATTCGCGTACAACGGGGATTCCTTCCTCGCGGGCGGCACCATAGCCCCAAAAGTAGCAATTTGAAAGGCAAGGACCTGTTGCTTCGTGTTTGTTGTACGCGAACAGATGCGAACGAAGGAGGTTCTTGTGATGCAGAGGATCGATCAGGAGGATGGAGCGCCACTGACGGCCATTGGACTCGTAGGCTTGTGGGTGGCATTCGTCGTCAGCGCGGCGATTGCGCTCGCGCCGGAAGGCAACGCCGCGCACGCCGATGCCGCGCACGCCGATGCCGCGTACACCGACGCCGCGCGTATGGCGTCGGGAAGGCTCACCACTGCGACAAGTGCAGCTGCGGACGAGTCGAAAGAGGACGAGGAGGCCGTTGCCGAGCATCCCCTCTCATACACGTGGGAGTGCGGAGCGGATTACGGTGGCGTGGCTCCTGCAGATGGATCCCTGAGCGAGTGGGCGCCCCACTACTACGTCGCGCACTCGTATGGCGAGTACGGAGATGCGATTCTTGGGCTTGAGCCCGGCGACCAGATCACCATAAACGGGAACCTCGTTACGGTGGAGGGCGCCCTTGTCATGCACCTCTATGCGGCCTATGAGGACGTGATGTCGGCAGTCGGCTGGGATGCGACCGTCTTTCAGACGTGCGTTCCGGACTCCGACGATTGTCGCTTTGTCTACGCGCGTGGCGAGTGCTCGACGAGGGACGCGGCCGAAGAAGCGAAGCGCTGGGCGGGTATCGACGAACGCAGGGAGGAGCCTCGTGCGATCCGCCTTGACGAGAGCAGGGAACCGCAGCCGACGATTCCGTTGCCGACGATTCCAGAAGAAGGCCAGCCCATGCGCGAGGATGCCCCCGTCGACGAGCCGTCGGCAAGCCCTTGGGAGCATGTCCGTTTGCCATATGCGCAGAACTCCGGTACCATGCCTGAATCCCCCTCCATCGAGGGGATGACAAACTGGAGAGGAGCAGCATGAGCTGGTTTGACAATTCCGTGGTTTACCAGATCTATCCCTTGGGTCTGACGGGCGCCCCCTACGAGAACGACGGCGTCCTGGAGAGCCGCATCCTCCAACTCATCGACAACGGTTGGATTGAGCACCTCGTGAAGCTTGGGGTGAACTGCGTCATTCTCAACCCCGTCTTCGAGAGCGAGGCGCACGGCTACGACACCATCAACTACACCCAGGTCGACGTGCGGCTGGGCGAGGAAGAGGACCTGCGTAACGTGGTCGCAGCCTTCCACGAGGCGGGCATCCGCGTACTGCTCGACGGCGTGTTCAACCACGTGGGCCGCAGCTTCTGGGCCTTCCAAGACGTGCTCGAGAACCGCGAGGCAAGCGACTATGCCAACTGGTTCAACATCAACTGGGGTGGCAACAACGAATACGGTGACGGACTCAGTTACGACACCTGGGCGGGCGTGCCCTACCTGGTGAAGCTCAACCACCAGGACTTCGGCCTCAACGAGTATTGCGCCGAGGTCATCCGCGACTGGGAGCGCACCTACGACATCGACGGCCTGCGGCTCGACGTGGCCTACTGCCTCGACAAGGGCTTCCTCGGCTATCTGCGCCAGGTCGCCAACGAGCTCACCGAGAAGCGCGGCGAGAAGTTCCTGCTGCTAGGCGAGACGATGTTTGGCGACTATAACCTGTGGATGAGCGACGAGCTCTGCGACACCGTGACCAACTACGAGGCATACAAGGGCCTTTGGAGCTCCATGAACGCAGGTAACATGCACGAGATCGCCTATGCGCTCGAGCGCCAGAGCGGCGACAAGCCTTGGGACCTCTACACCGGCAAGCACCTGCTGAACTTCGTGGACAACCACGACGTCCCGCGCATCGCCACCCAAATCGCCGACAAGAAGATGCTCAAGCCGCTCTACGGCCTGCTCTTTGGCATGTGCGGTGTGCCGTGCGTGTACTACGGCAGCGAATGGGGCATCGAGGGCGAGCAGAAGTTCGGCGACCACGAGCTGCGTCCGGCGCTCGAGGCACCGGAGTGGAACGAACTCACCGATTGGATTGCCACCCTCGCCAAGGCCAAGCGCGAGAACCCGGCGATGTGGGCTGGCGACTATCACGAGCTGCAGGTGCAACCCACGCATCTCGTATTCCAGCGCGAGGCCGAGGGACAGCGCGTGATCGTAGCCATCAACGCTTCCTCCGAGCCGGCGCAGCTTCACTTCAACGCCAACTGCGGCCGTGCGGTGGACTTGCTCACGGGTGAGGACCACGACTTCGGTGGTGGTTCGGACGTGGAGCCGTACAGCTGCCACTGGTGGCTCTGCGAGCGCTAGCAGCGTGCGATAGGTGAGTGAGATGGGCGGCAGTGTTCACAATCGGACATTGCCGCCCATCGGCAAATTGTATGACTACGCTCGCTGTTTGAACGATGTCGCATCGTTATAATTGCCTTTGCGAGAGGAGGCGCATATGACGAACAAACAAGCACTTGTCAAGTTCTTTGAGGAAGGCTGCAAGGGGGCGGAGAACTGCGAGCTGCTGGGCCTTGAGGTCGAGCACTTCGTGGTCGCAGGAGACGGCAGGCCCATGAGCTACGAGCCCACGCGCGACCTTCCCGGCGTGCGCGACCTCTTGGGCTGTCTTTCTCGATGGTTCCCCAAGGAGGAATACAACGAGCGCGGTGACTTGCTTGGATTGGCGGGGGAGGATGGGTCGGTGACGCTCGAGCCGGCTGCCCAGCTCGAGATAAGCGCTGCCCCGCTCAAGAGCGTGGTGCAGGTCGACGTGCTCTACCAGCGCTTTCGTGAGCGGGTCGAGTCGTTCGCCCAGCCCTTTGGCGCGCATCTGGTAAACAGGGGATATCACCCGGACCGGTGCGCGGAGGAGCTCGCGCTCATTCCCAAGCGCCGCTACGACTTCATGGATCGCTACTTCGCGAGCATCGGGAGCCATGGCATGCGCATGATGCGCGGGTCTGCGTCCACGCAGGTCTCGGTGGACTATGCGGACGAGGCCGATGCCGTGCGCAAGATGCGCGTGGCGGGTGCCCTCGCGCCGGTCCTTGCCGCCATCGCAGACAACACGCATACCTACGAGGGCAAGCCCAACCACGTACCCGTCCGCAGGCTGCAGCTGTGGCGCGAGGTCGACGACGTGCGCTGTGGGACGGTGCCGGGGCTCTTTGCCAAGGACTTTGGCTTCGAGGCCTACGCCGACTGGCTGCTGCGCATCCCGCCCATCTTCGTCACGCGGCCGGCGGCGTCCGATCCCGACGGCCCGTCGCGGCGCGAGGCCTTCACGATATCGGCCGAGGAAGCCTATGCGGATGCGCCCATGACGCGCGCCGACGTCGAGCACGTTGCCTCGATGGTGTGGCCCGACGTGCGCCTCAAGCAGTTCGTGGAGGTGCGGGCTGCCGACTGTCTGCCCGCGCCGTGCATCCCGGGATACGTCGCGCTCATCAAGGGACTCTTCTATTCCGAGTCTTCGCTGGCGGCCATCGAGGAGGCGCTGGGCGTGCACGACGGCGTGTGGCCGCTCTCCTCGGCAGCCGTGAGCGGTGCGATAAGCTCGATTCAGGCCGACGGCATCGAGGCCGACGTGTATGGCAAGCCGCTGGTCGCCTGGGAGAACCTGCTCTTCTCGCTGGCGCGCGAGGCGCTTGACGGAGACGAGCGACCGTACTTGGATGCCCTCGCGCGGTTCGCCGCCGACAAGGCCTGGTGGCATGCGGGGCAAGGCGTGGAGACGGGCGAGGGCAGTGCACGCAGCGCACGCCTGGACCGACGCGTCGCCGCGATCCGCGAGGGGTACGTTGCCGAGGACGCGTTCTTCATGGAGCACAAGCGCATCTTCCCGCGCCGCGCCATCGTGTACGGGCTCATCGACGAGGTCCGCGCGCTGCTCTTCCCTGGCTACTTCGACGACGAGACGCCTGCTGGGGCGAGCTCTGGCACCTTGGTCGGAGAACGCCTGCTGCGCATCGAGCGAGTACTGGCCGAGCAGGTACGCCGTGCGCTCCTTTACGACGATTGGAACCTCCCCGAGGGGGAGGCGCAGATGCGTGCGGAACGCATCGCGGAGGAGTTTCTCGACGAGCTACCGCACATTCAGTCGCTCATCCTCAAGGATGCCGAGGCGGCCTTCGAGGGAGACCCGGCGGCACACAGCCGCGAGGAGGTCATCCTCACGTATCCGGGCATGCATGCGATTTTGGTGCATCGCATTGCCCACGAGCTCTTCGTGCGCGGCGTGCCCCTGATTCCGCGCCTCATGAGCGAGCGCGCCCACAGCGAGACGGGCATCGACATCGCGCCGGGTGCGACCATCGGCGAGTACTTCTTCATCGATCACGGCACGGGCGTGGTGATCGGCGAGACCACCATCATCGGCGACCATGCGAAGATCTACCAAGGTGTCACGCTGGGCGCCACCTCCACGCGCAAGGGTCAGGCGCTCTCGGGCGTCAAGCGGCATCCCACGCTGGGCGACTACGTCACGGTCTACTCGAACGCCAGCGTTCTGGGCGGCGATACCATGATTGGCTCCGGGTCGGTCATCGGCGGCAGCGCCTTCGTGTGTGAGTCGGTGCCCGAGAACGCGCGCGTGGGCGTGAAGGACCAGGAGATCGTGGTCCGGCGCATGGGCGAGCCTGAGCCCGTGTGGTGCTACGAGATCTAGGTGGCGGAGATCGGGCGGCGCGTGAGGCGACCGAGATCAGGCGGCGCGTTAGGCGGCCGAGATCAGGCAGCGGATTACGCGAAGGGCTAGGCGTCGGGCAGTTCCTCGGCGCCTAGCCGCGAGTATAGCCCCTGCGCCCGTGTTCCTTGGTGTAGTAGAGCGCCTCGTCGGCACGCTCGAGGGCCGAGACAAAGTCGCCGTCGCAGATTGCATAGCCGATGGACACCGAGAAGGTCGGCTCCTCGGGAGCGCTGCCCGTCTGGGGGTCGTCGAGTTCGACGGGGAGGATGATGTCGGCGGCAAGCGCCTCCATGCAGGTGCGTGCCCGTTCCTCGCTCGCGCCCTTCATGACCACGAGGAACTCGTCGCCGCCGACGCGGAAGATGAGGTCTTCTCCCTCGTGGTCAAAGATAATCTGGAGCATGGCGGAGAGTGCGCACAGCGCCGCGTCTCCCGCCGCATGTCCGTACTCGTCGTTGACTTCCTTGAACAGGTTGATGTCGATCGCGATGACCACCGACGGTCCGTCGTTGACAAGGACGCTGATCATGTGGCGGTTGAAGAGGCCGGTGAGTTGGTCGTGCTGCGCCAGATACTGAAGAGCCTCCATGTTCTTGTCCGCCTCGTCGATTTCGATGGTGAGGAAATACGACATGAGGTGCGGCTTCCGTGATGTATTCGCGTCGTCAGGCACGGGCGTGTGGGACTCGGGCGGCTGTGCGTCGAGCGCCAAGAGACCATCGGCCAAAGCTTGTGCCGATGCGGTGCTCATGAAGAGGTGCTGAATGGTGAGGGTCCAACGGGGAATGCCGTGCGAGTCCAATGAGGTGTACTTCTCGGAGTCGAAGACGTTGCCGGCTTCGAACCGTTGTCTTGCGGCCTCGTCCGAGTAGAAGTTGGAGACTGAGTCACGATGCTGCGGCGAGATGAAGTTCGAGACGATGAGCTTCCTGATGCTGCTCCAAGACTGCTTGTCGGAATCGATGATCGGTGTCTCGAACCGCGCACCGACAAAGACGGGAACGCAGCGGTCGGTATCGAAGTCGACGACCATCAGGATCGCATGGTCGACGATCTCGTCCCGGTCCTTGTATCCAAGAATCTGTGCCATCTGCCACACAAGCATGCTCGTGATTCTGTCCACGTTTGTCCTCATCCCCTGGCGTCGCTGTACACGAGGTAACGATACCACGTTTGAGCCGCCGAAGGTTTGCCCGGGCAGGTGAAGCGGCACGTCTCAAACTCGCGTTGAATCGTTGGCGTAAACTCTTTGGTGGAACGGTGCGGCCGCGGTCCCTGCCGCATGTATGGTAGTTGGCGACGCCGACAAGACCATCGGGCGGTGGATTACTGACGTGGCATCAATCGGCGCTGGACAAGGTGTTGGACGCTGGGGAGAGGCGAATCGCCATGGAAGAACCGCGCAAGCTGCAGTTGTTGGAGAACCTCGTGGACGCGCTCTGTGCCGAGCGTGGTGCGGTGCCTCCCCAAACGTGTGAGGTCGATGAGCTCTGGTCGGCGTTCCGCGCGTTGGTCAATACGCGCCCGCCCTGGCCTGCGGGCGAGACGTTCCTTGCGGAGCAGGACGAGCTGTTGCAGGGGCTTATCGGCGAGGCTGGCGTGCACGCCGTGGACGAGGCGGAGGCATCGGCGGACCTGCGCCGGCGCCTGCGCCTGTGGCGTGGAGACATCACAACGTTTGCGGCCGACGCCATCGTCAATGCCGCAAACTCCCAGATGCTGGGCTGCTGGACGCCCGGGCACCGCTGCATCGACAACGCGATTCACACCTTTGCCGGCGTGCAGCTGCGCATCGAGTGCGCGCGCATCATGGGGGAGCAGGGCTACGAGGAGCCGACCGGGCAGGCAAAGGTCACGGGTGCCTACAACCTGCCGTCGAAGCGCATCATCCATACCGTGGGACCCATTGCGAACGGCAGGCCGACCGTGCGCCATCGCGTGCAGCTCGCCTCGTGCTATCGTGCCTGCCTTGACGCTGCCGCTGCAGAAGACCTGAGCTCCGTTGCGTTCTGCTGCATCAGTACGGGTGTCTTTGGCTTCCCGCAGCGCGAAGCCGCAGAGATTGCCGTGCGCACGGTGAGGGAGTGGCTCGACGAGCACGGCTCGAGTATGGCTGTGGTGTTCAATGTGTTTGGCGAGACGGACGAGCGGCTGTACCGCGCGTTGCTGGGGATGTGACGCTAGCGATGTGGCTCCGGGACGGGACGTCTCTGGCGCCGCTGCCTCCGTGGCGCCGTTGTCTTCGTCGCTGCTAGAACATCTCCAGGTAGCGAACGCACTCGAGCGACTTCAGGTGCTCTGCGAGGGCTTCCTTCTCGCCGAGGTGGCGTGTGATGGCGTTGAGCTGGACGATGACCGAACCCACGGGGCTCTTGGTGACCTGCAGGCCGCTGAAGTGCACCTCGTGCGCGTGCAGCGCGTCAAGCAGCTTCGGGACCTCCTCGTAGTCCACGAGTTCCGCATAGAGGTCGAAGCCACGAGAGATGCGGGTGATGTAGTCGTCCACGCGGCCAAAGACGAGAAACACCAAGAGCATGAGGGCCGAGGTGAGCAGGCCAATCTCAAGCCATCCGGTGCCGCAGGCAAGTCCGATGATGGCCGTCGTCCAGAGGCCCGCCGCCGTGGTGAGGCCATGCAGCGATCCGTTTCCCCTGGTCATGAGGGTTGCCGCGCACAGGAAGCCCACGCCGGTCACGACGTTTGCCGCAACGCGCGTCGCGTCGGTGGTAATGCCATCGCGCCCGAGAATGATGCACTCCGAGACGATCATGCAGAGCGCGGCGCCGAGGCACACCAGCACGTGGGTCTTGAGACCGGCCTTCTTGTTGCGCATCTCGCGGTCGAGTCCCACCATCGTTCCGCAGACTAAGGCACCGAGCAGGCGCAAGATTACCGTGTCGAGGCCAAACGTTCGAAGATTGGCAAAGAGTTCCATGGGTACCTCCGTTTCCGTGGTCGTTGGTCCCTTGGCTATCGGTCGGACTTCTCGCGCAGGAGCTCTTCCACCAAGGCGACCGCCTCGTAGACCATCGCGTCGCAGTGGGGCTTCTTCTGGCCACCTGCAGCCGCGTTCTTGCGCAGGAGGTCCGCGCAGGCGATGGTGCCGTCGTGGTTCTCGCGCACGCGGCGGATGAGGGAGACGACCGTCCTGTGGTCGGCAAGCCCAAGCACGCCGAGCGCCATGAGGGCTCCGGTCACGGCACCGCAGGTGCTGCCGGTCTGCATGCCGCCGCCGAAAGCCTGTGCCACGGCGTTGGCCTGCTCGAGCGTGAAGCCGGCGTGCTCTGCGAAGGGGATGAGCACAGCCTGCGCGCAGTTGTAGTGTGCGTTGGTGTCTGCTCGCAATTCATGGGCGCGGTCGAGAAACTCTGCCATGGTTCACGTCCTTTGACTCGTTGCCGGAATGGTATGTCACCCTAGCATAGCGCTCCCAGCTGTGTATGGTGCGCCGCACCAAAGGGGTTTCCCAGAAGGGGCTCTCCCCGGCGGTACAACGGGCGTGTTATAGTCTTGAGCATGTCGGAGAGAGGCAGGTAGGCATGCGTGAAGAGTATCGCACCCTTGCGATGGGAGTCGAGGCGTCGGGCGAGTTCGAGGACCGCAGAAGTCGGTTCATCGCCCAGATCAGGCGCGTGGAGAGCGAGCGCGAGGCGCAGGACTTCATCGACGAGGTGCGTTCTCGCCATCATGACGCACGCCACAACGTGCCCGCTTGGGTGTTGAGCGACGGGCGCGAGCGCTGTTCCGACGACGGCGAGCCCTCCCATACGGGCGGGACGCCGACGCTTGAGGTGCTGCGTGGCGCGGGACTGGCCGACGTGTGCTGCGTGGTGACGCGCTACTTCGGGGGCACGTTGCTCGGCCCCGGCGGCCTCAAGCGTGCGTACACGGCTGCGACGCAGGAGGCTGTCAGTGCGGCCGAGCGCGACGGTGCCCTCGTGACCATGGGCCTCTGCACGCGCGTGACCTGCGTGATTCCCTACTCCTCCTATGGACGCGTCGAGCGGCTCGTGAGCGATTGCGGCGGGCGCGTCAAGGATTCGGTCTTTGCGGAGGACGTGCAGCTTACCATCGCCTTTCGTTCGGGCGAAGAGGCGCGCTTCGTCGACGCCATGCGCGAGCTGGCCGCCGGCGAGGACCTTTGCATCGTGGGTGAGCCGACCTTCGCCGAGCTGTAGGAGGGCGCCATGGCACAAAGTAAGAAGAAATGGACCACGCCTCCCGCGGCGCGCCATGTCATCCGGGCCCTTGAGGATGCGGGCTTCGAGGCGTGGGTCGTGGGCGGCTGGGTGCGCGATGCGTTGCTCGGCATGCCCCGTCACGACATCGACGTGACGACCGACGCCACGTGGCAGGAGAGCGCACGCGTGCTCAGCACGGCGGGATGTGCGGTGTACGAGACGGGCACGGCGCATGGTACGGTGACGGCCGTATGCCTGGGCGAGCCCATCGAGGTGACGACGTATCGCGTGGAGGGCACCTATTCCGACCATCGCCATCCGGACGAGGTGCGCTTCGTGCGCGACGTACGTGAGGATCTGGCGCGCAGGGACTTCACCATCAATGCGATGGCGTGGCACCCCGAGCGAGGCCTGCTCGATCCCTTCGGGGGCGAGAAGGACCTCGAGTCGCGCGTCATTCGTGCGGTCGGCGATCCACAGAAGAGGTTCGAGGAGGACGCGCTGCGCATCATGCGGGCGGTCCGCTTCGCTCTGCGCCTAGGCTTCGAAGTCGAGCAGGGCACGCAGGCCGCGCTGCGACGACAGGCGGCGAGTGTTGCCGACGTGGCGAGTGAGCGCGTGGGCAAGGAGCTCGATGCGATCGTGCGGATGGGCAAAGCGGGTCGGGCGCTCCTTGATCAGCCCGAGGTCATGTGTGCCGCTCTGCCCGAACTCGCTATGGCATATGGCTTCGACCAGCGCAGCGTGTATCACATCTACGACGTGTATGAGCACATCGCGCACGTATGCAATGCCGTGCAGGCCTTCACGGCGGGCCTCGCCGGTCCAGAGCTGCAGTGGGCGGCGCTCCTTCACGACGTGGCCAAGCCTGTGACCTACAGCGAGGACGTGGAGGGACATGGGCACTTCTTTGGGCATCCGCTGCAGGGTGCGCAGATGGCAGTGGACATCATGCGTCGATTGGCCATACCGAGCGAAATCGTCGACGAGACGTCTGCCCTCATTCGCTGGCACGACGACCGAATTCCCGCGACGCCGCGTGCGATCCGCCGATTGCTCGCGAGGTTCTCGAGGGTGAGCCCGGGACGCGAGGTGCCCCTTGCCTACGAGCTTCTTGACCTGTGCCGTGCGGACGCGGTCTCGAAGTGCCCCTCGGCCGCGCCGTGGGCAAGCGCGCTCGATGACTATACGCGCTTAGTTCGCCAAGAGGCCCAACGTGAGCCGGTGCTTGCGACGCGCCAGCTGGCCGTCAATGGCGCCGACGTCATGCGCGTGTGCGGCATGGCGCCGGGTCCCGGGGTCGGCATGCAGCTTGAGATGCTGCTCAATGCGGTGATGGCGGGGGAGCTTCCCAACGAGCGCGAGACGCTGCTGGCCTGGCTGTCTGCATAATAAAAAAGGGTGGCACATGGTACCTGGTACCACGTGCCACCCCAACGTGCGTCCGAGAGGCGAGCGCTAAATCAGCGTCTTGACGTCGACGTATTCCACGTCGTCGAAGCTGTCGGCGAGGTTCTTGCAGCATACCTTGCCGTCGTAGCAGTTGACGCCGGAGGCGATGACGTCACTCTCCGCGATGGCGTTCTCGAGGCCCTTGTTGGCGATCTGCAGGCCATAGCGGAGCGTCGCGTTGGTGAGCGCGATGGTGGAGGTGCGGGCCACGGCGCCAGGCATGTTGCCCACGCAGTAGTGCACGATGCCGTCCTCGACGAAGATGGGATCGTCGTGCATGGTGACGCGCGAGGTCTCGCCGCAGCCGCCCTGGTCGATGGCGACGTCCACAAAGACGGCACCCGGCTTCATCTCGCTGAGATAGGCCTTCTTGAACAGCTTGGGCGTGCTGCCGCCGGGGATGAGGACGGCGCCGATGACAAGGTCGGCGTCGAGAACCGCACGCTCTACGTTGGCGTCGTTGGAGACGAGCGTCTGGACGCGCGAGCCAAACAGGTCGTCGAGCTGCTCGAGGCGCTTGAGGCTGATGTCGAGCACGGTGACGTTGGCGCCCATGCCTACGGCGATCTTGCAGGCGTTGGTGCCCACGGTGCCGCCGCCCAGGACGACGACGTTGGCCTTGGGCGTGCCCGGGACGCCGGCGAGCAGCACGCCGCGCCCGCCATAGGTCTTCTCGAGGTACTTCGCGCCCTCCTGCACGGCGAGGCGGCCGGCAATCTGGCTCATGGGGGCGAGCAGCGGCAGGCTGCCGTCAGTCTCGGTGAGCGTCTCGTAGGCGATGGCCTTCACCTTGCCGGCAAGCAGGGCGTCCATCTGCTCGCGGTCGGCTGCGAGGTGCAGGTAGGTATAGAGGATCAGGCCGTCACGGAAGAGGGGATACTCCTCGGGAAGCGGCTCCTTGACCTTGACCATCATGTCCACGAGCTGCCAGATCTCGCGCGGATCCTCAAGCAGGCTCGCGCCGGCTGCCACGTACTCCTCGTCGGCGAAGCCAGACCCGACGCCCGCGCCCATCTCGATGTAGACGTGATGCCCGGCGGCGACGTAGCTCTTCACGTTGTCGGGAGTGAGGCCCACGCGGAACTCGTTGTTCTTGATTTCTTTGACGCAACCGATCTTCATGCCTTGCTTCTCTCTTCTCGGGATGTCAATAGGACCTTATTACTATAACCGCGAGATGGGGGAAGCCGTGTTTTGTTACAGGCTGTACAACTTCTTGAGCATGTGATGCCCCTGGGGACGCGTCCCCCAGGGGTCTCGCTATGCGGGATCGCCGAAGAGGTGGCGATAGTAGTCGGTGGTCAGCACGCCTCGGCAGTAGTTGATGCGGTTCGCGACATCCGCGCTGGTCGCCTCGACGTAACCCTCGGGCACCTGCGCGCCCTCGTTGGGGACGAACTCGCCCGAGCCCGCATAATACGTGCCCAGAGCGCTCTTCCAGTCATAGGAGAGCGAGAAGACGAGCGGTGGCTTCTCGGAGAAGACGTCGCGACCGGGGAGCAGGCGCGAGTCCCATTCGCAGCCAAAGAGGTTGAGCAACGTGGGCAGGATGTCCACCGTGCTGGTGGGTGTGTCCACGACGAGAGGCTCCTGCTGCTCGAGGGTGGGTGTCCAGATGATGAGACGGTTGTGGTCGCGCTGGAAGGGCGTCAACACCTCGTAGCCATACAGCTCGGACGTGTTGGGCAGCGAGCCGAGTGGTCCGTCATCGTCGAGGCCATAGGGGAAGTGGTCTGCACTTATCACAAAGAGTGTATGATCCGCCATGCCCGTCTGTTCCAGGCGCGAGACGAGGTAGGCCAGGCCCTTGTCGAGCTCGATGTGTGAGGCGAGGTATCCCTTCACGGGATCTGAGTTGGGCAGCCCCGCCACGGCATCCCAGTTCTTGACGGCCATCTTGTTCTCGCCGAGGCCGTAGTCGCTATGGCCGCTGACGCTCATGTAGTACACGTCGAAGGGCTCGTGACTGGGGTCACCGTAAAGGTTGTCGAAGGTGCCCTGAAGCATCTCGAGGTCGCTCTGTGGCCACTGCCACTCCACCCACTGCTCCATGCCGTTGCCATAGCCCATGTACCCGTTGCTGTAACCGAGGTTGTTGTGGGTGAGGTCGCGGTCATAGTACGTATAGGTGTTGTTGTGGAACGCCCAGCCGTTGTAGCCCAAGCGATTGAGAGCGTTGCCGATGGTGAAGTAGTTGTTGTGGTCGGCGGTCAGCTTCACGGAGGTGCCGCCCTCGGTGGGCAGCAGGCCAAAGAGGTTGCCGCACTCGCCGCCCGTGGTTCCCGCCGTGTCGAACTGGTAGTAGTCGAGGAACTGGATGCCCTGTGTTGCCATGCGGTAGAGGGTGGGCGTCGTGTCGGGCCGGATGGCTTCGGCAGAGAGCGCCTCGGCCGTGATGAAGATGAGGTTGTAGCCGGCGAAGCGCCCGGTCATCTCGTTCTTCGAGCTAGGTGTGAGCGTCGCCACATAGTGGTCGAGGTCCGCCCACGTTCCCTCCGTGGATGCGGCCAGTGCCTCGAAGTCGAGCGGCATGACGTTTGGTCCCCGGTCGACGGGCTGCTCGACCTCCGCTTGTGCGGAATCGGCCAGCTCAGCAGCCGCCTCTTCCGATACGGGTGCCGAGCGCAGGTCCCTATCGGTAAAGGACACGTTGAACCCCTTGCGCATGGTGATGTGGCTCACCTCCTTGCGCAGGCTCGTGAGCAGGCCGAAGTTGGTGACGGCGGTCTGGAAGCTGTATTGGTCGGTGTAGCTGTGCCCAAAGGTCCCCACGAGCGAGACGCACAGGATTGCCGCCATCTGGATGGCGATGGCGTCACGCAGCAGGAACATCCGTGCCCTCAGTGGCTTCTCTCCGTCCTTGACGAGGTCCTCGCCCCTGCCCAGGAAGGCGTAGGCGATGGCCGGTGCCATGAAGAGGGCGATATGAAGAAGGCCGCTGGGGGAGAGCACGAGGGAGAGGGCGGTGCCACCGAAGCCCTTCGCCGCGTCACCGGCACCGGCGACGACGGTGGGAAGGTCGTAAAACAGCTTGAACTCACGGTACACGAAGTACTCGAGCGAGTACACGGCACCGCTCACCACCATCAAGACAACCTTCGCAAGCTTGTTCGCGCGCCTCGTGCTGTAAAGCGTCAACGCGAGGCGCGCGAACAAGGAGGCCGCAAGCGAGAAGAGCAAAATAAACAAGAGCTGTGGCCAGAACTCTCCGGTTGTAGACGTCTTGAGCACCAGTTCCTGCCATACGAGCGCGGCAAAGAGGCACCAGTGCTCAATCAACAAACGCGGTTTGATGCGCATAGGGTTAGATGCGGCCCTCTGCACGCTCGTTCGCGTAGGACTCGTCCGCCAGATACGGCTCGGGCTCGCCTTCCCAGATGATGGCACCGTTGACGATGAGCTTCGAGAGACCGCTGATCATGGAGCAGACCACGTCGATGGAGGGACGTGAGCTGTGGTGGTAGTCAGAGATGAAGGTGGTGGAGCAGAGGCGACGGATGGTGGGCAGGTCGCGGCTGTTGGAGTGGATGATGGGCACGAGGTCGATGCCAATCTCGTAGCGGTCCTCGCCAGTGTCTGCCTCCTCGACGAAGGTCGAGAGCCTTGCGTGGGTGTACTCCTGAGACATGTCGTCCTTGGTGTCGAACGAATCAATAAGGCCGTCGTTATATACAAGCAATACGTTCATGTCGCTCCCATCGGCTTGGACGTGCAGCCCATTCCGCACGTCGTGTAGATTATACTGTGCTCACGCCTACTACGAGAACGGAGCACCATGCATTGTAATACATGCGGCGCAGATATCCCCCCTTCAGCCTCATTTTGCCCGGAGTGCGGTAGTCCCGTAGTTCCGTCCCAGCCGGCAGTGTCCGAATCGGTGGCGCCCCAGCCGGCGGTGACCGAGCCGGCACCGTCCCAGCCGGTGGCACCACCCCCGCCGATGAGCGTTCCGGCTCCGAGGACCAAGAAGGGACTCCGAGGCGTCGTGACGCTCATCCTCTCCATCCTTCTGATGGGCCTCACCCTTGTGTTCCAGGTCATTGGCTTGATCATCTCCGAGCTGGGCGGCTTGGACCTCGATGCCTGTGTCACGGGTTTTGGCGCCCTTGGCGGCGTCGTGTCGCTGCTCATCCTCGGCGGCCGTCGCCTGCTGGTTCCCGATGCCGCGTCGTTTGCGCGCGCCTGGCGCGAAGGCTGGTGGGTGGTTGCGGTGAGCATCGGGCTTGCGCTCTTCGATATCGTGGCGACGCTCGTAGAAGGGGATACGCTCGTTACCGAAGGATGGGCGCTGCGTACGCTCGGGCTGCTGGGCTTCTGCTTGGCCATCGGCGTGTACGAGGAGTCGGTGTTTCGAGGGCTGATGTTGGGTGGAGGCCTTGACGCATTTGGCAAGCGCAAGGCGGGCATCGTCGTGATCTGCGTCCTCACGTCCATAGTGTTTGGCATGGCGCATGTGACGTGGGGCGACCTGGACTATGCCAATCCGCTCGACGTGCTGCAGGCGGTTCTCAAGACTATCCAGACGGGCACGTATGGCTTCTTCCTTGCCTCGCTCGTCATACGCACGAACAACATCCTCGGGGCGGTGACGTTGCATGCGCTCGATGACTTCTTCCTCATGTTGCCCTCAGTTGGGTTGGGTGGGCTCGAGCTCGAGGCCGAATACGTGAGTTCTGGTGCCGACGCGCTGCCCACGGTCATTCTCTATAGCGTGATCATCGTCTTGTACCTGCCTATCGTGTGGCGCGGTGTGCGCATGCTGGCCGAGTGCGACCCGCCGCAGCTCGGGGCGTTCCACAAGGCGTAGTGCTCGCGGAGGTGTGCCACAGCGGCTGCACCCACACGCGATTGCACCCCGCACGCGATTGCACCCCGCAGCAGGTTGCTAGATTCTCGTCGCGAAGTTGAGATACTCGATGAGTGACATGTCGTGGTACAGCTCGGCCGCGGGGCCATCCTCGGTGGCGGCGTGCCACGCCCGGTCAGCCGTCTGATACCCGCCCGTGGAGAGCGCGGTGATGTGGTTGCGTAGGTCGAGCTGGGCCGCTTGGTACTCGCTGACGGGGGCGCCGATGAGGTCGAGCGTCTGTGCGGCGAGCAGGTCAAGGCTCGTCTCGTCCTTCTCGTTGTGCTGCTCGCGTCCTGCGACATCGTAGTTCGTCCAAATCACATAGTCCGTGCAGAAGGCGCGGCGTGCGTGGACGTCCTCAGGTTCGTTCGGGTACCAGTAGTCGTTGTAGGACATGCTCAACGTCGGCTGATGGTCCCCAAAGAAGACGAGAACGACCGGCTTGGAGAGCGCGCGCAGCTCCGCGACGAATGCCCTGAGGTCATCGTCTGACCTCGCAATGCAGCCGAGGAACTCGTTGAGGCGTTCGGGAGTCTCTTCTCCCACGTAGTCTTTGGGCTGGTAGTTCATCCGATATGCCTGAGGCAGGTTGTTCTGGTCGTATGAGCCGTGGTTGGCCATGGTGACGTCAAACACGAAGAGTGGCTTGTCGGTGGTGCGCAGGCGCTCGAGGACCACGTCGTAGGTGGCTGCGTCGCTCACGCCGCTGTGGAACACCTCGCAGTGCGGCTCGTTGGGTGTCTGTGTGTCGATGGCCGGGTCGGGCACGCCGCCGAAGTCGTCGATCGAGAGGTACTCATCGAAGCCCATGAGCGGGTAGATGCGGTTTCGATTCCAGTTGGACGCGTAGTTGGGATGCATGGCAAGCGTGTGGTACCCGATTTCCTTGAGCTGGGCGGGCAGTGCGTCGACGTCCGTGAGGTCGTAGATGGAGTAGGGGTACTTGCCTGCCCCCACGAAGCAGAGCGCGTTGCCCGTGAGGAACTCGAACTCGCTGTTGCAGGTGCCTGCGCCATGGACCGAGACGTTCAGCGTGCCCGAGGCGAGTGCGTCGGTGAGTCCCTCCTTAAAGAAGCTTGGCCCCTCGTAGCCGTCATGCAAGCCGTCATAGATGGAGAGGTCACAGAACGACTCGTTCATGACCACGACGATCGAGGGTTGCGACTGCGCGAACTGCTCGACGGCCTGCGTGCGCGAGGGGTCCTTTGCGCCCTGCGTCCGCCAAGCTTGGGCATGGGCCTCTTCAAGTTCCGTGGCACGCTCGTCGGAGTATCCGTCAGGCTTGCGTATGGGCATGTCTTGCGCCACGGCGATGAAGGAGGGGAGAAACCCCTGCTCCTCGTAGCAGTTGATGGAGTACCAGTAGCGCATCTCGATGCCGAGCTGGCCCATGTAGTCGGGGACGACGATGAGCGCCACGAGCAGTGCGAGCGAGATGCCTGCCGAGCCCAGGTTGCGCAGGATGCGATGGGCCCTGCTTGGCTCTGTGGGCTGTGGCGGTGGGACGAGCGACAGCGCGCAGATGACGAGGGCGAGGCACGTGACGCCGAGCACCGTCTGCTCGTTGAAGGAGAAGACGTATTCCTTGGTGACGGCCGCGGCGGTGTTAAGGACGAGTAGGTCCGTGGGAAGAATCGCGGAATTCTTGAAGCGGCGCACGAAATGCTGGCCAAAGCCCGCGGCGGCGAAGAGGAGAACGGCCGGAAGGCAGGCGACCGCGCGCCTCTGGCCGAGGAAGTACAGGGTGGCGAGCAGCAGCCCGCACAGCAGCAGCTCGAGCCACAGATAGCGTGGGCCACCGATGATGAAGACCGTGGTGAAGGGCAGCTCGATGAGAAGCGCGCAGAGAAGCACGAGGACGGCCACAAAGATGATGTCGCACTTTCGGCGCGTCTCGGCGTCCCAAGACGCGCGCGTGCGCCAGAGCTCGTCGCGCGTCAGCGAGGTGCGCGCACAAAAGGTAAGGGTGGGGGAGGCAATGGCCAGCGCGACGATGGTGAGCACGCCCTCGAGCAGGCCCGCGAAGCCGAGCAGCGCGAGAGCGACGAGCAGGAGGGTGGGAAAGGCCGCCCAGGCCAACGATGAGGGGGTGCGGGGAAGGGCGCGGGAGCTCTTGACGAGCCATACCAACGCAGCGAGCGGAATGAGGGCGGCAGCCTGCGACACGGTCTGTCCTTCGTTTGGCGCGAGAGATAGCGTAACGAGTGTATAACGGGGGATGGTGCGCACGCTCATTTTTCACAGAAGCGCAGCGGCTTCACGGAAGGTTTGTGCGTGTCACCGGGGTCTTACGCAAGGGGGTACTCCCCGTGCGAAAAACTGGGGTTCTCACGGAAAGGGCTATGTCCTTCGTGAGAACCCCGGTGGGTGAGCTGTCTTAGCGACCGGGAATCATGCGTGCGCGGAACACCCCGTCGATGGAGGCGATCCTGCGCACGACCTCGTCGTCCCAAGGCCCGCTCGTCTCGAGCAGCGTCGTGGCCACGTCGCCCCTGCGCTTGTTGGCCATGTTCTCGATGTTGAGCGTGGCCTCCGAGAGGATCTGCGAGAAGCTGCCGATCATGTTGGGGACGTTTCGGTGAAGCACGACGATGCGTTCGTCCGTCTCGATGGGGCCGAGGTCGACGTCGCCGAAGTTCACGGAATTGGTGATGTTGCCCTCCAGCAGATACGAGCGCAGCTCCGAGATGGCCATGGCGGCGCAGTTGTCCTCTGCCTCGACCGTGGAGGCACCCAGATGCGAAGTGACGATGGCGCCGGGCATCTGTGCCGTGACCGGATTCGCGAAGTCGGTGACGTAGCGGGCGATGTGGCCGGAGGCAAGCGCATCGGCCATGGCGCCTTCGTCTACGAGGATATCGCGCGCAAAGTTGAGCACGACGGTACCGCGCTTCATCTGGGCGATCTGGTCGCGCCCGATCATGTGGCGCGTGCTGTCGTTGGCAGGCACGTGGATGGTGATGAAGTCCGCTTGCGAGAATATCTCGCCCACGTTGCGCACGGCGTGCACGTGGCGGTCGAGGCTCCAGGCGTACTTGACGGAGAGGTAGGGGTCGTAGCCCAGGACGTGCATGCCGAGGCTGCGCCCGGCGTTGGCCACCATCGCGCCGATGGCGCCGAGGCCGATGACGCCGAGGGTCTTGCCCGCGATCTCCATGCCGCCGAACTGTGCCTTGGCCTTCTCTGCGGCAGTGGCGATGTCTGCGTCCTGGGCATGCTCGGCGACCCAGCGGGTGCTGCCGAGAATGTCGCGAGAAGCGAGCAGCATGCCTGCGATGACCATCTCCTTAACGCCGTTGGCATTGGCGCCGGGCGTGTTGAACACCACGATGCCATGCTCGGTGCAGCGATCGAGGGGGATGTTGTTCACGCCGGCACCGGCGCGTGCGATGGCCAGCAGGCCGTCCGGCAGCACCTCTTCGTGCATGTCGGCGCTGCGCACCATGACCGCCTCGGCATCCCCGAGGTCATGCGCGGGCGCGAAGTTGCCGTAAAGCTGGTCGATGCCTGCTTGCGAGATGCGGTTCATGCAATGGACCTTGTACATGGCTTCCTTCCCTTTGTCCCACGGAGGACAGTCCCCTTTGTAGTCCCCTTTGTGTCAGCCGGCGCTACTTGCGGATGGCGCGCGCACGGATGATGTTCTCGACGGAGGCGATTTCGGCCACCTGGTCGTCGCTGAGCTCGCCGCCGAGGTCGAGCAGCGCGTACGCCACGTCGCCGCGGCTCTTGTCCGTCATGTTCTCGATGTTGACGCCCGCGGCAGAGATGGCGGAAGTGATGCGACCGATGAGGCCGGGCACGTTCTGGTGGAACACCGCGAGGCGCATGGCGCCGTCGATGGGGCCGAGCGTCGTGGACTCGAAGTTCACGGAGTTCTCGATGTTGCCGTTCTCGAGGTAGTCGCGCACCTCGTTTGCGGCCATGATGGCGCAGTTGTCCTCGGCTTCCTTGGTCGAGGCACCCAGATGGGGCGTAACGATCGCGCGGGGCATCTGCGTGGAGTTCGAGTTGGCGAAGTCCGTTACGTAGCGGGCGACGTGGCCGGTCTGCAGCGCCTCGGCCATGGCGCGCTCGTCGACGAGGGCGTCGCGAGCGTAGTTGAGAACCACGACGTCGTCCTTCATGGCGGCGATGGCCTCGCGGCTGATGATGCCGCGCGTGGCCTTGGTGGCCGGTATGTGGATGGTTATGTAGTCGGCGTTCGCCCAGATCTCCTTGAGGTCGTTGATGTGGCGCACGTGGCGGTCGAGGCTCCAGGCGTACTTGACGGAGAGGTAGGGGTCGTAGCCCAGGACGTGCATGCCGAGGCTGCGTCCGGCGTTTGCCACCATCGCGCCGATGGCGCCGAGGCCGATGACACCGAGTGTCTTGCCCGCAAGCTCGGTGCCGGCAAAGCGGTTCTTCGCCTTCTCGGCGAGGGTGCCCACGTTGGGGTCATCGGAGTGGCGCTTCACCCAGTCGATGCCGCCGCAGATGTCGCGGGCCGAGAGGAGCATGCCGGCGATCACAAGCTCCTTGACGCCGTTGGCATTGGCGCCGGGCGTGTTGAAGACGACGATGCCCTGCTCGGCACACTTCTCGACGGGAATGTTATTGACGCCGGCGCCCGCGCGAGCGATGGCGAGGAGATTCGGTGAGAAATCGATTGCATGGAGGTTTGCGCTGCGCACCATGATGGCATCGGCGGAGGTGACGTCATCGGTGAGCGTGAAGCCCTTGCCGAGCGCGTCGGTTCCGACTTTGGCGATGTTGTTGATGCAATGGACCTTGTACACGTTGCCTCCTCAGGTCTTGTTCGCAAAACATGCTGCATTCTAGCAGGATGCGACGTGTGCGTCGGATGGTCTGCAATTCTCCACGGTCACGTGAGTATTTTGAAGGTGATATTGCACAAAAGTATTGGTTTATAACACCACGGACCTTGATTCGTCAAGCCTTTCTCCGCAAACGCGAAGCCAAAGATTGGGGGGTTGCCGGCTCGAGGATTGGGGTATTATATCCGTCGTGGCTTTTCGGCCACGGGTATCGCGCGCAAGCGCAGCGTTTATTGTCCTGCGGGACAAAGAAAGAAAGGCACGAAATGGCTCAGGGTACGGTTAAGTGGTTCAACGGCGACAAGGGCTACGGCTTCATCTCTCGTGACGGCGGCGACGACCTGTTCGTTCACTACAGCGAGATCCAGATGGACGGCTACAAGACGCTCGACGAGGGCCAGGCAGTGGAGTTCGACATCACCACTGGCCAGAACGGCAAGCTCCAGGCTTCGAACGTCCGCAAGATCTAGTAGCTTCGCCTAGACACTTATAGCGACTCGGGACGGTGCTTCGGCACCGTCTCTTTTTTGTGGCGGGTGTTCCTTGTTCTTGTAACGGGTGTCCTTGGGCACGTCGTCCGAGGAACCAGTTCATCGAGGCGTGTCTCCCGAGAAACACCGCGGGAGGCACGTTCGCTTAGAGGGGGATGTCGGTCCACTCCTCAAGCCACAGATCGGCGAGCTTGCGCAGCTCGTCGACTCGCTGAACCGGGTCCGAGGACCGTACGCCGCAGGTCCGCATGCCGATGCCTTTGGCCGTGCGCACGGCCACGAGGATGTCCTCGAACACCAGGCAGTCCGTCGGGTCGGTACTGAGCCGCGCGGCGGCTTCGAGGTAAATGTCGGGCTCGTTCTTGCCCTTTGCGACCTCCGCGCCATACACGCATGCGTCGAAGAGGTCGCTCGGATCGAAGTTGCGCATGGAGGAGAGCACCCGCACGTCGTTGGTGGTGGCCAGTGCGCATGGGATGCCCTGTGTGCGCAGGGCCATGATGTAGCGCTCGGCCCCGTCACGCAGCACGACCTCGCGCTGGTACATCTCGCGGCCGATTGCGTTCCATTCGTCACAGATGTCCTCGACCTTCTCGTTGAGCCGGAAGAGGTCGATGGTGTAGCGTGCGCCCTGTTCGAAGCCGAGCGCGGCGATCGCCTCGCCATATCCTGCGGGGAAGGGGAGCCCGCGCCTGCTGAGGAAGATGCGGTCCACGTCGTGCCAGATGTGCGCGGTGTCGGCAAGCGTCCCGTCGAAGTCAAAGATGGCGGCGCCGGCCTCGAACGGCCAAAGCTCGCGTGGTGCCCTCATGCAGCGTCCCTTTCCGTTGGTTTTGGTCTCGCAAGGAGTGTACCATGGACGAGTTGACATGCGAGAGAAGGAGCAGCCGATGAGCGAACAGGCACTTTTGGAGAAGGCACACGCCTATGTGGAGGATGTGTGGAACGACGTGGAGCGCGACATCGATGCGCTCGTGAGAATCGAGAGCGTCGAGGACTTGAAGCATGCCGGCGAGGGCATGCCCTTCGGTCCCGGTCCGCGCGAGGCGCTCACTACGGCGCTCTCCATCGCGGAACGGCTGGGCCTCGAGGCGCACGATATGGACGGCTACATAGGCTATGCCGACCTCCGTGGCACCAGCGAGCGGTGCGTGGCGACCATCGGGCATGCGGACATCGTCCCGGTGGGCACTGGCTGGCACTTTGACCCCCTGCGCGTCACCCGCAAGGACGGTTACCTGCTGGGTCGCGGCGTGCTCGACGACAAGGGCCCGCTCGTGCTCTCCCTCTATGCCGCGCACTTCCTTGCCGAGGAGGCCAAGTCCTCGGGACGCCCGTTGCCGTACACCCTCCGCTGCATCGTGGGCACCAACGAAGAGACCGGCATGCGCGATGTCGAGCACTACCTCGCGGAGCAACCCCAACCGCTCTTCTGCTTTACCCCGGATGCCTGCTTCCCGGCAATTTGTGGCGAGAAGGGAAGGGCATACGTGGAGCTTGTCTCTGCGGTGGAGCCTGAGCGGGACGCTCGCCTCGTCTCGTTGAGCGGGGGCAATGCCTCCAACGCCATCGTGGGGAGCGCGACGGCAGTGGTCGTGGGCGTGCCGGAGGACTACGCCGGGCATGCGGACATCGAGGCTGAGGCTCTGCCTGCAGACTCGTGGGGAAGGTCCCTCGTCAAGCTGGTTGCCACGGGCAAGGGCGGGCACGCGGCGATGCCGGAAGACGCCCGTTCTGCGGTGGGCATCCTGTGCGAGGCGCTCCTGCAGCACGATGGGTGGTCGTCGGACGAGCGTGCGTTCCTCGAGCTGCAGGGGCTCGTCTTTGCCGACGCCTACGGAAAGGCGCTCGGCGTCGATGCCACTGATGAGGTCTTCGATCCGCTCACCTGTGCGGGAACCGTCATTTCGACGGTGAGCGAGGGCGGCAGCCGTCACTTCGTGCAGGGCCTCGACATCCGCTACCCGCCTTCGACGACGTACGAGGCCATCGCAGACCGCTTGGCCGATGTCGCGCGTGAGCATGGGTGCGACGCGGAACTGCGCGACACCATGGTCCCCTTCCTCACGTCTCCCGACTCCCTCGAGGTGCAGACGCTCCTGAGCGCGTATCACGACGTCTACCATAAGGGGGGAGAGGCCTTCACCATCGGTGGCGGCACGTACGCGCGTCACTTCGAGCGCGCAGTTGCGTTCGGGCCGCTTGAGGCCTTCGAGGAGCAGGGACCCGCATGGGTGGGACCGGAGCATGGTCCTGACGAGGGAGTGGCGGTAGAGACGCTGCAGCGGGCACTCGAGGTGTACATCGTCGCGTTGTCGCGACTCATGGAACTCGACCTGGGCTAGGGAGCTCGACCTGGGCTAGACGTCGGGCCCTCACTCTAGACGTCGGGCTCGCACTCCAGGGAGTTGCGGATGCCGTGGATGATGTCATCTCCGGTGAACGACTCGAGGATGCCCATGAGGTCGCGTGCGAGCGGGAACACCTCTGCGTCAACCGACGCTGTCGCGCAGTCGTAGAGCAAGAACGACATGCGTGGCGTCGGGGCGACGGGTATGGCCTGCTCGCTCAGCGCGGCCTCCACCTCGCTTGCCTCGAGAGGAGAGCCCATGATGGGGTCGACCGACGAGAGCGCGTGGCATTCCGCCATGATTGTCGGTATGAGCAGGGGGAGTATCCCTGCCGCGAGCTGATAGCAGGCGATGGATGCTTTGTGATGGCCGAGCTGCCACTGGATGGATGCCATGCGATAGTAGGCCAGCGCCACCCCTTGTGGGTCGTGCGCCACCTCGAGCATCGAGACCAGCAGCTCTGCCGCTTCGTCGAGCGCCTGCGTGCGTTCCAGGCACGCGACGTTGCCAAGAAAGGCGGAGGTCGAGAGCGGCGCGACCTCGAGCGCACGCTGCGCATGGGCCGTCGCTGCCGAGGCGTCGGGCTCCATCTCTTCCCGTGCGGTTGAGCGGGCGAGGAGAATGCCGGTCAACAGCAGGTGTGCGACCACGTAGGCGTCGGGAACGAGGACGACGCAACGGTCGTCCTGTGCGTTGAGACGGTTGTAGAGGGCGCGCTGGGCGAACGTGTCGAAGGAGCGGTACACGGTGCTTCGCGTGTCTTGGTAGGCCCCAACCTTGTCGAGGGGGGCGAGCGCCGACTGCAGCAGCGTGAGCGCCTCCTCGGGCTTCTCGTGCGTGAGGAGCTCCTGCGCGCGTCCCACGGCTCGGGAGAGCTCGTCGCCCGAGATGAGCTCGTCGCGAAGCAGCTGCTGGTTGTCGAGCGCAAGCTTGCCATCGACGAGCTTCGTCGCCACGCGTTCCGCCGCGCACCAGACGGTCACGTCCGACGTCTTGCTTGCCGCGTCGAGAATCGAGCGCACGTACTTCCTTGTGGCGTCATTCTCGCTGGGTGCCCCCATGCCTCGCAGCGCCTCGTCAGCGGCCAGCACGCGGGGGAGCTCCTCGTGGATGTTCAGCCCCGAAACCCGTGAGGCGCCCAGATGAAGCGCAGGCCCGGGAGGCAGCGACCGCTCGCTCAGCTGCCAGAGGTCATGCCGCAGGGGCGGGCAGAAGCGCTCGTCCTCGAGGTAGAATCCCTGACCGACTGGTTGCAGCACCTCGTGTTCCAGCGACATCGTCGCGCCGAGACGCTCGAGCGCGTCCAAAGGATCGGAGACCGCATCCATCCTCACGCGTGAGAAGGGCCGGCGATCGAGGCGGACCCAATAGCGGCAGATGCGCGACGCCGGTGTGACCTCGATGCTGGCAACCCACACCCTGTGAATGCGTTCGGACGAACGGAAGGCGCAGTTTGCGAGGAGGATGCCGATGCGCGCCGCATAGCGCGATGCCTCGCGAGAGCGCATGTGCGAGGTCGTGGGGATGATGCCCAGCCCATCGACGAAGGCGGTGCGCGGAAAGACGCGCGCGGGAGTCGCCGCTACCTCGATGGCGACGTCGCCGCCCGAGACGTTGCTCCTGAAGCTCGCCTCCAGCCGATAGGGCACATTGAGCGTCTCCAGAGACTCGGAGAGGGAGCTGCGAACCGCCCACTCGCCGCGCTCCGACGGCCCCCATGGGGTTTGCCATGGCATGGCGAGGTACGACCAGTCGCTCGAGGTCACGTCGGAGACTTGGGCGCAGATCGAGTTCGCATGGCGCTGCTCGAGGCGCATCAGGTCCTCTTCGCTCACGTCGCACGGTTCGTCGTAGTAGTCGATGGCGAACCTGACCGCGTTGAGCGCGGCTTCGATGCGCAGGATTTGAAGCTGACGCCCATACTCGAGCCGCGCCGGCGCCCGCAGGTAGAACATGCCGCTGTGTTGGAGCAGCACCACGTCCACGTGAGGGGCGTTCTCGAGCCGCCATGATGCGATGTCCGCCTCGGTGAGGCGACGCATCAGGAAGCGCGCGAGAGGAACTGCCGCCGCGTCTTGTGCGGTCGATTCGCAGAAGTCGCCGAGGTATGCCATCGGCTCTTGGCTTGTCAGCAGCTCTGCCGAAAAGTCCTCGATCGTGAAGGCATGCGAATCCTGCTCTGTGGACGTCTGGGGCACTTGGTCGTCGTCGGCCGCATCCGCAACGCGCGTGGAACCGTCGGCACGTGCGGGTTCGGCTTCTGGTTCCTGCACCGACGTTGGTTCGCTTTCGGCAGAATCGTCGCCCGGCACATCAGCCTTGGGTTGGTCCTCGTCCATGGCAGACGAGGTCGCAGGTCGCTCGGACCCCGTGTGCCCGTCCTGCGCTGCCGATGACGACGCCTCAGTGGGCGGCGTTGCGTCGCTCACCACGCACGGTGCGTCGGCGGACTCCGACGCCACGCGTGTGGCGTCGTTCTCCTCATCGCGTGCGGAGACGACCGTGGCGGCTCCTCTTGCTTCTCGGGGCAGGAGCGCAAGGGCGACGAACGCGATGACCGATACCTGTACGACGAGTATCGCCGCCCCCCATACCGGGCCGAGCGCCATACCAGCGCTTGTCGTGAGACAGAGGTCCACGAGGAGAAGAGCGAGGGCCAATGCCCAAGCGACCTGCCGCCGGGGCCTCATGTCGAGCTCGCAGCGGCTGCGGCTATGTCGTCGGGGTGAATCTCCTTGGGCCAGACGGCGTCTTGAGGCATCGTCGACGTGCCGGAGCAGACTTCTTCAGGAATGTCGCCAGCTTGGCGCATCAGGTCCGAGATGGTGACGAACGTATACCCGTCCGCCTGCAGGCGCTCGATGAGCTTGGGCAGTGCCGCGATGTCCTGTGCTCCGCCACCGCCACCGTCGTGCATGAGGATGATGGAGCCGGAGTGGATGTTGAGCAGCGAGTTGTCCACAATCGTCTGGACAGTCTCGGTGTCGTTGAGTCCCGTGTAGCGCCAATCCTGCGAGTCACCGGTCCAGCGCACCGCGGCGGTGATGGAGCCACCGGATGCGAGCCAGCTGCGCTCCGTGAAGTCGCCGTAGGGGGGCCGGATGTGGGTGGTTTGGACACCGGTGGTCTGTGCTATGACGTCAGCCGAGGTGGTTATCTCGTTGTAGATGGTCTGGCTGTCCACGGCCGTCAGTTGGTTGTGCGCCATGGTGTGGTTGCAGAGCTGGTGTCCGCGCGCGATGACGTCGCGTGCGAGCTCGGGGAAGGCCTGGGTGTTTTCGCCCAGGTTGTAGAAGGTCGCCTTGACGCCATAGCGGTCCAGGATGTCGAGGTACTGCGGGGTGTTGACGTCTGAGGGACCGTCGTCGAAGGTGAGGGCGACGTACTTCACGCCGTCGTCGCCCGGCTCGAGATAGAGGTCGCGGCACGTGATGATGCAGTCGCGTGGCTCGACGGTGATGACCTCGGCCGTCTCGCCAGAAACCTTGCCCGTTCGATACTGCCGCTCACCCATGCGTGCCCACTGCGAGACGTACTGCAGCGAGTAGCCACTGCCTTCCATCCGCAGGTACGGCTCGATGCTCTCGGAGCTGGCGTTGAATTCCTCGATGATGTCGTCACCGTCGCTGAACTCGATCGCCTCGGTGCCTTGGATGCGCAGGTCCTCAATCTGTTCCGGAGTCAAGCGGTTGCCGTTGACGACGGCGTTGAAGGCGCGGCCTTGGTTCGCTTGGATGACATTGCCCGAGACGGTCACGTAGTTGCCCGGCTCGACGGAGACATCGGTCTCGTGAAGCACCTCGCGCAAGGTCGAACCTATGCGTACCTCTGCCTGCTGCCCGTTGACGGTGATGGGCACGGGACGGTTGATCCAGAAGAGCAAAGCGGTGAGCAGCAGGATGGCTGTGACGATCGAGCCGACGATGACGCCGATGCCGATCTTGCGACGCCGGCGAATGGTGTTCTGCACGCTGAGCTCCGGGCGGTCGTTGGGGTTGCGACGCTGCGGGCGTCGTTGTCTCGCCGAGCCCTGCTTCGTGCCCGATCCCGCGCGTGCGTTGGCAGCTCGTCGTGCTGCGGCATCGCGCGCCGACTGCGTGGCACGGCTCCGCGAGGTCGATGCCAGAGGCTCCTCGCGCTCGCGATGCTCCCCGCTCATGGGCGTCGGTATGATGTCCCCCTCGTCATAGGGGTTGGTGCGATGTTCCATGTGTTCTCCTGTATAAGCGCGTTATGCCACTATAGCACTCTCCGATGCTGCTTCCTGCTTTCGGCGTGGGGCTTGAAGGGGATGTCACGATGTGAAAAGATGGGTGACCGTTGAATCGGCGTGCCATGATGAGTTGGAGGTTCAGATGGAGCGGCTCTTTGCACAGGTCGCGAAGTTCTCGGTGGTGGGCTTTGCTGCGTTCGCCGTCGACTATGGTGTGCTCATGCTGCTCTCGCAGGTGTTTGGGGTGGATCCCGTCATCTCGGCGGCGCTGTCGTTTGTCGTCTCGGTAGTGTTCAACTACCTCGCTTCCATGCGATTCGTGTTTACGCGTCGCGAGGACCTCTCGCGCGGGAGCGAGCTTACCATCTTTGTGGCCCTCTCGCTGGTGGGACTGCTGATCAATGAAGCGCTCATGTGGATTGGCGTGGCGCTTCTGGGCAAGTCGGCGCTTGCGGTCACGGTCACGAAGGTGTGTGCGACGGGCGTGGTGATGGTGTGGAACTTCCTTAGCCGCAAACGTTGGCTGGATGCGGGGGAATAGGCGGTACCTCCAACGGCAGGCGGTTTGCCGCTCAGCGTTTGCCTTCGCGCATGATTTCGATGACCAGACGTAGGCCCATCGCGAAGGCGACCACAAATCCTACGAATCCCAGCACCGGGACGCCAAAGAGCAGCGGCTTGATGCCGGAGTAGTAGATGACGGACGAGCCGATGAAGAGTCCCGCGATGACAATGCCCATGGTCAGACGGTCGAAGGCGTGCGAGAAGTCCGCGATGGGGTCGTCGGAGCCGGGTATGTCCATGTTGACGCGCAATTGCCCGCGCGTGAGCATGTTCATGGCGAGCGACGCCTGCGACGCTGCCTTGAGCAGGCTGTGTGTGGCAAGGCGCGTCTCGCGGGCTAGCGTCTGCGCCTCCTGCTTGGCGGCATCGCGCATCGAGACCTGCGAGCGAATGTGGTTGGCCAAGATGCCCACGATGCTCTCGTTGGCGAGCAGGCTACCTACCGTACCCTCGAGCGTTACGAGCGAGCGCCCCATCATGGTCACTGAACTCGGTAGCTCGATGTTGTTGCGGCGGGCGAGCGTGATGATGGCGTTGAGAAACCGTCCGAGGTCGAGCTCGGCAAGCGTTGCAGTGCCGTACTCCTGCATCACGGCATCGAGGTCGGCGAGAAGCTGGGCGTGGTCGATGCTGCCGAGGTCCGTGGACACCGAGAAGCGCAGCAAACCGTCCTTGAGACGTGGCGTGTCCATGTCTCCCACGGCAAACACCATCTCCGAAACGGCATTTCGGTCATGCGAAGAGAGGCGTCCCATGATGCCAAGGTCCAGATACGCGATCTTTCCATCCGCGATGACGAGGTTGCCGGGATGAGGGTCGGCATGAAAGAAGCCGTCGTCGAGCATCTGGCTCGCGTAGTTGTCGACGAGTTTGATGCCGATTTCCTCGAGGTCATATCCCTCGTCACGTAACTCGTCCACGTGCGAGATGGGAATTCCTTCTATGTAGTCCATGACCACGACGTGTTGGGTGCACAAGCCCATGAACGGCTTGGGGCAGGTGATGAAGACGCAGTTCGCGTTGTTGCGCCGGAACTCGTCCAAGCTACGCGCTTCCACGAGGAAGTCCGTCTCTTCCCTAAACGACTGCCAGAGCTCCTCCACCACGCTCCTGATGTCGAGGAACTGATCGTCCCGCATCACGTGCGTCGCGCGCTTGGCTATCGAGCGCATGATGGAGATGTCTTGGGACATGGTCTGGCGTACGTTGGGGCGTTGAATCTTTATGGCGACGTCTTCTCCTGTGACCAGGCGAGCCTTGTGTACCTGGGCCACCGATGCCGAGCCGAGGGGGACGTCGTCGATGGCGTCGAATATCTCTTCGAGGGGAGTGTCGTATTCAGCGCGCAAGGTGCGTAGCATCACCTCGCGCGACATGGGTTCGACTTCGGTGCGGAGCTTGCTCAGCTCACGGCAAAACGACTCGGGCAGGATTTCGGAACGCATCGAGAGGATTTGCCCGGCCTTCACGAAAGTCGGGCCGAGCTCCTCCAGCATGATGCGCATCGTGGTAGGCGTGAGGCCATGCAGAATGTCGTACTTGCGCACGATTGAGAGAATCTGCAAGACGCGCGTGAGGCGGGCCCTTCGGTTGAGGCCATAATTATTGATTCCATCAGGTCTTCCACCAAGAAGGCCGATGGTCTCCTCGCGCGTGAGCGCCTCACCTGTGACGTCCTTATACCACGTGCGCAGGCGTGCGGCATCCTCGTCGAAGCCGTCGCCTGCGCCCGCTTGTCCTGCGCGCTCGTTAGCGCTTTGTGGCCGTTGCTCCACGCCTCACACTTACTCCTCGGCGCTGCCTTCGTCTGCCGCCTCGCCCTCGGCGTCTTCGACCTCTGCGTCGACCGTCGTGGCACGCTCGTCGATCTCCTGAGCGATGTCGGCGACGCGCTTTGCGTAGGCTGCGCGCTCCTCGGCCGTCATGCTCTCCATGCGCGAGCGGATGAAGGACTCGTGCGTGTCGGTAGCCGCCTTGGCTGCCTTGCGCGTGAGCTCCTCGTTGAGGTCCTTGCCCTGCTCGACAGTGAGCTCGCCCTTCTTTACGAGCTCGTCGATGAGCTGCTGGGACTTCTCGGCTCCGGTTGCGACGGCACCGATGCCAACCAGGAAGATCTTGCGAACGCTCTCGCCAAAGTCAAATGCTGCCATGATAAACCCCTTTCGTATATATAGCGCATGGCTGTTCTTACCCATGAACATAGTTGTACCCGACTTGGCGTCCGCTCATGCGGTGTTTTTTGAACGTTCGATGGAAGGTGCAGAGAAGGGGCGCACGCGACAAGGACGCGCCCATTCGCAAGCGACGTCGCGGTGATGCCGTTGTCCGCGCGCACTTGCTTGACATACGTCTATGAAGGGGAGCGTCCATTTGTGGACACCTCTTCGCAACACTTTGGAAAATGCGCGGAAGCAAGGCTTGGGGTGTACTATGTCACGGGATTTGTCCCTCCCGAAGGAGAGTTGAGCATGCACGTAGAACCAATCACTTGTCTGCGACCTGCCCCCGAGCGAGCGGCCGAGTTTGCCTCGCTGCCCTATGACGTCTTCACGGACGAGGAGGCCCGCGCATACGTGGCGGAGCACCCGACCTCGTTCCTCGCCATCGACCGTCCCGAGACGGGCTTCGACATCGGGTATGATGCGCAGGCACCTGAAGTATATGAATACGCCGCGAAGCTCTTGCGTGAGCGACAGCTTGACGGGACGCTGGTCCGTGACGAGAAGCCCTGCCTGTACCTCTATGAGCTGACGACGCCCGACGGCCATCGTCAGACGGGCGTTCTGGGGGCCATCGCCGCTGATGACTATCTTGACGGAACGCTGTGCAAGCACGAGCTCACGCTTCCCCAGAAGGAAGCCGACCGCGTGCGTCACATCACGGGGCTGCGCGCACAGACCGGTCCGGTGTTCGTGGCGTATCGCGACAGCATGGCCATTGACGTCATCGTCGGTGCCGCGAAGCAAGGAGAGCCCATCTACGACTTCGTTGCCTCCGATGGCGTGCACCAGCGTGTGTGGCGCGTCGCTCGTGAGGTGGGCGTCGGGGCGCTCGGCGTTGCCTTCTCGACAGTGGAGCGTGCCTACATTGCGGACGGACACCATCGAGCGGCTGCGGCTGCGGCGATTTGCGAGAAGAGACGGGCTGAAGGCCGCGTGGACGATCCCGCGGAGGCGTTCCTGGCAGTGCTGTTCCCGGCAAACCAGCTGCGGATCTTGGCCTACAACCGAATCATCGAGCTGCCCGAGGACTTTGACGAGGCGGCGTTCCTTGCCGCGCTTGATGCGGCGGGCTTCTCCTGCGGTGACGCGCGTGACGCGGCAGTGGTCCCCGAGCGGAAGGACGAGTTTGGGATGTACCTGCACGGGACGTGGCGCGAGCTTTGCTGGCGTGGTTCGTCGGACGAGCTCGACGTGACGGTGCTACAGGACCAGGTTCTGGAACCCCTGCTCGGAATTGCCGATCCGCGCACGGACGAGCGGGCGAGCTTCGTCGGTGGTGTCGACGCGGCGGAACTCGAGCGGAGGGCGGGCGACCATGCTGTCGCGTTCGCGCTCTTCCCAACCTCGATGGACGAACTCATGGCCGTCGCGGACAAGGGCGGCATCATGCCTCCCAAGTCCACGTGGTTCGATCCCAAGCTGCAGAGCGGTCTGGCCATCAGACGCATCTGGTAGGACCTGACGCCTCTGGTAGGACGCGAGTCAAAAGGGGGTGGCCACGGGGGACGTTCCCTCGTGGCCACTCCTTCATCTTCGAGGTCAGCGCGTCGTGGGTCGTCTTGAATCGGACGGCTATGCGCCTTCCACGGCAAGGCGCACGACTTCGTAGGCACCGTTGTAGATGCCGATCTTGTTGGCGCGCTCGATGTTGTCGCACATCGATGCCACGAGCTCGCGATCGTACTGGAACGCATCGATCATCGCCAGCACCTCGTTGGTGTCGTCGATCTCGTAGGTTCCGTCACCGACTTCCGCGGCTCGTATGGCGCCCCAAGCCTCGTGTCCGCCCACGCGATGAATCATGAGCTTCGGGACGGGATAGAACGAGAACTCGCTGGGCTTGGTCGCAAGGACGTCGCAGCAGCGCATGAGCAGGTTCGAAGAGTATACGGCGGCAAAAATGTCGTCGTCACAGAAGGCGTGGACACCCTCGAGGTCTCCGTCGAGCGCCTGGTCGGCCATGCGTGCCACCTCGTCGAAGTCGTTGAAGTGCCGCTGCGCCATCGAGGCGAGGCTGGGTACATCGTGCTCGAGGGCCTCCCAGACGTCCTTGTGGTCGCCGACATTGACGAGCAGCACCGCCTGCTTCGTCTGCACGTAGGGAAGCAGATGCGCCACGATGGCGGCGAAGAGCTCCTGCTGGGCTCCCGCCCCACCCACGGAGAGCAGCCAACGGACGGGACCGCCGCCCAGGAGCCGGTTGCGGCGAGCTGCGCAGTCGCGCTCGATGTTCGAGACGAGCTCATGGTCGATGTAGTGCCCGCATTGTCGGATGGCAGAGAGGGGCATGGGCTTGAGCTGGCGCTTCTTGTCCATGCCACGGAGCTGGTGATACCCGAGGAAGGCCGACGGCGTCTGAACTGCATGGATGGCCCCTTCGGCGAGGTGCAGCGCCATGGGCCAGTTGTCGGGGATGGCATTGACCACGTGGGTGAGGCCGGCGTGCACAGCCGCCTGTGCCGGCCAGGCATGCGTGGCGACGTAGGGGACGTCCTTCGGGAGGTCGGCGAAGAGCGGCTTGCCAAGCTCCATGGTCTTCTGGTCGCCGGCATTGTAGGTGAGCTGCCGGAATCCCTCTGAGTTCAGCGGCTCCCAGTAGAGTCGGTCGAAGGCGCCCACGCGCTGGGAGAGTCGCGAACCCAATGAGTACAGGTCGTTCTGGTGGGCGATGACCTTCGAGACGGTCGATTCGCTGAAGGATGCGAGGTCGAACCAATAGGGTGTATGGCCGAGGGCGTGCGCCGCGCTGGCGATTGCCATGGAGATGCGGTAGTGCCCGAAGCCCATGCGGATGTTTCCCACGACGACGGGCGACTCTTCCTCGTCGAACGCGAGGGGCTCTGCGCCTTCCTCTGCGAGCGCGAGGCCACGCACGCCGAGGCGCTCCCCGACGACCGGGACGTCACGTGCGACGAGGTGGTAGGTGGCGTCCGAGTCATCACCGAACTTGTGCACGAAGCGGGCCTTTGCCTTGCTCGCGTCCGCGTAGGCCTTCTCGCCGACATTGTTTCCAAAGATGATTCTTGCCCGGTCGGTCGGTGCATCCATGGACGGCTCCAATCTGTGTGCCATAATCAATAGATGACATAAGTATAAACATGGTCGGGGAGCGATTGCGCAGATTGTGGGCGGCGCTCTCCGGCTCAACGGAAGAGAGGGAACATGGCAGAGAAGAAGCTTGCGGATGGGCGTGTGATGCGCAACTTCGCGATTGGACAATTGGGTTGGGCGATGCTCTCGGGCGTGGTGTCCAACTGGTTGCTGTACTTCTACATGCCCAGCGAAGAGACGATTGCTGCGGGCATGCCGTTGTTCATCACGCAGGGCATCGTCTTTGCCGGTATGACGATCATCGGTCTCATCACGGCGTTCTGCCGACTGGTTGACGGCTTCATCGATCCCTTCATTGCGAGCAAGTCTGACTCGCTCAACCACAAGCTCGGTCGTCGCATTCCCTTCATGAGGTGGGCTGCCATCCCGTTTGGCATCATGTGCGTCGTGGTGTTCACCCTGCCGGGCATGGGCAGTGAGCTCTTCAACGACATCGCCCTCTTCGTCTGCCTGGTGCTCTTCTACGTTACCCTCTCGTTGTACTGCACGCCCTTCAACGCGCTCATTCCCGAGCTGGGGCGCACGCAGGAGCTGCGCGTGAACCTCTCTACCTACATCTCGGTCACCTACTTCCTCGGCACGGCCTTCGCGTATCTCGTGCCGACCATTGCAGGGTTACTGGAGGGTTCGGTGGGCATCGCGAACTCGTATCGAATCACCATCGCCATCTTGGCCGTCATCGCAATCGCATGCATGCTTCTGCCCGCCTTCACCATCGACGAGAACGCCTACGCCGAGACGGAGCCTTCCACGACGCCCATGGGCGCCTCGGTGGTAAAGACCTTCCGCAACAAGGAGTTCCAAGTCTTCGAGATCTCGGACATTCTGTACTGGGTTGCCATCACCATGTTCCAGACGGGCATGCCGTTCTACGTGACGAGCCTCATGGGGCTGGACAGCTCGTGGAACTTCATCCTGTTTGCCGGCATGACGGTGATCAGCCTTGTCTTCTATGGCCCTGTCAACATCCTCGCGAAGCGCATGGGGAAGAAGCGGCTTGTCGCGTTCGCGTTCTTCTTCTTCTGCCTCGCCTTTGGCGTCACGAGCGTGTGCGGGCAATTTGGGGTTCCTGAGCTGGCATGGGGTGCCTTGGTCGCGATTCTGGCCGCCGTTCCCATGGCCGTTCTCGGCATTCTGCCGCAAGCGGTATTGGCCGACATCGCGGAGTCGGATGCCATCGAGACGGGGGAGAACCGAGAGGGCATGTTCTATGCGGCACGTACCTTCTCCATGACCCTCGGACAATCCCTTGCCATGATCTTGTTCTCTTCCATTGCGACCATCGGCTCCGGCGGCTTCGGGTACCGCGTGACGGCAGTCGTCGCGACGCTCTTCTGCTTGATGGGTGGCTTGGTGTTCCTTCGCTATCGTGAGCAGCGGGTGCTTGGTGTCATCGGCGCACGCTCGCATTCAGAGGAGGCGTAACTCATGTCTTTGGGTCCACAAATTCGCATTGCGTATCACGTGCCCGGCGTTGATCGTGTCTGCTGGGTGCGCATTGCCGGAGATGGTAGCGCCGTGGGTGGAAACGATGTGCGCGAACTCGGCGTCGAGGTGCGCGGCAACGAGGAGGTCCGCAGAGTCTTTGTGACGCCGAGCCGCACGGTGGTGGTCGATTCCGTTGAGGCGACGATGAACGTTGCCATTGAGGATGCGGACGCCCTGTACCTCAACGGATACAACTCTTGGACGGATAGCGTGGAACGTACCCCCGATGACCGCATGTGGGGACTCACGCGTGCACCACGTGCGGTGGTCGACAAATACGTCCTCGATGCAAGCGGTGACTATCGGTTCGTGCCCGAAGACGCACGTCCGGGCAGGCAACACGGCTTTGGGTACGGGTACCTGCGCCAGGGTGACGAAGTCCTTCTCTTTGGATCGCTTGATGAGGACTCGGGATTCACGCTCATCCAGGAGGATTTGGGACTGCAGACGCTCACCTTCACCAAAGAGCCTCCGGCGTCGCCGATTCCAGGTGGGGCGCGTGTGGAGCTGCTCTCGCTTGTGTTGACGGGCGGCACGTTGGAGCAGGCGGTAAGTCGCTGGCTTGCGCTCAGCGGAATCCATGCACGCGAGGCGACGCCGGTCGTGGGGTTCACGAGCTGGTATCGCCATTATGGGAATATTGATGCATGGAAGCTGAAGAAGGACCTCGAGGGGCTCGCAAGCGTGGCCGAGGGAATCGACCTCACCGGGTTGCTGCCGGTATTCCAGGTTGACGATGGGTACGCCAAGGTGGGCGACTGGCTTGAGTACGATTGCGCGCGCTTTCCCGATGGCATGGCGGTATTGGCCGATGACGTACGGGAGCATGGGTTCGTGCCCGGGCTCTGGCTTGCCCCCTTCGTGTGTGAACGTGCGTCGAAGGTCTTCTCCAAGCATCCGGATTGGCTGATGCGGGACGAGGCAGGAGAGCTCGTGACGACGGGAAGCCAGTGGAGTGGGGCTGTGGCGCTCGACACGCGCAACGAGGACGTGCGCCGATACGTACGCAAGGTGTTGCGTACGGTGACGCAGGAATGGGGGTTCGGGCTGCTCAAGCTCGACTTCCTGTATGCTGCCTGCATGGTGCCCCACGACGGGTTGAATCGCGGACAGCTCATGGCCGACGCGCTGGACCTGCTGCGCGAAAGCGTGGCAGACGGTACGAAGCTCCTCTTCTGCGGCGTGCCCCTTGTCTCGGCGTTCGGGCGGTGTGAGTACTGTCGCGTGGGGCAAGATGTCGGCCTCGATTGGGACGACAAGCCACACCGACGGTTGCTGCATCGCGAACGCGTGAGCACCAAGCTCTCGCTTGCCAATGCCCGTGGACGCGCACATCTTGATGGCAAGGCGTTCCGCTGCGACCCCGACGTCATGTTCCTGCGTCAGGAGGGCGTCTCGCTTAGCGCGTCCCATCGTGTGGAGATGTTCGTGACGGACACGACGTGCGGTGGCGTGCTGCTCACGTCTGACGACATGGGTGCATGGGGTGCCGCACAGATAGACAAATACCACGAGGCCATCGAGCGGTTCCGCTCGCACAACGGTCTGTAGATAGAACAGTGTGTGGATAGGCAGTTGGGGATTGCCTAGGCGGTAACGGCCCAAGGGGTAGCCCCTCGTTTCTGGAGGGGCTACCCCTTGGGCCGCTTTCGGACAACTTAAGGACGCTAGTCGTCCATCACGATGCTCTCGATGACGGGCTGGTTCTCGTGCTTGACGGTGCCGTTGCCATCCTCGACGGGAACCTCTGCGATGGCATCCACCACGTCCATGCCGTCGGTTACCTTCCCGAAGGCCGCATAGGCGTTATCGAGGTGCTCGGCATCGCCATGCATGATGAAGAACTGCGAGCTTGCCGAGTTGTTTTCCTGAGAGCGAGCCATCGAGATGACGCCGCGCTTGTGCTGGATCACGTTGACGATACCGTTCTGCGAGAACTCGCCCAGGATGTTGATGTCGGCCCCGCCCGTGCCGTCTCCGTTGGGGTCGCCGCCCTGGATCATGAAGTCCTTGATGATGCGGTGGAAGGTGAGTCCGTCGTAGAACTTCTGGTTGACGAGGTGCGCGAAGTTGCTCACGGTGATGGGCGCGTTGGTGGCGTTGAGCTCGAGCTTGATGGTACCGAAGTCCTTCACCTTGATGGTGGCGTGATGCTTGCCCGTGCTGTATCCCTCATCGTAGGGCGTCATGAGAACGCCATTCACGACCTTGCCGGGTTCATCGGTCGTGGGTGAGGCGTCGGCGGAATCGGAATCGGCAGAGTCGGACCCGGTTGAGCCGTCAGTGGCACTGGTCGCGGACTCATCGCTGGTCGCGCCCTGGCCGCCACATGCGCCCAGGAACACCGAAGCCATCCCCGCAAGTCCGAGGAAGGATCGTCTAGTGAGGTTCTTCATGTTGGCTACTCCAATCTATATACAAAGCCTCACTATGATAGCGCTTTGGTAGGAAGAAGCGCCCCATCGGCACCGGAAAACAGGTCTCGGTGGGGCGCTTGCCTCTCGTCTGGCATGCAAGCAGATGACTAATCAAGCTCGAAGGCGCCGGTATAGAGCTGGTAGTACGTACCATGTGCGGCAATCAGCTCGTCGTGAGTGCCGCGCTCGATGATGTGGCCATGGTCGAGGACGATGATGACGTCGGAGTTGCGTACGGTGGAGAGGCGATGCGCGATGACGAAGGTGGTACGCCCCTCCATGAGCGCGTCCATACCGCGGCTCACGATGAGCTCGGTGCGTGTGTCGATGGAGCTCGTTGCCTCGTCGAGGATCATGACGGGCGGATCGGCGACTGCGGCGCGGGCAATCGAGAGCAGCTGCCGCTGACCTTGGCTCAGGCTTTCCGCATTGTCCGTGAGCATGGTGTCGTATCCCTGAGGTAGTCGGCGGATGAAGTCATGCGCGCCGACGAGCTTTGCCGCTTGTTTGCACTGATCGTCGGTTGCGTCGAGCCTGCCGTAGCGGATGTTGTCCATGACGGTGCCCGTGAAGAGGTTGACATCTTGTAGGACGATACCCAGAGAGTGGCGCAGTGCGCTCTTCTTTATCTTATTTATGTTGATGCCGTCGTAGCGGATTTTGCCGTCGGCTATGTCGTAGAAGCGGTTGATGAGGTTGGTGATGGTGGTCTTGCCGGCACCGGTCGCTCCAACAAAGGCGACCTTCTGGCCCGGGAAGGCGTCCAATGTGATGTTGTGCAGGACGAGGTGCTCGGGCACGTAGCCGAAGTCGACGTCATCGAGCACCACATCGCCCATAACCGGCGTGTACTCCACTTCGCCCGTGCTCTGGTGCGGATGCTTCCACGCCCAGATGCCCGTGCGGTCCTCCAGGCTCACCTCTTCGATGACGTTGACCATCTCGTCATCCATGTGGACGCGCACGAGGTCGACGTAGCCCTCATCCACCTCGGGTTCCTCGTCGAGAAGCTGGAAGATGCGCTCGGCTCCCGCGAGGCCCATGACCACGAAGTTGATTTGGTGGGAGATCTGGCCGATGGAGCCGGCGAAGCGCTTGGTGAGGTTGAGGAAGGGGATGACGATGTCGATGGAGAGGATCATGCCCGAGATGCAGGGATTGGGGATGCTCAGGCCGAGGAACAGGCCGCCGGCGAGAGCGACCACGACGTACGAGATGTTGCCGAGGTTCATGAGCACGGGACCCAAGGTGTTGGAGTAGATGTTGGCCTGCTTTGCGGCCTCGAACAACTCATCGTTTACCTTGTCGAAGTCCGTCTGAGTCTGCTTCTCGTGGGTGAAGACCTTGATGACCTTCTCGCCGTTCATGGCCTCTTCGGCGAATCCCTCCGCCTTACCGATGGCGTGTTGCTGCGCAATGAAGTAGTTGGCAGACTTGCCTCCCAGGTAGCGCGTGAGCCATGCCATGAAGCCCACCATGACGAGCACCACGATGGAAAGTGGGATGGAGTACCACAGCATGATGAAGGTGAGTGAGGTCATGGAGATGACCATGGTGAGTAGGTTGGGGAAGGCGACGCCGATGAGCTGGCGCAACGCATCGACGTCGTTGGTGTAGTAGCTCATGATGTCGCCGCGCTGGTTCTGGTCGAAGAACCTCACGGGAAGGTCCTCCATGTGGTCGAACATCTTGTTGCGAATCTCCTTGAGGGTGCCCTGCGTGAGGAAGGCACCGAGCTGGGTCTGTGCAATTTGGCAAGCAAGTGCGATGGCATAGATGGTGATGAGGGTGACGGCGATGCTCGTGATTTCTGGCATTGCGGCCGGCCAATCGCCGGACTGCCAGTAGCGGCTTATGACATCGATGGTCCTCTGGAGCATGATGCTGGGGAAGGTGGAGAGCACGGCAGCTGCGACCACACACGCCATCATGAGCGTGAACTGCAGCGGGTAGAACGAGAACACCATGCGCAGCGTTGCGCCCGCTACCTTGGTGGGATTAGTCGCGCGCTTCCCACGGCTGCCCTTGCCGGGCACGCCTTTGTTCTGGTCGGTTTTCTTAGGCATCTACCTCGCCTCCTTCCAGAAGCATCTCGTCCAAAGTGGCCATCTCCTGCGACGCCGCCTTTCCCTCATGGGAACGCGTGTCGCTGGTCTCGGCGATGTGCTCGTCATGACTTGCTTTGTTTTGGGTGAGGTATACCTCACGATAGATCTCTGAAGTCTGGAGCAGCTCCTCGTGCGTGCCGACAGCGCTGATCCTGCCGCCGTCGAGCACCACGATGCGGTCTGCGTCTGCAACCGAACCGGTGCGCTGGGCGATGATGATCTTCGTCGTCTGGGGGATGAACTCACGGAATCCCTGCTGGATGAGCTTGTCCGTCTTGGTGTCTACGGCGCTCGTCGAGTCGTCGAGGATCAATATCTTTGGCTTCTTGAGCAAGGCACGCGCGATGCAGAGGCGCTGCTTCTGGCCGCCAGAGACGTTGGTGCCGCCCTGTTCGATGTAGGTGTCGTACCCGTCGGGAAGCTGCTGGATGAACTCGTCGGCTTGAGCGAGCTTGCAGGCGTGAACGAGCTCCTCGTCGGTGGCATCCGGGTCTCCCCAACGCAGGTTCTCCTTGATGGTGCCCGAGAAGAGCACGTTGCGTTGCAGCACGACCGAGACCTCGTCGCGCAGCGTGTCGAGGTCGTAGTCTCGTACATCGATGCCGCCGACGCGTACGGTGCCCTCAGTTGCGTCGTAGAGGCGGCTGATGAGCTGGATGAGCGTGGACTTGGAGGACCCGGTGCCGCCAATGACGCCAATGACCTCGCCGGTGCGGATGTGGAGGTTGATGTCCGAGAGCGCGATGCGGTCCATCGTGCCGCTATAGCTGAAGCTGACGTTGTCGAAGTCCACTGAGCCGTCAGGCACCTCGTAGATGGGTTCGTCCGGGTTGGCGAGGTCGGGCTCCTCGATGAGCACCTCGCATATGCGGCGGGCGCTCTCCTCGCTGATGGTGATGATGACGAAGATCATGGACAGCATGTTGAGGCTCATGAGCATCGAGAATCCGTAGGTGATGAGGGCAGACATCTGGCCCACTTGCATGTCCGCTCCGGCGGAGGTCACGATCGTCCTACTGCCAAAGAAGATGACGAAGGTGTAGATGATGTCCACGGCGAGCGTCATGGCCGGTTGGTTCCAGGCGAGGATGCGCTCAGCACCCCAGAAGTCATGGAACAACTCGCCCGACGCGCGCTCGAACTTCTGCTTCTCGTAGCCTTCGCGAACGTAGCTCTTCACCACGCGAATGCCGCTGACGTTCTCTTCCACCGACTCGTTGAGTCGATCGTACTTGCGGAAGATGCGTCGGAAGATAGGCATGACGATGCGTGCGATGCCGATGAGTACCACACCGAGCAGGAACGATACGAAGACATAGAGAAGTGCCATGGGTCCGCCCGAGACGAACGCCATGACGGCCGCGAAGACAATCATGAGGGGCGAGCGCACCGCCGATCTGATGAGCTGCATGTAGGCCATCTGAACGTTCTGGGTGTCCGTGGTGAGGCGCGTGACCAGTGAGTTGGTGGAGAATCGGTCGATGTTGGAGAACGAGAAGCGTTGGATGGCGGCAAACATGTCGTGGCGCAAGTTGCGAGCAAGGCCCGTCGAGGCGACTGAGCATGCGACGCCTGCGCGAATGCCGCAAAACAGCGAGATGATGGCCATTGCCGTGAGCACGGCTCCGTAGATGCCGATGGTGCGCATCTCCGTGCCGTCCTGCATGTCGTTGATGAGCTGTGACGTAATGAAGGGAATAGCGCACTCGATGATGACCTCGCCGGTAACGTAGATGGGTGCTCGGAGCGAGTCGGCCTTGAACTCCCTCACCGACTTGCCGATGGTGCGGAATATATCGCGCAGCGGGATGTCTGCTAGTGTGGTGCTCTCTGACGTCACGCGATCACCTCCTTGGTTTCTTCGGTTGACTTTGCTTCCTCTAGCGTCTTCCAATGAGCGGCGAGCCGTTCCAGCATCTGGGCAAGGTCTGCTTGCTCGCGTTGCGTGAGGCATTCGAAGGCGGTTTGCTCGAACTCCACGCGCTCATGGTGAATGTGATCAGCTTCGATGCGGCCGCGGGCCGTGAGCTCTATATCGAGCTGCCTGCGGTCGTGCTCGTAGGGCTCGCGGGTGATGAGCTTCTCGGACTCGAGCTTGGAAAGCACCTCAGAGAGGGCAGCAGAACTCACACGGGTGCGCTCGAGCAGCTCACGCTGCGTGATGCGACCGCCTTGCTTGTGCAGAGTGCAAAGCACAAAGCGCTTGCCACCGCGACCTCCCTCATGCATGTGCAGGTAGTGGCCAAAGAAGCCCAGGTGTCGCAGGACCAGAGCCGGGTCGGGTGGCCCGGCCGAGGAATCGTATTCAGTGTCCAATGTGCCTCCTAATCGTTCGGTACCTTGCTAATCCTAGCACCTGCGTTTAAAATGTCAAGGTACCGAACGATTGGTGCGTCCCGTCAGGTCACACTGCTCAGATTGTGGTGCTCGTTTCCCCGCCAGCGTGATTGTAATCGCGGTTGCTGGCGGTATAGTGGGTTCAGCTGTTCTTCACGGGCGCCGATGCGGAGGTCATCATGGAAGGCAGGCAATTCGAGCTGACGGAAGACACCCTCTCCATCATTGAGGAGATTGGCGGGTACATGCCGGGCGGCTTCTTCATCTACCGGGCTGAGGAACCGGGGGAGCTGATCTATGCCAACAAGCCCGTGTTTGATATCTTCGGTTGCACGAGCTTGGAAGAGTTCAAGGCGCTTACGGGCTTTACCTTCAGAGGCATGGTGCATCCCGATGACTACGATAGCGTTTACGCCTCCATTGAGCGCCAGGTGCTTAGCAGCGATGATCATATGGACTACGCGGAGTACCGCATCACGCGCAGGGACGGGAAGATTCGCTGGGTTGATGACTACGGTCACTACTGCGAGACGAAGGCATACGGTGGCGTCTACGTCGTGTTCATCTCGGACATCACGGAGAAGCGGGAGCAGCGGGAGACGGACAAGGCGACCCGTGATGCCGTGATCGCCTCGCTGATCAACTCCTACAATACCGTATGGTTGATCAGCGACGTGGTTGCGGAGACCTGCGCCCTGTACCACACAGACAAGGACGAGATACACGCGGAGGCCATTCGCAACGCCCTGAGCCATGCTCGGTACACGGAGACCAAGACGGAGTACGTCGACACGATGGTCGCAGAGCAGGACCGAGAGCGGATGCAGGAGCAAATCGGGCTTCCCTACATATTGAAGCAGTTCGAGACGAGAGAGCAGTTCTCTGTCAGCTTCCTTCGCTCCTTGGAGACGGGTGTGCGGCATTACCGAATCGATTTCGGCAAGGTGCGCATGCCTGGCGGACGCATTGGCGTGACGATGGGCTTCAAGGACGTGGATGATGAGGTCCGACAAGGACGCGCGATGAAGAAGGCGCTGGAAGATGCATGGAGGGCGCAGGAGGAATACCGTCAGGTGGCGGCCGAGCACATCACCTACGCGAAGGTGGCACAGGCCTTGGCGGGTGACTACTTCAGCATCTACACCGTCAATCCCGATACGGACAGATTCGTGGAGTACAGCGCGACGCAGGAGTATGACGACCTGGGTGTGGAACGGGCCGGGGAGGACTTCTTCAACGTGAGCAGGAAGAACATGAAGCGCCTGATCTACAGCGGCGACAAGGAGCGCTTCTTGGGGACCTTCTACAAGGAGAAGGTCATGTCCATCCTGGAACGGGATGGCAGCTTTACCATGAAGTACCGCTTGATGTCGGGAGACGTCCCGACGTGGGTGAGCATGAAGGCGACGCTTCTGGAGGATGAGTACGGACGCCATCTGATAATCGGCACGAACAAGATTGACGCCCAGATGAAGCGCGAGCTGGAATACCAGCAGCAGGTGGCAGAGGCGAGGGTCAGCGCACGGAACGACTTCTTGGCCAACATGTCGCATGACATCCGGACGCCGATGAACGCCATCGTCGGGTACACCAATATCGCCAAGAGCCGCCAAGACGATCCCGAGGCGGTTATGGAGGCGCTGGAAAAGATAAGCTCTTCCAGTCACTTCCTGCTGTCTCTCATCAATGACATCCTGGATATCTCAAAGATCGAGAGCGGCAAGATGCAGGTCAACCCGGGTCCGTGCAACTTGGAGGATGTCTTCCACCGCATCGAGGATATCATCGCGCTTCAGGCACGGGACAAATCCCTCATCATCAGCTATCGGTACGAGAGCGTCAAACACGTCAGGGTGAACGCGGACGAGCTGCGAATTGAACAGGTGCTGGTCAACATCGTGAGCAATGCCGTTAAGTACACACCGACGGGCAAGACGGTCGACCTCATTGCCGAGGAGGAGCCTCTTGAGGGGAACAAGCATCGCTACCGCTTCATCGTCCGGGACACCGGCATCGGCATCAGTGAGGACTACTTACCGCACATCTTCGAGAGCTTCACTCGCGAGGAGAAGACGACGGTCAACAGCATACAGGGCACCGGGTTGGGATTGGCAATCACGGCGAGGGTCGTCGAGCTGATGGGCGGCACGATTTCGGTGAAGAGTGCCGTGGGCGAGGGTTCGGAGTTCACGGTCGAGCTGGATTTGGAGTCGCTTGAGGACGAAGATGCGCAAGAGGACGAGCGGACTGAAGATGACGAATTCGAGTTCTCGGGGCTTCGCGTGCTGGTGGTTGAGGACAACGACATCAACGCGGAGATTGCGAGCATGGTCCTTGCCCAATACGGGATTGAGGTGGACCGGGCCGAGAACGGGCAGATTGGCATCGAGCAGGTGCGGAGCCATCCGCTGGGACACTACGATGCGGTGCTCATGGACATCCAGATGCCAGTCATGAACGGCTTTGAGTCGACGGAGGGAATTCGATCGTTGGAAGGGGAGTACTACCGGAAGCTGCCCATCATCGCGATGAGCGCCAGCGCCTATGACGAGGACGTCAGGCATTGCCTGGCGGTGGGGATGAATGCGCACGTCGCTAAGCCGTTCAACCCCCGTGATCTACTGGAGTGCCTGCGCGAGCACATAACCGGTCGGTAGGCGTGTATACTTACTTTGAAATCACTTTGAGGGATAAGGGGGAAGGACGTGGAAAGAAGGTCGTTCTTGCGGGGAGCCTTCGGCTTCGTGGCACTTGCGACTCTGTGCGTGGCTGGCACTGGGAGTCGCGTTGCGACACCGTCGGGGTTCGTGACGCCTGAGGTCCCCAATCCGGAGGTGGCACACGGGCCAATCGTCCGTGATGGCATCGAGTTGGTTTCGAAGCAGGGTACGGTGCAGGCGTGGTATGGCGAGACGCATCTCTTCGATGTTGACGCGCTCGGTGCCGAGCTCGTTCGTTTGGCGGACGGAACGCTGAGCATCGACGAGATTGCGAGTGCGGCGGGCACGGACGTGCGCCCGGCCGACGTGGCCTCCTTCTTCGTCGCGTTGGGGCAGGCTGGCTACCTCACCAATGCCGTATACGTGAACCTCGTGGAGACGGTCGCATGAGTGTGGAACCGATGCCGCCCGAGCTCTTTGTGCTGCGCGATGACGAGGGTCCAATCCTCTATGCGCCGCTCGGAAGGCTGATGGCACGGGTAAATGACGCGGCCGCTGACGTGGCCCTCACCTATGCGAATGACCATCGTGCCTATGATGCCATGAGTCCGGAGGGTAAGACGGTGGTGCGGGCCTTGAGCGAGCGGGGATTCTTCGCCCCACGCGCTTACCCGCAGCACGAGCGGGGATTTCGACCCACGCAGGTGACGCTCTTTCCCACCAACAACTGCAACCTCCGTTGTAGCTACTGCTACGCCTTTGGTGGGGAGGGTGGCGGCAACGGCGAGCCGCTCACCCGGATGGACTTGCGTTGCGCCCAGCGTGCGATTGACCTCATCGCACGGAATGCCCTCGAGCGGCGCGACGAGGGCGACGGCACGCATAACTTCCTCGTCTCCATCCACGGCAACGGCGAGCCATTCTGTGCGTTCGACCTCATTCAGGAGATCGTGTGGTACGGGCAGGATGTCTCTGAGCAGCTCGATATCCCGGTGGTCTTCAACGCGGCGACCAACGGCGTACTCACGGAGGAGCAGATCGACTTCGTCGTGGCGAACTTCGGCTCCATCAACGTCTCGTTCGACGGCCTGCCTGCATTCCAGGACGCGAACCGTCCGACTGCGGGTGGAAAGGGTTCGTTCGAGGCGGTGGATCGCACCATGCGCCGTCTCGCAGAGGCTGGGGTAGGCCTCGGGGTACGCACGACCGTCACGGATGCCATGGTGGACGCCATGCCCGAAATCGTCGAGTTCGTGGCGAGCAACTACCCTGGCATCGAGCAACTGCACTTCGAGCCCGTGTGGGAGTGTGGTCGCTGCAAGACGTCATCCAATGTCATGCCCACCTCCGATGTCTTTGTGCGTCGCTATCTCGAGTCGCTTCGGGTGGCGGAGGAGCGAGGTGTGCGGCTCGTCTTCTCCGGCGCCCGTCAGGACGTGCTGGCCGATACGTTCTGCAAGGTGAGCTCCGGCTCGTTCACCGTGACGCCCACCGGCGACGTGACGGCGTGCTACGAGGTCAGCTATGCGAGCGATCCGCGCAGCGAGCGGTTCTTCTTTGGACGCTATGATCCCGAGGCCGATCGCTTCGTCTTTGACCAAGAGAAGCTCGACGAGCTTTCCGAGCTGTGCGTCCACAACATACGGTTCTGCGATGACTGCTTCTGTAGGTGGCACTGTGCGGGCGACTGCGCGGCCAAGGTACTCGATGGCATCGGAGTTGACGAGCACCATGGGTCGGTGCGCTGCGAGATTAGCCGCGCCCTTACCCTCAACCAGATTCAGCGTAAGCTTCGTTGGAAACCACAGGAAGAAGGGAGCTCCACAGATGGCTGATAACACGAAGGACGGCTACAACGACCGTGCGCTTACCGAGCCGTCGGACGATGCGCTGCCCAAGCCACAGATAGAGATCATCGTGGACGGCAACAGCGTATTCAAGCCGAGCATGAAGACCTACTTTGTGGACGAGTACGACGAGGAAGAGAGCGAATACTCGTCGCAGGTGATGGGCACGTACTGCACCTGCGATATGGTGACGTCCACGCATACCGTCTGCACATGTCTTGCCGTCTGCACCTGCGACGCCGTGGCGACGCCGACGCCCGTTGTGACGCCTTGCACCTGCGACAGCGTGTGCACATGCCTCTCTGTGTGCAGCTGCGATGGTTACCAGAGTTGTAGCTGCGTGAGCCACACCCCGTCAGGGGGCGGCACGGTGAGCTGCGGCGCCCCGTGTGCCTGCGTGCCGGTGCATTAGGGGGTTGACGGAGATGAGCGGGCGTTCGAGAGATGCTATCAAGCCACACCTCGTCGTTCTTCTCGCCGTCATGTGTCTGTGCATGGTGCTGGCTGGCTGTGGCTCTTCCCATCAGGGCGAGGAAGCCTCCGTGCATGAACCCGAGCCCGTGGAAGGGGCGTTCGAAGGTCGAGAGAAGCGCGATCCGTCCGAACTGGAGGAATACGTGGAGAAGGCGCTCGCGTTGGGCGATGAGCGCCGTGCCGTGAGCGAGGAAGAGAAGGAAGAGGGTACGCTCACCATCGCGCAGAAGGACGCGTTCAAGATGGCCAACGCGGCATATCGGGATGGCGCGTACGAGGATGCGCAGAAGGGTTACGAGGAGGTTCTCGAGGCGTATCCCGAGCACTACGGAGCCAACGTCAACCTTGCCCTTGCCCTGCTGCAGCAAGAGAAGAACGATGAAGCGCTGGTGCAGGCGCTCACATGCTTGGCGCTGTATCCCGAGGACGATGGGGTTCAGCTCAACGTGCAGACGGCTGCGGTCGCTTGCGGCTTCTCGACGGAAAGCGCCCTTGAGGATGCGGCGTTGGTCGTGGTGCGCAAGGTGCGCGATGAGTCATCGAAGCTCTCCGAAAAGCTGAAGGCGGAGCTTGAGTACAACAAGCTCTGGGACGACATCGAGACCGAGCTCTACGACGCCGCTCAGGGAACGGCGTCTAACGGCGAGTATGTGTACAAGAGCCTGCGGACGGCGGTGGACGAGTTGGCTGACGGTGACCTTGCGGACGACAAGGACGCACAGGCATTGCGTGCGTACCTCGTGGCCGTGGGCACGCAGTTCGGGTACGAGGAGCCCGTGGAGGCAGATGCGGACGCGGAGAAGGCTGCGGACGAGAAGGCCTCGGATGAGGAAGCCGCCGCCGAGAAGGACGCTGCCGAGCAGAAGGACGCCGCTGACGACAAGGACAAGTCCTCCGATGCGAAGGACGCCGACGAGCAGAAGGAGTCCTCCGACGAGGACAAGCCCGCCAAGGAGGCGGATAAGAGCGATGTTGATCTCTCTGCGGTCGAGGCGCATCTGGGCCTTCCGTACGTCGTGGCTGACGACGAGGTGTGCACCATCGTCTTCACGGGCTACCACATGTCGGCAGACAACCCGATTGCAGAGTTCGAGTTCGTCAATCACACGAAAGGGAGCTACCACTTCTTTGCGGAACATGATGTGACGGCTAACGGTGAGAAGATCGATAACTTCTCGGCGGGATGGCCTACCATCAACGGCGTGGGGCAAGATAGTGCATGGGGGAACTTCTTCTCCACGGAGGACGAAAAGGTCGTCTCGGTTGTCGAAGGGAACCTCGAGCAGCTGTCCTGTGTGATGAGTGTGGGCAAATGGGGCTCGGATCCAGTGGCCTCGTATCCCTTGAAGTGGCAAGCTGATCCCGAGCAACAGTTCAAGGAGCTGGATGGCAAGATGATCGACGACGAGGGCGGCGTGACCATCACATTGCAGAAGGTATTGCCTGCGAGTGATGGCATCGTGGCCGTGGAGTACAAAGGTTCGTATAAGGGAGAGGGGCCTGTAACCATCGAAGGCGATGGATGGTCGGTGAACGGCAAAGATGTCGAGCTCCTGAGTGCAGGCACTCCGCTCAGTACCGGCACGGTCGGGCATCGGTACCTCTTGTTCCGCGCGAAGAATGCGGGGGATTTGCGCGAAGGCAGGGTCGAGCGCCTTGCGGGAACGCTCATCATACGCGACGCCGAAGGCAAGGAGCTCGTGAACGAGATGTTTGAACTCAAGTTCGACGAATAGCTGGTCGAGTATGCCGCGCGTGCTGCTCATACGTCCGCTCTGCGAGGGCGGAGAACCGGAGTTCTCCGAACCGCTGGGAATTGAGCGCCTGGCAGGGTACTTGCGTGCAAATGGGGTTCATGCGGATGTGTTTGACCGGCGGCTGGCCGAAGCGGAGCGTCGTGCTGGCGTGAGTTCGCGGGTTAGTCCGAGCTTTTGGTACGACATGCGCGAGCTGCACAGGAATGGTGACGGCCCACAGGTCATAGGCTTCTCGCTTATGACGAGCCGTGACGTGCCCGATGCGCGGCGTGTCATGAGTCGCCTGAGAGCGGGATTCCCTGATGCGACGTTCGTGGCGGGCGGCGTCTTTGTGACCACTGCTCCCGACGAGGCGGCGCGATTGCTTCCGCGATCGTGCGTACTGGTGCGTGGCGAGGGTGAGGCGGCGCTCCTGGCGTTAGCGAGAGGGGATGAGGCCGATAACGGTATTCTTGCCCCCGACGCTTGGGCGGAGCCGTATCGGCCTCATGCGGAGCGCTATGCACGGCTGGGATGTGCTGTCAGTTTGCAAACGTCGCGTGGGTGTCCGGGTACGTGTACGTTCTGTGCCACGCCGAAGCTTCCGCTGGAGCTTCGTCGCTGGCAAGGGCGAGATGCGCAGCTCGTGGTGGACGAAATCGAGCACGTTTCCGTACGGCTCGAGGCGGCTGGTCTTCCGCCCATCTTCAACATTGTGGATGACGCTGCCGGGCCCTTGGTGCGACTTGAGGGCATTGCTGCCGAACTGGACCGACGCGGTCTGCGAGTGGCGTGGGCGTGCGAGATGCGAGTGGTGGCACTGATTGGCCAGCCCGATCTTACTCGGCGCCTGTGCGCATTGCACGACGCGGGTCTGACAAGGCTCTTTGTGGGTGTGGAGTCCCTGAACCCGTCCACGCTGCGGGCTTGGCGCAAGCCTTACGACGTTGGGCGTTTGCCGGAGGTGCTCGATGCTGTGCGCGAAGCTGGCATCGCGTTGCAGTGTGGCTACATCCTGTGGCACGGACGGCAGACACTCGAGGGAGCGCTTGACGAGGTGCGCCAGCTGCATGAGCTCGGCATCTACACGCACCAAGTGGCTGTGAGTCGTCTGATTGCATTTGCGGGAACTGAGCTGGGATTGCTGCAGGGACCTGATGGTCCGTTCGAGCCATTGGGCGCGCGCGATGAGACGTTCTACCGGTCCTTCTCTGCACGCACGCAGGATTTGCACGAGCAGTGGATTGACGCCGCCATACGTGAGCCCTACATGGCGGCTCGGGCATACCTGCAAGGTGACTATAAGTATCTGCTCGAAGAGCTGCAAGAAATACTCGGGTTGGTGAACGAGCAATCCTACCGAGAGTTTGTTTCTGCCAGTGCAGCCGCGCTTGGCTGAGGCAACGAAGGGGTTCTCCATGGTTTACAGCGTCCCCGTCAATGCCGCTCTCGAGGTCCCCTCGCTCGCCGTTGCCGGGGCGGGGGAGCTGTACTGTGGCTTACAGGAGTCGTGGTGGACCGAGCGGTATGGGGAGCACGACTCCATCAGCCGTAGGCAGGGCAAGGCCAACCTCGCCTCGCGAGAGGAGCTTGCGGAGACGGCAGCTGCCGCGCGGAGATACGGCATTCCCCTGTACCTTGCGCTCAATGGTCAGTACGACGAGCGCCAGCTCGACTACCTTCTTGGGCTTGTCGACGCCTTCGCGAAGATGGGTGGGACGGGCGTCATCGTGCGGGACCTGGGATTGCTGTATCGGCTCGAGGAGGCAGGGAATGCCCTCAAGCGTGTGTGCTCGCTGCTTGCGGTCTGCGCGAACGCGCCGAGTGCCGCGGCATTCGCGCGCCTGGGCGTCTCGCGCATCGTCTTCCCGCGATTCTTGGGGGCGGAGGAGATCGGGGACATACTTCGTGTTTGCATGCGCGATGGCTTGCAGCTCGAGGCGGAGAGCATGCTCTTCTTTGACAAGTGCCCGCTCGTGGACGGCTACTGTACGCATTACCACGGCGTGAGCTATCCCGATCGCGTGGGGACGGATGCCGAGCTCGAAGGCGAGCCGCTGTACGTCTTTGACACCACGTATCGCACGCACGCTTGCTTGGGAAGGTCATGTGACTACCTCGAGCCGTATCCGTGCGCCGCATGCGAGATTGAACGCCTGCGCGCGGCGGGCGTGGGGTTTGGCAAGCTTGGTGGGCGCGGTCGTCCGCTCGAAGAGCGCGTGCGAGCGCTTACGTTCCTCAAGGCAGCGGAAGAGTCGCGCGATGACGAGGAACGCAAGCGCCTCTATCGGCAGACCTTCGGCCAACCGTGTGCGTGTTACTACGGTGCGGGTATTCAAAGCCGTACGGCAATCGAGCCGGTTGACCTTCCCGATGCGGCGGATCGTACGTATGTGGGTGACGTTCGTGACGGGAGGAAGCTGCGCGATGCCATTCGCGATCTGCCTGGTGTGTGGCCCGCCAAGGAGGATGCGTCGAGCGCGCGGACGGGCATCGTGCTGCTCGTGGGACCCCTGCCGCAGTCCGAGCTCGAGTCACGGCATTGGGAAGAGACGATGCACTCTTTGCTGCGGACGCTTGCGTCGCTTCCGCCTGCTGATGTGGACCTCTGTGCAAATGACGTGGGCACGTTCGTGGTGCTTGGGGAGACGCTCGGGTGGTTGGAGGAGTCCTTGGGCAGCGAGTGGCAGGGGAGGCTCAAGGTGACGCCCGGTCCGCTGCTCACGCGTGGTGACAAGCCGGCAGAGTTTGAGCATTTCCTCAATGCCGGCGAGAATCCACCGCGTCCCGTGTGGGACCTCGAGGGAAGGCCGCGCGTGCTTGTGCATCGCGGTATCGTTGGCGAGCGCATCTGGGATCATTGGGAACAACAGATGGCCTACGAGTGCCGCACAAGCTATCGGCGTGCCCTCGCATACGTTGGACAGCGCCAAGGACGGTAGTCCCAGTGGCATATGTCCGGGCTGCTCCCTTGCCCTCCAGATGCCCCTCATGGTGCACGCGGCCTTGCCCGCCGGAGCTGCCCCTCTTTGGCGCCGCTCCCTTGGCGCCGCGGCAAATTTCAGCAAATCCTAATGTCAATCGAGTGCAAAACGAAACAGGCATGTCTACCTGCGAAGGTGCAGAAATCGGGGAAAAAAGTGTCAGCTAGCGGGGAAATTCGTGCGAACCCGCTCTGGTAGAGTACGCCTTCCAACAGGCATTGCGGATAGGGAGGCACCATGGTGAGGTCGGACGAGAACCAGCTGATGCACGAGGCCAGGGCACAGGAGCCGCTGCGCATTCCCCCGCTCTTCAACGACGCGTTCCTGTGGATATTCGGGCGGCAGGACTCCAAGGGGGTGACGCGCTCGCTTGTGAATGCCGTGCTCAGTCGGGCGGGCATCCCCCAAATCGGTGAGGTCGTCGAGCTGAGTGCCGATGCAGCGAGTCCGGGCGGCATAGAGGTGCGCACGCCGCGCACCGATGTGGTCATCGTGTCCGAGGAGGGCACGCTCGTTGACCTCGAGGCGCAGCGCGAACGCGTCAACGTGAACAACAAGGCGCTCTTCTATGCTTCGAAACTGCTGTGCGAGCGCACCCCAAAGGGCATTTCGAGTAGCTACGGCTCGCTCCCACAGGTCATCGTCATCATGCTCGTCGAGGGGTGGGACGTGTTTGGGGGCGACTCGTTCCTGAGCGTGGGGCAAATTCGCTGGAGGCACGACGACGCGGGGGACGGCGCCGAGGTGCCCAGCGACGAAAGACACGACGGCGGGGAACGACGCGTCGGGAAGTACGAAGACGGGAGCGACCGCACGCTCTATGTGTTCGTCGAGCTCGACAAGGTGAGAAAGCGCTATACTGCAAATGATGAGTTGCTTTTGGAGGACGAGTCGCTGGCGTGGCTCTACCTCCTCGCGGGCGGATACCGCGACGACCACGGGATGGACGAGATGATGGAGCGGTTCGAAACGATTCGGGAGTTCGCGGAGCGCTATCGGCTCGCAATGGGCGACCCCGAACTCGAGCGCGCCTATGAGCGCTACTGTGAGGCGCAGATGGAGTACAACGACATGGTCATCGAAGGGCAACGTTGGGCGCGCAAACAGGGGCACGACGAGGGTCTCGAGGAGGGTCGCAAGGACGGACGCAAGCAAGGCCGGAAGGAAGGTCGCAAGGAAGGACTCGCCGATGCGGTCGGCCGTCTCATGCGGGGCTCCGGCATGACGAGTGATGAGGCCATGGACATGTTAGGCATACCTTCTGAGGAGCGCCAGGAATACCTCAAGCTGCTCTAACAACTCTTGCGTCAAGGGTGGCAGTCCTCGGTTATCCATCGCCGAGGACTGCCACTTTCGGCTCAATCAATACGCGGTGCGCATTATGGTGGCAAGTAGGTGAGCGCTTACGGCGTCTGGCGCTGCCTTGGGTAGACTGTGCCCCATGTTCGCGACGACGATTAGCCGTGCGCTAGGGATCGCATCGACGATGCGTCGCGTCTCCGCTGGATCGATGCAGTCGTGCTCTCCTACCATGATGCAGGTAGGACAGCGTATGGCAGAGAGGGACGCAGGCTCGATGTGCGGCTCGTCCAGCATCAATTGGAGCAATTCGGCATGTTGTGAGGCAACGGTGGGAGAGGGCGTGAGCAATGTGACATCCACATTGCTGTCAGTTTGCGCCTCGCCCGAATTGTCGAGAGCGTGCCAGTAATCGGCCCACTCATGATTGTGTGCGACTGCCCCTTCGATGTCCCAGTTCGGTTCCTCGATTACGCCCTCTGGCGTAAGGTTCGCTCCGAGCGCTGTGATGGAGGTGACGCGCTCTGGGTAATCGCGACCTAGGAGCAATGCCTCGATGCCGCCGTCGGAAAACCCCAGCACATGCGCGCGGGCTACGCCAAGTGCGTCGAGAGCGCATACGGCATCGGCTGTCATCAGTTCATAGGTGAGTGGCGCACTCCCGCGCGACGACATCCCCTGTGCGCGGGAGTCGACGGCGACGACCCAGAGTCCCGCCTCGAGAACCACATCCACTATGGGGCCAAAGATTCCGTGCTCTTCCCCATTGCCATGGAGCATGAGCACAGGCGTAACCTCTGGAGTCGGTGTTCCGTAGACGAACGTGGCGATTTGGGCACCGTCGGACGTGGTTACCCGCATGGCGATGCTTGGCGCCACGGACGGTCGACTGTATCGGCTGGGAAAGTGGGGTTCAGGCGGTGTGGGCATCATGTTGGGCGCTCTCCTTTCTTTCGCTTCGATGGCTTCGGCCTATCATAACGCAGGCACGACGTGGCAACGGCATCTCGATTCTGTGCCGTTGCGAGATGAGCGAGCAGAATGGGGTAAATCGTGCCGCCATATCGTTGAAAAGCCCGGATTTGTAGGAAATGCGGCCATGTTGCCTATCGCGGAAGTCGCGAGACTGCCGCTGCGAACCGTTCTCGACATGGGCGACAACAAATTAGTGCGGAAAATCGTTTCGCATCTCTGACGCCAACTGGGTTTTTACCACATTTGATATCGATTTTCCGCACTGGGTAAAATAGCCACTGTGGAAAATCGTTATCAAAATCGGTAAATTCCCAGTTGATGTTAAAAGCGGGCTACGATTTTCCACACTTATGCACAAACGCTATATGCTTCTCGCACGACCTTTGGCGACGTCACTGTGCCTCTGGCGCCATCTGCACAGCAGATGATGCGTGGTGGCACCTTTGGGTGCAAGTCGTACAGCCGATGATGCCTCCTACGGCGCCTTTCGGTCACATGTCGCGCGGCTGCGATGCCTCCGGCGTTCACACCAGCGTGGCTCGACCGCGCGTGCCCCATGCCGTCGCGATTTACAATCGGGAACAAAGCTTCGGGGTGTAAAGTTAGACGGGTAACAACGGGCTTGGTACGGGGGTCGAGAAGTGGTGAGAGACATGAACGGTACTGGTGCGAAAGCTCTGCTCTCTGCGTTTGCTCTGGCATTGACGCTTGGTGGCATGAGTGGTTGTGGCGCGCCGCAGCCTATGGAAGAAACCCAGACGGAGACGCAGGAAGCAGTCGGGGCCGTGCTCGGAGATGTTGCCGAAGACACAAACGAGGCTGATGCCGAGGCGGCAGCCGAGCTGCAGGAGGCCTACGATAAGGCGCTCTCTGGGGAAGGCATTGTGTCGACGTTCATCGGCGAGCCGTTCTACGATGGTGAGGTCAAGGACGAAGAGGATGCCCTCAAGGCGATCCAGAGCGTCATGGATCGTATAGGTGGCGACGACTCAACCGTGTTGGAGTGTTTCGCGGAGCAACCCACCGAGACGGGAACCACGTACTACTCGTTCATTCAGCAGGCGGGCGACGTCAAGGTGCACGGCGCCTCCGTCAAGCTCATAACAGATAAGGACAACAAGGCCATCGGCCTCGTGAGCTCGATCATGCCCAACATCAAGATTGAGAGTTTGGAGAGCTGGGCTACCACGCAAGAAGAGGCGGAAGAGGTCGTGCGGCGGCAGCTCGCAGACGATGGCGTGAAGGGTGTCGACGTGATTCCTGATGCGAGCCATCAGACGCTCTTGGCACTCGAGTCTGGCTCCGATCTCCAGCAATATGCCTGGGTCGTTTATACGCAAAACTACTACGAAGACGTGGACATGGGTTACCTCGCTCACTATGTGAGCGAGGATGGCGCATACCTGTACAACATTCCCGTGCTCGAACCGTGGGACGTTGAGTCGTACAATGGCGAGTCCACATACCTTAGCTTCGACTTCGACCAATATGAGCAGGCGGAGTGGACGGGTGATGCAATCCTTCATGACGGCACGACCAAGCAGCTCACGCTTCCTGTTCTGCGCAATCCGGATACGGGCGAAACGGTGCTGGGAGATGCGGAGCGCAAGGTGCTCTGTGGGGACTACGCGAGCTTCGACTCGGATGGCGAAGTCGTACCCGTGTCTTCCAATGACGCATCGTTCGAGAGCATAGACTTGTTGGTGTACGACACATACCTTCGTGTGTGGGACTTCTACAAGAGCATCGGCTGGACCGGTCCGGATGACCTCGGTTCGCCATCGTTGTTGCTTATGAACTATCTCAACGAGAACGGGCAGCAGGAAAAGAATGCGGTGTACACGGGCCGCTATGGGGGTTGGCAGACCTTCGCATTCACGAGGCTTGCCTCCTACGGCGAGTGCATCGACGTTATCGGACATGAGTTCACTCATTGCGTCACCGGCACGACCATGACCACCAATCTTTACAAGAACGACATGGGCGCCATCAATGAGGGAATGAGCGACGTTATGGGCAACCTCGTGGAGATGCTCATAGGCAATAACCCCGACGGTGCGTGGACCATTGGCGAAGGTGGTGGCGAGGATACCTTGATCCGGTCCATGAGCGATCCTCACACACACGGCCAGCCGGAGTATGCATGGGATGTATACTACGCGCCATCGGTCGCGGTGGGCAACGACAACAACGACCAAGGTGGGGTGCACACCAACTCGTCGCTGCTCAACAGAGTCTCGTACAAGTTGGGAGAGGCGGGCATGACGCCCGAAGACCAGGTCTACTTCTGGATGAACGTAGCCCTCGCCATGACGCCGAACACCGACTATCCGCAGATGGCCGAGCTGATGCCCTGGTGCATGGCACAAGCCGGATGCCAGCAGTACGTCGATGCGGTGAAGAAGGCGATTGACGAGGCCAAGTTTACCGTGACGGAGCCTCCTGCCGAGCTTCCCGAGGGTGCGGGCGCCATTACCGTTGAGTGCCCAGACGTGGAGATTTCGGATGCCGGCGGCTTCATCCTCTTTCTCTTCCCGCAAGAAGGAGCTGCGGACACCAGTGCTTGGCCACCCGTCGGATCCACTTTGACGAGAGCGGTGGTGCAGCCCGGAGCGTACACGGCGTTTCTGGTAATAGAGAATAGCGACGGGATGAATCTATTCACCTATACAGCAGAAGGATGGGCGGAAGCAGAGGGAATCAATGATCGCGAGAACTCCGCGATCATCAACGTCGGAGCGGGCGAGTCAGTACAGCTCGACTTGAAAGGCGTGCTCGATAAGGAGTGATGCCCGCGCCTTTTCGCTTGGCTGCCTCCGCACGGTGCGAAATCAGCGCGAAGGCAGCCAAAGGAGACGGGTAACGTATTGCACATGAAGGAGGAATCACATGGGTAGGAGCAAGCTGATAAAGGACACCACGCGCGAAGAGCGCATCCGCATCGTACAGAGTGCCTTGGCATGGGGGGACGACTGCGACAGCGTCTCCGGTTCTTCGAGTGGCGTCGACGCAATGTATCAGCCCTACATTGACGGCGAGCTTGAGCTGGCGGAATGCAACATGCGTGGCGCGGCGACCAAATACGTGAAGAGCGATCGCGACCGTCCCAGCACCGGATCCTGCGTGATGGGATACTAGTCAGAGCATCGGATTCATACTATAGCCGTCGATTTCTATAGCCGCCGCTTTGCTCAAGTTGTGCTGATAAAGCATTCTCGACGATGGGGGCGAAGCACGGTATGGGGTGCCGGGTGACATACCTCAAAGGGCTCGAATCTGCTTGGAGCCCGAGGCATGAGGTGCGTCCCCGGCACCCCAGCTTTTTTCGCTCGTGAGTCCTTCGTCGGTCTTTCCCTGAATTGTTGACAAATCAACGACTCGTTCCTAGAATTGCACGTTGACAAGTCAACATTCGCATAGGCAATCCAATGGAAAGGCTTCGGTTGTTTCTTATGAGCAGAAGCGCAAGTGTTCGCATTATCGTCGACTCGTCGATGGACATCGCAGACCGATTCTTCGGCAGGGTGGAAGTCGTCCCCCTTACCGTCATGTTTGGCGATGAGGAATTCAGTGACGGCGTGGACTTGAGCAGGGATGACTTTTATCGGAGACTCGAGTCGGATGATATCCTGCCAAAGACCAGCCAGCCCTCGCCGGCAGTCTTTGAGGAGATGTTCGCCCGCATTCGGGATAACGGTCAGGAGGGGCTGGTCATCACGCTCTCGTCAGTGCTTTCGGGAACCTACGAGAGTGCGCGTTTGGCGGCGGAAAACTACCCAGAGATCTATGTGGTGGACAGCAAGAGTGTCACGATCGGTACGGGAATCCTCGTGGAGCACGCACTTGCCTGCGCCGAGCGTGGCATGAGCCTCGCGGAATTGGCGAAGGAAGTCGAGACGATGCGTGAACGCATCTGTGTGTTGGCCAAGCTGAACACGCTGGAATACCTGGTACGAGGTGGTAGGGTCTCAAAGACGGCGGGATTTGCTGGCGGACTTCTCAACGTCAAGCCGGTCATTACCATCGAGGAAGGCGCCGTTCAGATTCTGGGAAAAGCGCGTGGTCCAAAGAAAGCCAATGCTTTCCTCATTGAGCAGATTGAGGAGAGTGGAATCGACTACGACCTGCCGATTCTTCTTGGCTACACGGGAACATCCGACGCACTTCTGCGTGACTACATCGACAACAGCCGAAACTTGTGGGAGGGTTTCGTTGACGAGTTGGACTGCGCCCAAATTTGCAGTGTCATAGGCACTCATGCAGGTCCGGGCGTGGTGGCAGTGGCATTCTTCAAGGCGTAGACTGTGCTCTAGGTCGGTGAGGCCATCCGTTGTGAGCGGGAAGGAGGTCGATATGGACCGATTCGAGCGCTTCACGCTCTCCATCTTTAGCATTACTCGCTATTGGAACAAGATTGCCACGGAGGAGATGCGTCCCTATGGCATGAGGGGCTCGTATGCGCTGTATCTCGTAACCCTCGTCGATGCCACGGAGAAGCTGACTGCCGCGCGTCTGGCCGAATTGGTTCAGCGAGACAAGGCAGATGTTTCGCGTGCTCTCGATGTGCTTCAAAAGAAGGGCATCGTCGAGCCGTATGGCAAGAGCAGGTATCGAGCCCCAATATGTCTCACGGAGGAGGGTCGTACGCTTGCGCGGCAGGTCAAGCGGAAGGCGGCGCGAGCCCTCGAGATCGCGGGGGCGGGTCTGACCGAGGAGATGCGCCAAGATATGTATCAGGCGCTCGACATCATCTCGCAAAACATGGAAGAGATTTGCGAGGGGAAGATACCGCTTGAGTCAGGCGAGTCACGAGAATAGATCAATGCGAGTCGCAGGGACGGGCAAGGGGGCAGACGACGCGCGCTGATGTGCGGTCGCCTGCGCCCTTGACTGCGAATGGCTAGCGCTTCTGGGTGGGGTGCTTCTGGAAGAAGTCGAAGCGCGGCGGGAGCGGAACGAGCGCATGCTGTTCGGGCGTCTGCCCCGAGCGCGCTGCGAGCTCGACGGGTCCCTCGAAGGCGTAGTCCCAGCTAAAGAACACGTCCGGGTCGAAGGCGAGATGCTCGCAGATCTTCTCGCAGCCCCAAGGCGTGGCGGCGTGCATGAGCAGCGTGGCGGTGCGCAGTGCGACGAACGCGTCGGCGAGGGCCTGGTCGTAGGCGACGTCGTCGCCCTTGGCGGCCTTGCTCGCATCGCCCCAACGCTTGTTGGCCGCACGAGCGTACTCCTCGGCCACCTTGAGGGCGCCGTGTGCGTCGAAGAGATAGGCGGCGCGCTCGAACGCGAGCGTCGCCTCGCGTGCCTCGTCCACGACTTCGGCGTGCGGTGTGGCGACGGGCAGGTGTCCGTCGCAGGCGTTTTGCGCGCCATAGAAGCAGCTACGGGCCAGGCGGTTGAAGATGTTCGTGAGGAAGGCGCTCTCCTTGAGGGCGGGGTCGGCCACGCGCGGGTCGTCCTTCACGAGCACGTCCTCGCCGGTCTTCTTGTCCTTGTGGCTGACGCTCGTGTCGAACGCCTTGGGCGAGAAGCTCACGGCCTTCTGATCGAGGCCGAGACTCAGCCAGTGGCAGCGCAGCTGCTCGGGCGTGTAGTACTCAAGCAGCTCGGCAGCCATGGGAGGCGCAATCTTGCCTGAGCTTGAAGCCTTCTTGTTCATGAAGAGGATGTGGTGGTTGGCGATGGGCGTGTCTTGGAACAGCAGCCAGTCGAGCGCCTCCCACATGGCGGGTTGTGCCACGCAGTAGAAGTAGATGTTGTCCTGGCCGATGAACTGGTACACGGCCGCGTTGTCGTCGCACCACCAGGCGCGCCAGTCGTGCGAGGCAAAGTGCGGCGTGCCGCCCTCAAAGGCCTCCTCCTCGTCGAGTGCGAGGGCCGTCTGGGAGAAGGAAATGGGCGCCCACAGGCTCTCGGGCCAGCACCAGACGGTGAGGCCGTGGGTTCCCTCGAGGTCGGGAGCCGGTACGCCCCAGTCGATGTTGCCGGTGATGCGGAAGGGCAGCAGGGTCTTGCCGGTGCGGAAGCGCACGCCTGCGGCATCGAGCACCTCGCGGGCGGCGTCGCGGGCGCGCCAGTCAGCGAAGGTGACGGAGAAGGACTGCTGGTTGCCCTGCGGCTCCTGGACCGTGTGGGCGGGCAGGTCGTGCTCCACGGCGTCGAACGCCTCGCGGAACTTGTTCTGCACGTAGATGACGGGATCAGCGAGCGATTCGCGCACGGTCTTGGTCACGACGGCACGAACCTGCGGGTCGGCGTCCCACTCGTCCATGAGCGCCTCGAGCTCGTCGCGGAAGGCGGGCAGGTCGAAGTACCAGTTGTCGACGGGACGTAGCTCGGGTGTGGTGCCGGTGAGCTGCGAGACGGGCGCGATGAGCTCCTCGGGATCGAACTGGTGGCCGAGGTCGCACTCGTCGGCATAGGCCTTCTCGCTCTTGCAACCACGCACGGGACAGCGGCCCTGCACCTGACGCCCGTTGAGGAACTGCCCCGCCTCTACGTCATAGAACTGGCGCGTGGAGAGTTTGATGAGGTAACCCTTCTCGTATAGGCGCCTGATGAGGTCCTCGGTGAGGGCCTCGTGGAAGGGGGCAGCTGGCTTGAGGCCCGATCCTCCAAAGAGGTCGAGCGAGATGCCGTAGGCGTCGAGCGCCTCCTTCTGGGCCGTGTGGTTCTCTTTGACGTAATCGGTGATGGTTCCCTCGTAACCTGCTTCCTTGCGCTTGCGGTATCCCTCCATGATGGGGGAGCCGTAGCAGTCGGTGCCCGAGACGAAGAGCACGTTGTGCTTGCCGATGCGGTCGCGCAAGAAGCGCGCAAAGAAGTCGGCGGGCACAAACACGCCGCCGATGTGGCCAAAGTGAAGGTTTTTGTTACCGTAGGGCATGCCGCCGGTGATGACGGCGCGGGTGGGGAAGTGCGGACGGACGTCAGAGGCCATGGTGCTCCTCTCGTGGGGTTGTTCGTTGACGAAGGGATTATCGCACAAGTTGGCCAAGGGGGGACAACGGGGAACGAATTGTTGTCCTGCGGAGAACAGTCCCCTTTGTGTCAGAGGGGCAAGACCATGCCGTCGCGGGCGAGCTCCATGCCGTGGCGCTCCGCGATGCGCGCGACCTCCGTGCGGGCCGTCTCGTCCCATTCGGGGTTCTGGTGCACGAGCAGCGTGCGCTCGAATCGGTCGGTCGGCAGTCCGGCTACCAGTGCCTCAATACTCGTGTGACGGGGGTCACCGTCTCCCACCTGCCAGCATTCATGGAGAAGCACCTTTGTGGGTGCGGGAGCCCCCCATACTGCGGGTGAGAAGGTCGTGTCGGTAGCGTAGGTCACGGCGTCGGCGAGTCTCAGCTCGAAGGAGGGCGCAGAATGCCGCTGTGGACGAACGGCCACCTTGACGTTGCCAACGTAAAAGTCGCGGCCGGCGTAGTCGTGGTAGCGTACCTCGCGGGCAAATCCCTCGCTACCGGCGGAGTACAAGGCGTCTTGCAGGAGGTCAGATACGTAGTCGGCGGTACTGCGCGGATACACGGGGATGCCCGGCCCATACACGTCCACGCGCATGTTGGCTACGAAGCGCTTGAGGTACATGAGTCCGACCACATGGTCGAGATGGTAGTGCGAGAGCACGATGCTCAGGTGATCGTGTCGCTCCAGCGCCTCAGAGGCGAGTGCGAGGTTGGCCACGCCCGTTCCGGCGTCGAGCATCACCAGCTCGTCGTCGAGCTCCACGAGCAGGCAGCTCGTCTCGCAACCGGCGGCGGGCATCCATCCCGCGCTGCCCAGCACCCATAACCTGTTTGTCATCAGTCAGCCCTCCGAGAGCCTCGTATTCCCATGCGATTGTACCGAAAGGCGCCATGTTGGGCCCGAATGAAGCGGCTCTGTAACGCTTGTGCTACGTCTGGGCGAGAGAAGTCCGGCGCACGACGAATCATCGCTACCATGCAGCGCATGAGAAGGTTGGCAGACATAGAACTGCTGGAAGACCAAACGCTGCAGCAACAGATGGTATGGGCGAGCATGGGCATTCTCGTCTTCGGCATTCTCGTGGGCGTAGTGGCGGCCCTTGTCCTCCCTCACGAGGCGGTGGGGCTGCTGTGGTTCGTGGCACTCGTGCTCATCAGCATCGTTGCGTTGCCGGTCCACGAGTTGGTGCATGCCGGGGCGTTCATGCTGCTGACGGGGTTCAGCGCGCGCATACGCTTCGGGTTCACCGACTGGATGCTCTACACGTCGGCGGCCGGGACGATGCTGCGTCGGCGCCGCTTCTGTGCGGTGCTGCTCGCTCCCGCAGTGCTCGTCAGCATCGCGCTACTTGTGGTGCCGTGGTCGCAGGGCTTCCCCCTGCTGGGATGGTTTCTTGCCGTCATACACCTCGCGGGTTGTACGGGAGACCTCGCTTACGTGCGCATTATCCAGCGCGAGCCAAAAGCGACCCACGTGGAAGACACCGAGCGCGGCATCGCCCTTTTCTACGATACCTGATGGGCGTCGCTGAGAGCGTTTGCCAGACACCCGTCGCATAGTTCCGCGTCAAGCGGCATTCATAGTCGTACTACAATGTCTCGAAGCGTACGGTCAAGAACGGGAGACTTTGCGACATGGTAGCTTGGTATTACGTGGGTGTCTTCGTGGTGGCGATGGCCCTTATGATCGCCTACCTCTACATCTGGCACAAACACCTCGACATCCACATCACGCTCATCTTTGCGCTCGTTCCTGTGACCAACCTGGGCTACGTGCTCCTGGCGAGCGCGCGAACCCTAGGCGAGGCGCTCATCGCAAACAAACTCTCCTATGTGGGGGGATGCTACCTGACTCTCATCCTCATGCTTGCCGTCTTCAGCCTGTGTACGATTGAGGTGAGCAGGCGCATGCGTGTCGCGCTCTTTGTGGCAAGTACCATCGTCTATGCCTCCGCGCTTGCCGTGGGCACGTCCGCGCCCTTCTCCACAGCCTTCTACCGCGATGTGACCTTCGACCTCGTCGGGGGTGTGCCGGTGCTCACGAAGGTGTACGGACCCATGCACACGGCCTTCATCGCGCTCGTCATCCTCTATGTGGGTGCGAGCATGGCCGCTATCATCTACAGCTACCGAAACAAGAAGCAGGTATCACGCAAGACCCTCGGCCTGCTCTTCCTCACCGAGGCCGTTGCCATGGTCTCCTTCTTTGGGGGGAGGCGCGTCGTGCCGACGGTGGAGCTTCTGCCGGTGGCCTACGACATCGCGTTGGTCCTGTACCTGGTCATCGCGCATCGCATCAGCCTGTATGACGTGACGGACTCCGCCATAGACTCGCTCGTGCAAACGGGCGAGACGGGCTTTGTCTCCTTCGACCACAAGCTCAACTACCTCGGCAGCAACGCGATTGCCAAGCGTGTGTTCCCACAGCTTGAGGAGCTGACGGTCGACAAGCCTCTGGCACAGGATGCCACCATAGCCGCCACGCTGCTCCCTTGGATTGAGGCGTTCGAAGCCGACGAGAACGAGGCGAGCGCGGTGTATGAGCGAGGCGAGCACACCTATCGCGTGACCGTGCACTACCTCTTTAGTGGGAAACGCAAGCGTGGCTACCAGCTCTTCCTCGTGGACGATACTGAGGAGCAGCGCTACATCAAGCTGCTCAACACCTTCAACGCCACGCTGCAGGACGAGGTGAGCAAAAAGACCGCGCACATCGTGGAGATGCACGACAACCTCGTCATGGGCATGGCAATGATGGTCGAGAGTCGCGACAACTCAACGGGTGGGCACATCAAGCGTACGAGCGAGGGTGTGCGGCTGCTCATCGCGCAGATGCGTGCGAGTGGCGCATATGAGCTCTCGGATGACTTCTGCCGCGACGTCATCAAGGCGGCGCCCATGCACGACCTGGGAAAGATTGCCGTCGACGATGCCGTGCTTCGCAAGCCGGGGCGCTTCACGGCCGAGGAGTTCCAGAAGATGAAGGCGCATGCAGCCGAGGGCGCCCGCATCGTGCACGAGATCCTCAAGAATACCGACGACGAGGACTTCCATCACATTGCCGAGAACGTGGCGCACTACCATCATGAGCGCTGGGACGGTTCGGGGTATCCCGAGGGCCTGGCGGGGGAGGACATCCCGCTCGAGGCGCGCATCATGGCGATTGCCGACGTCTACGACGCGCTCGTGAGCAAGCGCGTCTACAAGGAAGCGATGTCCTTCGAGAAGGCCGACGCCATCATCATGGAAGGTATGGGCAGCCAGTTCGACAAGGGCCTCGAGGAAGCCTATGTCGCCGCCCGTCCGCACCTTGAGGACTACTATCGCAGTCTGTAGCGTTGCGAGGACGGTGCCTTTGCGTAAGCCAACGCCCGCAGGCAAGACCTCCCGGAAACCTTCCGCCGACCCTCTGGGCATGTTGCGCTACAGTAGGAGGGTGACTTGGACGACATTCGATCGGCAAAGCCGAAGGAGGGCCTATGAACGTATGCTGCCTGGACATGGAGGGCGTGCTCGTCCCCGAGATTTGGATTGCGTTCTCGGAAGCGACAGGCATACCCGAGCTGCGCCGCACCACGCGCGACGAGCCGGACTACGACAAGCTGATGCGCTTCCGCATGGACATCCTGCGCGAGCATGGCCTGGGGCTCAAGCAGATCCAGGACGTCATCGCCACCATCGACCCGTTGCCTGGCGCGAAGGAGTTCCTCGACGAGCTGCGCACCCTAAGCCAGGTCATCATCATCTCCGATACGTTCGAGGAGTTCGCGAAGCCGCTCATGGCCAAGCTGGGGTGGCCCACGCTCTTCTGCAACTCGCTGGAGATTGACGCCGAGGGCATGGTTGCGGGCGTGCGGATGCGCTGCCCCGAGTCCAAGCTCACGACGGTGCGTGGCCTGCAGGGCATGGGGTTCGATACCATCGCCACGGGGGACTCGTTCAACGACCTCGCGATGATACAGGCGAGCAGGGCCGGCTTCCTCTTCCGCAGCACGGACCAGATCAAGGCGGATTATCCGGAGATTCCTGCGTTCGAGGAGTTCGACGAGCTGCTCGCAGCCTTCAAGGCGGCCTTGTCCGTATAGCGCGTACTTGAGTTGACGTAGCGGTTGACGATTCGAATCTGGTGAGCTACGACGGGAGACGGCATGGGGCAGATATCTTCAGGCGAGAGGATTGCCGACCGCTATGTCTTGCTTGAGCGCATAGGGGCGGGCGGCTTCGGAGAGACGTGGCGGGCGCATGACGACCTGCTCAACGTCGATGTCGCAATAAAGATATTCACGGACTCCGATCCCGCGCAACGAGAACGATACTTGCGTGAGGCTCGATCGCTCGCGCAGTATTCCCGGCATCGGGGCATCGCTGCCGTGCGCGACTACCTTGCCACGGACGATTACGCATGCCTGATTATGGAGTATGTCGTGGGTGTGGACCTTGTCCGCATCATCTCGGCCAACGGTGCCTTGGACTTGCCAACGACGCTTGATGCCCTCGCTTCGGTGGCCGATGCTCTCACGAGCCTCCACAAGGCGGGTCTGCTGCATCGCGACGTGAGTCCAGACAACATCAGGATTCGTCCCGATGGCACCGGGGTGTTGCTTGATTTTGGCTCGGTATTGGCCACCGACGACACGATGCGTCGTACCATCATGGTAAAGCCGGGCTACGCGCCACCCGAGCAGTACAGCGATTTGTCGACGCAGGGTCCATGGACCGATGTGTATGCACTGGCAGCGACCATCTATCACGCACTGACGGGCCAGGTGCCGAGCGACAGCCTCAAGCGCACCTTTGCCGACGATCTCAAGCGTCCGTCGGCGCTCGGTGCAAAGATGCCGAAAGCAGCGGAGGATGCTCTGATGCGGGCGCTCGAGCTTGACTATCGCGCGCGCACGAAGAGCGTGAAAAAGCTGATGGAGGGTCTCCATCAGGTCGCTGAGGTCGACGAGCGGGATACGGCGGCTTCCGAGGACGGGACCCGCCCTCAGGAAGCGTTGCAGTCGAGCAAAGACGACCTCTCGTCCGGATCCGACGAGAAGACTCGCTCCCACGCGGTTGCGTCGGCATCGCCACCCGAAATCTCCTCATCCGAAACCGCCATCGCGCCGGGACGGCGTCGGCACGCTCGCCCGAACCCGAAGCGGCGCATTCTCATCGCGGTGGGCGTGGCTGTGGCCGTCGTGCTCGCCATTGTCGTCGTTCTCGGGTTTGACTCGTCGAGAACGATAACTAATCAGCAATCGGATAGGGCGAAGTTCGAGGATGCCACGCTGGCGAACGACGATCTGGAGAAGATGCTTGCAGATCCCGAAGTAACGCACGTCGAGTTGAGCAATTGCGTCGTTACGGATGAGCAAATCGAACAAATCGCACAGAAGCAAGGCCTGACGGATTTGACCATGACGAGGTGTACGGGATTCACAACGTTGGCGCCCTTATCTGAATGCTCGACTTGCACGCGGCTGTATCTTTCCCGGCTCGTCGATGCCGACCTCGGTACGCTCTTTCCCAAGGACATGCCGTCCATAGAGAAGCTCTACCTACAGAACTCCACCATCGCAAATCTTGGCGATGGGCTGACGAGGTTTCCCAATTTGGCCGTTTTTGCCCTTGAGGATGTCGAGGGTGTCAACGACATAGGATTCCTTAAGGCAATGCAGGGCCTTGGAGAGCTGACGATTTCGCAGTCGGAAGTGCCAAGTGGTGTCGAGCAGTACCTTGCCGACATGCCCAGCTTGTATTACGTGAGCTTGGATGCGTGCAACTTGTCGAGCCTTGACTGGACGGAGAACTGTCCATCGCTGCGCATCCTAAGTGCCGAAGACAACTCCATTACGGATATATCTCCGCTGGCTAACCACGAAGAGCTGAAAGACGTGCGGCTTTCCAACAACCATGTGGCCGACATCACGCCGCTTGGGAGCTGCGTGCAACTCCACTCCTTGGAGATTTCCAACAACGAGATATCCGACATATCGGTACTCAAACCCTGCGAGAAGATTTGGTTGGTGGCGGTTGATGGCAACAGGCTCCAGAGCCTAGACGGGCTGGAGAATCACGACAACCTGAGAACGGTCCATGCTCAGCGCAACAACATCTCGGACGCGTCGGGCTTGGTCGGTTGCAGCGGACTCTCTGAATTGAACCTCGCGCGCAACCAGCTGACGGACCTAGACTTCTGTGACTCGCTCGTGGGGCTCCAGATGCTCGACGTGTCGCATTGCCAGGTGACGGACACAAAGAAATTGGCGACGTGTGCCAAGATGAAGACGCTCTTCTTGCAAGACAACCAGATCACAGACCTGTCCGCGCTGCAAAATGACTTTACCGACCTCCTTGTGCTCAACGTCGCGACCAACAAGCTCTCATCCCTCAAAGACCTTGCCGGGTGCTCGGCACTCACGAGCCTTGTGGCGAACGACAACCAGATTGGTTCCCTGGCCGGACTCGAGGACAAGTCCAATCTTGAGGTCCTGATGTTGGATTCCAATCAGATAAGCGACGTGTCGGCCTTGTCCAACTCGTGTGCCGTTCTCCACGACCTTGATCTGGGACACAATCAGGTGTCGAGTATCGACGCGCTGGAAAAGATGAGTGCGGGCAGCTCGAATCCCATGGTGCGCCTGCTACTTGACCACAACCAAATCGCAGACGTACATGCCCTGCCCAAAGTCAAGTTCAACGCGTTGGTGCTGCATGGGAACCCTCTCAAGGACTTCTCCCTGCTTGCCGAGAGGCAGTGGAATGCGTTGTATCTGCCCTATGTCGAGAAGGCCAACTACGGTACGCTCGGCGAGATTGGCATGCTGAGCAGCTTGAGGATTGTGGGCGTTCCCTACGACAAGCAGGTACAGACGTTACGCGACATGGGCGTGGCCGAGATTGGCAAAAAGCCGACGTTCCTGACCGAGGAAGAGGCAGACGATGAGTTGCAGCAGGTGCGCGATGAAGTGAACAAGCGCGTGAGCGGCATGGAAGACGAATCGGATGCTGGCGAGACCGCGGATTCGGGCTCAGATGCGGCGAAATCCGACACTTCCAGTTCCGAGGAGGCTTAGGTCATGACGATGCGCATTCCCACGCGAAGGTGGGAAAGGCGCGACGAGGATGGTGACCTTGCGCTCGTCGGCCTGTTTCCCACGAGTCCTGCGCGGGTGTGGTCGCTCGACAAACCGCTCGTCGTAGGGCGCCTCGGCTCCGATGCCGACGTGGAGATACCCTCCGGATTCGTCTCGCGCGAGCACGGACAGGTGGGTGTCGTGGCCGGTAGGGTGCTCTATCGAGATCTCAACAGCACAAACGGCACGTGGCTCGCCGGCGAGCGCCTGACGGACACGGTGGAGCTGCGTGAGGGAGATGCCCTATGCTTTGCTTCCGCAGCGACGCCCGATGACGTGGTGTTCCGGCTCGTGCTCGCGCCGGTCCGCGCAGAGGGGCTTTCGTGGCGAAAGGTGCCCTTCGGTGGGAATGTGCAGCAGGTCGTTTTTGGGCGCGGCCTGGGCGACGTCGACGTGGCTGACTCCTACGTGTCGGGTCGGCACGCGTCGGTCTACCACAGCTCCAAAGGGCCATACATCATCGACCTCGGGTCAACGAACGGGGTCGTTCTGAACGGATACCCTGTGAAAGGCGCGGTACCGTTATCGGCAGGCGACATCATCCGCATCGGGCAAACCCTCGTGTACGTGACGGACGACGTGCTCTGGGTGGGGGAGGGCGTGCCAGACGCGCCGGAAGGCGTGCCGGACGTACCGGAGGACGCGCCGGACGCTTCGATTCGACGAAGCTCCGCCACCTCGACCAACGGCCTCGCGATTGACATCAAGGAGAAGAACGTCTGGACCCGCCTCAAGAGCAAGACCATCCTCAAGGACGTGCATCTTACGGTCAGCCCCGGCGAGTTCGTGCTGATCCTCGGCGGTTCCGGTGCAGGCAAGACGACTTTCCTCAAGGCCGTGATGGGCGAGAGCAAGGCAGAGGGTACCATCCGCTTGGGTGACCTGGACGTGTACGAGGAATACGAGCGCATCAAGTACCAGATTGGCTACGTGCCGCAGCAGGATCTGGTTCGCCACAACGACACCGTGTACGAGACGCTCTTTGCCGCGGCGAGGCTTCGCTTGCCATCGCATTGCAGCGATGACGAGTGCGAGGAGCGCGTGGCCTGGGCAACGGAACTTCTCGGCCTATCCCGCGAGAGCGACACGATGGTGGGAAGGCTCTCGGGTGGTCAGCGCAAGCGCCTCTCCATTGCCGTTGAACTGGTGGGAGACCCCAAGCTCTTCTTCCTTGATGAGCCGGACTCCGGCTTGGATGGTGTCATGGCGCGTGCCTTGATGCAGAACCTGCGCAGCATCGCCGACCTCGGAAAGATGGTGCTTGTCATCACTCACGGACCCGACCGTGCGGCCGATCTCTTTCACAAGGTCATTGTGCTTGCGAAGTCCGATCGCGACGGCTCGGGACATCTGCTGTTCTGCGGGTCGGTGAACGAGGCGAAGACGTTCTTTGGTGTGGATACGCTTGAGGGCATCGTGGGACGCATCAATCGCTCCGATGAGGGCGGCGAGGGCCGTGCCGACTATTACTTGGACAAGTGGGAGGGCAGGTGACCATGACGGAAGAGCGCGCGAGCTTTGCTCAGCAGACGAAGGTGTGCTTTGACCGGTGCGTGCGTGGCTTCTGGAATGACCGGGGTTGGAAGACCTTTATCTCTGCGGCGCTCATCACCTTCCTCGTGGGCCTGGTCATGTCGGAGAACACCTTCATCAATTACGTAGACACCAAGAACGGCTCCTTTGCCTTGGTGAGCGCGTGCATTTGGATCGGCATTTTCAATTCCATCCGCACCGTGTGCCGCGAGCGCGACATCGTGCGCAGAGAGTATCGTACGGGGCTCAACCTGCGTTCCTACGTGGTGGCACACTGGTTGTACGAGGGGTGCCTGTGCGCCGTCGAGGCCCTGGTCGTCACCGTCATCACACGCATCATGAGTCTCGATCACTTCATCGAAGAAGGAGTGTTCCTGCCGCCTGTCGTGGAGATGTACGTGACGTTCTTCCTCGTGACCTTCTCGGCCGATGCATTGGGGTTGCTCGTCTCGTCCATCGTGTCGAGCGAAAACACGGCCATGACGGTGATGCCCTTCGTGCTCATCGTCCAGCTCGTGATGTCCGGGGCGATCTTTGAGTTGGATGGCGCTCTCAAGGCCCTATCGAGCGTCACCATCAGCCGCTGGGGCCTTGCCGCCATCTGTGCGAGTGCGCATGCCAACGACATGCTTGACTCCTACCTCTATGGTAGGGCTGAGGAACAGGCCTCCACCACGGGCAACCTGCTCGGGCTGTGGCTCATTCTGCTGACATTTGCCGTCATATATGCCGTCTTTGCGGTCGTTGCCCTCTCCTTTGTGGACGAGCGCTAGCGACGGTCGGTAGGTTCTGCGGGGCGTGTGCTGCACGGTTTGCCCCGAGAAATGTGGCGTGCGGACATGTCCTCCGCGGCACATGCCCCGCTGCACGTCGCACATGGGGTATCATTCTGCGCGACTGATGCATTCCGTCCCGTCGCTCGAAGGAGAGCCCATGCCCACACCGCTTCTCTTGCACGCCTGCTGCGGACCGTGCTCGCTCGAGCCGCTGCGGCTGCTTCGCGAGGAGGGCTTCGAGCCGACGATCTGCTGGACGAATCCAAACATCCAACCACTCGCCGAGCATGACCTGCGCCTGCGGACGCTGCTCGACTGGGCGCGTGACGTGGCGCGCGTCGAGGTGATCGTGGCGGCAGACGACCGCGCGGCATGGGAGCGCGGTGCGGCGCCGGCCGGCTTCGACCGGGAGCGCCGTTGCCGCGCCTGCTATGCGATTCGCCTTGCGGAGAGCTGCCGCGTGGCCAGCGAGCGGGGATTCGAGCACATCTCGACCACGCTTGCCGTCTCGCCCTACCAGCTCTTCGAGACGTGCAACGAGGTGCTGGTCGCACTCGCAGAACGGCATGGACTGATTCCGGTGGTGCGTGACTTCCGGCCACAGTATCCCGAGGCGACGAGGCGCTCGCGCGAGCTGGGCATGTATCGGCAGAACTACTGCGGCTGTCGCTTCAGCGCGGCCGAGGCTGCCATCGAGCGACACGAGCGCCGCGATGCGCGGAAGGCGGCGAAGAAGGCGGTACGTGCAGCAATGGCGGCGGAGGGGAGTGCGAGATGAGCGAGTCAGAGAGTCCGTTGATGTGCTCTGCGTGTGGGGAGCACTTCACGCCGCGTGCCGAGGTCGCGCGGTGCTTCTGCCCGCACTGTGGAAAGCCGGTGGACATCGCGCAGGCGCGGGCGATCGAGGAGATGCTGCGCGCCGCGCAGGCGACGATGCGCGAGGCCCAGGCGGCGGCGCGACAGGCCGAGGAGACGTGCAGACAAGCCGAGCGCGATGCCGAGGAGGCCAAGAGGCAGGCCGAGGAGCAGCGCGCTGCGTTCGAGGCGCAGCAGGAAGAGATGCGGCGTCAGGAGGAGGCCTGGAGGACTGAGAAGGCCCGGGAGCAGGCGGCTCGAGAGCAGGCAGCGCGGGAGCAGGCGGCACGCGAGGCTGCCGAGCGAGAGCGGGCTGCGCGCGAGGCTGCAGCCCGGGAGCAGGCGGCCCGGGAGCAAGCCGCGCGCGAGGCTGCCGCGCGCGAGGCTGTACAGCCCCAATACCGGCGCAACGCGGTCGTGCGCGACTCTGCGAGCGGTCGGGGGCTCTTCTTGGTGACGCTTCCCACGAACTGGCGGCTGAGCGAAGCAGCGCTTCTGCGCGGCGACTCCAGCTCACGGCCGTACCTCGCACGGGCGAGCTTTGGCGATGGCGAGGGTGGCCAGATGAACCTCGAGCTCGGCGATGCGGGTATGCGCATGAGCGAGAGCATGCGGGCGACCATGGCCATGTATGGCGCGGCGCTCGCGGGCGTGGATCGCACCAACTATGCCGAGATGCCCGATCCGCGCATGCTTGCCGATGACGCCATGCGCCACATCACGCAAGAAGTCGACGGGCCTGGCGTGCGACTCGTGCGCGAGGTGGGCTCAACGCGCCTTGGACAGCTCCAGCAGATGGGCCATGCCCGGTTCAAGCGCGCGGCGCGATCTTCTGGCGGCGCGCTGCTCAAGGACCCCTTCGCGGCCGAGCTCACGCGCATCTATGAGTTCTCGTATCGGCAGATCGAGTGGAAGCTGGCGGCGTACGTGCGTCTGTACGCCATCCGCGATGCCTCCGGCGTCGACATGCTGAATCCCGCAGGCATGGTCGTGGGGCTTGGTTCAGCAGTGGGAGGCCTGCTTGGACGACGGGGCAAGCGCAAAGGCGCGCAGGATACGCGTGATGGCTCCGTTGCGGGCGCTACGGGTGCGTGGAGCTTGCCGGAGTTCGAGTCCTACCGCCGCTCAGGCAGCATCTATTGGGACGTGGCTGGTATCGCCGTGCTCTTCGCGCCCGTGCGCACCTTCGACCGGCTCTACCAACAGGCGTTCGTTCCCTTGGTGAGCGACTTCGAGCTTCACGAGGAGCTCATCTCGCTTGCCGAGACGGACGCCCGACAAGATGCGGCAGCCATGCAGCAAGCCACGAACCAGCAAATCTCCAGGATGAACGCCCAGACGCAGGCGGCGCTCGCAGCCGATCGGCAGCGACAGGCGGCGTTCGACGCGCAGCTTGCCTCTTGGCATGCCCAGAGCGATGCGCACCATGCCGCCTTCCGCGAGCGGACCAACGCCGAGTTCCGGGGAAGCGGCACCGACGGGGGCGTGGGCGACTGGTCGGAGGCCATACGCGGGGTCAACACGTTCGTCACGTCCGACGGACGCGAGGTCGAGCTAGACGTTTCGGCGGACCGCGCGTACGAGAACCAGGCAGGTGACGTGATCGGCGGGTCCGGCGTCTTCGACCCCGGTGCCGATTGGACCGAGATTCCGCGCGCGTGAGCGACGGCGCCACGCCAAACGCAAGACAGGAGAGCAGATGAGAACCGACGACTTTGACTACGACCTTCCCGAGGAGCTGATCGCACAGGCACCGGCGGAGCCGCGTGACTCATGCCGGCTCCTGGTCCTGCACCGCAATGATGGCACCATTGAGCACCGCAGGTTTACCGATTTGACTGAGTACCTCGATGCGGGTGACTTGCTCGTCGCGAATCGCACGAGGGTGCTGCCCGCGCGGTTGGTGGGCCGGAAGCCGACGGGAGGCGTCGTCGAGGCGCTGCTGCTACGCAGGCGGGAGGACTTGGATCCGCTCGGCGCGACCTGGGAGTGCCTCGTGCATCCAGGCAGGCGGCTGCGGCAGGGGGCGACGATGGAGTTCAGGGCCGGCGGCCTTCTGGCCCCAGATGCGGCCGAGACGGTGCTCGTCGGCACGGTGCTCGACTTCGTGGAGGGTAGCAGGGGAGGCCGCATCGTCCGCTTTGAGCCTCAGGGAGGACGCACGCTCGACGATGCGATCCACGCCGTCGGACATGTGCCGCTGCCGCCCTACATCACCGACTACGAGGGAGATCCCGAGAAGTACCAAACCGTCTTTGCCATGCGAGAAGAGCATTCGGCCGCTGCCCCGACGGCAGGGCTGCACTTCACGCCAGACCTGCTCGCGAAGCTCAAGGCTGACGGCGTGCACTGGGCCGAGGTCGAGCTCGAGGTGGGCATCGACACCTTTCGGCTGGTCGAGGAGGACGATCCGCGCGACCACACGATCCACACGGAGCGCTACCACGTGGGACAGGACGTGGTGGATGCCGTGCGTGCGACGCATGAGGCGGGGCATCGCGTCGTGGCCGTTGGCACCACGAGCGTCCGCTCGCTCGAGAGCGCTTGGGATGCCTCGGCGGAAACGATGGTCGCCCGCCAGAACGCCACGACCAACCTGTTCCTCATGCCGGGCTCAGAGTTCCATGTGGTTGACGCGATGGTCACGAACTTCCACGTGCCTCGCTCCACGCTCATGATGCTCGTCTCGGCCTTTGCCACGCGCGAGCAAATCATGGCGGCGTACAAGGAGGCCATCGAGCAGCGCTACCGCATGCTCTCCTTTGGCGATGCCATGCTCATTCTGTAGCGACCACGGGCAGCTAGCCGCGGAAGAGGAAGAACCAAACGAGCAGGGCGATCACTACGACCACCACGACCACGACGGCGATGACGATGATGCGTGAGGTGCGCGTCGAGCGACGAAGCTCGCGTTCGGACTCCAGAAGTTCCTCGAGTTCCGCCTGGGCGTCTATGAGGTCTTCCTCCTCGTCCGCGATGCGCTGACGTAGTCCCTCCGTGGTCTCGGGGTGGGCGTGTATCTCGTGCGCCTCCGCAAGCATGTCCTGGGCGTCCTCGATGCGCAAAAGGGCTTCCTTGCGCGTCGCCGAAAGGTCGCGAATGCGCGCCTCGCAGGACTTGATGGCGTCCTCGTGAGCTCGCTCCTTCGCCTGGGCCGAGCGATACATGCCATCATACTCGTTCTTGCGCGCGGTTGCCTCCGCCTTGGTCGTCTCGGCGAGTCGCTCTGCCTGCGTTTGTTCGCGCTGGAGCGAGAGGAGCCTGCGCTGTGCCGCATCGACGGCATCCTGCGCCTCCTGCGTGACAAGCACGACGTCAGAGCGCGCCGACTCGAGCGTCGCACGATTGGATGCCAGCTCACCCTCCATCTTAGCCAGCGTGTTCGATGTGCCGACGCCATCCGCCTCCGAGAGAAGCGCGTTCAGCTCCGTCTCCACGGCGCCCACGCGTTCCTGCGCCGCATCGACGGCACGGTGCGCGGCAGAGATGCGCGCGTCGCGGTTCTTGGTCGCCTCGCTCAGGGCTCGCTCTGCGTTGCGCACGTCGCGGCGTATGTTTGCGAGTGACTTCGCCGCGTCGTCAGAGCGTCCGCGCGAGCTGTCCATGAGGTTGCGATAAGGCCGAAGCTTTTGCTCATGCTGCTCGCGCATTGCCCTCAACTCGGCCTCCAGGCGCTTCACTTCGGCACGCTGCGTGTCGATCTGTGCCTCCGCATCCGCCTTGACGGCGCGCGCATCCTCGAGTTCGGCCTCCTGGTCTTGGACGATTTCGTGGTAGTTGCGTTCCACGTCCTCGCGATGGGCAAGCTCATTGCGATCCTCTTCGAGACCCAGCTCGATGTCCCGCACGTCCGCCTCAGCGTCGAGGCGCATCTTTGAGGCCTGCCTCACCTGGCGCAGCGCGCTGAGGCCACCAGCGAATGACCGTCCCGCCCCCTCTGCCGCGGAGCGCGCCGAGTTGCCGACCCGCAGCAGCGCATCGCCGACCGCCTCGTCCTCAGCTGCCTCGTCCTCTGTCACTACGTCCTCCGCTAGAGGATCGTCTGCGTATGCGCCCTCTGATTCGCGCTCGAATTCAGCGTCCGTCATGTCTCGCATCCTCAAGATTCCTTTCGTGTTGTACATCCGCACTGATTGTAACCCTATTCGCACATGCCGTGCGCGGCGCGAAACTGCACGCTTAACGAACAAGTGGGTCAAGTCGGCGAGTTGCTTGACAAATCTGCCGATGTGTGTGGTAGTCTCCTCTCTAGTGTCGTGGGAGATGGCCACCGGGGTCTTCTCCATTGTTCGAGTCGAAGGAGCATCACATGGTTTCTAAGCAGACGTCCATCGTTAACGCCACCGGCCTGCACGCCCGCCCCGCTTCCGTCTTCGTGACCGAGGCCAAGAAGTACGAGAGCTCCGTCACCATCAAGGACGTCGACAAGGGCTCCGCTCCCGTCAACGCCAAGTCCATCATGATGATCCTGGCTGCCGGCATGGGCTCTGGCACCAAGGTCGAGATTGCTTGCGACGGTCCCGACGAGCAGGCTGCTCTCGACGCTCTCATCGCCCTCGTGGACAGCGGCTTTGGTGAGTAGTCCCACAGAAGGACGCGATTTAGCATTTGCACTGAATGCCCGGCACCTTCGTGGTGTCGGGCTTCTCTTGTTCGATTTGGACGATACCATCGTGCAGGCAGGCTCCATGGTGTCGAAGCGAGTGCTCGACGCGCTTCGACGTGCCCACGATGCCGGATACTTGCTTTCCATCGCGTCGGGCAGGCCGCTCTGCATGGTGAATCGAAGCATCCTCAAGTCGGGGGTCATGGACTTCGCCCTGTGTTCGAACGGGGCGAGTGTCATCTCGTTGCATGATGGCACGTGCCTCGTCAGCCAGAATCTCTCCAAACGCGATGCACTCGACTGCTACGATCTGCTGCGGGAGTTCCGACCAGCGTGGAACGTCTTCTTTGGTGGAAGGGCGTACTTCGAGTGGAAGGGTGCCTCGTACATGCTTACGGGCCGAACGGGCGCTGTCGCTCGGACGAGCCGTTATGCGGCTGCGGGAGGTGGGATGGTGCGTCATCTGCTGCGGACGATGTGGCGTGGGATGCGCTATGTGGCGCGCATGTTCTCGCGTGGTACGATGCGTCAGGTCGTGAGCATCAAACCCCAACTCCTCAAGGCAGCGGAGGGCGTGGAGAAGATGGGGTGCAGCATTCTCGATGCGGACGCATGCGCAAGGGCGGCTGAGCGGTTGCGCGCCGACGGGAGGTTTGAGGTGGTCCGCATGGGGCGCACCGAGCTCGAGGTGACGGCGCACGGAGTCAGCAAGGGTACGGGAGCGCAGGCACTTCTGGACCGGCTGGGCATTGCGCCGGACCGTGCCGTCGCGTTTGGTGACGGTGGCAACGACCTGCCGCTGGCCGCAGCGGTAGGGCGCTTCGTCGCCGTGGGCAACGCGGATGATGAGGTGAAGGAAGCGGCCTTTGAGGTGTGCCCTGCTGTCGACCAGGACGGCGTTGCGGTATGGATAGAGAGCATGCTCGCGGCAGGCGGGCTCAGGGAAGGGGTCAGATATGTCTGAGAAGTGGTTCACGTACGAAGTCATCGCGCAGGATCCAAAGACGAGCGCGCGTGCCGGCGTGTTCCATACGCCCCACGGAGACGTTCCCACGCCCATCTTCATGCCCGTCGGCACCAAGGCGACGGTCAAGGGTCTGTTGCCCGCCCAACTCAAGGAACTGGGAACGAAGATTCTGCTCGCAAACCTGTACCACCTCTCGGTGCGACCCGGGGCTGAGCTTGTGGCCGAGATGGGCGGTCTGCATGGGTTCATGCGATGGAACGGTCCCATCCTCACGGACTCGGGAGGATTCCAGGTGTTCAGCCTGGGTGACCACTTCAAACTCTCGAATGATGGCGTGCAGTTCAGGGCGGTCGACTATGGTGGCGAGCGCATGAGCTGGACTCCCGAGGAGAACATGCGCATCGCGCAGCTGCTTGGCGCGGACATCGTGATGCAGCTCGACCAGTGCCCCGGCTATCCGTCGCCTCGTGCGTTCGTCGAGCGAGCCGTGGAGCTCTCGAGCCGATGGGCTGAGCGCTGCTGGGCCGCCCATACGCGCAAGGACCAGGCGCTCTTTGGCATCGTGCAGGGTGGCATGGACCTTGACCTGCGACTTCGTTCGCTGGCTCACCTCGAGGAGTGCGGTGACTTCCCGGGCTATGGCATCGGCGGGTACTCCGTGGGAGAGAGCCACGAGACGATGTTCGAGTCCCTGACGCCCCTCGTGAGCGAGCACATGCCCAAGGGAAAGCCGCGCTACCTCATGGGGGTGGGCAATCCCACGACGCTCGTTCGCGGAGTTGCCTGTGGCATCGACATGTTCGACTGTGTGCTGCCCACCAGGACCGCGCGCATGGGGACGGCGTTCTCGAGCGAGGGACGCATGAACCTCAAGAACGCGCGTTTCGCGCATGACGCGCGGCCGCTTGACGAGCACTGCACGTGTCCTGCCTGCGCAGGGGGTTTCTCGCGAGCCTACGTGCACCATCTGGTGAAGCAGCACGAGATGGTGGGAGCACAGCTGCTCTCGCTGCACAACATATACTATCTGCTTGACCTCATGCGACGCGCACGAGAGGCGATCATCGAGGGAACGTACGCATCCTTCGTCGACGATTGGGAGCAGAGCGCTGCCGTCAACGACTTCTAAGGGTTTTCTCATAGGGGTTTTCTCAAAGGAATGCCCCTCGCGAAACCGGCGACCTCCTCATGGTGCAGGTTTGAATCAAAACATGCGCATGAAATTGTCCTTGTGTCTGCCGTGCAGAGCATGCTAAACTCCATAAGTTACTCATATGCAGGACATATGTATGCGAAAGAGGGACTGCAATGGCTCGAAGCAAGGAGGCCGCGACGCGCAAGACGGGTGTCGCAGGCTGGAATGAGGCTGAGGGGACGGGCAGACGCTCGGCCCAGGATCGTGGCAAGCGTACCGCTGCCGATCGCCGTCGACGCATGGCGGTCATAGCGTTGGTGCTCGTGTGTTGTGTGGGCAGCATCATCTGTGCGATGCCCATGCAAGAGCGCATCACGCGCGGTTTGTGGTTCAAGGGTGGCACGGCACAGACCATGACCGCAAGCAAGGAGCTCGGCTCCGACGAACAGAGCACCGCTGTTTCCACCATCAAGGGGCGTCTCGGCGCAATTGGCCTTGCGGAGTACGCAGTAGATCCCTCCGGTAACGACTCTGTGGTCATCAAGCTGCCTTGGAACCTGGACGGCAAGCGCATCGCCGAGTCAGTGGGTGGTGCCGGCGTCCTCGAGTTCGTTCGCGTGGACGAGATCGGTGACGCGGACGCACTGACGCTGCTCAACGCAGGGGCGAAGGATGTCACGCTCAAGGAGGGCACCTACACGCCATTCCTCTCCAACAAGGACGTGACGTCATGCGAGACCACGTTGGTGAGCGACGGTGTCTATGCGGTGACCATCACCTTTGACGAGAAGGGCGCAGAGACCTTTGCAGACGTCACCGAGGAGCTTGCCAAGGACCACGGCGCGATTGCGATCGTCGTCGATGGCAACGTCATCTCTGCTCCGGGCGTCTCGGAGCGAATCGAGGGCGGTCAGGTCTCCATCTCCGGCGGCTTCACTCAGGAGGAGGCGGGCGCGCTGAAGGCAGTCCTCGACTCCCAGCAGCTTCCGACCAACCTCAAGCTTACCGATTCTCAGGATATCGGCCCGTTGGCAGGCGAGGGTACGCTTCGTGGCATTGCAATCGGAGCCGCTGTCGCCGCGATTGCAGTCGGTGTGGCTGCCTACGTCAAGATGCGCAAGACTGGTCTCATCGTGCTTGCGACCGAGCTGGTGCTCGCGGCTCTGATGCTCGGCCTCATGGCAATCACGTCGAGCATTGAGGTCTACGTCCTCACGATCACCTCCCTGATTTGTGGGGGACTTACGTGCGCCTGTGGTGTTTGCGCCTCTTGGCTCGTTGCACACAAGTTCCTCGCGCTTGCCAAGTCTGGGAAGAGCGTGCGCGGCTCCTCGTTGAGCGCCGTATCTGACTCCCTGAAGCCGTTCGCTCTTCCTGTGGCGTGCGTCGGCGTCATCTCGATCGTCTTCCTGTTCCTTCCAATGGGCTTGCTGCGAGAGATTGGCCTCTCCGTCCTGATTGGCCTGGTTGCCAGCATCGTGGCCATCCTCGTCTTTGAGGGACCCCTCCTGCGCGTACTCGCAACCGGCGCGATGCAGAAGGACGCCGCATCGTGGGGCATCGTAGTAGATGTGGCGGAAGCTCCGTCAGCTTCGACTGAGGCGTCCTAAGCGAGGGGTTTCATGAGCGGGCTTCTCGACAGCAAACGTTGGGATGTGCTTCCCCGTCATGGGGAGTCTGAACGTGTGCTGTGCGAGGAGCTCGGCATCCCTCCACTCGTGGCGCGCGTGCTGTGTGCGCGAGGGGTATGCGACCCTGAAGAGGCGCGACGTTACCTGGCGCCTTCCTTAGTAAGAGACTGGGTGGATCCCTACGAGATCCCCGGTATGCGCGCGGTTGCGGATCGAGTTGAGCGCGCGATTGAGGACGGCGAGTGCATCGCCGTCTTCGGTGACTTTGACGTCGATGGAATGACTTCCACGTGCCTGCTCACCTTGGCCTTGAGGGAGCTCGGCGCGCACGCGCATCCCTTTATTCCGCATCGCTTTGGAGAGGGCTACGGCCTTTCTCGTGAGGCGCTGAACCGGGTGATCTCGGACTGCAATCCGCAACTCATCGTGACGGTGGACAATGGGATTGCCGCGGCCAACGAAGTCGCATGGCTTCTTGAGCAGGGCATCGACGTAGTGATAACCGATCACCACGAACCGGGCGACCTCGTTCCGCAAGGCGTTCCCGTTACGGACCCCAAGATGTCGGAGGACTGTGCCTCGCGTGAGCTTGCTGGCGTCGGCGTGGCACTCAAGCTGGTATGCGTCCTGGGGAGCCGTCTCGGCAAGCCCGATCTGTGGCAGTCGTATGTCGACCTCGCTGCCATGGGGACCATCTCCGACATGATGCTGCTGCAAGGCGAGAACCGCTCGCTCGTGGCGGAGGGAATCGCGCGCATGCGTTATTCCACGCGTCCCGGCATCGTCGCGCTTGCGGCTACGGCCAAGTGCGACCTCACGCAGGTCACCTCCGACAACCTGCCCTTCTCGCTCATCCCCCGCCTCAATGCGGCCGGTCGCATGGGCAGCACGGATACCGCCTTCGACCTGCTCATCTCCGATGATCCGGCGCAAGCTGCCGTGCTTGCGGCTTCCCTGGAGCGCATCAACACGGAGCGACGGGAGACGGAGGCAAGGCTCTCGGATGAGGCCATAGCCCTGCTCAAGAAGTCCTATGACGGCGAGCGTGTGATCGTGCTTGCCGGGGAGGGCTGGCACGAGGGTGTCAAGGGCATCGTGGCGAGCAGGATCGTGAGCATATACCATGTGCCCACCATCATCTTCACCGTGAGCGACGGCATCGCGCGCGGCTCTGGTCGAAGTGTTGGTTCGGTAGACTTGTTCCATGCCGTCGAGCAGTGCTCGGACGTTCTCGTGCGCTTTGGTGGTCATGCGGGCGCTGTTGGCGTTACCTGCGAGGCAAGTCGTGTGGATGAGTTCCGTCGGCGGATGCAGCAGGTGATGACAGAGTTGCCCGATGAGCAATTCGAGGATCGAGGCGAGGTGACGGCAGTTGCCTCGCTCGGCGAGCTCGGATTGTCAGATATTCAGCAGCTTGAGTCCTTGCAGCCCTTCGGACAGGGCAACAAACGGCCGCTCATCGGGGTGCGCGGCGTGTTCATGCGCAATCGGGCGCGCGTTGGCTACGATGCGAACCACCTTCGCTTCGTCGCTACGGACGGCGTGAACTCGATTCCGGCCATTATGTTTCGCACGCCACACATGAACAAGGCGTATGCGTGTGAGGGTCTGGTGGACTTGGTCGCGGACGCCGTAAGCGAGACATGGCAGGGGAGGACTCAGGCGAAACTCATGGTGCGCGACATCCTGTATCGGGATGATGCTGCGCTCGAGGATGTGGCCAGCGGGGAGCGTTCGGGCAGGTCCTTCACGTCGTCTGCAGGTGTCGATGGGTCGCTTGCGTGCAGAGCAGATTCTGTGGTTCCACGTGCGAGGTGTGCGCAGATGCCTCTCGCACAGCTCACTGATCACCTGCGAACGCAGCTTATCGGTTCATCGTCGCTGCTTCCCGCGCAGGACGAGGCCCTCTCGCGACTTGCAGAGGGACGCTCCACGTTCTGTGTGATGGCGACGGGCAGGGGAAAGTCGCTTATCTTCCACCTTCATGCCGCGCGGCTTGCCTTGGCGAATGGCCTCGCGAGCGTCTTCGTCTTCCCCTTGAGGGCGCTGGTCTCGGACCAAGCGTTCCACCTGACGGCGGACTTGGCAGAGCTTGGCGTTTCGGTACGGGTGATGACGGGCGAGTCGAGCACGGAGGAGCGGACGGAAGTCTTTGACGGGCTGAAGAGCGGTGCGGTGGACGTCGTGCTCACCACGCCGGAGTTTCTCGCCATACACACGGAGCGCTTTGCCGAGTCAGGCAGGGTGGGATTTCTCGTCGTGGACGAGGCTCATCATGCGGGCGTGGCGAAGTCGGGCAATCGCGAGGCGTACGAGGAGCTGGATCGCATCCTGCGAGACTTGGGCAATCCCGTGGCGCTCGCCGTGACGGCGACTGCCTCGACGCCCATCGCGCGTGAGGTATGCCGCCTTCTCTCCATACGCGACGAGGACGTAATCGTCGACCGTACCGTGCGACCCAACCTCGCGATTGACGACCATCGGGACCTGCGGGAGCGGGACCTCTACCTTGCCTCCATCGTTGCCGCAGGCGAGAAGTGCGTCGTGTACGTGAACTCGCGCGACCAGTCCGTCATGCTGACGCGTACCCTGCGCGCACGCATCCCAGAGATTGGCGAGCGCATCTCGTTCTACCATGCCGGCCTCTCCAGGGGCCATCGCACGAGAATCGAGCGTGCGTTTCGTGACGGTCGGCTGAGCTGCATTATTGCGACGAGCGCCTTTGGGGAGGGGGTCAATCTCCCCGGCATTCGTGACGTGGTCCTATACCACATGCCGTTTGGGGCGACGGAGTTCAACCAGATGAGCGGGCGTGCGGGCAGGGATGGACGTCCCGCGCAGATTCACCTGCTCTTTGGCAGCCGGGATGCGCGCATCAACGAGTCGCTGCTCTCATCGTCCGCTCCGACACGTTCCGACTTGGTCACGTTGTACCGCATATTGCGGAAGGAAGCGGGCATGGCGGGTGGACAGCCGCTCAGCATTGAGGACGACATCTTGGCGCAGATGGTGTTTGCACAAGACCGTAACGCACGGCTCGACGGCGCCGCAGTTGCCGCAGGCATCGCCGTCTTTGACGAACTTGGTTTCCTGGATATAGAGGGCTTCGGAGAAAGCCGTCGTATCCGGTTGAATGCTTCTCCCGCACATGCGGATTTACAAAGCTCCATACGTTACAGTGAGGGCCTGCGTTCGGTGAGGGAGTTCACCCGCTTTCGCGACTGGGTGCTCTCGGCTACCGCGCAGGAAATGCTCTGTCGCATCAACAGGCCCATTGTTCCGGGCTTCGGCAAGACGGTGGACGGATAAGAGAGGGGAGCCGGGCGCATGAGAGTGAGGGAAACGCGGGTATCGCAAGGAGTGGACTACGACATCCCCGGTGCGGACAACTATCGGCTCTTGCAAACGGCGTGCGCAAGCTATTTGGACCCGGAGAGTTGCGAGAAGACGGAGCGCGCCTATCGATTCGCGGCGGAGTTTCATCGTGCGCAACGGCGCCGTTCGGGTGAGCCGTACATTAACCATCCCGTGGAAGTTGCCCTGATCTTGGCAAAGGATCTGCACATGGATGCAGATACCGTGTGCGCTGCATTGCTGCACGACACCGTAGAGGATACGACGGCCACGCTTGACGACCTCGCGGAGCGATTTGGCACCACGGTTGCCGAGCTCGTGGACGGCGTGACGAAGCTCACCAACATCCAAGTCTCAAACATGGACGAGAAGCAGGCGCTCAACCTGCGCAAAATGGTGCTCGCGATGTCGAAGGACATTCGCGTCGTGATAATCAAGATTGCCGATCGCCTGCACAACATGCGCACGCTGGCGGCGCTTCCACCGCACAAGCGAGAGTTCAAGTCGCGCGAGACCATGGACGTCTACGCGCCGCTCGCAGATCGTCTGGGCATCTCGTCCATCAAGTGGGAGCTCGAAGACCTCTCCTTCTTCTATCTGGAACCGGAGGATTACGAGCGCATCGCACGCATGGTGCAGGACTCCCGCGCCCAGCGAGAGCGGGATGCCGACGAGGCGATCAAGGCGCTCTCGGACGAGCTGCAGCGCGTGGGCGTGGGCAGCTTCCAGATTTCGGGTCGCCCCAAGCACCTCTGGTCCATCTACCAGAAGATGCAGCGCAGGGGCATGGAGTTCACCGACATCTACGACCTCATCGCGCTGCGCGTGATCACCAACACAGTTGAGGAGTGCTACACGGTCCTCGGTGCCGTGCATTCCCTGTGGCATCCGCTTCCCGGTCGCTTCAAGGATTACATCGCGACCCCCAAGGCCAATCTGTACCAGTCGCTTCACACCACCGTCATCGGCCCCGACGCACGGCCGATCGAGGTCCAGATACGTACGGCGGAGATGCACGAGCACGCGGAGTACGGCGTCGCGGCTCACTGGCTGTACAAGAAGACCGGTGGGTCCCAAGGCAAGATGTCGAAGGACGACCGCAGCATCGACTCGACCATCAATCACATCCGTCGGAGTCTGGATTGGGTGGGCGAGGACGAGCTCAACGACCCGCACGAATTCCTCAACAGCCTACGCGTGGACCTCTTCGAGGGCGAGATCTTCGTCTTTACGCCGAGGGGAGAGGTCATGAGTCTGCGCCGCGAGTCGACGCCGCTTGACTTTGCCTATGCCGTCCACACGGAGGTGGGCAATCACTGCGTTGGTGCCAAGGTCAACGGTTCGGTGGTTCCGCTCACGTATCACCTCCAAATGGGGGATCGTGTGGAGGTGCTCACCAACAAGAACGCTCGGCCCTCGCGCGATTGGATGAACATCGTCGTCACGCCGTCGGCGCGCGCGAAGGTGCGCAAGTACTTTGCCACGATGAGCAAGGCGGACGATGCGGAGCAGGGACGTGCGGAGCTCGCCCGAGAGCTGCGCAAACGCGGCTACGGCATCTCCACCAAGCGGACCACGCGTGCCATCGAGCAGATTCTCTCGCAATTCGACGCGCGGACGCCGGAACGGCTCTTCCAGTCGATTCACTTGGGCAAGTCCTCCGTGAAGCAGGTCGCCAACCGCATACAAGCGGTTCTGGAGGCCGGATCGCCTGAGCAGCTGGCACAGGCGCGCAAGGAGGCGGAGGAGCGCCAGGCCAACGTGCTCGCACAGGATGGTGAGCAGCACCTCCGCGTCGCGCGCACGCCTGCCACGAAGCGCAACAAGAAGCGGTCGAGCTGTGGCGTCGTGGTGAAGGGCGATCCGGACCTGATGGTGCACCTCGCACATTGTTGCAATCCCGTTGCAGGAGACGACATCGTCGGATTCATCACGCGCGGCCGTGGCGTCTCGGTGCATCGCGTCAACTGCCCCAACGTCAAGAGCTTGATGCTCAACCCCGAGCGTCTCATCGAGGTCGAGTGGGACGCGTCCGGTGCGACCGAGTTCAACGTGGAGATCGTGATCGAGGCGTCGGATCGCATGGGGTTGCTCAAGGACATCACCATTGCGGTCACGGATGCGGGGGCAAACATCCTCGCTGCCTCGACCTCGATCAACCGCGAAGGCGTTGCGCGGTTGCGGTTCCTGGTCGCCATCAGCGATGCGAACCTGCTCGACACGCTTCTCTCGTCCGTCAGTCGGGTGCCGTCGGTATTCGACGCGCGGCGCCTCATGCCCGGCGAGGGTGCAGGCCAGATGAAGAGGAGGGGCTAGCATGGCAAAGGACGAGATTCGGCAGTTCGTGGTGGGGCAGCTCTCGACGAACTGCTACGCCTTGATAAGCGAAGGGGAGTGCCTGGTGGTGGACCCAGGTGCGGACGGGGCACGCATCGGCGAGGCGTTGCGCGATGTCAACGTCGTGGGCATCGTGGCGACGCATGGGCACCACGACCACGTGGGAGGTGTGCGCGCCCTCAAGGCGGCGACCGGCGCCCCCTTCGCCATCTCTGTGGGGGACGCAGAGCGCGCTCAGCACGCGCTCGAGCTCTCCTCCCATGTGTTTGACGTGCGTTCGGGTGGACTCGAGGATGCCCCTGCTCCCGACCGGTTGCTCTCGGAGGGCGACGTGGTGCGCGTGGGTAGCGTCGAGCTGCGGGTCGTGGAGACCCCGGGACACACCGAAGGCGGCATCGTGCTCCTGGGCGACGAGTATGCGTTCGTGGGAGACACGCTCTTTGCTGGCTCGTGCGGACGCACCGACCTCGTTGGCGGCGACCCGCAAGTCATGATGCAGACGCTCGCGCGGCTCAAGCGTGTGATTGCACCCCATGTCGTCTTGCTCTGCGGCCATGGTCCCGTCACCACGATGGAGCAAGAGCTCGCCACGAATCCTTGGCTGCAATAGACCCTCGTTAGCGAGAGCCACGATGCACGAAAGCACCGCAACGCACGAGAAGGCCACAACGTACGAAAAAAGACCTTGGCGCTCAAAGAGTGCCAAGGTCATCCAATCAATGCTTGGTGCCCGAGGTGGGACTCGAACCCACACGTCTTTCGACAAAGGTTTTTGAGACCTCCGCGTCTGCCAATTCCGCCACTCGGGCTTGCGAAATCACAAGGAATACTATAACAGAATTCGGACTCAACTGCCATAGGCAATGCGATTGAACGTAGAATCCGGATAGCACGTCTGGAGGATGAGCACGTCGTCGTCCGCGATGTTCATGATCTCCTCGTAGAAGCCGTCCTTGGGATAGTTGAAGATGCGCTGGATCGTAATTGGCTTGCCGTTGATGGAGACCGTGTCGCCGGGCTGCATGCAGAGGATGTCCTGCCCATAGTCCGACCAGTCATGGGTGACGAAGTAGTCATCGGCCCACTCCGTCAGGGCACCATCCGAAGCTGCATCCTCCGCCCCAAACTCACGGCGTGCAGTCCACGAGCCAAAGTCGACTGGTTCGCGGTCATTGAGCTGGAGCTCCACGATGCGCGACGCCGTATAGGCGTCGTACCAGCAAGCGAAGGCATCGGGTATGAGGTGCTCGTCCAACGCCTCGGAAACCTCGTGCAGCTGTGGGGCGAGCGTGACGTGTGCGGTGGGGGGGACGGGGGGCTCGGGTTCAGGAACCTCTTCCGCGCATCCCATGAGGAGAGCGAGGGTAAGGAGCAGCACGGCGATGGCGGTATTCCTCGGCTTCATGGCAGAACCTCTCGCGACCTTCCAACAATTGCAAGGGAAGTGTACCTCACCTTATGTCCACAATACGTGCTTGCCATATCTTCTCCAACGCGCTATTATCGTCAAGGCAAAAGTGGGATAGCGGAATGCCGTCCCCACCTGAGTGGCGCCAAGGAGCAGCTGCCGGGTCAGACAATACACCACCTCCATGTGCATGCGCGCATGGCATTGTCTCCCTGGCTGCCGCTGTGGCACCGGGAGTTTTTTAATGGCGCGGCAAACCGCCGCTACGAAGGCGATGCACGCATCGCAACGAGAGGAAGGTGTAGAAGATAGCCAGGAACGAGGGCCCTCGTATTAACGAAGAGATCACGTCGAGGACGTGCAGGCTCATTGCCGCCGATGGCACGCAGCTTGGTCTCTTTGGCGTGCGTGACGCGTTGCGCATCGCGCGCGAGCAGAACATGGACCTTGTGGAGATTGCTCCCAACGCAGAGCCTCCCGTGTGCAAGGTCATGGACTACAGCAAGTACAAGTACGAACAGGATCGCAAGGCCAAGGCTGCGCGCAAGAAGCAGGTGCGCGTTGAGGTCAAGGAGATGAAGTTCCGTCCAAAGATTGACGTGGGCGATTACGAGACCAAGAAGAACCACGTCATGCGATTCCTGCGCAAGGGTGCTCGAGTAAAGATCACCATCATGTTCCGCGGGCGCGAGATGGCGCACCCGGAGCAGGGCCTCAACGTGCTCGACAGATTGGCCGAGGACTTGCGTCCGTACGCGACGGTTGAGCAGAAGCCAAAGATGGAAGGTCGCAACATGCATATGCTCGTTGCCCCCATCAAGGGCGCCTTCGACAAAGAAGAAGCCTAGGTGGACGGCAGGGACAGCAACAAGTAGAAGAGGAGTTAACTAATGCCGAAGATGAAGACGCACAAGGGATCCGCGAAGCGCTTCCGTCGTACGGGCACCGGTAAGGTGATGCGTGCGAAGGCGTTCAAGAGCCACATCCTTACCAAGAAGTCGCCCAAGCGCATCCGCGGCTTCCGCAAGGAGACGGAGCTCACGAAGGGCGATGCCAAGGTCGTTAGCCAGAGGATGGGCAACAACTAGCAGCTGCCCTGCATGTCTTTGCATTGATTTGAGGAGTTGATAAATATGGCACGAATCAAGCGCGCCGTCGCAGGTCGTAAGAAGCGCAACACCCTGAAGGAGCGGTCGAAGGGTTATTACGGCGTACGTTCACGTACGTTCCGTGGCATGAAGGAGCAGGTGCAGCACTCCCTGCAGTACCAGTATCGCGATCGTCGCAACAAGAAGCGCGATATCCGCGGTCTCTGGATCCAGCGCATCAACGCTGCCGCCCGCATGAACGACCTCTCGTACAGCCGCTTCATGCATGGTCTGAAGCTCGCGGGCGTCGAGCTCGACCGCAAGGTCCTCGCAGCCATCGCTTACGAGGACGAGAAGGGCTTTGCCGATCTCGCCGCCGTTGCAAAGAAGGCGCTTGAGCAGGAGTAACCCCTGCATTTGCATCAAAGAGCAAGATGGCCGCGCGGCCCGGGTACGATGCCCGGGCCGCGCGGCCATCTCGGCATGAGCGCCGATTGTGCGATGTGCGATTTTATTCCCAACTGCGCGCTGATGCGTCGAATTGCCAGCGCCGAATTAGTCCCCCACGTTGGGGAAGAGGGGGTGCTCCTCCTCGAACTGCTCCGCCGCCTCCTCGAAGGCCTCGTCCTGTGGTGCGACCAGCTCATCGGTGCCGGTCTCGGGGTTATGGTAGTGGAGAAGCACCGGCCTGAAGAGGTGCAGGCGCATCGCAAAGATGACCGATGCGATAACGAGTCCACAGAAGATGGCGATGCGGGGCACGACTTCGACCTGCGTCATGATGATGGACCCGACGCTGAGCATGGCCGTCCACAGGTAGATGAACAGCACGGTCTGTCGCTGGTTGAACCCCTCGTACATGAGTCGGTGGTGAATGTGGCCCTTATCTGCCTGTCCGATGCTCACATGCGCCCTTCCCCTCCGGACGATTGCCGAGAAGGTGTCCATGATCGGGATTCCCGAGATGACGAGCGGCACGATGATGGAGGTGAGTCCTGCCACGCGCTGCACCGACAGCAGGGAGACCGCGCCGAGGAGAAACCCGATGAGCAGCGAGCCGGAGTCGCCGAGGATGATGGAGGCGGGGTTGAAGTTGTAACGCAGGAAGCCAAGCGTTGCCCCGGCGATGATGATGGCGAGCGCGGCGGCGTCGAGGTGGCCAGCCATCGTGGAGACGATCCACATGGTGATGCTCGCGATGCATGCGATTCCTGAGGCAAGCCCGTCGAGCCCGTCGATGAGGTTGAAGATGTTTGCGTAGGCGACGAGATAGCCGATGGTGAGCGGGTAGGCGAACCAGCCGAGCAGGATGCCTTCGTTGGAGAGTGGGTTGACGACCACGTCGATGATGAGCCCTCCGCAGACGGCGACGGTAGCGGCAATCAGCTGCCCCAAGAGCTTCTGCTTTGGCTTGAGCTCGTAGTAGTCGTCGAGAAGGCCCGTCACAAATATGATACAGAGCCCCAAGAACAGCATGGGATAGTTGAGGGACATGGCCGGGCGCGCGGCGAACGGCGAGAGTGACGGCCAGTCGAGAAAGACCGAGCCGATGATCTGCACAAGGATTGCGACTACGATGGAGCAGAAGATGGCGATGCCTCCCATGCGAGGGAGGGGCTTGCAGTTGACGCGTCTCCCACCCGGATAGTCGACCGAGCCAAGCTTCCAGGCGAGGAGACGAGCGAGGGGGGTGACCACCAGTGCCGTCATGAGCGCCGTCGCAAAGAGGGTCAGGAAGGGTATCCACCACCTCATGTTCGACGCACACCCCCAAGACCGTTGCCCATGGTACCATCCATCTATTTTTTCGCACATTGGCAACATGTCAAGACTGTTCTTCCGCGACAAAAGCCGTAGTATAAAGACAGCGTTCCCTGCGGTGCAAACTGGGTGAACCGACAAGTGTTGTTTGGGAGTCCATATCTCGTGCTTAGTACAGGAATCCTCCGTTGATGGGGAAGCTGGAAAAGGCGTCGAGGACACCCACCTTTGAGAGGTGGGTTCATTATCGCAACCGCAGGGGCGCTTTTGTTGGCTCAATTCCCGCCGCGGCGTCCTGAGGCGTAGCGACGCAACAATATGAACGAACCGGAAGGGGAGTGGGGGTTGCATGGCTAGGAGGAGAGAGAGGCTCAAGAAGCCGGGTTCTCGCTACGTTACCTCGCTCGATGGATTAAGGGCAATCTGTGCCCTCGGCGTTATCGGTTACCACATGCGGCTCAACTGGTGCGGTGGAGGCCTGCTGGGCGTCACGGTTCTCTTTGTGCTCTCGGGGTACTTGGTGACGTCGGGACTCTTACACGAGTTCAGCTCGACCCGCGGCACGATTGACCTCGTTTCCTTCTGGAAGCGCCGCGTTGCCCGCATCATGCCGACGGCCGTCGTCTTTGTGGCGGTGACGGGTGCCATCTGTGCGTTGTGTGATGCCGCGCTCTTCACGAAGATGCGGGGGGACATCATCCCCGCCTTGTTGATGGTCATCAACTGGACGAAGATCTTGAGCAACGAGTCCTACTTCGCGGCCGCGGGCAATCCCTCTCCGCTCACGCACTTCTGGTCGCTTGCGATCGAGGCGCAGTTCTACCTCATCTGGCCGCCCATTCTCTATCTGCTCATGCGCAAGCGTGTCGCGCGCAAGAAGGTGCGCGTGGGGGTGTTGGTCGCGGCGGCGATTTCGGCCGCTCTCATGGCATTGCTCTACGTACCGGGTGCCGATCCCTCACGGCCCTACTATGGCACCGATACGCGTGCGATGAGCCTCTTGCTGGGTTGCTGGCTGGCAATCATATGGCCGATGAATCGCATGAGCACGCGCCGGGCAAGTCGTATGGACGGGTTCGCCGGCCTGATTCCCATCATCATAGGTCCCCTTTGCGTGCTGGGCATCATCTTGATGATGCTCTTCACGGAGGGATATACGTCGTTCTATTACTATGCGGGGTTCCTGCTGTGCTCGATTCTCTCGGTGGGAGCGATTGCGGGACTCGTGCCGGCAGGCAGCCTCTTTGCCAAGGCGCTCTCGTTCAAGCCTCTGGCATGGCTGGGCTCCCGCTCGTTTGCCATCTACGTATGGCACTATCCCATCCTTGAGCTCATGAACCCGCTCAATGCCACGACGGATCCTCCATGGTGGAAGCTCCTCCTCGAGCTCGTGATCATCCTCGTTATCTCCGAGTTGTCGTACCGCTTTGTGGAGGTGCCCCTGCGCAAGCTGGGAAGCCCCGCAAAGGAGGATGCAAGGAAGGCCGAGAATAAGAGGGGCCGCAGGGGCAGGGCGAGGCGCGAGCGGCAGTCGCGTTTTGTTCCGTTCCTTCCCGCTCGATTTGACGTGGTCCTGCCCGCTGCTGTTATCACCTTGCTCGGAACTGCCGTCACCTTGTATGGCCTGGTGTTCGTCGAGCCGGTGACGGTGGCAGGGGACAGGCCCGAGGAACGGCGCGTCATGCAGGCGTCGCTCAAGAAGCCGTTGCAGGACGGCGTGTACGACGTGGTCTTCATAGGCGATTCCGTCTCTCTTGGCGCGAACGAGCAGCTCAATGAGGCGTTCCCGCATGGCCTTATCGACACGATGGGCGAGCGGCAGGCTTCTGCCGCGCTTGCGTCGCTACAGGACTACCTCGACCAGGGTATCGTGGGCGATCAGGTCGTCATCAGCATTGGGACAAACGGCGTGTTGACTGACGAGGACATGCAGGGATTCATTGACGCGGTCGGTGACCGAGATCTGTGGTACATCAACTTGCGCAGCCCGAACGCCAAGGACATCGACAACAACGCACTCATCGACGAGTACGTGGCCAAGTACGACAACATGCACCTCATCGACTGGAACAGCGCGACCGAGGGACATGAGGACTGGCTCATCGAGGATGGCATCCACCTCACTTGGGATGGACGTGATGCGTTCGCCAAGCTGGTGGTCGACACGATGGACTATGAGGTGCCGAACGATACCAACACCGTATACAGCGTGACAATAATGGGCGATACCGTATGCCTTCAGGCGGCGAACGAACTTGCCAAGGCCTTCCCCAAGGGCATCGTGGACACCGCAGACGGAAGGAGCCCGCAAGAAGTCACGAAGGCATACCAGGCGTACGACAAGCAGGAGGTTGTGGGCGACGCAGTGGTGCTGAGCATCGGCAACGAGGAGCAGCTCGAGGCCAACGATCTCACAGATTTTGTCAACGCGGTGGGAAACGACAAGAAGCTTTGGATTATCAACGTGCGCGGTGGTTCCTGGCAGAAGCCCAACAACGAGATGATCAAGAACGCTGCTTCCTCGCACGACAACGTGCAGGTCATCGATTGGTTGTCGGCCTCGCAGGACCATGACGACTGGTTCGAGGACGACGGCATCCACCTGAACCAGGAGGGCATTTCTGCGTACGTGAGCCTCGTGAAGGAGAAGGTAAAGGTCGCCGAGGATCGTTCCTCGAAGGATGACGAGGAATCGGGCGAAGAGGACGGCGGGGAGTACGATGAGGAGTCGTACGACGAGTACGGTTCCGAGAGCAACGACTCAGACGAGTACAGCTCGGATGAGTCCGATTCCGAAGAGGATGCGGATACGAGTTCCAGCAAGTCCTCGGATTCCGACTTCAGCTCTGACTCCGGGTCTAGCTCCGACTCTGACTCCGACTCCGATTCGGGCTCCGATACGGACTTCGATTCCGATTCGGACAGCACGAGCTCAAGTGAGAGTTCCGACGCAAGCTCGAAGAAGGACTCGAGCTCGGATTAGGATGCTTGCCCAAGAGGGGTCGCCCCTCTTGGGCCACTGGTCGCTACCTGCGTGCCGTGCTGAGCACGCCAGTGGCGTCAAAGTCTGGGACGAAGCTCTCCGAGACAGTGCCGCCTTCCTGCCACCAGATGTTCTGGAATCCGACCTCGTCGGCACGACACACGACGAGGTCATATTCATCTTCGTCCAAGCCGTGGGCGAGTGGGCCCGAGAGGGAGCGACAACGCTTGTTGGGCGTGTATTGATTCATGATGGACAAGTCGACCTCGTTGCCTGCGATTTCCCACACGCGATCAACGACGGCCATCGAGTCGCCGACGTGACCGGGCAACACAAGGTGACGCACGATGATGCCGCGGAGCATGGTCCCGTCCTCGTTGAGCGCGCGTCCTCCTTGCCGCCGAAGCGAGGCGAGCATCGCATCGAGCGCGTCGGAGGCCATCTGGGGATAGTCTGCCGCCGCGGAGAGGCGACGAGCGACCGCGGATGAGGCGTACTTGAAGTCCGTGAGCCAAACATCGATGCGATCGGCCATCGCATGGACCAGCTCCGCAGTCTCGTAGCCTGACGTGTTGCAGACGATGGGAAGGGTGAGCCCGTCGGCCCGGGCAAGGTCGATGGCCACGCACAGATGCGGTGCGAAGTGCAATGGCGTGACCAAGTTGATGTTGAGGGCGCCTTGTGCCTGAAGCTCGATCATCATGGTCGCAAGCCTCTCGGCGGTCACCTCGATGCCGTACCCCTCGTGGGAGATCTTCTCGTTCTGGCAGAAGATGCAGCGCAGGGGACAACCCGAGAAGAAGATGGCGCCTGAGCCAGACTCGCCCGAAATCGGCGGCTCCTCCCAGAAGTGGAGCGCGGCGCGCGCCACGCGCAACGCAGACGTACAGCCACAGACGCCCGCTCTGCCATCCGTGCGCCGCGCACCACAGCGACGTGGGCAGAGCATGCAGCGTTCGTAGGCGGCAAAGCTTACGTCCATGGTTCACCTCAAAAAAAGAGGACCCAGCCGCCGCTGGGTCCGGAAAAGTTGGTGGAGATGAAGGGATTCGAACCCTCGGCCTCTGCCTTGCGAAGGCAGCGCTCTCCCAACTGAGCTACATCCCCGAAGCAACGAACATTTTGGCAGTTACGATACGTCGTGTCAACGGCTTTCATCGAAATTGTTTGCCTTGATTTGCGAATCGACTTGCGCGTCGCGATATTATACGGTACGTGGACGATGAGTAGGGGGAATCGATTGTCATGTCTGAAGATGACCGAACAGCCGACTTGATTGGTGGTGTTATTCGAGCTCAGAGTACGTTGCACGCGCGCATGGGGGAGCATGTCGAAAGGCAGAAGGAGCGTTTGCGTGCGACCGCAAAGACGAAGAAGAGCGCCGATACGCGCAGGCGCATCATGGAAACCGCGACGCAGCTCATGGTTGAGCGCGGGAACTCGGCGTTTCAGATGAGCGAAGTGTCGCGCCGGTGCGGAATGTCGAAGGGTGCGCTGTATTATTACTTCTCCGACAAGGAGGATTTGGTCAATGCCATTTTTGACGCCGCGGTGGAGAATTTGGCGAGGGGTATCGACGCCGTAGTGGCGCAAGCGCAGACGCCCGAGGAAGCGCTGATGGGCATTTGCAGCGAATTCGCGAAGCAGACGTCGGGGGGCAGCCCGCTTCCCATGGCCATCGTTCGCGAGCTGGTCCAATCCCGCGAGGGCACGATTCGGCGTGAGGACATGCGGGTGATGCACATCATATGCGTCCTTTCTGAATTGCTCGATCGTGCGAAGGCCAATGGCACCGTGCGCGCTGAGGTGGACAGCAAGATGGGCGCGACTGCGATTTGTGGTGGCTTCACATTTGGGGCGCTCAGTGCGATGAACGAGGGCGCAGAGAACGCCGAATTCACGAGCTACGTGCTCGACATGGTGATTCATGGGCTTGGTGCGAGAGCTTAGTCCCCAAGCCCTTTCGTGCGGTACACTAATCGTTGTTTCTACGAAAGGGGTTTGTTGTGGCAGCAAGAACGTATCTCTTTACCTCCGAAAGCGTGACCGAGGGGCATCCCGACAAGATGGCGGACCAGATTTCCGACGCCGTGCTCGACGCCATTTTGGCAAAGGAGGCGCGACTGGAACAGGAGGGTTACATCTCGCCGACGGGCGTGCCTGCCTCACTCGCCAACGTTCGCTGTGCGTGTGAGACGTTCCTCACGACGGGAACGGTCATTGTGGCGGGAGAGATTCGCACCCAGGCGTATGTCGACGTGCAGAAGATCGTGCGCGATACGGTGCGCCGCATTGGGTATGACCGCGCGAAGTTCGGCTTTGACTGCGAGACGTGTGGCGTCATCAACATGATTCACGAGCAGAGTCCCGATATCGCGCAGGGCGTGGACGGCACCTTCGCGCGTTCGGAAGAGGACGAGATTGCGCGCATCGGAGCTGGCGATCAGGGCATGATGTTTGGCTACGCCTCCGACGAGACCGAGACGCTCATGCCGATGCCTGCCTTCCTGGCACAGAGCATGGCCGAGCGGCTTGCCGCCGTGCGCAAGGATGGTACCCTCAGTTATCTGCGCCCTGACGGAAAGACGCAGGTCACGGTGCGGTATGAGGACGACGAGCCGGTTGAGGTCACAGCTGTGGTAGTTTCCACCCAGCACGCGCCGGAAATCGACGACATGAACGTGATCAAGGAAGACATGCTGCGTCACGTCATCGGTCCCGTGCTCGATGGTGTAGGCATCAAGTGGAGCGACGCAGAGATATACGTCAACCCCACGGGACGCTTCGTCGTGGGAGGACCCATGGGCGACACGGGTCTGACGGGCCGCAAGATCATCGTCGACACCTATGGTGGCATGGGCCGTCATGGTGGCGGTGCCTTCAGTGGCAAGGACTGCACCAAGGTGGACCGCTCGGCGGCCTACGCGGCTCGCTGGGTTGCCAAGAACGTCGTCGCTGCCGGGCTTGCCCGTCGGTGTGAGGTGCAGCTCGCGTATGCGATTGGCGTCACTCATCCGCTCTCGATTATGATCGAAACCTTCGGAACGGCGACGGTGGATGAGCATAAGCTCGAACTTGCGGTGCGCGATGTCTTTGACCTGCGTCCTGGCGCCATCATTCACGACCTCGATCTGCGTCGGCCCATCTTCGAGAAGACGGCTGCCTATGGTCACTTCGGGCGTGAGGATCCCGACTTCACGTGGGAGAAGACCAACCGGGTCGACGAGCTGCGCGCTGCCTTGGCGTAGCTCGCAAACGGGTCACAAACGCGCGAAGCAGGAGCGAGATGTCGAAGGCGCAACGCATTGTGGATCAGATCTTGGGTGACGAGCGCTACAAGAACTCCCGCACGTTTGCTTCGCGCGTGTATGAGGACGAGCCCATTCTGCGGACGGGCGCAAGCGCCTATGGACGCTTCGTAGAGAAGCCGAGAATGCCGCGTCGTGAGCCGCTTCCCGCGCGATATGGCGAGGTGAGGCGGCTCGCGCGTGACCGGAAGGTTCGTGGTTGGAGCTATGCGTACACGCTGGATAGCGCGAAGCTCTTCGTCGAGCAAGCCCGTCTGTTGGCCGATTACGAGGACGACTACGATGATGCGCCCGATGAGTATGTCATGCGGGGCGGGACGCCTACGTATGAGGACCTGAGCAACCACGATCTGCGTTGCTACGTCTCGTGGCGTACGAAGTTGCGCAGGGGAGACGTGACGGATGCGCCGACGGCGTTCTGGCGCATCCTTGCGTACGAGTTGATTTGTGGCATTGGGGTAGAGCCCGGAGTTGCGGGCTATGAGGCGTTGCAGCGCATCGCGGCGGATGACGTCCATGCGGCTGCTGTGCATGACCAAGTCGTGCGTTGGGCTCACGACTACGCCATATATCACGGCTTGCCCACCGAGCTCATCAGGGAGAATGCCACCTCGTCGGCCGTTCGGGCCGTGGGCGTGCTCAGGCGCGCTGAGGACGCATTGCTCACGGGGAGAGGGCCGGTCGTTTGGCCAAGTCATGCTGCGGAAGACATGCCGACTCCTCAGGAGCTGCTTGACGCGCTCGTCGCGCTCTCGAGGTATCGCGCGGATCGCTCGCGCTTCTTCAAGGCACACGCTGAGGACGTGGAGTGGGTTGCCTGCCGCGTGTTTGCAGACATGGTTGCTCACTGCTCCAAGCGTCGCAAGACGGGATTCGTGGATGGTTTGTTCGGTTCGCCGGCGCGCGTGTCGTATGCGATGTTTCCTGCGGCGCTCTTCTGGTCCGAGACGCTTCACCCCGACGCGACGTACGTGGTGAGCTCGGTGGAGAGCTATGTGTGCGAGCGAGGGTTCTGGTGGCGGACGATGCCTTGCAGGCGCGCAGAGAGAAACCGCGAGCTGGGGGCCATCCTTCACGCCATCGACGCGCGCATGCGCAGGGCGATGGGCGACAAGCACGAGCTCAAGGACAAGCCCCTTCCCAAGTATCAAGAGAAGTTCGTCGACGCGCGCATCGCCGAGCTGGTGGAACAGCGTGCCGCGGAAGAGGCTGCGCGCATCACCATCGATCGCAGCGCGCTGCGCTCCATTCGCTCCGCCGCCGCACGCACGCGTGAGGCGTTGCTTACCGACGAGGAACGCGTGTCCGATGTTGAACAGCTCGATTTGGAGACCGTGGCAAAGAGTGCGCCGCTCACGATTCCCGCGACCGAGGTCGCGAACGCGCCCGCTGGGCAGGCAAAGGCAGATCCGTCTCCGACGGAAACGGGTGTCCAACTGGAGGAACGCCAACGTGAGCTCTTGCTGGCACTTCTCGACGGACGACCGCTTGAGGGATTCGATTCGCTTGCCATCTCGCTTTGCGTTGATGCCATCAATGAGGTGTTTCTTGACATCGTCGGCGATACGATTCTGGAGTTCGACGGAGACGCGCCGGTGCTCGTGGAGGACTACGTTGACGAGGTGCGCGCGGCGGTGCCATAGAGGGGTGACTGCCTGCGCTCATTGCCATCCCGACAAAGCAATGTACGTACACTTGTACTAATCTTCTCCAAAGGTCTATACTGGTCTCCTACACTAAGGTGAAGGAGATTCCATGCCTGTACCCAAGCGCATCGCAACCGTGCTCATCAATTCGCTCAAAGGCGGCGTCGTGCCGCGTGTGGGCCTGCCTTACATCACTGTGGGCCGCGAGGCCGAGATTGGCGCATTGCTGCGCGACCTGGACATCGTGGCTGACGGCGGTGCCTCGTTCCGCTTCGTCGTGGGACGCTACGGCAGCGGCAAGAGCTTTCTGCTCCAGACGATTCGCAACCACGCGATGGGGAAGAACTTCGTGGTGGCCGATGCGGACCTCTCGCCCGAGCGACGGTTGCAGGGCTCGAAGGGGCAGGGCCTGGCCACGTATCGCGAACTCGTGCGCAACCTCTCGACGCGCACGCGGCCGGAGGGAGGAGCTCTCACCCTCGTGCTTGATCGCTGGATAAGCGGCGTGCAGGCTGCGGTTGCGGCCGATGGTATCCTGCCAGACGATTCAAACTTTGCTTCCGAGGTGGAGCGACGCATCTACGTCGTTATCGGCGACCTGCGCGAGATGGTGCATGGCTTCGACTTTGCAAAATTGCTTGCGGAGTACTATCGCGCGCACGTGGAAGGCGACGACGAGACAAAGGCATACGTCACCAAGTGGTTCCGTGGCGAGTACCGGACGAAGACCGAGGCGCGCCAGGAGCTTGGCATAACCACCATCATCAGCGACGAGGACTGGTACGACTACGTCAAGCTTCTCGCGCGCTTCCTTGTGGGTGCGGGCTATGCCGGGCTCGTGGTGCTTGTGGACGAGCTGGTCAACCTGTACAAGATTCCCAATGCCATCAGTCGACAGTACAACTACGAGACGATCCTCGCGATGTACAACGACGCCATGCAGGGACGTGCCCAGCACCTGGGTATCATCATGGGAGGCACGCCGCAGGCCATCGAGGACCGGCGCCGTGGCCTGTACTCCTACGAGGCGTTGCGTTCGCGCCTCACGCAGGGCCGCTTCGGCCGTGAGGGCATGCTCGACTTGCTCGCGCCGGTCATTCGCCTGCAACCGCTCACGCACGAGGAGCTGTTCGTCCTTATCGAGAAGCTCGCGGACATCCATGCCGATCTCTTTGGCTATACGCGAAGTCTCACGGAGGACGATTTGGCGGAGTTCCTGCAGCTCGAGTTGGGACGTGTGGGGGCACAGAGCCACATCACTCCGCGTGAGGTCATTCGCGACTTCATCGAGATGCTCGACATCATGTGGCAGAATCCGAGCATCACGGTGGCGGGTCTCATTGGTTCGGATGACTTTGCGCATGCCACGCCGGACATGCCCGACGATGAGTCGGATGTTGCTCCGGGCTATGCTGAGTTCACCCTCTGACGTGATGGGGGTGCCACCTTGGCCCAAATACCGTCTTATGAATCGCTCATGGTGAAGTCTGATTCGTCCAGCCATATCGTCTCCTGCCACTGTGGTGGCGAGAGGGGAAGAGATATGATACACCTCAGGAAGATGGCGGCGCTTATCTGTGCCTTGGTGTTGACCGTGGTTCTTGCAGCCTGTGGCGCCAATGGGGGAGACTCTGTGGCATTGCCGGAAGACGGTGCGGACGCGACGGCCGAAGCGGCCGCCGAGGCGATCACCGAGGCAACCACCGAGGCGGCGGCCGAAACAGACACTGAGGCGACCAAGGCGATGAAGGACGAGCTCTTTGGACGCCCTTGGGTAACGTCGATACTTGCGGGCAACCTGCCGCCAGAGCAGCCCGAGGTCAAGGACGACCTTTACGCTCACTACAACTACAAGTACCTCTCCGCTCATCAAGATGGGGGGAACTCGGCGTTCGATGACTACGCGACCGAAATGCAGGATGCGGTCACGGCAATCATAAAGGACAAGTCAAAGACCGGTCACGACTTGGAAGCTTTCTCCAAGTCATCAATGACCTCGGTCACGGTGTCTTTCCATCACCTGGCCGAGGTCGCAACATTACGGTATGTAGATGATTTCTGTTGGCCTCAGCGATCTGGCGAGCCGAACTCCCGCATTGTAGAACAGCCCGAAGCAGAAGATGGCCGTGACGATTTGATCCGAGCCTATGAACACAAGGCATGCGACGCCAAGCGCGACATTGACGATGCCCCGTGCGAGGCTCGCCTTCCAGCGCGACTCAAGCGCCTTCGACTCTCTGGCACGCGCGATGGCGAGAACTCCCGTGAACATGTTGTAACCGACGAGATACAGCATGAGTGACGCGTGCGGCTTACTGGAAAAGGCGAGCACGAGCGATCCGATGTCGATGCTGATCACCGCTATGAAGAGAAGCGTCAGACCGCCGGTCATGTGGCGCGCCATCGTGAGGTAGTATACGAGCGTGTGCAGCCCGTACGCCACGAAGTAGAAGCCTAAGGCTAAGGCCACAACAAAGAGGGCTTCTTGGGGGCTGAGTAGCAATGCGACGCCACCCACAATCATCAGCAAGCTCAGGATGACGTTCGCCATTCGCCGTAACCTACTCACGGCCGTGACCTCCTCCCAGATACTCAACGAGGGGAAGAAAGTCTTTGATGCCTGCAAAGCCCTTCTCGTTGTAGTCGATTGAGCGGCCGGCGAGCGGGTTGCCCGACGACCACACGCGGTTCACGACCATGCCCTTCTGTGCGAGAGCAGCCAAGATGAACTTTCCCAGATAGGTCTTGTCCTTGGTATCGTCGGGTGCGTCGAGGTACTCCGGCACATACGTGTCGAGGTCGAAGTCGATGATGTCGCGACCGGAGAGACTCCGTCCGAACGCGCGCCAATCCTCGATGGCGCCCGTGTCTGGTTGGCGCTTTTCCAGGATGCGTCTGATGAGCCGTTCGTGTGGTGCCACCGCCTCCGTGTCGTAGGTGTTCAGTCGGAACGGTCCGTTCTCTCCGCGTAGGCACTTCAGGGCGTAGACCATCTGGGCGAACGCTTGGTAGTATTCGGCTGGATTGTCCTTGAAGACCTCTTCGTAATTGTTCCAGGCGGGAACGTAGCGATATCGCGCGAAGCTATAGTCGGGAAGGTGGCCCGCCCGCCCGTGGCCCAGATTCATGACAGCGTCTTCGGAAGGTTGGTAGATGGTATTCGTGTAGACGCCCGCGTCCAAATCGTCGGGTGCGGTGGGACTGTGCTTGAACTTGACGGGTCGCTCAACGAAGCCTCGGCCTTCGGCAGGTACGAGCTCGACAAAGAAGCGGTTCGTGTTGTTGATCACGAACGACGGCGTGCCCGCAAAGTAGCGGTGAGCCCACGTATCGGCAAGCACATGCAAGGCTAAGCCAGTTGCCTGCGCACCCTTGCCTTGAGCGAGGTTGATGGTGTCCGTGAGCAGGTCGCCGTTCGGGCCACAGATCATCCGATACTTGTTGCGATAGCGCTTGCCCCCCTTGCTGACTTCGGCATGTAAGTCGTGGGGAAGGAAGTGGAACGAAGCCCATATGCGAGTGATGTCGGCGAGACCGATGGGGTCGGTGCGTGCCGAGGCCATCTCTGCCGGGAGCTGTGTCGTTGCCGCCGCGGTGGGACCGCCGATGCGCGCGAGAAACGCCTTCGAGCACTTGTCGACAAGGAATGCGCTGTAACAGATTTCCAGGCTCTCCTCATGCGAGTGACCCGCGAGCAAGGCCGCACAATAGGTCCCGTAGTAGTGGAAGCTCCTCTCCATTGCGACCGCCTACTCCGTCGTGTTGCTCAGACGTCTTAGGCGAACGGAGCTGTACACCACAATCGCCAGCATGGCAAACGCGGTCATATCGACGATGAACGACACTGCCAAATCGAACCTGGAAATTGCGGGGGATGTACCGAACAAGATGGTGAGAGCGGAGGCGGCGTTTGATGCTGCGGCGAGCACTGCGACAGACAGATAGAAGGGACCCTTCTTCTTGCCGCGTCCCTCCTGTCGTGCCGATTGACCCACATACGCACGTGCGCCGAAGTCGATGAGGAGGCCTGCTCCCATCGCGAAGTAGAGAACGGGCAAGGGTGCACCGCCAGCGTTGAAGAGCAGCATCGCCTCGTCTGCGTCGACGAACATGAGGATCAAGGCGACCTTCACCCATGACCAAGCCCCAAATGCGATGACGCCGTCTCCGGCAATAAAAAGCGTGTCTTGGGTGCGTCGTATTGTTGCTTGTCGTGTATCATCCATAGGCAGGATTATACAGCTGATGAGCCGCGAAGCGAAAGGGCACTCATGGCGTTGCTTGAAGTGCGGAATGTCAAGAAGGTCTACCAGCCCCGGCTCGTCGGCGTGGGCGTGGAGGCGCTTCGCGACGTGTCCTTCTCGGTGGGGCGAGGCGAGTTCGTTGCCATTATGGGGGAGAGCGGTTCGGGCAAGACAACGCTGCTCAACATCTTGGCGGCCCTTGATACACCCACATCGGGGCAGGTGCTCCTTGAGGGCAAGGACATCGCACGAGCCCGGGAGCGGGACTTGGCGTCCTTCCGTCGCGAGCATCTGGGGTTCGTCTTCCAGGACTTCAATCTGCTCGACGCCCTTACCGTCCGAGACAATGTCTTTTTGCCACTCGTGCTCGCGAACACGCCTCACGAGGAGATGGAGCGGCGACTCATGCCGCTGCTCAAGGCGCTGGGCATCGGGCAACTCGCGGATCAATACCCTTACGAGCTGTCTGGCGGCCAAAAGCAGCGCGTTGCCATGGCACGCGCGCTCATTACTCGGCCGTCCATCCTCCTGGCCGACGAGCCGACGGGGGCCCTTGACTCGCATGCCTCCGAGAGCCTTCTGGCGACGCTGGAGCGCATGAACGCCCGCGGCCAAACCATAGTGATGGTCACCCATAGCGTAGGCGCGGCGAGCCATGCCACACGCGTGCTCTTCCTCAAGGATGGAAGGATCTATCGACAGGTTCGCCGCGGCGATCACACTTCCGACGAACTCTATGCGGCCGTCTCGCGCGCGCTTGCCGCGACGGTCGGTCGCACCTCTGGTCGTGGGTCTGCCCGCCCTCGGCGAGAAGGGCCGACCAGTGCGTAGCCGCTTTCTGTATGCGAGACTTGCGGCGCAATCCCTCCGCCTCAATGCCCGTTCCTACCTGCCCTATCTGCTTTCGTGCATGGTCACGGTTGCGCTCCATTACGACATACAGTTCCTCAACATGAACCACGGCATGGAGCAGCTTCCGGGCTCCTCGTCCGTGCATGGTCTCTTGTCGGTCGTGGTGCTGGCGGTCGACCTCTTCTCGGTCTTTCTCTTCTTCTACACCAACAGCTTCCTCATGAAGCGCCGGCACCATGAGCTTGGCCTCTACCGCATCCTCGGTATGGAGCGGCGCCATCTGAGGAAGTTGCTTCGTCGAGAGGCGACCTTCGTCGGCGTGGTTGCCATCGGTGGCGGACTCGTGCTGGGGATCGGACTCTCGCAGCTCTTCATCGTCCTCTTTCGCGCTGTCATGCAGGTGGATGTGCCACTCGCCTTCGAGGTGCCTCGTATAGCGGTTCTCTATACGGTCTTTGTCTATGGATTCATACTCCTGCTGACCCTTCTGAGCAATCTCGGTCGCGTGAGCTTCGTGCGGCCCATCGAGTTGCTGCATGGCACTGACGCAGGCGACCGCGAACCGCGAACCCGATGGCTTGTCGTCGCATTGGGTGTTGCTTTCCTGGCCGCGGGGTACTTCATCTCGATCTTTACCAATCCGCTTCAGAGCCTCGGCAGCTTCCTCACGGCCGTGCTGCTGGTCATCGTGGCGACCTACTGCCTATTCTCGTCAGGAAGCATCGCTGTGCTCAAGCGGCTCCGTGCCGACAAGGAGTACTACTACCAGCCTCGACACTTCTTTGCCGTGGCGAGCATGCTTCATCGCATGAGGCGCAACGCCGCCGGGCTCGCCACCATATGCGTCCTCTCAACGATGGTGCTCGTGACGGCCTCGACCACGCTCTGCATGTACGTCGGGGCGGTTTCGGGTGCGGTGCAGGAAGGCACTTCGGAAGTGCGTTCACTCTTGGGCGCCTACTTCTTCGTGGGCCTCTTCCTAAGCATCCTCTTCCTGATGGTGGTGACCCTGATCATCTACTACAAGCAGGTGTCGGAGGGATACGAGGATGCCCGCAGCTTTGCCATCATGCGACAGGTCGGAATGTCGGAGGATGAGGTCTCGATGGCAGTTCGCGGCCAGATTTCACTGGTGTTCCTTCCGCCACTCGCACTGGCGGCATGCCACCTTTTGGCGGCCCTGCCCATGACAAGCAAGATCCTGATGGTCTTTGGCATCACCGATGCGGGCTTCGTCGTGACATGCGCCGCGCTCACCTTGCTCGCGTACGGGATGCTCTACCTCCTGGTCTATCTTCTCACCTCGCGCATATACCACCGCATCGTCGCCTCGGCCGACAATGGCGACCTTGCCTCGCGCAGGCAGTGGTGAGGAACCGGGGCGCGCCTAAGGGCCGGGGCGCGCCACGCCTTCGATTTGGCGGCGCCTCGTTGGTCGGGCGCCTCGCTGGCCAGGCCCCCACGCCGGCCAGGCCCCTACGCTGGCCAGGCCCTCACACCGGCCAAGCCCCCACGCCGGCCGGGCCCCCACGCTGGTCAGGCCTCCATGAGCATGTTGAGCGCGAATTCCTGCGCCTCATGCAACTGCTCGAGCGTGCCGCGGCAAAAGCCGACGAATGTGCCGTCGCCATTTCGGAGTGGGGCGAAGAGGCCAGAGGTTCTTCCTCTGCCCCAGACGAGCGTCTGGGAGAACCAGACCATTGTGGGAAGCGAGTAGGTGTCTTGCAAAAGCGCGAGGACAAGCATCCTTCCCACGTGACCGTTTCCATCCAAGAAGGGATGGATCCACTCGAAGAGTGCGTAGCTACATGCGGCGCGGACTTCCGGCTCGATGGTTTCGTCTTGGACGAAGGCCAGCACGTGCGAGAGCTCTGTCTCGTAGTCGCACGGCTCTGCGCACTGCTGCAATACGATCGATAGGGATTTCCCGCTCAGAATCCGCGCGGCCGTGGTGCGAAACGCCGACGAGGGCACGCCCTCGCTCCAGAGTGGCTCGCCCTCCATGGCGTTGTCCCACATGGCGTGGAAGTCATCGGGCATGGTGGGGATGGACAAATCGCCTGCGCATGTCCGTGCGTAGGCTCGTGCGACCTCACGCACCGATCGGCGCAGCGATGCGGTCCGTGGTGTGCGGGGGAGTTGGTAGATGGCTTGCAAGAATTCCGTGGGACTCAACGTCGCTCGCGGGACTCGATGCCCGCTTCCTCCAAAGGGGAGACGATCTCTTGGCGGCAGGCGAGGTGCACTCGAGCGTCGCCGAGCTTTCTCGCCTTCTCTGCCACAAAGTCCTCATTCCTGCGCATGGCCTCAACGAGTGATGAGATGAGGTCGTCGCGACGCAATCTCGTGAGGACCTCGTCATTCAGGAGCTTGCGCTCAGATGAGGTGCAGATGCCCGTGGAGCGCTGGGCATCCGACCGAACTGGCATGCTGGGCGAATCCTGCATGCTAGGGAAGCTCGGTGATGTCTGGATCGTCGGGCCAGTTGATGATGCCCGGCACGTCATTGTTGACGCGCTCGTTCCCATTGGCGTTCTCGTCCCCACCGTTATTCGAGTTCCTCCGCTTACGCGGACGGGCAACCAGTGGACGACGGTCGCCTCTCGGTTTGAGAATTCCGCCTGCGATGTAGTCGAGCTGCTCGTCGTTCAGCAGTATGCCCTCTTCTTCCATCAGCTTCTGGAACCCGTTGGGATCGTCGGACTCAATGGCTTTGCGGATGTTGTCTTCCCCAACCTTCGAAATGATTTCCTTGATCTGCACGGTGCCCTCACTTCCTTGCCGCTCTCTTTTTAAGGCTCCTTTTTTGGAGCCGTACTTGCTTTTTCTTGTACGCACAAGATGTGGGCGTGTCCCAGGTTAATCAGTTGGGGCGGGTATTTCGGTACGCGCGAGCATCTCTCGGGATGCTCACCCAAGGAAGTAAGCCTTGAGGTTGTCCATGTGGTCGAGACAATCTTGATAGCCCAGCCAGTAGAGTGATCCGAGCTTCTCGAGGTCGCCTTCGAGGTTGGAGATGCGAACCGGCTCGGAAGGTGCGATCTGCATGAGCTTTCCCTCGGCATCGAGCTGTTCGAGCTCGTCGCACTGGATGTTGTAGGCAAAGCTGTTTACAGAGAGCTTGCGGGCAAACTCAGGATACCCGCGATAGACCTTGAGTACGGCGGTGTCTTCCTTCGCTTCCTTGCGATACCCCCACTCGCGGGTGCGCACTACCAGAATCTTTTGGAAGCCCTGGTCGAGCGCCCATTGATAGGGAATCTTGCACGAGCACCCTCCGTCGAGGTAGGGCACGTCATCAATCATAACCATGGGCGAGATGAGCGGGATGGTGGCAGAGGCGCGCGCGGCAAGCATGATGTCGCTGCATTTCCCGCGTTCGAAGTAGGTGGGTTCTCCGGTGAGGCAGTTGGTGGCGACGGCCACGAAGCGTCGCTCTGGTCGGTTGAAGCGCTCCTCGTCCAAGGGCTCGAACACGCCGCGGTCTTCGGTGAGAAACCCAACGTCAAGCGGGCTACGACTGTGCAGCAGGGCCTTCGCGCCGATGTAGCGGCTGTCGTGACGATAGCCGAGGTTGACGCGCGCCGAGTGGCCAATCTGGCCGCTCACGTAGCTTATGGCGCTCAATGCCCCGGCCGAGACGCCGATGGCGCATTGCAAGTTGAGGTCGTTCAGCATCATGGCATCGAGAAATCCCTGCGTGTACAGGCCGCGGAAGGCGCCGCCCTCGAGGACGAGGCAGCCGTCCACGACGACGTCTGACGCCGTCCCACTCGGAATCTCGTCCATTCTGGAGTACGGCTTCACCTGCGTGGGCAGGCTCACGTTCGGGAGGTCCACATTTGGCAGTTCGACGTGCGGCAACTCCACATGCGGCAGGTCCACGTGGGGAAGCTCGACGTGCGGCAGATCCACATGTGGTAGGTCCACGTTGGGCAAATCCACGTGGGGCAAATCCACGTGGGGCAGCTCCACGTTGGGCAAATCAATATCCGGCAGGTCAATGTGCGGCAGCTCCATGGTTTCCTCCTGTGCTCGGTTGTCCTACGGCATGATAGCGGAGGACGGTGGGCGAGAGGCTCCCTTTCTGAATTGCGTCGAATTCTCATCAGATGCAAAGCTGCTTGCCTCGTGTGTCCCGATGCGGGCTGTACCGCGTATGATGGTGGCACCACGTTGGTGAGAGGAGCAAGTGATGGGAACGATCTGGCAGGTGTATGGCGACAACGCGCATGCGATGACGATGCGTCTTTTGGAGGCGGCGCAAGCGCATGAGTTGGTGCCCGCGGGTGGGTCGGTCGCCCTCAAGCCCAACCTTGTGCTCTCGGCCGTGGCGGAGGACGGCGCCGTTACCCATCCGGGTGTGCTCAGCGGATGCATCGAGTACTTCTTTGAGCATGGCGTACGCGACGTGAGCGTTATCGAGAGCAGCTGGGTGGGTGACAACACCATGCGAGCCATGCGCCGCGCGGGTTATGAGCAGGTGTGCAGCCGATACGACGTGCCCTTCTTTGACCTCAAGCGCGACAAGACGCGTGCCGTGCAGACCGCCATCGGACCTATCGACGTGTGCGAGCGCGCGCTGAATGCTGGGCTGCTCGTAGACCTGCCGGTGCTCAAGGGTCACTGCCAAACGAGGATGACCTGCGCCCTCAAGAACCTCAAAGGCTGCATCCCCGATCGTGAGAAGCGGCGGTTTCACACGCTCGGCTTGACGAGGCCTATCGCCGCGCTCGGAGCGGCGCTGCGGCCCGGGCTTGTCATCGTGGACAGCATCTGTGGCGACCTGTGCTTCGAGGAGGGCGGTACGCCCGTGCCGACAAATCGCATGTACTTGTGCACCGACGCGGTGCAGGCGGATGCCTACGGACGTGCCCTCATGGGTCTCGATTCCGATGACGTGCCCTACATCGAGTTGGCGGAGCACTTCGGCGGGGGAGAGGCCGCATGGGACGAGTCCGACCTCGTCATGCTCAACGAACCGACTGCGGCGGCACGCTATGTGCGACCGAAGGGCACGGTGGCGCGCCTCACGCGCGGCGTGCATGAGGACCAGGCATGCTCGGCTTGCTTTGCCAGCCTCGTCCGTGCGTTGTATGAGACGGGACGCGATGGCCGAGACATATGCATTGGGCAGGGATGGCAGGGCAAGGAAATCGACGGCCTGGGCATTGGGCGCTGCTGTTCGGGTGCCGTCGAGTGCGTGCCTGGTTGCCCGCCCACGGCGGAGGCCATTGCCGCGCACCTTTTGTAGGCCGGGTTTGTAGGCTGGGACGGCGTTCCGCAGGCCATGGAGGTGGCAGCAGCTACACACGACGGAGATGCGAACCGAGGTGGTACCATTTGCCGCGCGAAATCTGCAGGTTTTTCCACGGTTATGCTCCCCAAGAAACCTCATAACTGCAGGACGGGGTGCTTTCGGGGCCGGCCGCGCGGGCGCTTGGGCGGCTTGGGCGGGACCGGCTGCGGCAGGAACACATCGCGCTTGAGCTGGTCGCGCGAGTAGTACCCAGCGCAGCAGTCGGCGAGCAGCGCCGTGGTCGCGTCGCAGCCCCTGTGCGAGTAGCGCCAGGAGAACTCGTCGGCGAAGGACCGCGGCCTCGTGAGCGACAGGCCGTGGAACGTGCCCAGCGCCCAGGACTCGAAGTTCGAGATGACGTGGTGGACGGTGGGCAGGCGCGCGTCGTCGTCCGACTCGTCGAACTTGCGCCGGTCGAGGCCCTTCCACCCCTTGAGCCCGGCGCCGATCGCCGGCCACCCGTCAGTCCTCACGTGCGCGGCCCTGTCCACGTGCTCCTCGGCGAACGCCCTGTACGTCGCGCCCGAGCAGTCGGGCACGACCCTGACCACGCACCTTCCGCGCTCCCTGGACGTCCGCTGCACGGCGCATATCATCGTCTGGCCGTCGGTGCCCCTGCCGAAGTCGCGCCTCTTGGCGCGGTCCCTCGAGTCAAGGTAGAAGTCGTCGAGCTCGACCTCACCCGACAGCACGTCGGAGGCACTCCGATCTGGCCATGGCGCCCCGCAGCCTCTCCAGCATGAAGCCCGCGGTGACCTCCGAGACCCCTATCTGCGCGGCCAGCTCCATCGCGGAGACGCCCCTCTTCGAGCGCGCGACGAGCCACATGGCGTGGAACCAGCGCCTGAGGTGCACCTTCGAGCTCTGCATGCACGTGCCGGCGGTGACCGAGAACTGGTGGGAGCACCTTGTGCACTGCCAGATGCGGTTCCTGTCGGCCACCGGAGAGCAGCGGGCGTTGCCGCACCTGGGGCAGGCCCAGCCCCCGGGCCACCTGACCTCGATGATCCTGCGCTCGCAGCTCCTCTCGTCCGGGTACTTGGTAAGCATCGCGTGCAGGCTCCCCATCCTGCCGTTCTCCGCCCTGACCTGCTTGCGCTTCATGGTTCCCATCTCGGCCTCCCTGCCTCGCATCCTTCGTTTCGAGGCCATCGTACGCGTCGGGCGGGACGGGAATCACCTGTGGTTATGAAGTATCTTGGGGAGCATATCCACGGTTTAGGTAGTTTTTGGGCAGGTTTGCCCACCGCGTGAAGACGAGCCTCGCGTTTGCGTAGGTCAGAGGCTTGAAATCCAGACCCCGTAAATTCGGAGACCGAAAAACTACCTACACTGACGAAAAACATGCATATTTCGCCGACCAAATGGTACCGACTCAGTCGATTGGGTCGGAGCGGCGGGGTCGGGGCCCGAGCGATGGGACGTGGCGGCGGGGTCGGGGCTCGAGTGCGCATTGCGCATCCCCCGCAAGCGGGACAAAACGTCCAAACCGTGCTTGACCCTGACGTAACGTCATGGTTTATGGTAGGTGCACAGGCCCATGGGGCAGCCATTTGCGGGGAACCGATGCGGGATTTGCTCGCTGGCAGGAGAACTTGAGGTTTTTGGCTGGCTGACGAGAAGGCATGTCGGTTGACGAGAAGGCATGTCGGTTGACGGGAGGGCATGTTGGTTGACGAGAGGGAGCTGAGGTGCTGACGGTCCACGAGGTGAGCGAACTCGCCAGCGTAAGCGTGCGGACGCTTCGCTACTACGACAAGATCGGGCTGCTACGTCCGGCCATGCGTACCGAGGCGGGGTACCGAATGTATGGCGACGATGACCTGGCTCGCTTGCAGCAAATCCTGCTGTTTCGTGAGCTCGAGTTCCCGCTCAAGGACATACGCCGCATCATCGATGACCCCGCCTTTGACCAGACGCGTGCGCTCGATCAGCAGATTGAGCTGCTCAAGCTTAAGCGCGAGCACATCGAGGGTCTCATAACGCTCGCGCAAGACATCAAGGAGAAGGGAGCGACGACGATGGGTTTCTCGGCATTCGACACGAGCAAGATCGACGACTACACGAGGCGTGCCAAGGAGTCATGGGGACAGACCCCCGAGTGGGAGGAGTACGAGGTGAAGAGTGCCGGTCGCACGCACGTGGACAACAAGGCATTGGGAGATGAGCTGCTCGACCTCTTCAAACCGTTCGGTACGATGGCGGCGGAGGGAATGGATCCGGCGAGTGCCGACGCACAAGCTCAGGCGCAAGCGGTGCAAGCGTTTATCTCCGAGCATTACTACACGTGTTCCGACGAGGTGTTCGCGCAGCTCGGCCGGGCCTACGGCAGCGGCGGGGAATTCACGAGCAACATCAATGCTGTCGCCGGCGAAGGGGCGGCTGAATTCGCCGCGCACGTCATCGAGGCTCTGCTGTCTTAGCTGTCGCGGCCTCGCCCTCTGCTCACTTTTACCACAGCCGGGAATGGCGCGACTGGACCTGCTATCGCAATGCGATAGCAGGTATAATAGTGCGCAGAAAGCATAATGAGGCGACTGTGCCCAAAGAGAAGGGCGTTTGCCCAAGGGATGCTTTGCCCGAGGTGCGCGCAGGCGAGCAAGTGAGGAGAAGAGCATGAAAAAGTGGTTTGCAAGACTCATAATCGTCTCCTTGTTCGTGTTGCCAGCTTTGGTGCTGTTTGGATGTGGCGACAAGCAGGAGGACGTCTCCGCGGATGAGCCCGCCGCTCAGGAGGTTGCGGAGACGCAAGAGGGTCTCTTCGAGGGACGCGAGGCGCGCGACATCAGCGAGATGAAGCCCTACAAAGAGAAGGCGCTCGAGAATGCCGAACAGTGTCGTGCTGTCCACTACGAAGACAAGGAAGAGGCAGAGCTCACTGTGGAGTCTGCCGAGGATTTCGAGGAAGCCAACGCACAGTATAAAAAAGGCGACTACCGCCAGGCGCAAAAGGGATACGAGAAGATCCTCAAGGCATATCCCCTGCACTACGGTGCCAACGTAAACCTTACGCTCGCGCTGCTGCAGCAGGAGAAGAACGAAGAAGCGCTCGTGCAGGCCCTCTGCAGCCTGTCGCTCTTTCCCACGGATGACGGAATCCCCCTCAACGTGCAGACGGCGGCCGTAGCTAGCGGCTTTTTGGCAGATGACGCTCTGGAGATTGGCGACGAGGTCGTCAGTGAGTCGGATGGTGGTTCCGAGGTTGTTACCAAGCGCGAGCACGAACTTGCGTACAACCGCCTATGGGATCGTATCGAGACCGATTTGTGGAAAGCCGCGCACGGCAAGGGCAGCGATAAGCAGAACCGCGAGGCGTATGAGGCGCTCCATAAGGAACTCAGCGAGATGATGGAGAGTGGCGAGCTTAGTGACGACAAAGACGCGCAAGCGTTGCTCGCTTACCTCGAGGCTGCGGGAGAGCAGCTTGGACTCACGACGCAGGAGAAGGACGCCGACGAGGCGAAGGAGGATGCGTCGACCGAGGAGGCCGCTGAGGAGAAGGAGGCCGCGGACGCCAAGGACGCTACTGACGCAAAGGACGACGCGGCCAAGGACGAAGCGGCCAAGGACGACGCGGCCAAGAAGGACTCCGCGGACGACAAAGACGCCAAGGACTCCGCGGACGCCAAGAAGCCAAGCATCGACTTCTCTACCGTGGAGCCACACGTGGGGCTGCCCTACGTGGTCATGGACGACGAGCTGTGCACCATCATCTTTACGGGGTATCACATGGGAAGCGAGCACCCCGTCGCTGAGTTCGCGCTGCTCAACAAGACGTCCGACAAGCGGCTGCGGATGGAAGCGGATGATGCTCGCGCAAACGGAATCGACGTCGAGGACTTCTCGGGTGCCTGGGTCTCTGCGGATCCGGGCGAGCAGGCAACTGCCTGGGGCTTGTTCTTTGGCATGGACGGCGAACACGTCGTATCGCTCGTTAAGGAAGAGCTCAAGGAGCTGACCTGCACCATTTCCGTGGCCGACGCGACCAATTGGCCGTACGAGGACTTGGGGACCTATCCCTTCTCGTGGAAGGAGGAGGAGAGCGGCGAAGGTCGGATGTCGATCGACCAAAAGAAGAAAAAGAAGGCCATTGACGAGGAGGGCGTCTACTCGCTCACCGTGACGGACGTTCGTGGCACGAGTGATGACTTCGTGGGCATAGGCTACGACAGCTGGTACAAGGGAGAGGGAAACATCTCGTTTGACTCGAAGGACGACTTTAAGGTCAACGGGGTCGACATGGAGGTTGTTGGCGCCGGCATGCCGTTCGATAACCAGAACGGCTTGTGTCACGTCTTGCTGCTCAAGGCAAAGAATCCCGGCGCGCTGGGAAACGCACCGCTGGAGACCGTCGAGGGCACGCTTATCGTCAAGGACGCGGACGGCAAGGAGATTGCGTCGGGGAAGATCGAGCTGCCATAATGCAGGGGATTGAAACCAGAGTGGGATTGAAGCCAGAGTGGAAGGGTGAGACTCGCACATGGTTCCCTTGGCAAGCATCGTAATCAACGCGGTCATTCCGCCGCTCGCGGTATTTGCGTGGCTGTGGATTCTGGTGGGGGCAAGCGACTCGGGGGATCTTTCGCGCAAGGGCATTGAGAGCCTCAAGTACTTCACGGTGCTCTCCAACCTCTTTTGCGGCGTGGTGTCTGTCATCTATCTGGTTGTTTGCTGGGGGAGTGGCCTGCAACTTCCGCTGTGGCTCGTTACCCTCAAGCTCGTTGCTGCGACGGCAGTCATGCTCACGTTCTTGGTGACGGCGTTTCTTCTTGTGCCCATGTATGGTTGGAAGAGCCTGTATCGCGGGGGCAACTTCTGGCTGCACCTCGTCGTGCCTTTGCTCGCCGCTGCGGATTGCTGCCTCTTTTTGCCGGTGGGCGAGGTACCGCTGTGTCTGACGCTCTGGGCAATGGCGCCGACGGCGCTCTATGGGGTGTTCTACCTCGGCCGCATCTTCTTGCATGGCGCAAAGAAAGGCGACGTTGAGTACGACTTCTACGGCTTCCTGCGCTGGGGTGTGAAGGCACTGCCGGCTGTGTTGGCGGCGATGCTGCTTTCGACCTGGGGCATCGCGCTGGCCTTGCGGCTGTTGGGACGGCTCGTAGGCGCGTGAGCCGACCTCTGGGGCCCGAGGATGCTGCCCGTCAGTGTGTCTCATTGCTCCTCTACATACGAGAACGGGTAGGTAGCAATGGTCTTGTTGTGCTCGTCGCAGATCTCGAATGTCCCATAGAGCGCACTCACCGAATACAGGAAGTTGTGTTCTCGGCTGAACAGGGCAAAGCTCCCGCTCACGGTCTCGCCGGGATCAATCTTGTCCATGAAGCCGTGGTACGAGACGGGCATGCTCTCGAAGTATTCACCGTGGCTGTCCTCGCCCGCTGCCACCCAAGGCTCCTCCCACATGCCCGCGCCGATGGTGAGGTGCTGCGACTTGTTCTCGATAGTGAGCTCGAACTTGTATCCACCCTGCGAGAGGGTGTGCCCGTAACCGTGGTAGTCCTCCTCGTCGACCATGTACACCACGCCAGTTATCTCGATGCGGCAGAGGTCGTCGTCGGCGATGAGGTAGGGGAGCCCCTGATGTGGAGTCAGCGTGGCGGGGTCCGTCTGGTCGATGTGTGTCACACGCTCAAGCTCGTCGTCCGCGGCAGTCCTCCACTCAAAGTCCTTGAGGAAGTGGAAGGCCTGTGTGAAGAGGAAGCAGGTGAGGGCGATTCCGAGAACGAGAGACACCATGAAGATGATGCCATCGCGCAGGCTCTCGTTCGCTTGATCAGTATGCGTTGACATGGCTGCCCCTCGTTCGGTCGAATCTGTCGGAAGCCTCGCTGCTTCGCCGCTTCGGCGTTAAGCATCTTCCGTGGCAACAGTATGACGTAGAAGGATGCGTCTGATCACGAGGCGCGTCATCCTCATCCCGATTTCTGGGCGTGGTTTTGTCGGCGATGAGCTTTCGAAAAGTCTGGAGCCCGTGGTCCTGATTCCCTCGATGCTGTTCGAGCCCTCCGTGCTTTGAATCCGTGCGATTTCGATGAGACACGATCTCGTTGCTCCACGTACGGTCTCTTAATGGGCTGTAATCAAAGCAGGTGAGAAGTGCACTTCTCTTGTAACAGAAGAAGTCAACATCTATACTTCTTCCTATAAAAGAGAAGTGTAGGAGCTGTAATGGACATTATTGCCGAACTCGTGCGTGCGAGGCTTACCGAGGAGCTGCCTCCGGTCAACGAGCGCGACGAGATCATGGAACCCCTCGCCGAGCCCGCCCGCTTCAACCGCGTGCAGATTGTCACCGGTATGAGGCGAAGCGGAAAGACGTTCTATCTCTTTCAACAGATGCGCAAGCTCGTTGGGCAAGGTGTCCCGCGCCAACATATCCTCTACTTCGATTTTTCCGATGACAGGCTTCCGCTCACGGGTCGCGTGATGGATGAGGTACTCGACGAGTACTGGAGACAGGTCCCGAGCGCGCGCATGGAGGGTGCCTACCTGTTCCTCGACGAGGTGCAGGACTGCGAGGGATGGCAGGGCACGTGCAGGCGGGTGGCCGAGACCGAGAAGGTCACCCTGACGATCACCGGATCGTCGTCGAAGGTGTCATCCGACGAGATTGCCACGACGTTCAGGGGCAGGTCGCACGCCCACGAGATGCTCCCGCTGTCGTTCGCGGAGTTCGTGCGGTTCCGCCAGGACCGGGTGCCCGCCTCCCTTCGTGACCGCAGCTTCGCGGGTGATTCCGACCGGGAGTTTTCCCCGTCCGAGCGAACGGCGCTCGAGTCCCTCTTCGACGACTACCTCGTTGTCGGGGGCTTCCCAGCGGTGCAGCGCGACAGTGCGTCCGCGCGCGTGGAAATTCTCCAGGGGTACGTGCGCGACGTGGTGGCGCGCGACGTCGCGGAGCGTCTAGCGCGACCCTCCATCCCGCTCGCCAACCAAGTTGCCCTGCTCATCCTGCGGACGACCGCGCGCGAGCTCTCCGTCAACGGCATCTGCGAGACGCTCAGGGCGTCCGGTTACCGGTTGGGGTGGGAGCGCGCCCAGGAACTCTGCGCGCTCTTCAGGCAGGCCTACCTGTACTTCGAGCTATGGGAGTACTCGCGGCAGCCGTTGGCCGGGGGCACGAACCCGCCGAAGAGCTACGCCGTCGATCCGGGTCTGGCATACGCCGTCTCAAGGGCGAGTCAAGAGGACGTGGGGCTTCGCCTCGAGACGGCGTTATACCTCGAGCTGCGCCGCCGCATGGCGGGAAGGCGCACGGACGTGATCTCTTCCTACACCGATCCCGGCCCTAGGAGACAAAAGGTGGACTTCCTCGTGGGGGAGGGGTACGCGGGAGGGATGGAGCAGCCTGCGCCCTACGCCCTCTACCAGGTCTCGCTCTCGCTTGCCTCGGAGAAGACCCGCAAACGCGAGCTTGGCTCCCTCGAGGCTGCCATGAGAAGGACGGGCGTGGACAAGGGCACGGTAATCACGTTGCGCGAGAGCGAGGATGTAAGCCTGACGCAAGGGGCTGCGCATGTTGTTCCTGCCTGGCGGTGGTTCCTTGAGCGCTAGCGCATCGGCGGGCGGCGTACTTGGATGCGCGCCAAGACGTACCGCGCTTATCGCCTGTGCCGGTAATGATTTAGTGGGAAGCGAGGTTATACCAATTTAGCAAATTAGCATTGTTTAGCCGTGCGACTTGCGACCTCGCGTCGCCAGTGTCGCCTACATCAGCAGCCTTTTGTTGCTGCGACAGGCCTGGCTCGTTAAGGTACATGTAAGCTCGTATGGTCGCCAAAGGTCACTTGGAAGGAAGGGTAGGAGAGTGGTTACGCTCCGCATCTTGCGATCGCAATGGCAAAGCTTGCTCGCTATGACAGCTCTCTGTCGATTATTCCCGATCAAGAAATTCTCTTATCTCCCTTGCTAATGGCAGAAGCAACGAACTCATCGCGTATCGAAGGCACGCGAGCGACTATGAGTGACGTGCTTGCATATGAGGCAGGCATGGTCAACGTTGACCCAGAAAAACGAAACGACATCCAGGAGGTAATAAACTATCGTAATGCCGTTCACGTCGCAGAAAACATGCTCGCGGAGTTTCCTCTAACGGGTCGGGTTCTCCGAGCTGCACATGAGGTCTTGCTGCAAGGTGTACGAGGAGAGTTAAAATCGCCAGGGATGTATCGCATCGATCAAGTGTTCATTGGGCCATCTAATGACATAACCGAGGATCACTATGTACCACCAAAGGCTACGCAAGTGCCAGATGCGATGGCGCGATGGGAACGTTATGTAAATGATGATGCACAGATACCCCTGATTAAAACCGCAATCGCGCACGCAGAGCTTGAGGCGATTCATCCATTCAGCGATGGTAACGGACGCGTTGGTCGTATGATTATTCCACTCATGCTTGCAATGGATGAGGTTATAACTACTCCCTGTTTCTACCTTAGTGAGTTCTTTGAGCACAGAAACACTGAGTATCAAGACATGCTTCTATTAGTATCGAAGAAAGATGCATGGGCGGAGTGGTGTATATTCTTTCTCGATGCCGTAACGAACCAAGCGAAAGAGAACGGCATAAAAGCCAGTGGTATATTCAAGTTGTACGAGGATACTCTTGACTTCATCATGAGTGTCGTGCGTTCAGATAACGCTGCGCGTGTCGCTCCTCATCTATTTAGAATGGCGATATTTCCCTCAAATATCTTTACAAGAGATGCTGGCTTAAGCGAAAGCACTTCGAGGAGGCTAATCAAGGCTCTTAAGAACGATGAACGTATCGTAGAAGTCGTGCCTCACAAGGGGAGTAGTCCCGCCGTCTTTGCCTTTCCAGAATTATTAAGGCTTGTTGAAGGGGTGGACATCTCAAACCGTCAACCATGACGGACAATCTAAATTGTCCGTCATGGTTTGTAAATATTGGCGGACAATCTGAATTGTCCGCCACGATTGGCGGACGTGGAAGTAATATCGCTGGCGGTCGGCCTGAACTTGAGCGCTAGCCCCTCCGCGTTGGTGCGCCGGTCCTTGTAGAGATGCATCAGATTCTCAGAGCCGGGGATGTCCCACCATCCGCTCACTGCTACCCACCAGGAGTCTATAGCGAATTCCGGGTGTCTTCTGGGCGGAATATGTACGTGGGTTTTGTTGCCCGCAAAGTGCAAAGGTAGCAAACGTTCTACGAGAGTCTCCCGCAGCGGGATTGTCGGGGAGCTTCCGAAGATTTCCGAAGAAGCTTAAACGATTGACGAAACGATCTCTCGATAGAGAGGGACGGCGGTGTTGTTTCTGGCTATTCTACGCCGGATGCGACTCGACACGTCTCATAGCCGGCATGGCACGGGGCTAGCGGGGACGTACGCGAGCTCAAACTCTTCGCACACGAGCTCGCAGCCCTCGTCGAAAGCCAAGCCCGCGATACCCAGCTCCTCGGTGAAAAACTCCATGTGGACCCGTCTCCAGTAGTCCAGGGACCTGTCTCCTTCCCCCTCCTTGAAGGCGTGCTCCGCGGTCACGCGCTCGAATGTTTCCACGTAGACCCTCGTAGTCCGGATGACGCAGACCGCGTTGCCCGCCGCGTCAAGAATCACGCTGTAGTCGCCGGGCCTGGGCATGGGCTCGCCCTCGAGGCTCATCAGCGACAGCGACGAGCAGGTGGCGGTCTTTGTCCCGCTCAGCACTAGCTTCGCCAGTTTGTCCGGTGCCCCGCCGAAGGCCCACGCCTCGTAGTCTCCGGTGAGTCCTGACTCGTTCCACAGCTCTTCGGGTGTCATGTTTGGCGGCTCCTTTGTGGGATGGGGTGTGAGGTGGGGTGGGGACGGAACCAAGATACCCTATGGCGAGGAGATCGAGGGAGGTGCGGTTGCTCATCTGGCAGGTATTCGGGAACGGCCCGGTCATGTCACACGGTAGCTTGTCAATTTGCCACCCTACACCTTGCGCAAATGCTGTGGCGATCTTACAGTGCTTGGGTTCTTGTTTGTGTCCTCTGATACTTGCGATCACTTGCGATAATGCCTGATGCGATCCTTGCCATGGATACGCGCGACAAACTCCTCGAAATGAAGTGGTATCTTAGAAAAGATGGGACTATGGCTAGGTAATAAGTTAGGAAAAATGGCAAGGATACAAAAACAAGCTTAGCAAAACGTGAGAATCGCTATCCCCACGAAGGGCCACCCCAAAGAAGAAAGGCGGTCGATGATGGAACGCGATGTCTATGAGGTACTGGAGCGCTGGGCGGCCGCGGAGCGGCGGCTACCGCTGGTGCTTTGCGGCGCGCGTCAGGTGGGAAAGACGTACGCCCTGCAGGAGCTGGGCAGGCGGAGCTTCTCGTCCTGTGCGTACCTCAACTTCATGGACGAGGGAGCCCAGGCGGTCCTCGAGGGCGGCTATGACGCGAGGCGCGCCCTGGACAACATCGGCATCTACACGCACACCAAGATAATTCCGGGCCAGACCCTCGTCGTTCTCGACGAAGTGCAGGAGGCGCCTGCGGTGCTCCCGCTCATGAAAGCCTTCGCGGAGGATGCCCCGGAGTACCATGTGGCCGCCGCGGGTTCGTACCTCGGCATCGCATACCATGCGGGCGAGTCGTTCCCAGTGGGCAAGGTCCAGATGGTGGACATGCATCCGGCGTGCTTCCTCGAGTTTCTTGGCGCGGTGGGGGAAGGCGAGCTGGCGCGTCTCGTGCGTTCGCAGGACTTCGGTCGCCTCGCCCCGTTCGAGGATCGGCTGCGCAGGCTGCTGCGGGAGTACCTCTACGTGGGCGGGATGCCGCAGGCCATCGTTGCATTCATGGACGGCGACCGCGACTACCAAGCGGCGCGAGCGATTCAAAGCGCCCTGCTGCAGCAGTACGACCGCGACTTCTCGAAGCATCCCGCGCCGCACGAGGTGGAGCGCATCCGGCTCGCGTTCGACTCCATTCCCGCCCACCTCGGGCGAGAGAACCACAAGTTCGTCTTTGGCCACATAGCGCGTGGGGCCCGCGCGCGCGAGTACGAGACGGCCATCCAATGGATCGTCGATTCCGGCCTCGCCACGCGCGTGTACCGGGTGGACAAGCTCGCCAAGCCCCTCAAGTTCTATCGCGACCTGTCGGCGTTCAAGCTCTTCCTGCCGGATGTCGGCCTGCTGGGTGCGGCGATGGAGGTCGATGCGTCGGACGTCATCCTGTCGAACGCGGCGCTGGAGGAGTACAAGGGCGCGCTGACGGAGCAGTACGTGTGCCAGCAGCTCGTGGCATGTGGCATCACGCCGTACTACTGGACGTCCGGCGCCACCGCGGAGCTCGACTTCGTCGTGTCGCGACGCGAGGGCGTCGTCCCCATAGAGGTGAAGGCCAAGGAGAACCTGCGTGCGCGAAGCCTCAGGCTCGTGCACGAGCGGTACGGTCTGCATGGCGTGCGCACGTCGATGTCGGGGTACCGGGAGCAGGATTGGATGACGAACGTCCCCCTCTGGGCGATAGGGGCGTGTTTTCTTTCCGAAGAGACAGACAAATCAGGAGGGGTGGGCAGCTTCCCGACGACGACGCCACGGTACCATCCGCCTGCCCCGCCTGAGGTGCCGAGAACCACGAGTGGGAGCACGTAAACGGCGAGATTGTCCACCGCGACTACTCGTCGGGCATGAGCTACGACTACTGCACGCGCTGCGGCAAGAAGAAAAACATCGTCGACCATGACACGTTGTAGGAGGGAAAGCCATGAGCCTGGCATGCAAGATAATCGGTCACAAGTGGGACGGCTGCACGTGCCAGCGGTGTGGGACCGTGCGCGACGAGGCACACGACTGGAACAGCTGCACGTGCAGGAAGTGCGGGAAGGTTCGAGATGAGGAGCAGTATCACTCCTACCGGATGATGCGGCAGGTGAGCGAGGGCCCGGAAAACATCAGGCTCGTCGGCGACTCTTGCACGTGCTCGGTGTGCCACCAGGTCCGCGACACGCACCATCGCTACAGAAACGGCAGGTGCGAGGTGTGCGGGGCGACGCTCGATGCCGACCTCTCCGCCATGGGTCCCGCCGATCTGGCCGAGGTCGCGTTCTGTGCAAGGTACTCGACCGCGCAGCGTATGAGGGCGCTTGGATCCCTCGACGGCGCCACCGCGCTTGGGCACTTCGCGCAACTGCTCGAGAGGCACGGCGCGGAGGGGATCGAGGAGCCGAGGCTTTCCACGACGAGGGCTGGCGTGCGTCTTCCGAGGCCGTTCGAGGAGGTCTGGCTGTCGCACGACGAGGTGCTCGACGCCTTCGCCGAAATGCTGTCGCAGGAGCAGCTCGCCTCGCTCTTCGGGACCGTCTTCACCAAAGAGCGGTGGAAGTCGAGCGATGCGTCAATCGGCCTTCTCGCACACGTGAGGGGCGCCGAGGAGGTTGCGCGGATCGTCCGCGACCTCGACATGGACGCGTCGCTCGTCGGCAGGTGCCTCTCGGACCATCCCGACCGTGACGAGGTCTGCGCGGAGCTGTTGGAGAACGAGGACGATCGCATGCGCGAGGGCGCCTGCCTCGCCCTGGGCGGCCACGTGAGGGACAAGGAGTGCAACTGCACCAGGTGCGGAAAGCGCGGATGCCACGAGTACGTGCAGACTTCGGGCGGTGGTCGTGGGAGCACAGCCGACGTCTACAAATGCAAGTATTGTGGCGACACGCAGGTCTACTTCACGGATGGATGGTGATGGGGCCTCTCGCGGCGAGAGCCGCGCGAATGTTGTCTCACTTGCTTTCACTAAGACAAGAGAGACCGTCTTCTCAGCCTCGTGTTGGGTTCACAGGTTGGTCCACTTCATGTTGTGGTACTTGGACGCGTCGTCGACAAACCCGACCTTGAGGTAGAGGGGGTGGCCGTCGTCGGTGGCCTTGAGCTCCACCACGGAGAGGCCCATCTCCCGCGCGTCGCCGAGCATCGCCTCCATCAGCGCCCTCGCCATGCCCCGCCTCCTCGATGCCGGGCGGGTGTACACGTTGAGCACGGTCCCCGTCATGCCCGTGGGGAAGGCGGGGCTCATGGGCTTGCGGACGACGAGGAGAAAGGCGCAGGAGGCGATGGTGCCGCCCTCGCGGGCCACGTAGACGAGGAGGTCCCTCCCCAGGCGCTCCCGGTAGTAGCTAGGGAGGTCCCTGGCGATGGCGTCCGCCATGTCATCGGCCAGGGGACCGCTGTCCTCCGTGAGGTAGGCGAGCCGGAGCTCCACCAGCTCGGGGATGTCGTCTGTGGTTGCGCGCTCGACGTTCATGATGGGTGCCTTTCTGGTGGTGATGTGGGATAGGACGGACGAGAGCTACTTGCCGCCCTTGCCGCGGACGAACGGGGCGATGACTCCCAATACCGTTTTGGTGGTTCCAGCATCGTCCTCTTCGGAAAGTACGGCTAAAGCAACGTCCAGAGCCGCATTCAGAATCTTCTTCTGATTCTCAGGATTTACTATCCACTTTATCCCATCGTCAAACAGCTTCTGCGCGGGTGTCCGCTCGGGCTTCCAGCGATCCTCCCAATGGTCGTCGTTCTTGACCACGTCCGCCTGATGCACCTGCTGGTCGAGCACGTGCATCTGGTCGATGACCTCGTCCACCTCGTATCCCCGGTCCCTCATCTTGTGTGTAATTCTGCTGCCAAAGGTGACCAGGTATGCCTGCGACAGCTTGTGCTTGGGCTGGTACCGCTTGAGGGACTCAGTCGCGATGTCGATGGCGAGATCTGCGTCGAAGCCGTTGTTGCCGGAGGCCAGCACGGGGAACGCGATGCTCTCGAACCCCATCTCGTCTGCGAGCACGAGTGCGGACGCGTAGGATTTGCAGAGGTCCTCATAGCATTTGCGCGACTTGTCCTTTCGCCATTTGGGCACGATGGTGTGCATGATGGCCTTGGAAGGAAGCGCATAAGCATGGGTGAGGATCGACACGCCAGGTACAAGCCGCCGGTTGCGCTTCTTGGCCTCCTCAAACCTCATGGCGCACTCAGCCTTGAGCTCTTCCCGGCCAGCCGCTTCGAACAGCGCCATCGAGGCTCCCGTACCCTCGACGAGCCTCCAGTTCGCGGGAAGTACTACAACGTCGACTGTCATCTTTGTGATGTCGTTACGTTCAACCTTGAAGTCCATTACTCCTCCTAGGGTTGCCGGTTCAGACGGTATGAGCGCGTTTCAGCATATCACGTGATGGCACAGGCGGTTGTCGAGCTGGGGCGAGTCGAATGTGACTTCATCGAGTACAAGAAGTCGGCCCAGCAGAAGGCCTCGATCCTCAAGACGGCATGCGCCTACGCCAACAACTACATGAATCGCGAGATCGGCCTTATCATTATCGGCGTGGAGGAGATGGAGAAAGAGTAAGTGGGCGTCTATGTGTACGAGAACTCTCTCTCGTTCATCAATCACAATCGCCCTCTGCCGCCCGTGACCATTGAAGACATGAACGCGCGGGAGGAGTTCCGCGATAGGGAGTATCTGAACCCCGAGATTAAGGAGATGTTCTTCGCGCTGGGCCTCGTCCAGTCTTATGGTTCGGGCATTCGTCGCGCCAAGCACGCCATGGCGGACAACGGCAACCCGCCACTGATGTTCGAGCCGCTCAACGACTCAGACGACTATACGATGGTCACGTGTCCGATTAACGAGGAGTTCGCTTACATTCGCGACCATGGGGATGCAGCCACCAGAAAGACTTCGGAGAAAACTACCACAAACGCACAAGAAATCCCCGAAGACATAGGCAGTGCTTCGGAGAAAACTTCGGAGAAAATACTGCATTATCTCCGAAGCAACCCGAAAGCTTCAGCGAAAGAGATGGCAAATCTTTTCGGCCTATCCCAGCGTGCCATTGAGTACCAACTGCGCAGCCTCAGGCAGGAGGGATATATACGACGAGATGGGCCGGCCAAAGGCGGTCAATGGATTGTGATGAGCAAGGAGCAACACGATGGCTAGGGAAACGATGATTAATTCGGAGGGACGATGGCATCAATAGTCGAATCGGTGTGGAGACGCGGTGGACATCGGGCCGGTAAGGTGTTCCCCATGCGATATGCTTTATAATATAATAGCAGGTAAACCACATCGTTTAG